>JAHBXK010000009.1 GCA_019636535.1 Phycisphaeraceae bacterium | reverse complement strand
TCGGCAAGATCATCGCCGACGCCATGGACAAGGTCGGCAAGGACGGCGTCATCACCGTCGAGGAGGGCAAGAGCCTCAACACCGAGGTCGAGCTGCTCGAGGGCATGCAGTTCGACAAGGGCTACCTCTCCCCCCACTTCGTCACCGACCCCGCCAAGATGGAGGTCAACCTCGACAAGCCCTACATCCTCATCCACGAGAAGAAGCTCTCCAGCGCCAAGGACCTCCTCCCGCTGCTGGGCAAGATCGCCGACGCCGGCGCCAGCCTCCTGGTAATCGCCGAGGATGTCGAGGGCGAGGCCCTGGCGACGCTGGTCGTCAACCGGCTCCGCGGCGTGCTGAAGGTCGCGGCCGTCAAGGCCCCGGGCTTCGGCGACCGCCGCAAGGCCATGCTCGAGGACATCGCCATCCTCACCGGCGGCAAGCCCATCATGGACGAGCTGGGCCTCGATCTTGAGAAGATCGACCTGGCCGACCTGGGCCGGGCCAAGAAGGTCACGATCGACAAGGACAACTGCACGATCGTCGAGGGCGCCGGCGACACCCCCGACATCAAGGGCCGCATCGAGCAGATCCGCCACCAGATCGAGGCCACCACCAGCGACTACGACCGCGAGAAGCTCGAGGAGCGGCTCGCCAAGCTCGCCGGCGGCGTCGCCCAGATCAACGTCGGCGCGGCCACCGAGGTCGAGATGAAGGAGAAGAAGGCCCGCGTCGAGGACGCCCTGCACGCCTGCCGCGCGGCGGTCGAAGAGGGCATCCTCCCCGGCGGCGGCGTCGCCATCCTCCGCGCCCGTCGTGTCCTCGACAAGTTGAAGAAGAAGGCCGACGGCGACGAGCGCATCGGCATGGACATCATCGAGCGCGCTGTCTCCGCCCCCATCAAGCAGATCGCCAAGAACTGCGGCCTCGACGGCTCCGTCGTCGCCATGAAGGTCGAGACCGAGGACAACGGCAAGGCCGCCTACGGCTTCAACGCCCTCACCCAGCAGTACGGCGACCTCCTCGCCATGGGCGTCATCGTCCCGACCAAGGTCGAGCGCGTCGCCCTCCAGAACGCCGCGAGTATCGCCGGCCTACTCCTGACCACCGACGCCGCCATCGTCGAGATCAAGGACAAGAAGAAGGCCAGCGTCCCCGCCGGCGGCGGCATGGACGACATGGACTATTGATCAAACCAAGCACCCAACCTTGCCGAAAGGTGAGGCTGGGTTTTATGCGACTCGCAACGCAGAAGCAACTTCAACGCGCCAGTCGCAGCGTGAAATTCTGTTATCTGTGTGGCGATCCGCTGTCGAAGAGCAAGACGAATCGCGATCACGTAATCGCGAAAAGTCTTGTTTGCGACATCGATCCCGGCATCCCGCTCGTGCTTCCTACGCACATAGACTGCCACGATCGCCTCTCCGTACTCGACGGGTGCGCTGCAGAGCTAACCGGTTTCATGCACGGCCGAATACCCCACCCACAACGTCGTCAGCTGACATACGTCACCGAATCGCCACAAGCAGTCAGAGAACCGGTCGTTGGCGTGACGGGCATTGCGTTCGACAGTTTGATCATGCGATGGCTGCAAGGGTCTCACGCGTCCCTCTATGGTGAGTTCCTGCCTCGCTCGCCCGCGACGCATCTGACGTGGTCCGGCCCGTTTCCTACTGGAACGTTCGACTTGGACACACAAGAAGCGGTGCTCAGTCCTAGGCAAATGGTTCATCCCCTTCTGGTTGAGTGCATCCGCTTCAATCGTCAGTGTGATCGCATTGATGCGATCAACATCTACAACGGCCAGTTCCAACTGGATTGCGTCTGGAGCTCGCTTGATGACGGAACACCATGCTGCGTCTTTGCAATCAACTTGTGTGATTGGAAGGAACTTGGGCGAACTCCCGTTACGTCAACGCACGGATGTGTCGGACTGTATGTGCCGCCCAGCGGACGCCCATCGACCGCAGCGGTGGCGACCAAACTCATTGGGATTCAGTCGCTCAAGGGCCTTGATCCGTTTGAGCCGTGAGTGATGAAGCAACAATTGGCGCTCGGCAGGTGGCGCCGACCACGACTTCTCCGCGTGTCACCGGCCACGGCTTGGGGGGGTGAGCGGTCGGTGCATGGGTCGGTCTGCATGAACGCAACTTGTTTCACGGAACGGGAGTAGCGGCCCGCTTGCCCTCTCATCACCCCCGCCCTTCCCCCACAAAACTGACCACGCCCGCCTGCAAGTCCACGTGCTCCACGCGATACCCCGCGTCGGTCCACGAGTGCTTCTGCACGGGCTGCGGCCTCGCCTCGTTCGACCACCACGCCTGATACTCCCGCGCCGATCGCGGCAACGGCTCCCCGAGCACTTCCTCGATCTCCGCGAACGACAGCGTCACGCGCGTCTCCCCCTTCGCCGCTCGCGTTCCCAGCATCGCCCGCAGCGGGGCGTACTTCGCCATGCGCCAAGCATACCGGCGTACGACACCGATCCCCTGCGCCCTCCTCCCCCCCTCACTCCCTCGCCCACTCCCCGTCCCTCCCCCTCAACCCCTTCCCCGCCAAGCACTTCCGCGCCCACTCCCTCCACAATCCACAACCCTTCCAAAATCCAAGCAAATGACTTGACAACGCCAAGCGATACCGTACATTATCCGCACAATGTCCGCCCTCGCCCACCCAACACCCGCCCCACCATCGATCCCCGCCGGGCTGCTCGAAGCGCTCATCGACCCGACCCGCACCCTCCCCGCCATCGCCCGCGAGCACGACCTCTCCATGGCCGACCTCCTCCGCTTCATGGCCGGCCCCGAGTGCCGGCGAGAACTCGACCTCGCCCTCAAGGCCGCCACCGAACGCACCCGCTTGGTCGCCTCCCTCGCCCTCCCCAAGGCCGCGGAGTCCCTCTCCCGCCTCATCCACCAGATCGACCTCGACGCCGCCGCCGGCCGGAACACGCACCAGGACCCCGCCCGGACGCGCACACCAACCCCGACACCCATCAGCGAGTGCCTGCGCAAGTGCATCTCGCTCCTCGCCCGTCTCACCCGCCTCTCCATCCCCGCTCGCCTCTCCTCAGGCGGCAGACCAAACCTCCCGCCGCCCGCACGCTCGCGTCCCGCCCCGCCGGCGTCCCTCAGCGCCATGCTCTCCGCGTGCCTCGGCTCCGTCAGCAGCCAAATCGCCGACCCCGATACAAGCAGTGGGTCAGACACGCCGCCCGTCCAATCCGACGTGAACAGCGAGACGGCAATCTCACCTGTCCAGTCCGACGTGAGCCGTGAGACTGGTGCCCCGCCTCTCCCATCACTCCCCGATGCGCATTCTTCGCACACCTCCGAGCCGACGCCCGCGCTCTCCGCACGGGCCGACGCCCCGGCCTCCACCTCATCGCCCCGCAACCAAGCACGTCAGGAAGCGCTCGCCTCCCTTCACGCGCTCATCACCCACCTGCGCTCGCTGCGCCCCGCGCTCGCTGCCCCCGCGCACCCTCCCTGACCCGCTGCCGCGCTGCGCGCTCCATCCCACATTCGCAAGCATCCATCGCGGCTCGACCATCGCCCAGCGTCACAGCGATTGGCGGGGCGAGCGTCCGCGATCGCTCGCGCGCCCATGCGTCAGCCGCACAATGAGCCGTATCTCTCATGCGGCCTGACCCGCGGAAACACCGGTCGCGTGAGCGTTCCCGGACCCTCCGGCGCGGTCCCGAGGTGATTCCCGCGTTCTCAGTGACCGGATGCGCTTGCTTATGGCCCAAGTTCGGGCATGATGAACGTTCAGGATCAGCGTATCCCCCGTTGCTTGAAGTCACGTCACCCGTTTCAGCACGCCGAGCTGCGCCACCTCGCTCGACGCGGACCGGATGGAATAGCGGGTTCGTTCAGTTGGGGCGGGAGTGAGAGACAGAGAGAGTGTCGTTCCAGACTCCGCGCACCGCGGCGCTCGGCCGTTCCGCCTGCGCATCAACCACCCTCTCACGCCAATAAGGAACCGCCCGCACATGCTCACCCTTCCCATCCGCTCCAACGCCCCCCACGCCACCATCACCCTCGCCGCCGGCCTCGCACTCGCCCTGACCGCCGCGGCGGCCCACGCTGCGCCGACGGTCAACGGCACGGTCGCCGGCGCCGACATGTACGGCCCCGCCCTCGCCGTGCAGACCACGCAGACCGCGTGGACGGACAACATGAACGAACTCAACGCCGCGTACGGCCTCATCACGGCCGGCCGCCTGTACTTGGCGTTCACCGGCAACCTGGCCAACAACTTCAACAACCTCGAGATCTTCATCGACTCCCGCGCGGGCGGGCAGAACGTTTACGCCAGCGCCGGCAACGACAACACCTCCGCGATGAACGGCTTCACGTTCGACAGCGGTTTCAACGCCGATTACCACTTGAACGTCCGCCACGGACTCGTCCCCAGCACGCGCTTCAACCTCGACTTCGCCGATCTCCAGGCGGGCGCGTTCAGCCAGTACGTCGACGTCTTCGGCGGATCGGCCACTGGCGCCACCTCCACCGGCACGGGCATCAACTCGAGCCCGATCGAGATCGCCTTCAATAACTCGAACATGGCGGGCGTGATCGGCGGCTCGGGCGCAGCCGATCAGGCCGCCGCCGCCGCGGCGACCACCGGCATCGAACTCTCCATCGCGCTGGCCGACCTCGGCCTGCCGCCCGGCGAGATCCGAGTCTTCGCCTTCATCAACAACACCGGCCACAACTTCGCGTCCAACCAGTTCCTGCCGGGCCTGGTCACGCCGCAGGACTTCCTGGGCAGCGACGGCGCGGGCGGCTTCACCGGCTCGCTCAGCCAGTTGAACATGAACACCTACTACCCCGGCGCTGCGCAGGGCTGGTTTACCGTGGTGCCCGCGCCGGGCGCGCTGGCGTTGTTGGGCATGAGCGGGTTTGTTGGACTTCGCCGCCGGCGCTGAGCAACGAACACCACGACGGACGCGCTCAACGTCGTTGGACTGCCTGCATTGGCCGCTTGGTTACTTGCCCGCAGGCGGGTAGTCGTACACGCCCCGCCCGGACTTCTGCCCGAGCCGGCCCGCCGTCACCAGTTGCTTCAGCAGCGGGCAAGGGCGGTAGCGGTCGCTATTCAGCCCGTCGGCGAGCACTTCCATGATGTGGGCGCACGTGTCGAGCCCGATCAAGTCGGCCAGTTGCAGCGGGCCCATCGGGAAGTTGCACCCGAGTTTCATGATGTCGTCGAGGTGCTTGGGCTCGGCGACGCCCTCCATCCACGCGTAGAAAGCCTCGTTGATCATGGGCATCAGCACGCGGTTGGAGACGAACCCGGCCCGGTCGTTGGCAGGGATGGCGGTCTTGCCCATCTTCTCGGCCAGCGCGATCACCGCCTTGGTCACATCCGGGCGGGTCTGCAGGCCGTTGATAACCTCAACGAGTTTCATCACCGGCACGGGATAGAAGAAGTGCATGCCGATGACGCGGTCGGCGGCAGCGCCGGTGACCGAGGCGATCTCGGTGATGGAGATGGAACTGGTGTTGGTGGCCAGGATGCAGTTCGGACCGACCATCGGCGCAACGGTCGAGAACATGCCCTTCTTCACGCCCGCGTCCTCGACCACGGCCTCGATGACGATGTCGGCGTTCTTTACCGCGGCGATGTCGCTCGAGTAGGTCAGCCGGCCGAGCGCGGCGTCGGCGTCGGCCTTCCGGATCTTGCCCTTCTCGATGTCCCGCGCCAGGCGCTTGCCGTGCCCGTCCTTGCAACGGGCGAGCGCATCGGGCATGGAGTCACAGACGGTGACGGTGAAACCGGCGACGGCCGCGATCTGCGCGATTCCGCCGCCCATCTGGCCGGCGCCGATGACGGCGACGTTGTTGATGCTGGACATGGTGTGTGGTTCCTGATTCGGGGTGGTTCGGTTGGCGCCGAGGTCGGCCACGAAGGGGAAGGAGGCGGATCGGGGAGGAGAACTTAGGGGAAGCAAGGGGCCGAGCGGGTCGGACTTGCAATGGCAGGATTTCTGGTAGGATACTCCGGTGATTGGCCGGATCGACCGGCGCTGCGGGTGCGCTGGGCGGTTGCGGCCGTGACGGTGGCGAGACTCGGGAGCGGCCGCCATGTCCAGGCTCGACAAACTCACGCAGATGCTGAAGATGGATCCTTCGGACCCGTTCGTGCTCTACGGCATCGCGCAGGAGCACGCCCGCATCGGCACACCCGAGCACCTGCGCGAGGCGGTGCGGTTCTTCGACATGTGCATCGCCGCCGACCCCGCCCACGGGTACGCGTTCTATCACAAGGGCGCCACGCTGCTGCGGATGGGCGAGCCGGAGCAGGCCCGGGTCGTGATCCTGGCGGGGATCGAATCGGCCAAGCGCTCGGGCGACGGCAAGGCCTTGGGCGAGTTGCAGACGCTGCTGGAACAGTGCGACTTATGAACCGGGGGGGACGATCTCGCAGCGCGGGAGAGCGGCGTGCCAAGCGACAGGCCGCGCTGGAGCCCGGGGCGGCGATTCGCGCCCTCACGCCGGACGCGAAGGACCCGAGTCTTGTCCATGTGCGCATCGGGCGGCGGAGCGCGGCGAAGATCCATTCCGATGCCGCCACGAGGCTCGGCTTGAAAGCGGGAACCGTTCTGGATGCCCACCTGGTCGCGGAGGTCGTTCGCGAGCAGGGCGTGACCGATGCACGGTACTGGGCGCTCCGGGCGATCGCGCGGGCGCCGATCTCGACCGGGATGCTGGAAGCCAAACTCCGGCGCAAGGGCGTGGACGTTGCGGCGGCCAAAGGGGTCATCGCCGACCTGACCGGACGCGGGTGGCTGGACGATCGGGCGTACGCCGAGGGCGTGGTCGCATCGGAACTGCGCCGAAAGCCAGCCGGGGCGAGGCTGCTCGATGCCAAGTTGCGGTCCAAGCGGATCGACGGACGCATCGCGGCGGAGGTGGTGCGGAGTGCGCTCGGCGAGCGTGAAAGCCGGGGCATCGACGAGGCCGAGGAGGCGATGCTGCTAGCGGAACGCAAGGCACGTTCGTTGACCGGCAGGCAGGGCGGCCGGGGCGTGGAGCCGGACGTGGTGGTGCGCCGCGTGTACGCGATGCTGGCACGGCGGGGCTTCGATCCCGAAACGTGCGGGAAGGTTGCCAGGCGCGTCGCCAAGGGGGCGGGCACGATCGACGCGTGAATCGAAGCGACGGCGGCCTCACCCTACCATGTCCCCTCCAGACCGTGACCGCCCTCGGACCACCCCCCTCCCCCCCTCCCCCACCCCCCCGCTCCTCACACCCGACCCGACGATCCCTGCATGTCCACTCACTCTTCTAACTGGCCCGTTTCGCGCGTCCGTTCGACGTTCATCGAGTTCTTCAAGGGCAAGCCGGACTCGGCCGACGGGCACGCGTTCGTGGCGAGTTCGCCGTGCGTGCCGGTGGACGACCCTACGCTGTTGTTCACCAACGCGGGGATGAACCAGTTCAAGCCGATCTTCCTGGGCGACGTGCCGCCCGGCTCACCGCTGCACGGCCTGAAGCGCGCGGTGAACAGCCAAAAGTGCATCCGCGCGGGCGGGAAGCACAACGACCTCGACGACGTCGGCAGGGACACGTACCACCACACGTTCTTCGAGATGCTCGGGAACTGGTCGTTCGGCGACTACTTCAAGAAGGAAGCGGTCGAGTGGTCGTGGGAGTTGCTGACCAATGTGTACGGCCTGCCGAAGGAGGCGCTGTACGCGACGTACTTCGAGGGCAAGCCGGAGGCGGGGCTCGAGCCGGACATCGAGACGCGCGACCTGTGGCTGAAGTTCCTACCGGCGGAGCGCGTGATCCCCGGCAACATGAAAGACAACTTTTGGGAGATGGGCGAGACGGGGCCGTGCGGCCCCTGCACGGAGATCCACGTCGATCGGCTGACGGCGATGGGGATCCAGAAGCGGTCGGTGCCGAACCTGGTGAACAGCGGCGATCCGGACGTGATCGAGATCTGGAACAACGTGTTCATCCAGTTCAATCGCGAAGACGGGGGCACGCTGCGGACGCTGCCGGCCAAGCACGTCGACACGGGCATGGGCTTGGAGCGTCTCACCAGCATCCTGCAGAACGTCCGCAGCAACTACGACACGGACGTGTTTTTCCCGATCTTCGCGGCGATCGAGCGGACGACGGGGGCTCGGCCGTACGCGGGCAAACTGGGGAGCGCGGACACGGGGAACGTGGACACCGCGTACCGAGTGATCGCGGATCACATCCGGACGCTGACGTTCGCGATCACCGACGGCGCCACACCGGGGAACGACGGGCGCGGGTATGTGCTGCGGCGGATCCTGCGGCGGGCGGTGCGGTACGGGCGGCAGGTGCTGAACGCCAAGCCGGGCTTCTTTGCGGGGCTGGTGCCGGTGGTGGTGGAGCACTTTGGTGAGGCGTTCCCGGAGTTGCGCAAGAACCCGAAGCGCGTGGTCGAGATCATCCGAGATGAGGAGGAGAGTTTCGGGAAGACGCTGGAGCGGGGGTTGAAACTGTTTGACGAGGCCATGTCCAGAGCAGCGCTCGAATTGGATGCCAGCCTCGAAGATCAGTACCGCAGTGCATTCAATGCTTTCATCGGGAGAAGCGCTACATCACGAGACACTCAGCACCGCGTGAACTACGCCTCGGAAGTCCGCGATTGGTCTCACTTTAATGGCCCCAGGCCCAGTGTCTCTGCCGACGACGCGTTCAAACTCCACGACACCTACGGCTTCCCGATCGATCTGACGATGCAGATGGCCGAGGAGCGCGGGCTGAAGGTCGACGTCGCCGGGTACGAGCGACTCATGGAGCAGGCCCGCGAGTTGGCCCGATCGGGCGGGAAACTGCCGGGCGAGGAGGGCGAGGCGACGCTTGCGCTCGATGCGCACGCCGCTGCGCGGCTGGAAGCCCTGCGCGTCAACAAGACCGACGACAGCGACAAGTTCCACGGCCGGATGATCAAGGCCACCGTCAAGGCGATCTGGAACGGACAGAACTTCGACGAGCACTGCCGGGCAGGGTCGCAGACTCGGCGCATCGGCGTGGTGCTCTCCAAGACCAACTTCTACGCGACGATGGGCGGTCAGGAGACGGACACGGGGCTGATCAGCGTGCTGCGCGAGAGCCGGGGCGGCCCGGGTGAGAGCGGGCACGCCGGGTCGGGCGGAGAGTTCCGCGTTGAAGAAGTGCTCGCGTTTGCCGGGTACGTGCTGCACGTGGGCGAAGTCACGCGCGGCGAACTGCGCGTGAACGACACGGTGGAGTTGCACGTCGACGGCTCGCGCCGACAGGCGATCATGGCGAACCACACGGCGACGCACCTGCTGAACCTCGCACTGAAGGGAACGCTCGGCGAAGGCGTCGAGCAGAAGGGGTCGCTGGTCGCGCAGGACCGCCTTCGGTTCGACTTCAGCCACACGAAGTCAACGACGCCGGAGGAACTCGCGAAGATCGAGTCGGACGTGCGGCAGAACATCGAGAAGGGGCTTGACGTGTCGATCGACCTCGCTCCGCTCGACCTTGCCAGGGCGATCAACGGCGTGCGCGCGGTCTTCGGTGAGACGTACCCCAACCCGGTGCGCGTGGTGGCGATCGGGGCGAAGGTGCGCGACCTGCTGGACGACCCGAGCAACGCGGCGTGGCAGAGTCTGAGCGTCGAGTTCTGCGGCGGTACGCACGTGGCCAACACGCGCGACATCGGCGCTTTCGTGCTCGCGGGTGAGGAGGCGGTGGCCAAGGGCATCCGGCGGATCACCGCGCTCACGGGTGTCCCCGCGCAGGCCGCAGCGCGGGCCGCGGACGTGCTGGCCGACCGGATCGCGCAGGCCAAGATGCTGCGCGGGGCGGAACTCGCCTCGGCTGCGACGCAGCTCGCGCAGGAGGTTGACACGCTGACGTTGCCGACGGTGCGACGGCAGGAATTGCGGCAGGACCTCAGCGCGCTGCAGGAACGGATCAAGCAGGAGAGCAAGGCCCTCGCGGGTGAGCGTGCTGCGCGGGCCGCGGCGGTCGCCAAGCGGCTCGCCGAGGACGCCGCATCGCGGGGCGGGCAGGTCGTGGTGGCCTCGATCGACAGCGAGGACGGCGGCAACGACCGGCAGGCGCTGCAGCAGGCGCTCAACATCATCACGCAGGCGTGCCCGCGGAGCGCGGTCATGGTGCTCAACGCCGACACGGCCGAGGGCAAGGTGTCGCTGATCGCCGCGGTGCCGAAGGACCTTCAGGCCAAGGGGCTGAAGGCGGGCGACTGGGTTCGGGCCACGAGCGAGGTGGTGGGCGGCAAGGGGGGCGGCAAGCCGGACCTTGCGCAGGGCGGCGGCACGAACGTCGGAAAGTTCAAGGACGCGATGTCCGAGGCTCAGCGGTTCGGGCTCAAGGCCGTGGGGCTCTGAGCCGTTCGGGCGGCGGATCACGGAGGGTTGTGCGTTGGCCAGACGTTCGCCGTTGATGGAGATGCACGAGCGCGCGGCAGCGCTGGTGTCGCCGTTCTCGCTGGAGCGGGGCGGGGGTGAGGAAGCCTCGCCGGACGCTGCGGGGCACGAGCCCGTGATGGTCGTCGAGGCGATCGAGCCGGTGGAGATCGAGTACGCAGCGCTGCGCCGGAGCGCATCGGCCGTGGTGCTGGATCGGCCCGAACGGGGCGCGATCGAGGTGCGCGGGTCGGACCGGCTGGACTTTCTGAACCGGATGCTGACGCAGGAGCTGCGCGCCTTCGAGGTGGGCACCGTCCGGCGGTCGCTCTGGCTGAACCGCAAGGGTCGGATCGACGCCGACTTGACGCTGGTCAACCTGCCCGACCGGCTGCTGATGGAGACCGACGTGTTCGCGGTGGCGCACACCATCCGCACGCTGCGCGAGTTCGTGTTTGCCGAGGACGTTGAGTTTGTGGATGTGAGCGAGCGCACGCACCGCCTGAGCCTGCACGGGCCCGCGGCGGCGGCAGTGCTCTCGGCGATCGCGCCGGATGCGACGGAGAAGGAGGCGGTCGAGACGATCGGCCACAACCGCGCAGCCGTGTTGCGCGCGGGCGTGTCCGGGCGCGGCGGCGTGAGCGCAGCGAAGGTCGACGCACCGCCGGGCGTGGTGTGGAGAACGGACACGACCGGCGAGATCGGCCTGGAGTTGCTTGTGCCGGTTGAGGCGGCTCGCACGCTGTACGAAGCGGTCTCGGTTTCCGAGTCGAGCGGGCGCGGGAGCGCCGACCGACCCGATCGGCATGTGGTCAGGCGGGCGGGTTGGCACGCTTACAACATCGCCCGCCTCGAGGCGGGCACGCCGCTGTTTCGATTCGACTTTGGCACCACCAACCTGCCGCACGAACTCGGGCGCGAGACGCTCGCCGATCGCGTGAGTTTCAAGAAGGGGTGCTACCTCGGGCAGGAGGTGGTGGCGCGGATGGAGTCGCTCGGCCATCCCAAGCAGCGGCTGGTGTCGCTGCGCCTGGACTCGGCTCCCGCGCAGGGTGTTGCCGATCCGCTGCACGCCGACCTTGCGGAGGTGCGCACCGGGTGTGCGGTGGTGGAGCGCGATGAGCCGGGGGCGACGGTCGTCGGCGCGGTGACATCGGCCTCGATGGCGCCGATGCTGGGCGGGACGACGCTCGCGCTGGCGATGGTCCGCTGGTCGCACGCGCAGGAGGGAACGCGGGTGTGGGTGCAGGTGGGCGGGGCGAGATTGGCGGCAACCGTGCGCGAACGGCTGAGGGCGTGGCCGGTCTGATCCACAGATTCTGGGAACAGATCGCAGGCCAAGCGGTCGATCGGGCGAGGGGCGTGGAACTACTTGACGGGCTCGCGGCCCTCGGGTCCGGTTGCGCCGAAGCCCTCGATCGGAACGCCCGCCGCTTTGGCTCTGGCACGCAGGTCGGCGATCAATCGCGGCAGGCGATCTTCGGGATAGGTGCGGAAGACCTCGCCCGTGCGGAAGGCGACGAGGCCGCGCCCCGCCTCACCGATCTCGATCTGTTCGAGCGGCGCTGAGCCGATCGAGAGGAGCGCCACGCGGCCGAAGGAGACGAACCTGGCCGGGGGCGCAGCGCCGATGTGCGCAGCGCCCGGGCCGGCCTCGGTCCCGACGCCGGTGAGGAACGCGATCAGGCGGTTGACGTCGGCGAGTTGCGTGTCGAGCATCGGAACGGTGGAGCCGTCGGACGCCACCGCGCTCCAACGGTCAACGTTGCGGCGGAGCACCCGCGGCGCAGCGGAGGCGTCGTCGACGCTTCCGCCGTCGGCGGTGCGCACTTCCATCAGGATCGTGCCGATGTCTGGCGGCACGGCGATCGACGGGTGGGGCCAGACGTAGGAGCCGGGATCGATCCGCAGATCGGCGAGCGTCTTGCCGTCGACCAGCACGATGCGGTCGAGGTCGATGCGCGCGAAGAGGCGGTCGGCCCCGGCCGAGCCCAGGCCGCCGACGGACCCGACCACCAATTCGTTCGTCAGCGTCGTGGTGCGGGGCGTCTGGTCGGCGCCGATGCTGCGTTGATCGTGTTCGAGGCGGATGCGCGCGGTCGGTTGGCTGAGGCCCGTGGCCGCGGTGCCCGGCCCGCCGTCGAGGAAGTCGACGATCGACACCTGGCTGAGCGTTCGGACAAGCCGATCGACCGCGGCGGGATCGGCCGGTGCGACCAGGGGCTTGCGGACGCTCCATCGGCCGTCGATTCGGCCGAGTTCGAGTTCGCGTCCGCTGCTGTCGAGGGCGAGGCGCGAGACGCTTGCGCCTCCGCCGCGTGCCAGGCGCAGGGCCGACTGGTCTCGCCAGGCGCGAGGGCCGGGCGTGCGCAGAACCTGGTGCAGGCGGTCGTCGATCACCGCGAGCACGGGGCGGGGGAGATCGTCGCGAGCGTCGGACGGGTTGGTCACGCTGACACGGGCGAGGCCCGTGCCGCCGATGGTGCGCTCGGCGAGCGCCACCTCGACGACCCGACCGGATCGGAGCGTGAGTCGCAGCGTTGTTGGAGCGGCGCCCACATCGGCTTCCGAGGCGGGAGGGCCGATGATGCGCGTCTCGGCCAGGAGCGTGAGGAACGACTGCACGCGCGTGTCCAGGAGCGGCCATGATCGGCCCTCGCCGGCGGGCGGTGACGGCATGCCGGGCGTGGCGGCGGCCGGTGGGGCGGGGAGCACGATCTCCCACTCGGCGTTGTCGGGGGATCGTCGGATGGTCTCGGGTTGACGGTCGGGCGCCTTGACGGCGATACTCACCAGGTCGGTTGGGACAAACTCGACGAGCCGGGCGCCGGCGATTGCCCTGCCTCCGCCTGCGCCCTCGGGACCGGACGAACGCGTGAGAAGATAGATCGCGGCCGAGCCCAGCAGGACGGCGATCACCAACCAGACGGCGACGGCTTTGGTGGACATGCGCAGAGTCTATCGGCCGTGGGCGGGGAGGCGACTGGAACGAAGGCCGATGGCACGAACCGGGGGGACGAGCCCCGGGGCCGGCTGTCCCCGCTTGCGGGCGGGCGCGGAGAACCTCGGCGACGCTCGGCGGTATGCTGGTCAGGCACCCGAGGGAATCGGCCTTGGCGCGATCGCACCTGTGCGGACAATGCGGTTGGGAACTGGGCTGGATCGCTGCGCAGCGCGAGCCGGTGTACGGCATTCCGATCGTGCGGTGCCCGAGGTGTGAAGCGGTGTGGGCGCGGCGGCACGCCGACCTCGACCGCGTGCTGCACGTTTGGCGGGCGGGCGTCGGGGCCGTGATCTCGGCGGCCACGACCGTGGCGCTCGGCGGCTTTGCGCTGCTGGCGTTGCTGACGATCAGCGCGGTGTATACGAACGAGTCGCTGCGGATGGGCTACGCGACGCAGGAGTTGGGCCTGTCGCTGGCGGCGGGCGAATGGGCCGAGCCGGGGAGCACGGCCGATCGATGGCGGGACAACAACGGGCACGTGATGGCGATCGCGGCGGGGTGCATCGGCGTGGTCTTCGGCGCGGTGCTGATGGTGATCGTGCCGCACCTGAAGCGCATCTGGGTGTGGGGGTTGGCGATCGCGCTGGTGCTGGCGTGTGTTGGGGCGTTCCACGCCGCACATGTTGTTGAATTGCAGGACGTGCAGTCGGGAGCGCCTGCGGGCTCGGGGTTCATCTTCGACGGCGACCAGTTCCGCACTTTCAATGCAACGTTCGTCGGCGAGTGGCTCATCGTTCTCGCGATGCTTGGCGTGGCATCGGTGGTGGGTGTTCCGCTGGGCGCGGTTGCTCAGCGGAGAATCGGACGCGTGCGAGTGTGGCTGAGGGGGAGACTGCGGCGGACGATGCGGTTGAGCCGGACCCCGAACTGAACTTCTTCGTCGTCGACGAGTGGCAAATGCTCGGCACCACACATGAACAGCACCAACGAAACACAAGCGGCGACACCCGCAACAACCGAGCCCACGGCGGGTCAATTGGCCGGGCACGCGGCGGGGCCGAGTGCGGGACACAGTGCGGGGACCGGACAGCGGGTGAGCACGATTCTGGCCGACCGCGTGTGCACGAAGTGCCTGTTCAATCTGGCCGGGCAGCCGGTGTATCGCGAGCGGCACTACGGGATGTTGATCGCGGTGTGCCCGGAGTGCGGCACGGCCGCATCGATTCAGGAGTATCCGCACCTGGGCAAGTGGTCGCGCCGGGCGATCATGGTGTTGGCGGCGGGGTGGTTTGTCATTCTGCTGGCCGCGCTGCTGGCATCTGGGCTGATCACGTACGCCGTCGGACGGGGCATGGTGAACGTGATATCCGAGCCGATGGCCTTGCGAATGGCGGAAGCGCAGCACGAGTACTTCAAGGCGCAGGCCGAACTGGCCGGACCGCCGACGCAGACCGCCTCGTGGTACTTGAATCAGACTCCGACCGCGTACACGCCGATCGATCCCACGTTTCTTAGCGGCGCTGACATCGGAGCGATTCGAGCGGAGTCAGCGCTCGGCGGCCAGTTGCTGCGTGCACGGTGGATCGTCCGGTTTGCGATGGTGGCGGTGCTCGGGGCTTTCATCGGCGTCTTCTGGGCGGTCGTGCTCCCGCACGCGCGATTCTGGCGGAGGGTGCTGCTCGTGCCCGGGTTTGCGATCGTTGCAGCGCTCATGGCCTGGTTCGCGACACCGCCCGACCCGCGCACAACGGCGGCCGGCTGGGGTTGGAACTACGCGCACATGGTGGCGATCGCGGAACTGTACTGGCCGTGGGCGTACGTCCTTGCCTGGTCTGCGCTGCCGTTTGTGGTGCTCGGCATGCTGATCGGGCGCGGGTTGGGGCGGTGGGGTGTGCGGATGCTGCTGCCGCCGAGATTGCGTGAGCCGCTGTACTTTCTGTGGTGGTGCGACGGGCTGGAACCACCGGGATCGGCTGCGCATCGGCGCTGAACAGTGCTGAGACGGCGGGCAGCAATGAGATCGGCTGTGCTCGGCGATCAGGCGGTTTGCAGCAAGGCCTGCTCGCTTGTTGCCTTCTGGGACCGTGCACAGTTGGCACGGATTCGCGCGAACTCCGCGGTGGTCTGGTCGTCGTCGGACCAGACGCCGCCGACCTCTTGACAGACGACCGACGCGCTGGAGGTCGATCGTTCGCCCGCCGCGGCGAGCAGTCGCCGCATGGGTTCGCCCGCGGCCTCGTCGCCGAGTCGGAACGTCGAGTGGTGCATGGGCGCGAGAAGCCCGTAGCCGAAGCCGGTGCGGACGTCCTGGAACATGCTCCAGGCTTCTTCGGGGGTCGCGTGTGCTTCGGTCCAGGGCTCGTAACCGCCGATGCCGAGGATCGCCAGATCGCAAGGACCGACGCGCTTGAACGAGTCCGTGTAGGCCGTGTCACCGCCGAAGAGCACGCGGTGGTTGCGACTCTCGATGACGTAAGCGTTGCAGGCGCGGTGGTGATCGATGGCGGTGCGCGCGCCCCAGTGCTTGGGTCGGACGGCGCGGACGCGCAGCCTACGTGTCGGCGAGCAGCCGGCTTCCGTCGGAGCCTGTTGTTCGAGTTCGAAGTGATCGTCCCACGTCAACTCGACGACTCGGCCGAATCCGCCGTGGCGTGCCCGCGGCACCAGCCCGGCGGTCTTGCGGGCCGTGATGACGGTTGCACCCCGGGCCGGACCAGCGGCCAAGCGGGCGAGCGTCGGACGATCGAGGTGGTCGAAGTGCGCGTGGCTGAGCAGCACGAGGTCGATACGGGGGAGTTCGTCGACGCCCACGGCCGGGGCGATCAGTCGCGACAATCCGAACGTGATCGCACGGCGGTCGGGCTGATCACCGAGGCCAAGACTGACGCCGATTCGTTCGCCCATCACCGGATCGGTCAGCACGTTGTAGCCACCGATCCTGAGGAGCATCGTGGCGTGACCGATCCACATGGCCGCCAAGTGGTTCCGATCCAGTCGAGAAATCCACGAGGTGGCCGCGGGATCGCCACGGTACTGCCGGGGCGCTCGCAGGGCGCTTCGGAAGGCTCGCAGCACTTCGCCGCCGTAACGCTTGAAACCCGACCTGCCGGTCCGGGCGGCCTTGCGCATCATGTTTGCGTTCATGGCGTCCACCTCCGAGCCTAATGCTCGGCTGAACGCCGTCGACGGGTGCATCTGTTGGGTATCCCCCGGACTCGAATTCATGGAGCCTTGATCTCCCCTGAGCACGATCTTCTCATAAGGTCGTACGCCCGCAGATCCCACCATGTTCTGGCCTTGTTCCCATTCGATTATTGGGCGACAAAGGCATGAAGACTCTGTTACGCTCGACGTATGACCACGACCGCTCGATTGTCGTTCCACGGGGCCGCCGGGGGGGTTACGGGCTCGTGCAATCTGCTTCGGATGCCCGGAGCACGCCTGCTTGTCGACTGTGGGATGTTCCAGGGTGACCGGCGGGCGGAGACGCGCAACCGACAACTCCCGCCGGGGAAGGCAAGCCTGGTCGACGCCGTCATTCTGACGCATGCGCACCTCGACCATTGCGGACGACTGCCGGTGCTGGTCCGCGCGGGCTTTGCGGGACCGATCTACGCGACGCCCGCCACGATGGATCTCGCGGCGGTGATTCTGCGAGACGCGGCGTCGATCCAGGAGGCCGACGCCGAGCAGGAGACCCGACGGCGCATCCGAGCGGGCAAGTCCGCCGCGGAGCCGTTGTACACTCGCAAGGAGGCGGAGCAGGCTCTGAAACTGCTCGAACCCCTCGAATACGACGATGCCCGCGAGGTGTTGCCTGGTGTCACCGCGCGATTCGTCGATGCGGGGCACATCCTCGGGTCCGCTTCGCTGGAACTTCAGTTGCACGAGCCCGGGCACGAAGCAGACCACAACGGCGTGCGGAAGACCGTCGTCTTCTCCGCGGACGTGGGGCAGCCGGGCTCACCGATCCTGCAGGATCCGGTGCGGTTCTCGCGCAGTGACGTGCTCGTGCTGGAGTCAACGTACGGCGATCGAGATCACAAGCCGCTGGATCAGACGCTCGACGAGTTCGCCGACGTCCTGAACAACGCGTTGCAGGCGGGCGGCAAGGTGCTCATCCCCGCGTTCGCCGTCGGCCGCACGCAGGACCTGATCTTCCATCTGGGCGGGCTGTTCAGGAGTGGGCGGGTGAAGCGGTGCCCGGTGTACGTGGACAGCCCGATGGCCACCGAGGCCTCGCGCCTCTACTCGGGTCACACGAGGCTGCACGACGACATCGCGCAGGAACTGTCGCGACGTGGGCTTGGCCCGCTCGACTTTCCGGGGTTGAACTACGTGAAGACGCCACGGCAGTCGCAGCGACTGAACGAACAGTCCGGCTGCGTGATCATCGCCTCGTCGGGTATGTGCACCGGCGGACGGATCGTGCATCACCTGCGGCACGGCCTTTGGCGGCCGAGCACGCACGTCGTCTTCGTGGGGTTTCAGGCCGAGGGGACGCTGGGCCGAGAGATCGTCGACGGGGCAAGATCCGTACGCATTTTCAGTGAGACGATCGCGGTCAAGGCGCGGATCCACACGATCGGCGGGTTCTCAGCGCACGCGGGTCAGACGCAACTTGTCGAGTGGTGCCGGCCGCTCGCGGCGGACGCGAAGCGCAAGCCCACCGTCTATCTCACGCACGGCGAAGACCGGCCCCGAGCGGCTCTTGCAAGAGCGCTCAAGAACGAACTCGGGTTGCGCTGTCATCTGCCCGGCATGGGCGATGCCGTGGGCATCTGAGCCGAGGGCTTGCGACGGCGCCGCCAGTCGAGCACCGAGGCCACACCGGGGGCGGTCAGAAGACCGATCAATCGTCGATCCTGCCCGTCGCGCTCCACAACGGGGAGCGTCGACAGATTGCGCGCCTGCATGCGCTCCACGGCCACGCGCAGCGGCTCGTGCGGGCCGACGGTTGGCACGTCCGTTGCCATCACCGACGAGGCGGGGGTGGAGGATGCAGCGCCGTTCGACTCCGAGAGCAGTTCCACCAACCGTTCCCGTGTGATCATGCCGACGAGGGCCGGGAGGCCCGCCGTGGCGCGTGCGCCCTCGTACATGACCCCTGCATCGCGGACCACGGGGAAGTCCCACTGCTCGCCGGTGCGGGCGAACTCGGTGACCGAGCCGATCGGGTCGTGCTCCCGAAGCGCCACGAATCTGCGCTGCATGGCGTCTCGCACGAAGAGTCCTTCGAGTCGGCCGCGGAGTTGCGCGGCGGTCAATTCGGCCTGGGCGCCGAAGAAGACGAACACGGCGATCAGGACGAGGAGCGGCAGGCCGATGAAGATGGCCAGCAGCCCACCGACGACGGCCACGGACTGGCCGACCCGCACCGCGGCGAGCGTGGCTTGCTCGTACGGCATCATCGCGGCAAGAATCGCCCGCAGCACGCGGCCGCCGTCCATGGGGAACGCGGGGATCATGTTGAACACGACGAGCAGGATGTTGGCAAAGAGCAACTGGTGCAGCAGGCTGTGTGAGAGCAGCGTGCCGACGCTGCCGCTCCCGTAGCCCCCGCCGGCAGCCGTATCGGCGCCCTCGCCCGCGCCCGAAACGTCCAGCAACACTCCGATTCCGAGGATCATCGCGAGCACGAGCGCGATCGCGACGTTCACCGCCGGGCCGGCGATCGCGACGACGAACTCCTGTATTGGCGATCTGGGCATCCCTTCAAGTCGGGCGATGCCGCCGATCGGGAGCACGTAGATGTCCTTCGTGCGGATGCCGTAGACACGGGCCGCCATCGCATGGCCGAACTCGTGCAGAATCACGCACCCAAAGACGCTGAGCAGGAAGAGCGCCGCACGACCGGCCGCGGCTGCGCGGTCGGCCATCGGCACATCTTCCGGCCCAAGAAGGTATGACCCGGCAAAGACGGCCACGAGCAGGAGAAACGTCCAGTGGACGTAGACGGCGATGCCCGCGACGCGAACGAGTTTGAAGGACCAGCCACGCATGGGTTGATTATGGCCGACCGATCAACACGCAGCCGCGATCTCTTGCCCTCGTGTCAACTCTGACTGTCTGCCCGGTCGGTGTGATGATGGCCGTCCCGGGATCGGTAAACCCTCGCGCTCGCAGAGCAGCCTCGCGGTGATCTGCGAACTGAGGAAGATGACGGGCAGTCCGCTGCCGGGGTGCGTGCCCCCACCCACGAACCACAAGCCCGACACACTCGGGCACTCGTGCCTGACGCGCTTGTGGAGCATCTGTCCGAGGTTGTGGGCGAGGTTGAAGGTCGCCCCGAACTGGATCGGCCCAGCGCTGTCCACGCCCGACTCCCAGTCTTGCGGGGTTGTCACTTTCTCAACCACGATTCGCTGTTCGACGTCGCGGATGCCGAAGCGACGGTCGAGTTGCTCGAGCACGCGGCGTCGGGCGTCTGCTCCGATCGCGGACCAGTCGAGTTTGCGGCCGTGAGCCGCCGGTTGGTTGTTCGGCGTCGGCATGAGGACGTACAGGGCCGCGCAACCGGCGGGTGCAAGCTCGGGATCGATCGGCGCGGGGTTGCAGACGTAAACACTGGGATCGTCGGAGAGACTGGCTTGTCGCGTGATCTCGTCGAGATTCTCGCGGTATCGCTCGCTGATGTAGATGGTGTGGTGGGGAAGATCGACTTGACCTTCGAGGCCCAGATAGAGCATGTAGGTGCTGCAGGAATAGCGCTTCTGCTGGATGGCGGTGTCGTGCCAGCCCGCCGGACGGAGTTGCTCAGGAACGAATCTGCGGAGAGCCGCGGCCGCATCGGCGTTGACCACCACGTGATCGAAACGCTCGGTTCGGCTGCCGCCGCCCCCCACCCCCCCTCCTCCCCCCACCCCCCCACTCCCCACTCGTACGCCGACCACGCGACGACCTTCGTACTCGATTGCTTCCACCGGAGCGTTGCAGCGGACCTGGCCGCCGAGTTCCTCGATCACGCCGGCCATGGCCGACATCAGGGCGTTGCAACCGCCGCGCGGATGCCACACGCCGTACTCGTACTCGATGAACGGGAGGATGGTGAAGATGCTCGGACAGTCCATCGGGCTCATGCCGAGGTACTTGCTCTGGAAACTCACCGCGAGCCGAACGCGCGGATCGGAGAAATACCGTTCGAGCAGGCCGTTCACGCTCAGGTGCGGGTTCAGGTGCGGCAGGAACTTGGGGGATGCAGAGTTGATCACGTCCGCCCAGTTCCGCATGGGGCTGCGCAGGACCGGCTCCATCAGCCGCAACTTTGCGCGGTTGTCGGCGATGAACCGGTGGAAGTTGGCACCGTCAGGCTCGCAGATGCGGCCGAGACGGCGCGCCATTACTCCAACGTCCTGGGTTGCATCGATGACCGTTGGCTCGCTGCCGGGCTGGCCGATGATCAGCCGGTACATCGGGTCGAGACGCGTGAGGGTCGCGTAGTCCGTCAATCTTCGGCCCGCGGCGGCGAAGATCTCCTCGAGCACGTAGGGCATGAGGAAGAACGTCGGTCCCCGGTCGAAACCGAAAGTTCTTCCGCGGCCATCACGCTGGGAGACGCGGCTGGTGCGTCCGCCAACCTCGCGCCCGGCCTCGAACACCGTGACATCGCAGCCCGCGGCGGCGAGTTGCATCGCCGTGGCCAGCCCACCCGGCCCCGCTCCGACGACCGCCACCTTTGGCATCCGATCCACCACGGCTCACTCCTGTCACGTCGGTTGCTCTGCTCGAATTCGCCGGAACTGTGTCCGCTCGATCGAGGCTGAATCCCCTTGACGAGGTCAATCGAAACATCCAGCGTAACCGGATTCACCGTCAGCCCGCTGAGCGCGATATTCTGTCCTGTCGGCCGACCAGCCCGGTCTCCTGCCCGAGGTCCGCCCTTTGAAAGCCGCCCCGTCACAAAGCCTCTCGACCGCACCGAAGACCGATCTCGGCTTCGAGGGGCCATTCATCGCAGACCGCCGGCATCAAGTGTCAGAAGGTCATACAAGACCCGAGTCGGACCTGCCCTTCTCACGGGCCGGGGCGTTTGCTGAGACCCGACAAGGCGCTTCGGAATGGGCCTGTCTGTCGATTTCTGAACGGGTTGGTTGGGTCAGGCGATTTCGTGATCGACTGGTCCGCAACATCGAGCCGCTTGTTGAACTGGTTGCGGATGAGACACACAAGCCCAAAGCCGAGGCGGTCACCGCGGATCTCGCGCCACTTCTGGCATCGTGCCGGTGGCACGAGCGGTACGCCGCGGGGGTGCTCAGGCCACGCCGAGCCCCCGGCACACCCTTGTGGCTTCGAGCGGCACATTGCCGGTTGACTCGGGAGCCGCTCGGAAGAGTCGGCATCATCGCGACGTGGAACTACCCGGTGCAGTTGCTGGGCGTCCAGTTGGTGCAATCGCTGGTCGCGGGAAACACCGTGGTTGTCAAGCCGAGCGAGCGTGCGCCCCGGACGCAGTCGCTGATGCTGGACCTGGCGGAGGACACCGGGCTGCCAAGCGGCACGCTGTCGCGGCGAGACGCCACACCTGATGAGGGTCGTCGCATGATCCTCGAGGATCATCTTGATCACCTGGTCTTCACCGGCTCAACACGGACGGGGCGCGAGATCGCCCGCGCGGCCGCCGAGCGACTGCTGCCGACGACGCTGGAACTGTCCGGGAACGACTCGGCGATGGTGCTTGCGGATGCGGACCCAGTGCTCGCAGCGCGATCGATCTGGTTCGCGGTGACGGTGAATGGGGGCCAGACGTGCATGGCCCCCCGTCGGGCGTTGGTGGATCGCAGGATCTACGAGCGGTTTCTCGCCGAGCTCGCGCCGTTGGTGGCCTCGGCCGTCCCACGGAGGCTCATTGACGTCGCTGCCGCCGAGCGGTGCAATGAGCTTTGCCGTGCGGCGATCGACGCGGGCGGGCGATCGCTTTCGGGGTTCTTGGAGCCACCGGCGGGCTCGGTGATCCGGCCGGCCGCGATCGTCGATTGCCCGGCGAGCGCAGCGCTCGTGGAGGGAGATCACTTCGGTCCCGTGCTGGCGGTCGTGGCGGTTGACGATCTCGAACAGGCGTTGGCCATTCACGGTCGTCACGAACTTGACGGCGAAGCACAGCATCTGGCATGCTCGATCTACACGAGGATGAAAGGACCGATCGAGAGGTCCTTGCCCACGCACATCGCACAGCGGTTGGGTTCGAGTTTTATCACCATCAACGACTCGGTGATCCCTCAGGCTCACCCCGCAACCGCGATCGCCGGGCGTGGGGCATCCGGTTGGGGTGCATCGCGCGGAGAAGCAGGGTTGCTCGCGATGACGCGGCCCGTGGCCGTGGCCCGGACGGGCAGGCTCTTCAGAACGCCGACCGACCCGCCCACTCCGGATCAGACACGTCGGCTGACCTCGTTGATCGCCTGGTTGTACCGCTGAATTTGGCGGTGAAAGCGGAAGGTGTCTCGCTCACGCACAGGAAACGGCTTTATTTCATGACTCAGCACAAGAAACAGGACGTGGTGGTCGTCGGCGGCGGGCTTGCGGGCCTGGCGGCGGCTGTCGAACTCGCGGCTCGGGGCCTGAAGGTCACCGTCGTGGAGCAGAACCCGCACCTCGGCGGCAAGATGAACGTGCTGAGCGTGGATCATCCAGACGGGCGGGGAACTTTCACGTTCGACATGGGGCCGACGATCATCACGCTCCCGCAGGTGCTGACGGGCATCATCCGAAGGACCGGGCGTGACCATCGCGACTATCTCCGGCTGATCGACCTGAACCCGCAGTGGCGGTGCTTCTTTCAGGACGGGACCAGGATCGACCTGCTGCGCGATCCGCGCGCGATGGCCGAAGCGCTCGACCGGCAGTTTCCGAACTCCGGCGCGGGCGCGGGTTATCTCCGCTTCATCGCGTTCGCCCGGCGCATGATGCGGCTTTCGGAGAAGGTGTTCTTCTTCAAGGACGTCGGATCCGCCACGGATCTCATGCGCGGGAGCCCGGTCGGCGATCCCAAACTGCTCGCCGACGTGCTCGCCATGCGGATGCACTCGACGATGGCCGCGACAGCGCACAAGCACATCGCCGAGGCGCACGTTCGACAACTGGTGGAACACTTCCTGCAGTACGTCGGCTCCTCTCCGTTTCTCGCGCCCGCGATTCTGTCGCTGATCGCTGCCGCACAAACCGACCACGGCTGCTGGTATGCCATGGCGCCGGATGGAGAGTCCGGTGGAACGCGGATGGTGGCTCGCACGCTCGAGTGGCTGGGTCAAGAACTCGGTGTGACCGTGATCACCGGCGTTCGGGTGACGCGCCTCGAGACACGCGACGGGCGCGTCACCGCCGTCACGCTCGCGGACGGGCGAACGCTCGGGTGCGATGCGGTCGTTTCCAACTGTGACGTGCAGCGCACCTGTCGCGACCTGCTCGGCACTCCCGAGGCCTTGCGCAGACAGCAGAAGATCGCTCGCTCGTACGTGCCCGCGTGCTCGGGCGTTGTGCTGTATCTCGGGCTGAATCGCCGGTACGAGCACCTGGCCCATCACGAGTTTCTGTTCTCTCGCAACTCACACGAAGAGTTCGCCGACATCTACTCGCGGGGGGAACCGGCCGCCGATCCGACGCTCTACCTCGCCGTGCCGTCGCGCACCGACCCCTCGCAAGCGCCCGACGGGTGTGAGTCGTTGTACATCCTCGTGCATACCGCTTATCGACGTGCGCACCACGACTGGCGGAATCCTGACGGCACACCCGGCCCGCTCCTGCAGCGGTACCGACGTGTCATCCTCGACACCATCACCCGACCGTGCTTCGGCATGGAAGACCTGGAAGACCACATCGTTGTTGAGCGACATCTCACGCCCACCGACATCGACACGATGTACAACGCCGAGGGCGGCGCCATCTACGGGCTCGCTTCGCACGGCCGTTTCGTCGGCGGTTTCAAGCCGCGCAACCGCTCGCTGGTGTATCCCAATCTGTATCTTGCGGGCGGATCGGTCAATCCGGGTCCGGGCGTGCCGATGGTGCTCATGTCCGGCGTCACGGCGGCGCAGGCGTTGCTCGAGGATGCCGGCGTCGCGTTTGAAGCCGCGACGCTCGGCGCACCCGTTGAGCCGGACGGACTTGCCAGCGCTCCGAAGGCGTGCGCACCGGCCGCGACACAAGCCGCTCTCGCCGGCGTTTGACCCATGAGCGATTCGATGCTCGAAACTCTCGACGAGTCATCGGCCCCGCTGCTTGAAGCGAGGCTGGGCGGGTTGAACGAGCGCTTCCGCAACTTCTTTGCCTGGTATTCCGCACGACTGATCCGCAAGAACTTCAGCGCGGTTCGGCTCACTCCCGGGTCGTTCGACGCCGCCGAACAGGCCGACCGATCGACCGCGCCGCTGTTGATGGTCATGAACCACTCTTCCTGGTGGGATCCGCTCCTGGCGTTGGTGCTCGGCGCACGCCTGATGCCCCACCGCCGCGGCATCGCGCCGATGGACCTCGAACAACTTCGCAAGTTCTCGTTCTTCCGGCGCATCGGGATCTTCGGCATCGACCCGGACGACCCGCGTTCGATCGACGTGCTGACCGACTATGCGCAGCGCTACATCCGATCCGGTTCGCACGCGCGACCGTCGATCATCGTCACACCGCAGGGGGTCTTCACCGATGTTCGGGAGCCGATCGTTCTGCGGCCGGGTGCGGCCGCGATCCTGGCGCGGCTGCTGCGATCGCCCGGCCTGACCGCACCAGCTGTGCTGGCGCTCAATGTCGAGTACGGCTTCTGGCAGGACAAGCGGCCCGAAGTGTTCGTGCGTCTCGCTTTCACTCGGCTCGAGGCGCCTCCCGAGGGAGCGTCAGAGACGCGGACGATTCTCAGGCTCAATCGAGCGCTCTCAGACCTGCTGCAGTCGGGCGCAGACGATCTGGCATCGGCGGTTCGTTCGCGTGACCCGGCGCGGTTCCGCCTCTTGTTCGATCGCGCAGGCCCGGCGGTCAATCCCGCTTTCGACGCCCTCAGCAGGCTTCGGGGGCACCGTCCGGAGATCAACTCGAATCGAGCCGCCGCATCGTCGATTCGCAGTCGTCCAGATGCCGCGAATCGAGGCGGCGCATCCGATCGAATTCCCACGAACTGAGCGATCCGGCCCGCTCAACCTCGCACACCCGGAGTTCACACGTTGGGTCTGATCCCTGCCTGGCTTCTCTTGATCTCGGCCGTCATCGCCGTCATGACACTGGCGATGACGTTGATCAATCTCGCGGTGTTTCGGCGATCGGATCGAGCCGCCTCCGTTCCGATCGACCGATCACGGATCGACGTGTGCATACCGGCTCGGAACGAGCAGGACAACATCGAGCCGTGCGTGCGGTCCATTCTGGCGAACGACTACCCGAACTTCCGCGTGCTCATCTACGACGACCAGAGTTCGGACGGCACGCCCCGTATCGCTCGCGCTTTGGCCGACTCTGATCAGCGCGTGCTGCTCGTTCCGCCAGCCGAGTTACCCCAGGGTTGGATCGGCAAGCAGTGGGCGTGCTGGCAACTGGCCCAGGCATCGCTTCAATCCGCGAGTGACGCCGACCGTATGCTGTTCATCGATGCCGATGTACGGCTTGAGCCCGATTGTCTGCGACGGGCCCTGTTCGCTTCGGAGAGACTCGACGCGCCGCTCACATCGACCTTTCCGCATCAGATCACGGGCTCAATCGGCGAGCGGCTGTTCGTGCCCTTGATCCACTTCATCCTGCTCTCGTACCTGCCCTTCGCGCGCATGCGACGAACGAACGACCCGGCCGCGAGCGCGGCGTGCGGCCAGTTCATCATGGTTCGAGCCGACGCCTATCGAGCAACGGGTGGACACTCGGCGTGCCGAGACTCTATGCACGAAGGTGTGAAGATGCCCCGAGTTTTTCGGCGTGCCGGGTTCCACACCGATCTGTTCGACGGCACCGACGTTTGCTCGTGTCGGATGTATCGGGGCTGGACGCAGACCTGGCGCGGCTTTGCCAAGAACGCCTATGAAGGCCTTGGGTCGGTCGGGTTGCTGGTCTTCTGCACGGTGCTGCATCTGGTGGGACATGCGCTGCCCGCGGTGTACTTGGCGGTGTGGCTGGTGACTCGATCGACCGTGTCGGAGTCTGACCCATCTGCGGCACAGTGGGATCTGGCCCTCGCGAGCGCCACGGTCGCGGTTGCGGCGGGTCTGGCGCAACGCACGATTGTCTCCATTCGGTTCCGGCAAGGCGTGCTCTCCGTCATTCTTCATCCGGTTGCGCTCGTGTTGCTCACGGTGCTCCAGTGGCACTCGTTCGCGCTGGCCAAGACCGGCAAGCGATCGTGGCGCGGACGCACGCAGGCGCAGGCCGGGCAGACCTCTCCGACAAGTGCCGAGAGTGAAGCGCGGGCCTCCGGCCCGATGTCCGCCGGGCGATTACTCTGATCGCTTGATCTTCTTACAGCCCTAAGACCCTCCGCGTCGATCCCATGCCCGCACGAATCGGCCAGCCAGCACCTGATTTCACACTCACCGCGCACACGGGCGCGACCTTTCGCCTCTCGGATGCCCGGGGTCAGCGCGTTGTGGTGTTCTTCTTTCCCAAGGCCTTCACGCCGATCTGCACCAAGGAGGCGTGTCATTTCCGCGATGCGTTCTCGGGCGATGCCGATGCTCTCGCGACGCTTCCCGGTCATCGGCGTGCAGAGTCGGCCCCGCTGATCGTCGGAGTCTCCTCGGACTCGGTCGAGACGTTGCGTTCTTTCGCCGACCGCCATCGGCTGCCGTTCCTGCTGCTTTCCGATGCTGCGGGCAGGGTCAGGTCCGAGTGGGCGGTGCCCCGCACGCTGGGGCTGTTTCCCGGACGCGTGACGTACGTGCTCGACAGCGATCTGATCGTCCGAGAGATCGTTGACTCTCCGTTTCGGGCGGCGATGCACGCGCAGCGCTCGGCCGAGGCACTGAGGCAGGTGGATCAGAGGACCGGGGTCTGAGATCGCTCCGCACCCGGATCGCCCCCTCGGGTTGGTCCGAGAATCCGAGACCATCCGCTTTCCTCCGCACAATCGTGCTGCCCGCAC
Source organism: Phycisphaeraceae bacterium (assembly GCA_019636535.1). GTDB lineage: Bacteria > Planctomycetota > Phycisphaerae > Phycisphaerales > UBA1924 > JAHBK01. The sequence goes on along the minus strand of JAHBXK010000009.1, from coordinate 84,876 downwards.
GCTTCTGCGCACTCCGTCTTGCCGCGTGGATAGATGGCACTCTCGCCTCGGTCGATGCCACGGTACCCGCCGGTCAATGCCGGATGAATGTCCGGGTCCACCCCGCCGAGGATCGTCGCTTCATCGACGTTCCGCAACATCCGAACGCAACGGAGCCATCGGCATGACGCGCAGCCAACACCCGCAGGGGCGCAAGCCCGCATTACGGAAGCCTCAAGGCAACACCTACGACTGCACGCTCCGCATGCCCAAGCAGGAGATCGATGCGCTCCGGCAGCAACTGGACGCCAACCGGTCTATGCAGGCCGAGTCTTTGCGCCACTATCGACGCTGGCCGTTCGAGCGTCAGCCGGTGACCGTCCGGATGGACCACCCGGGCGGAATGGTCACGAACCTGCGCTACGCGTGCCGGAACTTGTCCAACGGCGGGATCAGCATCCTGCACACATCGTTCGTTCACACGGGAACACGGTGCGTGGTCACGCTGGCCGCCCTCGATTCGAGCGTGATTGAGGTGCAAGGCGAGGTGACACGCTGCGAGCACCGTCGTGGGAAGATCCATGAGATCGGCATCAGGTTCGATCAGCCGATCGACGTGCGAGAGGCCATCAACCTGAACTCCGGCGACAACTCACTGGTCATGGAGAGCATCCAGCCGGGCCAACTCTCCGGATCGCTGCTGATCGTCGACGAGTCCGAACTCAACCGGGTGTACATCCGCAAGTGTCTGGCCGCAACTCAATTGAACGTTGTCGCTGTGGCGAGCGGCGCCGACGGCTTTGAGCGGTCGAAGGAGCGGTTTGACCTGATCCTGTGCGGTCACCAATTGACCGACATGACCGGGAACGAGTTTGTCGCCAAGCTGCGCGCCGCGCAGTCGCGGACTCCGGTGATTCTGATCACACCGAGCGATGGCACACCATCGCAGCAGCCCGGCGATCAGGCGGCGCCGGACGCGGTGGTTCCCACGCCGCTCAAGACGCAGCGCCTGATCGGCGCGATCGCACAGTTCCTGCTCAACGACCTCAACGGCGGCGCCTACGGGCCGTTGCAGAGTTCTCTTGAACCATCGGACCCCGCCTACGCGCTCATCCCCAACTTCACGGCGGAAGTACGGACGCTCGCCGGTGAACTGGCAAACGCCGTGGCCAACTCGGACGCCGCGGCGTGCCGGCGGATCTCGCTCAAACTGCGGGGGGCGGCTTCGACGTTCGGCTTTGAGCAGCTCCGGGTCGCCGCCGACGCCGCGTACAGCGCGATCGAGGACGGCGCACCGATCGATGACACGGCCCGCGAACTTTTGGAGAATCTCCTGTCCGTCTGCCACCGCGTGCGTGAGCCAGCGCAAGAGGCCGCATGAACCAACCCGGGGCGTGACCGGCGGCACAAACTTCGGCCTATCGGCAGCGCCATTCAGCCGGGACATCACCCGACTGGGCACGGATCACGCTCCTGATCCCGCCACGGCCGCGCCAGGTCGTGATCACCTGAAGCCAGACCGGCCGCATCAACCTGGCGAGGTCGTCGCGGATTCGATCGGTCACAGCCTCGTAGTAGATGCCCTCGTTGCGGAACGATTGAACGTACAACTTGAGCGACTTGAGTTCGACGCACCCGTGGTTGGAACCGGGGGCGCCCTTCGGCGCAGGGCAGAACCGCACCGTGACGGTGCCGAAGTCCGGGTGTCCGGTCTTTGGGCAGACGCTCGTGAACTCCTCTGCGACGTGCTCGATGACAAGCGGCGAGGCCGATGGCGACTCGAACGCTTCCAACAGACTTGGATCGGGCATGGTGCGGACGCTCCTGACGGATCAGCGGCCGTATCGGGTGAGCAGGTCGATGACTTCGGGCTGATTGGGCCGGACCTTGATGCTGCGCCTCAGCGACGCCAAGCCCTGCTCGCGCGCTGACTGGTCCTGCTTGTTGCTCAACAGCCACCGGTTGAGCAGGCACACGCCCCGACCGTTGAGCGCCTGGTAGTAGTCGGGATCGATCGCGAGCGCCTTCTCGAAGTTCATCAACGCTTCGTCGTAACGCTCGAGCCTGAACATGGCGACGCCGAGACGCTCGAACGCGAGCGGGCTTGGCTCGGTCTGGATCATTCGCTCGAGCGCGCTGGCCATCTCCGACCAGCGGTTGAGCACGCCGAGGCTCTCGGCCCACTTGAGCAGGAGTTTCGGCGTCAGGTCCATCAACTCCGAGGCCTGCGTGTACTCGAGCACGGCCTCGCGATGACGGCCGAGCGCCCCGTAGATCGCGCCGAGGCTCAGGCGGGCGTTCCCGTCGCGCGGGTTGATCTCGACCGCTCGCAATGCGTATCGAAGCGCCTGGTTGTTCTCGTCGAGTTGGTAGTAGGCCTGGCCCAGATTCAGATTCGTGCGGAAGTCGTCCGGCTCGATCGCCAACGCCCTCAGGTATGCCTGGATCGCCTCGCTCACCCGGTTCAGCAGGTGAAGCATCAGCCCGTGGTAGTACTGCGCTGCGAACGCCCGAGGGTCGATCTGTGCGGCTCGGCGGTACGCCCCCTCGGCCCGCCCGTACTCGCCCTGCATCCGGTACAAATCACCGACCGCGAGGTGTGCCCCGGTCAGATCGGGATTAACGTCGATCGCACGTTGGAACTCGGCGAGCGCACGTTCGAGGTCACCTTCCGCGACCGCCCGCTGTCCGGCCAGAAATGCCCTTTCGGCTCTTGCCTTGTCGTCCATCGGACGAGCAACCGGACGCCCCGCCTCCTGCTCCTGCCGGTTGCGTGCGCAACCCGTCGAGAACGAAGTGGCTGCGACCAGCGCCGCCAGCCCCAACGTCAACAAGCCGCTTCCTGCTCTGCTCGCGTTGCCTCGGATCATGCGTGCCCTTTGGAAAGTTCCTCTGCCCGCAGTCTCATCCCCGAATCACGGGATGACCAACAGAGCCCCGACAGGCGGGCCATAGCATACTCCGATCTGTCAACGCTTGCGCGGCTCAGGCGCTCGCAAGGCCCTGTCAGCCCGGCGCGAGCAACGACAGCAGGGCGTCGCGGTTTACCGCATCCCACGGCTCGCCGGGCGATCGGTCGCCCTTGGGCGTTTCGAGGATCATGGGCCTGCCGCGGAGCGCCTGTCGGTTGAGCACCTCGGCGAAACCGGCCGAGCCGATCGTGCCCCGCCCGATGTGTTCGTGTCGGTCGAGTTTCGATCCGGCGGGTGCTTTCGAATCGTTCAGGTGAAGCACGCGGACCTGGGCGAACCCGCAGAGGCGATCGAGTTCATCGAATGCGGATCGTGCGCCGGCGGCGGTTGACAGGTCGTACCCGGCCGCGTGCGCGTGGCAGGTATCGATGCAGTAGCCGATCCGGCCTGCCTGTCCCGTCGATTCGACGATCATGGACCGCAGCCGGGCGAGCTCGTCGAACGTTCGACCGATGGTCGTGCCCGCGCCGGCGGTGTTCTCAAGACAACTCACGGTTCGGTATCCGGGCGTCGAGGCGAAGAGTTCCCGGTAGGCCGTGGCGATTCGCCGCAATCCCTCGTCGAGCGACGAGGCGGTGAAAGCGCCGGGATGGTGCACGAGGAATGCGATCCCGAGTTGTTCGCAGCGTTCGATTTCGTCGCGCATCAGATCGATGCTCTTGCGCCACAGGGCATCGTCGGGGCTGGCGAGGTTGATCAAGTATGACGCGTGGCTGATCGTCCGACCGGTCCAGCCCATTCGTTCCTGCTCGGAGTGCCAGTCGCGGATCGCCGACTCATCGAGCGGCTTGGCGTTCCACTGCTGCTGGTTCTTCGTGAAGACCTGGACCGTCGCGAGACCCAGCCCTTCGGCCTCGCGGATCGCGTTGGTCATGCCTCCGGCGATCGAGAGGTGGGAACCGAGCAGAAGACCTGCGTCCACGACTCGCGCGGACTTTGACTTTGGCCCTGCGCCGGTGCACTCGCGCTCGGCTGACTTGGACGGGCTCTTAGCGGTTGCTCGCTTTGAGACGAGCGGCTTGGAGCGCTTCCCGGCAGCGGTGGTCTTCCTGCTCTTCTTGGTCATCGATCAACCGTACCCGCTTCGGCTGCCACGGCATGGCTTTCAGGCTATTCTCACTCCGTGGACGCCCGAACCGTCATCCCGGCCCCGCTCGTCTCGCTCATGGCCGTGACTATCGCGTGCTGGCTCGCCGCGGGATGCTCTTCCACCAAGCCGCGAACCCGACCCGACGTCACGGTGACCTACCGCTTCGAGAACGTGCGCAAGCAGGGCGGGTTTGACGAGTGGGAGCACATCCGCCCCATCCTCGCGAAACACTCTCGGCAGGAGGTCCGCCCCGAGTTTGCCCGCTCACGCTCGGTCGGCGATGCCGAGTTGCGCGAGATCAAGGCGGATATCGTCGTTCCCGACTTCGCCACGCTCGATCGCATTCAGGACGAACTCGACCTGCTCGCCGAGCAGACGCGAAAGCCCGACTCGAGCTGGTGGCAACGGAACAACCCGTTCTCATCGAGCGCACCCGCCCAACCCACCCCCGGTCAGGCCGTCGAGTTTTCCATGGCCTCGGCGAACTTCCGTTTCGTCTCGAACTACATCACGTCGTCCATCTCGGTTACGATCGCCGGTTACACACAGCCCGACAACGTGGTGACGCTCTTCGTCGATTCCATCTCTCCTCCGATCGTCGTGCGTGCGGATCGCTCGGGGCTCTGGCGTGCCAGCGCCCGCGTGCTTCCCGAAGCGGGTTTTATCTACGGCCAGTCGGAAGATGCTTCGCGACGCACTCGCCCGAAGCACTTCCGGATCAATACCACCACGCTGAAACACGAGAACATCTCCCGCGAAGAGTTCGAGGCACGCAGGCCGGTGTACACGCCCCCTCCCACAGCCACGAGCCCGTCGCCATCCGGCCCGACACCGGGCGGCCGCTGACTGTCCCACCATTCCACACTGAACATGACCCACGATTCTCATCTTCCCCTCGGTTCGCGCGTGGCGATCGTCACCGGCGCGTCTTCGGGTATCGGGCTGGCCATCGCCGAGCGGCTCGTCGCGCTCGGATGTCGAACCGTCATCAACGCCAGGCGGGCCGAACTTCTGCGTGAAGTCGCCGCTCGGCTGGACAATCAGTCGCTCGCTCGTGCTCCGATACCGAGGGTCTTGCCGGTCCACGGCGATGCGGCGGAGCAGGACGTGATCGATCGCCTGTTCGTCGCGGCGGAATCGCCCGAGACGGGAGCCAGCTGCGGGTTTGGCGCCCCTGTTGATCTTGTCGTGATCAACGCCGGCCGCGGGCTCTCCGGGTCGGTCGCGACGTCTGACCCAAGCCAGTGGGAGGAGATGGTCCGAACAAACCTGCTCGGCGCAGCGCGACTCATGCGCACCGCCGCCGAACGCCTGCTGGCGTTCGCCCCGATCCCCGAGGGAGAGTCGGGCATGTCCGGCCCGTGGCTCGGCCGGCCCAGAGACATCGTTTTGATCGGCTCAACGGTCGGACGCAACATCTCACCGTTTTCGTCGATGTACGGCGGCACCAAGTTCGCGCTGCACTCGCTCGCCGAAGCGATGCGTCGCGAGATCGGGCCGAAGGGCGTTCGCGTTTCGCTCATCGAGCCGGCCGTCGTCGAGTCCGGGTTCCAAGCCGTTGCGGGCTATGACCCGCAGAACTTCGGAGCGTTCATGCGACGCATCGGCCCCGTGCTGCAACCGGCCGACGTAGCGCGCGCGGTGGAGTTCGTCGTCTCGCAGCCCGCCCACGTCCACGTTGCGGATTTGCTTGTACGTCCGACTCGTCAGGACTATCCCTGAATCGAGTCGGCACGTGCCAGCACGCGCACCGCGTATAACCGGCGTTCCGACGGCAGGTCGTCGCCGTGGCCGTCGACCACCGCGATTTCGCGCAGGTCTGACTGACTCACGATCTGTGCCCACTCTTTCGGCGTCCACGTCCGCAGCCGGTAGGTCGATCCGACTTCGCGCCGCACCACGCTCGTCCCACTTCCCCTTTCCACTTCCGCCCATGTGATCACGGTCTCGAACGGATCGCTCGCATCGCTGGGGGGGAGGTACTCAAAGACCTGCCGATAGCGTCTGCCTCCCCGCTGTGCTGCGTACACCGCCTCGGACGGGTATGCCGCCCAGGCATCCGATTCCTCATCCCCAGGCCCGTTGAGTTCCAACCCCACCGCGTACACGCCACGTGCGGACAGCGATCGCTTCACGCGCCGCAAGTGGGCCAAGAGGTCGACCTCGATTTGGAGGTGCCGGATGCTGTTGTGCAGACAGAACGCCACATCCACCGACCCCGGCTTGATCTGACGGGCTGTGAACCGGCGGATGTCGGCACGCACCAGCCGAACGAGATCGGCCGCAGCACGCGGCATCGCATCGATGGCCTTGGCGGCAAAGTCCAGCATCAAGCGTTCACGATCCACGCCGATCACAAGCCCTGCGGACCGTGGCGGCCGACCCGGTGCAGCCGTCGTTCGCTTTGCAAGCACTCTCAGGTAACGACCCGTACCGCACGCGGGTTCCAGCCACGTCAGCCCGGCCCTGCGCACGGCCTGACGCCCGCGTGCCCGTCCATTCAGCACGAATCGGCCCGCGATCCGCTCCAGACCGTCAACCTCCGCCGGGGTGCCGGGGGTATGGATCGCGTCGTACAGATCGGCGTCCAGATACGCCCGCTCGGAAGCCGCCCGCCTCGTTGGAGTTTGCCGCATACCAGCAGGTTACCGGGCCAAAGTCTGTCAAAGTGCCTTCGGGGCGAGCGATTCTCGGCACGTCGGCCTTCCATCCGCCGCAAGGGCGTGCTATAACCATGCTCTCTCTCGTGCCCGACAACCCATTTGCAGGAGTATGCGGTGATGTGTTTCTCTCGCCCATGCGTTCTCGCTTCCGCGCTCGCGGTCTGCGCTGGTGTGTCCCTCTCTGCGGGCCAAGCCTCCGCCCAGGTTTGGAACGAGGTCCCTGACGCGCCACGCCTCCCTCCCGGACAATTGACCTTCGGCTTCGGACCCTTGCTGGAGATTCGGGGCGAACTCACGGGCGGGCTCCGCGGTTTCCAGACCGACTTCGAGGACGTGTACTGCATTCTCATCACCGATCCCGCGGCCTTCAGTGCATCAACCATCGGCGGTGCGAACTTCGACACGCAGCTGTGGCTGTTCGACTCCGCCGGCTTCGGCATCGTCTTCAACGACAACGCCGTCACGCCGAACGGTGAAGTGAACCAATCGAGGATCATCAACGATCAACTGCAGTGGTTCACGGAGCCGGGCTTCTACACGCTCGCGATCTCCGGCTACAACACCGACGCCGCGACGGGTGTGAACTCACCCATCTGGCTCGACACGCCGAGAAACACGCAGCGTGCCCCGGACGGGCCCGGCGCGGCTGGACAACTCTCGGCTTGGAACCCCGGGCCGGATCTCAACGACGAGTTCGGCGTCTACACGATCTTCCTCACCGGCTGCGAGTTCTGCATTCCGTCGGCGGGAGCGGGCTGGGTGATCGCCGCGGGCCTGTTGGCTTCGACCGCTTCTCGGCGGCGCAGACACGGGTGAACGATTCCGGTACGCTCATTGCGTGCCTCATCCATACACGCACAGGCTCGAATTGCCGACAGGCTGCGAAGAGCTGCCGGACGTCGAGTGTCTCCCCGCGGGGCCGGGCGTCGTGTGTATCGAAGCGGGCGAACGCTGCGCACTGATCGCCGCCACCGCCGATGCGCGGGCATTCACCCGCCGACGCCTCATCGAGACTTCGTCTGCCGGAGTGGTCGCTCAGGCCGATCTCCGTCCCATCGCGACATGCGTGGGAGTTGTGGCGGTTCACTCGGCCTTCGAGGCTGAGTGGGTCTATCTGACGCTTGCGCGTGAACGACTCCCTCACATCTACCGAGCGGTTGCTGAGCGATGGCGTGCGTGGTTTGTCCACATCGATCCGGATGCCGAGTTTCCGCGTTTCGCCAAGACACATCTGGGTGGAGACGGCGAACCCGACCCGCGCCGATCGCTCGTCGCCCCACGCTCGGCGGGAACTCTACGGTCGACCACGACGCACGCCGAACACAACCACGCGGGGCTGCTCTTGGGTCCGCTGCGTGACAAGGACACGGCCGGGCGGTTCATCGAGGCGATCGTTGACGGATTCGACCTTTGCCGGTTTCACAACGTGCTCGTGCAAGCCCCGCACGGTGCTGCGTGTGCTTACAAAGAGATGGGACGATGCCCGGCCCCTTGTGACGGCAGCGAATCGATGGCCGCGTACCGCGAGCGTGTCCGCGAGTCTGTCTCTTGGATAGCCGGCCAGATCGACTCGGACGGATCGCACACGCTGTTACGATTGGTCACCGACGTCGAACAGCGCATGATCGAGGCGAGCGGAGCCGGGAAGTTCGAGGTCGCCGCGGCACTGCGAGATCGCGGCAAGCGATTGAGCGAACTCGAGAGCAAGAGGTTCTCGCACATACGAACGATCGAACGCTGCCGCTGGCTGATCGTCCAACGATCAGCGCAGACCCACTCGCTCCGTGCCATGGTCTGCCTGTGCGGCATCATCGAACCTCTCGGCGACTTCGATGCGACGAACCCGAAAGCGGCTGCGCACATGATGTACGGCGGGGCACAAGCGGCGTCGGATCGATTCACCATGCGAACGCTCACCCGGGAGATGGCCGACAACCTCGGCCTGCTCTCTCGATGGCTGCACAAGCCGACGGGCGCGGCCGGCCGACGGAGCGCCGGCGTCTTCATCCCCATCGACAGGCACGCCGACGCGGATGCGGCCGGACTGCCCGCAGCGCTGCGTTCGCTGATCAGGGCCGAGAGCAAGGGCGAACCAACCGCGCCGATCGAAGATCAGGAACTCGGCATGGAGCCGGCTTGATCGGTCGTTCCCGCTCGACGGCCGAGCACTTACAAGCGTGCATCAGCCTGCACATCAACCCGCGCAACCGATGCCGCGGCGTCACGGGCGCTATTGCACCACACCCTTGGTCAGCCGCATGAACGCCGTCTCCAGGTTCACGCTCTCCTCGCTGAAACTGAGGATCCGGAAGCCGTTGTTCATCAGCACGTTGGGGATGTCCGAGATGTCCAGACGGGCTCCGGGGTCGAGCGCCACATGAATGATCCGGCCGTCGCCCGCCCCGGCCTTGGCGCCGGTGCCGTTTCGCATCGCGGTGTCGTCGGCGACCGAGACCTTCGCCACGCCGGGCAGTTTCTGGAGCAACTGCGCTGCGGCGACCGTCCGATCCAGCACGGCGACCTGCACCGTTTGGCCCACGCGCGCCCGGCGCAGCACTTCGTCGACCGTTCCCGAGAACAGGAGTTTGCCGCGTTCGATGATCCCGACCGTGTTGCACAACTCGGCCAGTTCCGGCAGGATGTGACTGGAGATGATGATCGTCTTGCCCATCCGCTTCAGTTCTTTGAGCAACTCGCGGATCTCGATGCGTGCGCGAGGATCGAGCCCCGACGCCGGCTCGTCCATCAACAGCACTTTCGGATCGTGCAGCAGCACGCGTGCGATCGACAGCCGCTGCTGCATGCCACGGCTGAGGCTGTTCACCTCGGCCGTCGCCTTGTAGTTCAGGTCGGTCAGGTCGAGCACGTCTCCGACGACCTTGCGGCGCTGCGAGCCGTGGATGTTGTAGCACGCGGCGAAGAACTCAAGATACTCGGTGACCACCATGTCTTCGTACGCGCCCATAAAGTCGGGCACGTAGCCGATCAGCGGTCGGATCTGCCGGTTCTGATAGCCCACGGTCAGGCCGTCGATCATCGCCTGACCGGAGCTCGGTTTGAGCAACGTCGCGAGGATCTTGATCGTGGTGGTCTTGCCCGCGCCGTTGGGGCCGATGAACCCGAAGCAGTCGCCCTGCTCGAGCGCCAGATTCAGCGAGTCGAGCGCGATCAGTTCGCCGTACCGCTTGGTGAGGTTGATGGTCTCGATCATCGGCATCGGCAGTCGGCTCCGTCCCTCGCCCCTCGCTGTTCAATCTCACCAAAAGATCCTGATCGCGTTCAGACGAGCGGCGTCAGAGTCCGACCGTCGGAGGCTTGCGAACCCCGCACTGTACGGTCATCAGTGCTATTGACCCGACCCTCCCGAGACCTCGCCACCCTCACCACCCGCCGGCGCTCCCGCCCCGTCCTCTTCGGTGCTCCAGATAAATGCGGGCGGATTCGCCGGGAGCGGGTAGATCCAACGCACGAGGACGCTCCCGCGATTGCTCCGACCGCCCGCGGGCAACGGCCGACCGTCGACGGTGATCGGAACGGGGCACGGGACATCTTCCAGTCGCCCGATGATGATGATGCAGGGCTGGGTCATCCAGCGCGAAAGATCGAACCCGTGGGTGGCATGACGCCTGATCCAGGTGGCGCTCCGGCTGCTGCCCGAGGTGACAACGTCCATCATCGCGTGGAACGACAGGTACACCAGGCCGGCCTTGGTCTCCGCCTCACTCGGAGCGGTCATGAAGCCGTGCTGTTCGCGATGGAACGGGCTGAGTTCCAGCCAGCGATTCAACGAATCGGTGCCGCGAAGCACCGACAGTTCCTTCGGGAATCCCGGCGAGAGCGACGACGGCGGTGCATCGTCGGAGAGGTCCAGCACGACACCCGGCTTCCACTCCGACGTCACCCGGCGTGCGAACGCATCGGCGAACATGATCCGGCGCGCTCGCCCGGCGTTCTGACCGAGGTTGACGATCACCATGACGTCGTTGACCGGGCCGGGCAGGTTGTGCGAAAGCCGCCCTTGCAAGCGCCAGTCGCGCTCGTTCGCGGCGGTTCTGGTTCTCGGCAGCACGCGCAACTCTGAACCGAGGGCGGGCGCGCCGACCGCTGCACCGTCGACGCCGCGTTCGTCGAGAATCGGCCTGGGCATGCCCCAGTCGCCCAGCACGCCGGCCCAGTCGGCCTGGAATTGCTTGGCGGTGGCGCGGATGGGCACGCGCAGCGTGTCGGGCCAGCGTGCGTCGATGGGATAGCCGCGGGCGTCGGGGAACGCGCTCGAATCGGACCCTCCGGCTCGGCCCTCGGGCGCATCCCAGGTGCTCAGCGCGTTCCGGAATCCGTCGCTCGATAGCACCCGCACGGCTTCATCGCCGTACGTCGGGAAGTAAAGGTTCAACCACGAGCGGGCACGCTGATTCGACTGGCCGTACACATGGTCCAGTATCGTGACATGGCGGACTTCCACGCGCCGACCCTTGAGCAACGTGGCACCCAGCCACGCAACAAGCGTGAACGTCGCGGTGGCGCCGGCAAACGCCAGCCAGGAGTGGTGCCGCTTTCCCTTGGCCTTCAGACCGAAGTAACTCACGGGCCCCGCGATCAGCCAGTACGCGCCGAAGACGAAGAACGCCAGCAGTAGCCCGGCCGCCGCCTGACCCTGCATCTGGATCAGCCTTCCCAGACCGGCGTCCATGTCTACGCCACCGAGAAATCGGGGCGTGAACTGCGGACCACCCGTGTTCGATTCACGCTGTACGATCTCGCTCGGTGAGAACACGGGAGATCGATTGCCGATGATGCGGTTCCAGAAGATGTCGGATTGGAGCGAACCGGGCGAATCGCTCAGAGCCGGTGAAGCCACGTCGATGCCGACGAGCGTGACCGACCCCACTCCGACCAGCCGTCGAACAACCACCGCTTCGCCGTCGGGACCGGCCAGGATCGGGATGGCGCTGAACGCATCGCTGTCCGCCCTCGCTCGGAACCGATGCACGGTGGCGCTCGACGGCAGACGCGCGTTCGCCATGCGCGTCAGCATCGGTCGGTACGCCTCGAGGTCCACGCCCTCGACTCGGGTGACCGCGACCGTGGGCATCAGGTCGGCCAGCGGGTTGCCGACGGCCCCTGCGCCGATCCACGGCTGCCCGGCCTGCGGCATGACGACCACCAAGTGCCCGCCACGGCGCACCCACTCGCGGATGGCGCCGGCCTGAAACTCGGTCAACTGCGAGGGCTGTTCCCGGCTCGATGCGGTCCAAGCGATGAGGTCGAACTGCGCCAACCCCATCCAGCGATCGGGCAACGCGTTCAGAATCAAGCCGCGGGCCAACTCGATGATCAAGTGGGCATCGGGCGGCACCGAATCTAAACCACCGGCGGAGCCGATCCGCCTCGAAGCAGCGAACTGCTCCAACCCCGCCGGACGATCGCCGATGATCGCCCAAGTCGAGACATGGCTTGGAAGCAGATTCACGATCGGATAGCGCGTCCGCCCGAGCAACCGGCCAGCGCTGAACGCCTGACTGGCTGCTGGCACGCCGGTACCCGCGGATCCGATCGCGTCGACTTCGGAACCGACAACATTCCCGGTCGCAACCGCCTCGTGCGCGGAGATGTCGAGCGTTGAGCGGAACCCCGCCGACCCGGGCATTCGCGCGTAGAGCCAAACCGTCTGCTTGATTCCGGGATTGATGACCGACGTGCGTTCGACCCATCCGATGTCGCCGTCGGGATCTCGCATCGACAGACGGATCAGGACATTCCTCGGCTTGGCGCCGGAATCGACCACCTCAACCTGCAGGCCGAACCAGTCAGCGCTTCGAGCGACCTGCCCGGTGCCGAACTGCACCACGCGCAGGGCGATCTCGCTGCGTCCAGCGATTGCCGGTTCCGGAAGTTCGACCGTGCCGCCATCCTCAGCGAAGCCCGGCCCCGCTCCGATGCCGGAAACGGCATCGCGGCCCGGAGTGCGAGCCTGACCGAAGAGCACGCTCGTTGGCATTGCGAATAGGCAGACACTCGCGAAAGCGATCGAGAGCCCCGAACGCAGTCGAAGCACCCTAAACAGGGTGCCCAAAGAACTGGCGGATCTCTTGGGGTGCGTCATGAAGTTCAGAAGTGTAACGGCGTTGAGTCGTCGATCGCTTCCGCCGATACCCCCGCGATGGCATCGTTCTCGGCCGAAGTCTGGTTGTTGCTGGCGGTTGTGGCCCTTTGCACGATCACATCGATACTCCTCGCCCTAGCCCACCAGTTCGGGCAGGAGCGTGAAGTTCACGACCTCCGGACGGAAGTGAACCGACTTCGTGAAGCCTACCGCAATCGGCTCTCCGAGGGTGCGGACCATGCCATCAGCGGGGTTGGTTCGGGCGCCGTCGAGTGGGCCGAGATCGTTGAAGACGACACAGAGGCCAAAGTCGCAGCGTGAATGCCGCCGTTCGGCCTCTCCCCGCACCCGTCCTGGGTTCTGAGTCACTCGGCATTCCGAGCCCTGTCGACGTCGAATCACCACCGATTTAACGAACCATCGGAGGCTGGCGGACGTGGATGAGGATGCCAGAACGTCCAAACCGCCACTTTTGGCCGGTGTCAGGTGCAGGCCGAGATTGGGTCGAATCTAAAACTCGAACTGGTTTGGAATCCAAACGGGCTGGCACACCGAAGCCACAATGAACGTATTGGACGTTTAATCGCCCTCGGCCTTTCTCTCTCGCAACCGTCACTTTCGCAACAGGAGCTTCGACGTGCGTAACGACCTGTCACCAAAGGAGTTGGCATCGGTCATCGGGATCAGCGAGTCCTCGCTCAAGCGTTGGGTGGACGAGGGTCGCCTGACCGCGTCGCGCACCGCAGGAGGGCACCGTCGGATTCCGCTCTACGAGGCGATTCGCTTTATCCGCGACACGAACGCCACGATTGCGGACCCTGAACTTCTGGGCTTCACGGACCTGTCCCATGACCAAGTGCGAGCGGTGCTCGAAGGACACGCAGATGTGGCCCTGAAGGAAGCGCTCGAGGCGGGGCGGGCCAATGAGGCCCGTGGCCTGATTCTCGCCTGTCACCTCAAGATGCGGTCGGTTGCGCATCTCTGCGATGGCCCGATCGCGTTCGCGATGCACAGGTTGGGCGAGTTGTGGCTGCACTCGGAACGGGGCGTGATGGTCGAGCACCGTGCGGTCGAGATCGTGATCGAGGCGATCCACCACATCCGCTCGTCGATGCAGCCAACCCAACCCGAAGCGCCCATCGCGATCGGGGGGGGCGCGGAGGGAGATCCGTATGTGCTGCCGTCGTTGCTTGCCGCGACGACCTTGCGGGAAGTCGGATTCCGCGACGTGCCGCTCGGCCCGAACACTCCCATGCGCTCGCTCGCGGACGCTGCGCGCGAGCACAACCCCCGCCTGATCTGGGTCAGCATGAGCACGGATGAAGGGCGAGATCGCTCGATGGAGGGGCTGCGTGAACTCTCTGTTGTGGCGGAGAATCTGAACGCGGTTCTGGCGGTGGGTGGCCGGGCGGTCTTCGCCAAGTTACTGCCGGAAGATGTGAAGGCCGTACAGATCAGCACCATGGCGGAACTGGCCTCGCTCGGACGTGGCGTGCTGTCGCGATCTCGAGTTGGCAAGCCGGACAGGCCACGAGGCGGAAAGCACGAACAGACGCGGTGGAGCGGCCACAAGTTGGCGCGTGATCGGCAGATGAGTTGACCCGCCACCTGCTTGCCCCTTCTCGCAGCGCGCCGATCGGCTCGACGGACGGCGTCGGTCAGGTGTTCAATCGCGATCTCAGGGAATCCTGAGCCTCTGACGTCGCGATCACGGATGCGCTCAACTTCGCGGCGCGGTCGGCCACATCGCGATCCGCAGATCCATCGAGTTCGTTGAGCAGTTCCTTGGTCGCACGCAATGCCGCGGCACCGCCGGAGGCGATCCGCTGCGCGATCGCCTCTACCGCCCCGTCGAGTTCGTCGGCCGTCGACACACTCTGGTTCACCAGGCCGCGCGCGCACGCTTCGCGCCCCGACATCAACCCGCCGCGGAGCAGCATCGCGCGAGCCGGTCCGGCCCCGATCCTGCGCACAAGCCAAGGAGCCACAACCGCCGGGCAGACACCAAGATCAACCTCCGGGAATCCCATCTTCGATTCGTCGTGCGTCACGGCCAGATCGCAGACCGTCGCCAAGCCGCACCCGCCGCCGATCGCTGCGCCGTTGACGCGTGCGACCGTGATGCAGGGCAGTTCGCGCAGCGCGATGCACACCTCTGCCAGTGATCCGAGCAGCGTGCCGGGATTCGCCGGGTCGGCCAGCACCTGCTTGAGGTCCATTCCAGCGCAGAAACTCTTGCCAGCACCCGTCACAACCACAACCTTGACGGCCTGATCGGGGCTCGCAGGCGCGGCGGCGATCATCGCGGCCAGTTCTTCAACGCGGAAACGGACCGCCCGCAGCATTTCGATCGAGAGCGCATTGCGTGCATCCGGGCGGTTCAGCGTCAGCCGAGCGATTGGGCCGTGCGGTTGGAGCGTGACCAGATCGGACATGCCTTGAGGGTACGGCCCGATTTGCGTGGCCGCCCGCCGGTCAGGCGATCGGAGCCGGGGCCTTCTCGTGCCGCAACTGCCCGCAGGCCGCGGCGATGTCCCGTCCTCGGGAGGCCCGTATGTGCGAGTTGACCCCCGCCTGCCGGAGCACGGATTGAAACGTCAGCACGTCGTCGTCCTCGGGCCTGCCGAAGGGCAGACCGCCGACCTCGTTGTATCGGATGAGGTTGACGTTCGCCCGCAGCGACTTGGCGACTCGCGCCAGTTCCCGTGCGTGCTCGGGGCGATCGTTCACGCCTCGGAGCAGGATGTATTCGAGCGTGATCTCGCGGCCGGTCTTGTTGAACCACAGCCAGCAGGCGTCGAGCAGGTCCGCGATGGTGGTGTACTCGGCCCAGGGGATCAGTTCACGACGGATCGCGTCGTTGGGTGCGTGCAGCGAAAGAGCGAGCGTCACGGGCAGGTCGAGTTCGTTCGCAAGTCGTTCGATCGCCTTTGGCAGGCCGACGGTCGAGATCGTGATCTTGCGGGCGGAAATGCCCATGCCCCACGGGGCTGCGAGCGTGCGCACGGCGTGCGTCACCGCGGCGAAGTTGCTCAGCGGCTCACCCATTCCCATGAAAACGACGTTGGTGATCCGGCCGGTGCCGGGCTCGCCCGGCGAATCGAGCAGCCGCGCGAGGCGATAGACCTGCTCGACGATCCGGCCGGGCGAGAGGTTGCCGTCGAGCCCGCCCAGGCCCGAGGCGCAGAACCGGCATCCGACGGGGCACCCGACCTGTGAGGAGATGCAGGCGGTGCGTCTTTTGTAGACCGTCGACACAGCGCCGTTGTCCGCCCCGCCGGCTTCGTCGCGGTCGGCGGGGATCATGACGCACTCGGTCTGCCTGCGTGCGTCGAGCGGTACGCCGTGGATCTCGTTCGCATTGAGCATCGGGAGCGCGACGCCGGTCTGCCTCCCCCCCACTTTTGCACTTTGTGCCTCATGCCACTGAATCAGGAGTTTCCTCGTGTCATCGCTGGCGCGCTGCTCCCGCACGACGAACCCCGAGAGAAACGTGATCGATGACAGACGCGTCCGATCGGCCTTCGAGAGATTCGTCATCGCCGAGGGATCGGTGATGCCCTTGGCATAGACCCAGTCCAGGATCTGTTTAGCCCGGAACCTCGGCATCGCACACCCACGCTCCCCGCCCGTGCCTTTGCCGCCGGACTCACACCAATCGCCGAGCGACTCGGGCGTGAACTCGAAGATGTGCGGGGAGGGATGTCGCACGCGACCAGCAGGGTATGAACGCCACGGGACATCCGCTCGGTCGCCCGCACTCGGCTCGCACACCAGGGAGGCGGCGGCGTCGGCCATGGTCGAGCCTGTTTGCTCGTTGGCCGATCGAGTAGCGCCGTGCGGAGAATGGGAGCGAATCAGGCCCTGGACGGGTCGTCAGCGATGCGGTACGAAAGGTCAGGCGGGCGCGACTCGTGGTCCTTGACCTCCTCGGTCCGCCACACGCCGACCCAATGGTCGGGCTTCACTTCCTGCAGGTAATAGTCGCCGGCGGGACCACGCTTGGGCTTGAGGTCCTTGGGCGGTTCGTGCCATGGCCACCATGGTCGAACGCCCTTCTCCGCACCGGGGAGAGTGCGGAAGTTCTTCTCGTTATCGATCACGTCCGCGATCGTGACCAGCCGCTCACGCTTCTCGCCGACGCGCGGGATGCTGGCGAACAAGCCGCGCGTGTACGGGTGCATCGGGTTCTCGAAGAGCTCGAAGACGTTGGCGTACTCGACCACGCGCCCGGCGTACATCACGCAGACCACGTCGGCGTTCTCGGCCACCACGCCCAGGTCGTGCGTGATGAGCATGATCGACATCTGCCGCTCGCGCTGCAGGGCCCGCAGCAGTTCCAGGATCTGCGCCTGCACGGTCACGTCGAGCGCCGTCGTCGGCTCGTCGGCCAGCAGCAGCTTGGGCTGGCACGCCAGCGCCATCGCGATCATGACGCGCTGCCGCATGCCGCCGGAGAACTGGTGCGGGTAGGCCTTGAGCCGCGGACGCGGGTCCGGGATGCGGACCGAGTTCATGCTCTCGACGGCGATCTCGGCCGCCTCGGCGGGAGAGACGTTCTGGTGAAGCAGGATCGCCTCGATGATCTGGTCGCCGATCGTGTAGACCGGGTTCAGGCTGGTCATCGGCTCCTGGAAGATCATCGCGATCTCGTTGCCGCGGATCCGCCGGATGTCGGACTCGGCAAAGGGCAGGAGGTCGCGCGGGCCGTCGTCGGTATGGAACCACGCCTCGCCCCGGTCCCAGCGGCCCGGTGGTCGGGGGATCAGGTGCAAGAGGCTCATCGCGGTCACGGACTTGCCGCACCCCGACTCTCCCACCACTGCCAGCGTCTGTCGCGGATAGACGCACATGCGCACGCCGTCGACGGCCTGGATTCGCGGACCGCTTCCTCCGCCGTTGTCGAAACTCACCGCCAGATCGCTGACGCGCAGCAGGGGCTTGGTTTCGTCGAGAGCGCGGTGGACCTTGCGGCCGGTAGCAACCTTGGGGCTCGCGGCCGAGGCCGTGGGTTGTGCGGTGGCGGTGGCGGTGGCAGTGGCGGTCGTCATGGGGATTACACGCGGGCCTTCTTGAGTTTGGGATCGATCGCGTCGCGCAGGGCCTCACCGATCAGGTTGTACGCCAAGACTGTGAGGAAAATGGCCCCGCCGGGGAAAACGGCCAGCCACCACTTGAACTCTCCCTCGCTGGAGATGGCGCTCGAGAGCAGTTTGCCCCACGAGGGGCTGTCGACCGGGCCGAGTCCCAGGTAACTGAGCACGGCCTCGATCGAGATCGCCGCGGCGACGGCGAAACTCGTGTCGACCAGCACCGGCGCGACGCCGTTGGGGAGCATGTGCTTGAAGAGGATCGACCGCAGCGGCAGGCCCGCGGCCTGGGCCGACTGCACGAAGTCCTGGTTGCGGAGTTTGAGAAACTCCGCGCGCGTAAATCGGGCCATGCCCGTCCACGTGAAGCAGCCGATGATCGCCATGATGACATAGGTCGTCTTGAACTCGTCGGGGAGCACCGCCACCGCAACGATGAGCAAGAAGAGCACCGGCACGGCCATGAAGATCTCGACCACGCGGTAGAGCAGCAGGTCGACCCAGCCGCCGAAGTAGCCCATGATCGCGCCCATCGTCACGCCGATGATCAGTGCGATCATCGTCGAAACGACGCCGATGGAGATCGACAGCCGGCAGGCGTGCAGGATCTGACTGAGCACGTCCGCGCCGAACGCATCCGTGCCCATGATGAAGACCCGCCGGGCCGGACGCGAATCGGAATCCGGCGGATCCATGGCGCGGGCCGCACCGAAGGTCGTCATCGGCTGCAGTCGAGAAAGGTCGCTGAATCGCTGAGAGGGTGACCAGGGGATCAACGTGTACCGCGCTGTGACCTCGCCCAGCAACTCCCTTCGGGGGTAATCGAACCGCTCCAGCGGCGGATTCCATCGCATGCCGATCGCACCCGCAGCGATGATGCACGCCACGGCCACTACCGCCAAACGACGGCCGATCGGAGCGAAAGGAATGAGCATGCCACCGATGCCGACCAGCAACGCGACGATGCCGCCAACCACGAAGCCCGCGTGCGGCCGACGGGCGAAATGGCGGGCGGCGACGGGAGCGTCCGTATCCTGCATTCCCGCGGCGATGTCCGCGCTCAGCGCCGCACGCGCGGCCTGACGCGCAGCCTCTTCCAGCCTGCCCTGCACCACGCCGGCGATCGCCAGCACCGCGATCGCCAGCAAGAGCCCGATGAGAAAGTCACGCAAGCGTGCGGCGCGGGCCTTGGCGCGAACCTGGGCCGGGGTGGGAACAAACCGGCCTGGCGTGCCGTCGGCACGCGGCGTCAGCGGGTCGGTCGGATCGGTTCCGGCGCCCAATCGACCCGCAACCAGCACGTACGGAAGACCGATGATCGCCAAGGCCAGCAGGATCATGTCGAGCGAGCGGAGGTTCCGCCAGAGCGGGCTGAACGACTGCTCGGATCCATCGGCGTTGGTCACGGTCATCCAGAGCGGGTGGCCGCTGGCGAGCACCGGCCCAAAGACACCGAAGAACGCGACGATCGCGAGCCAGACCAGCGCCGTCACGGCCGCGGGACGCTTGACTACCTGACTCCAGGCGTCGGCCCAGAAGCCCTTGGCGGGCTGCACGCCGATGCCCTTGGCCAGTTGCACGCCGGTGACGGCGGCGGGTGAAGATGCGGGAGATGTTGCACTCATGAAGCAGCCGGGTTGGAGCGTGACTCACTTGTACGTGATGCGAGGGTCGGCGATGGCATAGAGAATGTCGGCCAAGAGCAACGCCAGAAGGTTGACGATCGCGATCATGGCCGTGTTGGCGAGGATGAGTTCGCGGTCGCGGAGGTTGATCGCCTCGATGAGCAGGAAGCCCATGCCGGGGACGGAGAAGATGCGCTCGATGACGACCGAACCGGCGAGCATGGCCGGGAAGATCGTGACGAACATCGTGATGAGCGGGAGGAGCGAGTTTCGGAAGACGTGGCGGAAAATCACGTCCTTTGCCGAGACGCCCTTGGCCTTGGCGGTGCGGACGTAGTCGGCGTTGAAGTTCTCGAGCATCGCCGCGCGCGTCTGCTTGCTGAGCACGGCGAAGCCGCCGTAGACCAAACATGCAACGGGGAGAATCAGGTGCCAGAAGTGGTCGAAGAGCCAGCCCCGCGTGAACGTGCCTGAGGCATCTGAGCCCGGCAGGAACCGCATGGACTCCGCAGCCTTGGAGTGCAGGCCGGCGGTCGGGAAGGCGTTGAGATAGTCGGGGCTCGAAAGGAAGCCAAGCGCCAGCACGCCCGCGAGGACGGAGGGGATGCTGAACAGGGCCAAGTAGAGCCCGCCGAGCCCCACGTCGGCGAGCGAGCCCTTGCGTGCAGCGGCCAACATGCCGCTGGGGATCGCGATGAAGTAGATGATCGGCGTCGCGATGAGGTTGAGCAGGATCGTGACCGGCAGCGCTTCGCCGATGAGTTGCGAGACGGGGCGACCCCGGCTGAAGGCCACGCCCATGTCGGGCCAGCCGATGCTCAGTACGTTCGGGATGATCGGAACGCCCGCGCGAGGGTGCGGGGCGGCCTCGATGGCCCCGATGTATGACTCGCGAAGGTCCGCCGCGGCAAGATAAGCAGCGATCGCTTTGCGGGCGAGCGTTTCTACTTCCGCGAAGGCGGGATTGGTGCGGTCGGGGCTGAGGCGTTCGATGCGTTTGAGACGAGGCTCGCGCTTCGCGTTGAGCAAACTCGGATCACCCACGGCCTCGGCGTATCGCTTCAGTGCATCGCTGAGCGTCGCTTGTGCGGCGATGTACTCGGCACGCGCTGAGACATACCGGGACTCAACCCGACGAAACAGAGAGAGCCGATCCTCCTGTGGGGCGGTTGTGATCTGCTCTCGCGTTTGCACACGGATCGCACGATCGGGCCTTGGAAGTGAGTCCTCAAACCATCGCCAAGCGGCGGGCTCGGGCATCGGTCGGGGACGTGAAATCACCTCGCCGTTGCGGTTGACCAGGTCGCGCGGGCCGAACTTGAGCGGGCTGACGCGGCGGAGCCAGCGGCCGTACTGGACGATCGCGGGTTCATTGAGGCCGTAGCGGTCCTCGAGTTTGGCTTTCTGGATCGCGATGGCGTTCTGGGACTGCATCGCCCCGCCGCTGACCAAGAGGCCCGCGCCGATTCCGCCGGGAGACATGGCGATGAGCATGAAGACCAGCAGCGTGATCCCCAGGAGCGTGGGGATCATGAGCAGGACTCGGCGGAGAATGTAACTGACCATGCGTGCGCCCCTCTGGCCGGACGGTGCTCGTTAGTTCGCGGGCGTGGGGGCGGCGGGGCCGGAGCGGCGGAAGAACTCCGGGTGCTCGAGCCCCTTGGGGTAGGTCTGCACGTTGCCGGCGGAGATGCTGACGATGCGCGTCCACGGCGGAACGCGGACGAAGGTGTACGGCTGGTCCTCGTGCAGCACGGCCTCGAGTTGGCGCCAAATGGCAAATCGCTTCTCGTCGTCGATCTCGCGCCGGCCGGCATCGATGAGTCGGTCGGCCTCGGCGTTGGACCACTGGGCGAAGTTGTCGCCCTGGTTCTTGATCGAGTCGGAGTGAAATATCTGCCGGGGGTCACTCTCGGGGGCGCTGGCTCCCCAGCCGAGCGTGATGGCGTCGAAGTCGCGCGTCTTCATGTAGTCCTGATAGACGGACCAGTCGGCGCCGCGGAGCCGAACGCGGATGCCCACTGCGGTGCAGGAATCGGCGACGAAACGGGCGATTTTCTCGGCGATCTCGCCTCCGCTGGCATAAGAGAACTCGAATTCGAACTCGTTGCCGTTGCGGTCTTCAAGGACACCGTTGCCGTCGCGGTCCTCCCAACCGGCCTCCTTGAGTAGTTCCTTGGCACGCTGGGGGTTGTACGGCCATGGCTTAAGGTCCGGGTTTGAGCCCGGGGAATTGAGCGGTTGATTGCCCTTGGCGACTTCGCCGACGCCGCGCCAGATGTCTTGGATCATGCGCTTGCGATCGATGGCGTGCGTCATCGCCAGTCGCACCCGGCGGTCGTGGAACGGCGTCAGTTTGCCGTTGCGTTCGCCCGCGTTCCATGCGATAAACGAGTAGCCCGATCGCATGTTCACCCATTGCAGATACTGCGCCCGATCCTTCCATGCCGGATCGTCTCGCATCGATATGAACTGCGCTGCGGCGGGTGTGATCATGTCGCCCTCGCCCTTCTTGAAGGCGTTCATGCGGGCGACTTCTTCGTTGATCGACTTGAACCGCAGGCCGTCGAGCGGCGGCTTGGCCCCCCAGTACTGCTCGTTGCGCTCCAGCACGACGTCGGCCGGGGGTCGCCACTGGCGGTCTGGATCAAAGTTGCGCAGCCGGAACGGACCGGAGCCGACCATGAGACCGGTGCCCTGGTTGATCTCGCCGGGCTCAAACTCGGAGTAGATGTGCTTGGGAAGAACGAAGAGCCCCAGAGCGTTGTCGATGTTGCTGAAGAGCACCTCGTGAAAGTCGAACTCTACGGTGCGTTCATCGATCACGCGAACTTCCTTGATCGAGTCGCGCAGGATCGATCGCGAACGCTCGGCCTCGATCTGCTCGTTCATGATGTAGTCGTGGAAGGTCCAGCGGATGTCCTCGGCGGTCACGGGCTGACCGTCGCTGAATCGAGCGTTGGCGCGGATTCGAGCACGAAGCCAGAGGCCGTTGGGATCAACCTGCCAGGCCTCGGCGAGATCGCCGCGCATCTTCAAGGTCTTGGGGTCATACGAACCGAGCGAGCCCAGCACAAACTCGTGGATCCGGCGGGCATAGACGTCGGACGAGATGTACGGCGTGAGGCGGGCCATCTGCGCCTCGTAGATCTCGGTGAACTCACCGCCGACCTGAAAGTCGGGCTGGCTGCGCGGATCGGTGGTGAAGGCGGGCGCGGGCTGCCACTTGATCTCAACGCCGGGCCGCGCCCACGACTCGTCACGCACGCCGGGCGTTGAACCGCTTCCAATCCCGGTGCCCGCTCCGCCGATCATCGCGACGCCCGAGTCGAGACGGGCCTGGACCTGGGAAAGGTTGCGCTCGATCTGGTCGATCTTGCGGCCGATCTCGTCCATCCGGTTCCACTGCCGGTCGCGCTGCTGCATGCCCAAGAGGATCATCACGGCGACGGCCACGAGGATGACCAGAAACACGAAGTCCTTGAGACCAAAGCGGTTCTGCATGGTGAGCGCCTGACGACGGACTCTGACAATGACGCTGCTCATCCGGATCCCGTCGACGTTGATCGGGCCGGGTGGGCAGGACGGGCATGGTACAAACTCCGGCCACCGGGTTCCACGCCGGAGAGCCCGAATCGGCCGATTCAGCGGGCCCGCTTTGGGTCCAGGGCCTCGCGTAACCCCTCACCGACGAAGTTGAGCGCCAGCAGGGTCACGGCCAGCAGCAGGCACGGGAACAAGAGCAGCCACCAGTTCGACTGGTAAGGGTTGAGTTCGACCAGCGCATCCGCCGCGAGGTTGCCCCAACTCGGCACCGGGGGCCGGACGCCGATGCCCAAGAAACTCAGGAAACTCTCCTGCAGGATCGCCTGAGGCACCGTGAGCGTGGCGTAGACCACGATCGGTCCCACGAGGTTGGGGAGCAGATGGCGCACAAACTGCCCGGAAACGGGCACGCCCATTGCTCGCGCCGCTTCCATGAATGGCTGGCTCTTGAGGCTCAGCACCTGGCCACGGACAACCCGGGCCATCGTCAACCAACTCACGCCGCCGATGGCTACCAGCAGCGTCACGAGGTTGATCGCTCGGAGTGTGCCGGCGGAGAGTTCGGCCGGGAAGCGCTCGAACGCCCGACGCTCAACCGCCGCTCGGATCTCCGGATCCGCCCGCTTCACAGAGGCCATGGCGGCCAGTTCACGCTCGACAAACCGGGCACGTTGTTCCACCGCCTGTTCCGATCGCCTGAACTGGACCTGATCAACTACCGATTCGACGGCGACGGCCAGCAGCACAACCAGAAGGATGTACGGCAGTCCGTACAGAACATCGACGATGCGCATCATCACCGCGTCCAACCGCCCACCGATGTACCCGGCGACCGCACCATAGATCGTGCCCAGGAAGACGCTCAGCATCGCCGCGGCGATGCCGATGCCCAGCGAAATCGCCCCTCCGGCCAGACAGCGGATCAGCAGGCTGCGACCGAGGATGTCCGTGCCGAGCACGAACACCGGCCGTGCCTGCGCGATCTGCTCTTCGGAAGGCTCGCGTCCCCCTTCGATCAGTTCGTCGGCGGTCAGTCGCTGCGACGTCTCGCTGTTGATCCGTCGTGCATCGCGGACAACCGCCTCGCGAGCGGCCCAGTCGCGAATCCGGCGTTGGTACGAATCCGCGGCGAGCGCCCGTTCATCGTCCAGCGAAGACCACGCCCACGTCGGCGGGATGTGCCGGGCAAGCCGATCCTGAAAGTCGTAGCGGACCGACCCGGCCGTGCCGGCAACCGGGTCGTCCTTCACCGTGCCGAATGTGTAGAAGGCCGAGCCGAAGCAGGCGAGCAGGATAAGCCCCAGCACGCCCAGACCGATCATCCCGGCGGTGCTGCGTGTGAGGGGATTGTCCCGACCACGCGGACCGCTCCGCATCGCCGGCACGGAATCCGGCCGGTCTTGCGTCGGGCGCTTCGGCGGCGTGGGCTGTTCGCGCATCGTGGGGAATATAGAGCAAACCGAGCGAACCCGCGCGTTACCGCCGGTCACGTCCGCGGGCGGCACGCACCAGATCCGCCGCCCGTTTCGCATCCACCGGCCCCGTCCAGTGCCCGCCCCGCTTGATGGAACTCCCGACAATCAGGCCGTCGGCGACTTTGAGCAGGTCGGCGGCGTCGTCCGCAGTGACGCCCGAGCCGACGAAGAGCGGCAGTCGGCTCGCTGACCGGACTTCGGCCAGATCGTTCGGATCGGTCGGCTCGCCGGTGGCGGTTCCCGTCACGATCAGCCCGTCCGCGCCGAAGAACTCCGCAGCGCGTGCCGTCTCGGCCAGTGAGAGATCGGCCGTGATCGAGTGGGATGCGTGCTTCTTCTTGATGTCGCAGAACACGTCAACGCGCCGTCGTTCCGGCCGTGCGCCATCCGCACCGATCGAGCGGCGATAGCGCAGCAGCGGGCCGGCCTCGGCTCTCGACAACAACCCCTCATCGGCCACGTGCGAGAAGACGAAGTTCTCGCAGCGGATGAAGTCCAGGCCGCACGCGAGCGCAACGGCCAGGGCCTCGCGATTGCCGCCGCTGAGCACCTGAACGCCGAGCCTGAAAGAGGGCGATCGCGATCGTGAACTCGCCCCGCGAACAACTTCACGCACGGCGAGCCCCACGCGGGTCATGACCGCCGTCGTCTCCGGCCCGTGCTCGCCGTGCATGTACGGGGCGTCGTGCATGTTCTCGACGATGAGCCCGTCGAACCCGGCCCGGATGAGCGCGGTCGCATCGGCGACCGCGGCCTGAACCAGCCGGTCGACCGAGAGACCGGCCCGAGGGGACCCGGGCAACGCCCCCACGTGGACCATGCCGATCAGCGCCTTCTCGGGCGGCCTGGTGATGGGTGTTTTGCTCGCTCGGGGCACTTGAGACCCTCCGTATCTTCTCGTTCCGTGCAGGGCATCGGCCGGGGCGGTGGGGTTGGGTGGCGGGGGGCCGCCGCCACGCAACCTCGTCCGGCTTTCGGGCGTAATCTCGATCGACGGTAGGCGGATCGCGCTGAAGCCCTGTCCTTGTCCCCCTCGCTCCACCTTCTCCACAAACGGCTGAGCGAATCGAAACTCCTCAATCACCACCTCCCCCCCACTTCCGCCCGATCAGTCATGGGCATCAGGACCGCGACACTGAACTCCAGCCACACCAACGCCAACTTCGCGACCACCAGTTGGGGCATGATTATCGAGGCGCGGGCCGACCGCCCAGCGCTCGAACGGCTCTTGAGAATGTACTGGGCGCCGGTGTACGCCGTGGTTCGCCGGCAGGGTTTCGGTCCGCACGACGCCTCGGACCTGACCCAGGAATTCCTCAGCGCGGTCGTGCTGAACCGGAACCTGATCGGGAAGGCCGATCCCAGCCGGGGACGGTTCAGGTCGTTTCTGCGTCGAGCGCTCAAGAACTTCCTGATCGATCGGCACCGGGCTCATGTCCGCCGTGCTGGGGGCCATCAGGAACTGACAGGGCACGCGGGCAACAACGACCAGACTGGCCCGGTCGGGCCGGACACCCTGCCCGCTTCGGAAGCCGTTGAACTCGATCGGCTCTTTGATCGACGGTGGGCAGGGGCCGTGATCGAGCGTGCGCTGACGGAACTCGAGGACGGGCTTCGAGCCGACGGGCTGGGCAAGCACTGGCTGATCTTCGAGACCAACGTGGTCGGTCCGGCGATCAGGGGGAGCAGGCCGATCGCGCTCGACGAACTCGCGCGGCGGTTGGGGATCGAAGACGCCGGCGTGGTGTCGAACATGCTTCAGACCGCCAAGCGGCGGTTTCGCCGACTGCTCCGAGACATCGTCGCGGAGACGGTCGCCTCGCCGGGTGAGATCGACGAGGAACTGGCGGAACTGAAGCGGTTGACGGAGGGCGGCGGGGCGAGCGTACGAGGTACGTGATCACCGTCCGTTTGATTGTCCAATGGCAAGCAGCCGGGCCGAGAAATCAGGGTGACTGGATTCGAACCAGCGGCCTCCTGGACCCAAACCAGGCGCTCTACCAAGCTGAGCTACACCCTGCGAAACACCACGCGAGGCCTGCCTGATGGACCGACATCGCGGACGGTAAGTGTAGTCGAGCGTCGCACCCGATCCGAGGTCAGTCGATCGGGAGTTCCTTGAACAGCAAGACCCTCGGACGGTCACCGAACGTCGTGACGTTCGACCGATCGATGACCATCATGAACCTGCGACGGATGGTCGGCACCATCGGCTCGTCGTCGTCCAGGTCGGTCACGTCGCCGGGGAGGTAGCCGTGCAGCACGAACCAGACACAGAAGACGTCGGATCGGACCGAGAGGCTCGGCAGCGCGGCGTTGAGAATCGCCAGCGACTCGTCGACGCCGTCGATGACTTCGTCGGCCTCTCGGGAAGTCTGGTTCGGGCCGGAAGTCGTGTTCGGCGAGGCGAGCACCCTCGGCCAACTCGACACCGTCAGGCCCGGGTGCTGGAGCGGTTCGTCGTCGAGCCCGAATCGGTCGATGCTGTTCTGCGGGTCGCCCACACCTGGATTCGACCGCGTGCTGCGGATCCGGACTGCGCCGAGTTCGCCGAGCGAACGGAACCCGGGCGACTCGTGAAGGCCGTTGATCTGCGCCCGATCCTGCCTAGCGCGCCACCGCGACGGGTCGGCGGCGTCGGAGGTGTCCTCTGCGAACTCGATGCGCCGACGGTTGCCGTTGAAGCGCTCCGCACGAGAGAGGGTGTCGATCTTGTCGCGCCACGCCTCCACCGCCGACGCGATGTCGAACGTGTCGCTGTTGGATGCCGGGTCGTAGATCGGTCCTCCGACGTTGTTCGGGTCGATCGACTCCGTCATCTTCACCCACGGAATGTCAATATCCAACTCGGCGGGGTTCGAGTCGGGGGCGAGCAGCGGCACAAGGCGCAGGTTCTGAACCGGTGCGGTGTTGATGTTCAGCGTGCCTGCAACGGGCTGGTTCAATCCGCCGTAGCCCTGACCTCGGAAGTGGTCGGCCGTTCGGAACTGATCGAGCAAGGTGAGCGCTACGGGAATCCCGACGCCGAGCAACTGATCGCTCTGACCGTCGTAGCCTTGCGCGCCGTCGAGGTTCAGGTACGGCGCGAAATCGTCGATCACGAGCGCCCCCCGACGCAGGATCGGCCGATCGCCGTTCGAGGCGTTCTCGTGCCCGAGCCTGTACAGCAGTTGGATCGCGGAGGTCGAGTCATACACGCCGGGCGACGGAGAGAAATAGTCGGACGCGAGCGCTGCGGCCTCGCCGAGGGTCATCCAACCCAGTTCAAGTCCGCGTGCATCGCCGCCGCCGGCCTGGAACAGAGCCAGATCGAAACTCGGTCCGATCGCCGGGATCATCAGCATGTCGGCCGGACGCGAGAAGAGCATGGGGTTGCGACCGATCCGGGCGGACTGTCCGCCGATGGTCAATAGATCGTGACCGATGAAGTGCAGTTGCATGCTGACACGGTCGTACGGCCGGCGCTGGCCGTCGGACGGATTCACGGACTGACTGAGCGGGATCGGGTTGCCGCGCTTGTCTTCGGCCCGCATGTCCATCTGGCGGTTGAACTTGCCGGAAGAAGACTTGAGCGCGTTGATCATGTCGCGGAAAGTCGTGAACCTCGAGCCCTCTTCATCGACGAAGTCGTTGCGATCGCCGATCGGGTCGGACGGGTCGCCGCCGTCGCTCTCGTCCGACTGGTTCAGCGAGACGTTGTACTCGTTGTCGCGCTTGGCCTCGATGCACCACGGCGGCAACGACCCCTTCTTCACTACCGAGACGTCGGAGCGATCCGTCGGCCGGCGCACGGAGCGCCAAAGCGTGACGGAGAATCCCGAGTTGTCGTTGCCGGTGGACGGGTCGAACGATGTCCGTTCTTCGATCGACGTCGTGTCGTCGACGTTCTCAGAACTCAGCCCCAGGCCGTCGACCAGCCCGTACCACCACGCGCTCCCGTCGGGGTCTCGCAGCCGATCGACCAGCATGTCCGACGCCCGCGAATTGGCGTTGCTCGCGCTCCGCTTGACGCGCCAGAGGTTCACCACCGAGCGCTGGCCGTCGAGCGCCACGCCGCCGCCGCTGGAGGACTCGCCCATGAAGTCGAGCATCTCCATGTTCGTACCGGCGAGCGTGCCCTGCTCGGCCGGCTGAGAGAAGACGACATGTCCGCTGCCGAGCAGGCCCGGATCGATCATCGGAATCAGCACTGAACTGTCGCCGAACTGCGCGGTCATCATTTCTTTGACCTCGTCGGACGACACCGTTGCCTGCAGCGCGTTCTGGAACCGAGCGGCCATCTGCTCGTGCGTGCGGGGCGAGAGCACGTAGAACACGCGCGTCTGCCCGGCCTTGAGTTCCATGGACTGCGGCACCACTTCGCTGCCGGACGAATCGAGTTCCGTGAGGCCGTAGTAACGCCGGGCGTGCTCGAGATAGAACAGCGGCTGGCCGAGATCGCCCGTGAGTCGCACGTCGTACTCGAACGGGTTGTGGAGTTGGAACGCGAGGATCTCGCCCAGATAGTCGCCGTTCTGATACTCTCGCTTGCGGCTGATCTTGATCGGCTCGAGCGTGGGGATCGGGTCGCCCGGGATGCCCGAGCCGCCGCGCGGATCGCCCTCGTCGGGCGTTGAGCCCTCGGCCGCGTCGCGGGCGTCGGTGAACATGACGTAGTACGACACCTCGACGAGGAACGGCTGCGGCTCGATGCCGTACGCCATGAAGGAGGGCGATCGCACGTTGCCGTTGAACCCGTCGTAGCCGGTCGTCAGCGTCAGGTCGAGGTCGCTCGCCTGGAAGGGCGTGTTGGAAGTCGAGAAAGAGAGGTTGTTGACCAGATCGACTCGAACCGCGATCGGATTGTGGGCGTCAGCGCCGACGGCGAACGGCGTCGATTGTGTGTCGACGTCCATCGCGGCGATCATGTTGGCCGTCCAGTGCGCGGCCAGCCGCGCTGCGAGTTCCGCGCCGCGATGTCCGTAGGCGAGCGTCCGCTGCAGGGCGTTTGTCGGGTTCCACGACTGCGTGAACCGTTCGGGATCGTGGTAGGGAGCCAGGGCGCTGATCGCGCCCCCGAAGAGCGATTCCGCCGCTGCGCGATAGACCGATCCGGGGTTGTTGTTGATCGGCAGCACGTTGACACCGTCCACCCGGCGCAGCACGGTCTTGAGCGTCTGCAGGTCGCGAGCTACCTCGCCCGCGTTGAGCGAGTTCCTTTGCCCGTCGGTCAGGACGCGCGAGACCAACGGCCGTGCGCCGTTGATGGTCGTGATGAGCGAGCGGACGTCCACCAGATCGAGCAGCCGTGCTTCGGGGCTCGGGCCGATCGTGCCGGCGCTGTCGCTGCGGCCGCGCATCTCGTCGGTGCGAGGACGGTTCGAGCGGAGAGGATCCAGCCGCGAGAGCGGCAAGCCGGCCCCAGCGCGGCCCGCCACGGTTGACTCGAGCGACGAGAACGAGCCGAGGTCGTTGACGCCGTTGAAGGCACGCAGACTCAACTCGCTTTCGAGTCCGAACGGGGAGCGTGCGGCGAACTGACCGATCGCGCCCGACACAACCGGCGAGCCCGGATCGACGCCGAAACTGCTGAAAAAGTTCAACCTCGAAGTCAGTTCCAGTGGGTTGGGGTTGTTGGGGTTGAAGCCGGTGCGCGAATTGTTCGAAAGCATCGCGACCGCGAAGGCGCCCGTGCCGCCCGCAACGTCGTCGGCTTCGAGGCGCACGCCCCGGTCGATGACCAGGCGGATCGCGGCGTAGGCGGCGCTGCCTATCGCGGCCGCGTTCCGCTGGTGGTACTGCGAGTAGTTGCCGGCCAGGGTCGCCGGCGTCGGTTGGGGCACACTCTCGTACCCGCCCCCGAAGTCGAAGTAGGCATCGCTCATGACCAGCAGGCGGCGCAGGTCGATCTCCGAGGGCGAGAGCCCCGCGGGGAAGTGCCGCATCGCCGGTGGCAGCCCGCCGGAAAGCGCTGGCGGCAGATATCCCGGCGAGTAGGCGAAATCCGTCGCCGTGTTGACGTTCACCAGCCCGCTGAGATCCGCGATTCTCGCGGCGTAGAAGTAGCGGTAGCGCCCGCTCCGCCCCAAGAGATTGACGGGGTTGTTGACGTCGAACGCGTCAACGAGTTCCTGCCAGCGAGCATCGGCGTAGCCGTCCCCATCCGTATCAACCCACTGGTTGTGGATGTGGCGAAAGTCGTTGGGCGCGTACTGATCGATCATGGGGCGGAACGCGCCGAGCAGGTTGGTCGACCAATCGGCCGGTCGCCACGTCTGTGGAGGCCTGTTGTCCCACGTGCGCGACGCCGCCGTGCTCGCGTAGGGGAGCCCGTTGGCCGGGTTGATCAGCACCAGGCCCGTCTGCATCTGCGTGGAATTCGCCGTGAAGTTATCGCGAAGATTGTGCAGACTGACATAGCGCCCGTCGGGCGACGTGTTGCTGATGTGCGCCCACCCTTGCGACAACTGAGCAAACTGTGTCAGCGTTGGACGGAGCGGCAGATTGGAATTGGCACGCCCGAGGAGCGCGGGCTTGTGCGACGAGAGGTAGGGATCGGAGGGTGAACGCCGGTCGACCCCGCCCGTCCACGGACCCAGCACGGTGCCCGTGGGATTGAAGCGATGCGTGTTGGTCCCCGTCGATGCTCGCGTCGAGACCGACACCATCTGACGATCCGTTGATGGGTAATCGAACGCCTGACGAACGTAGAGGATGTCACGCGGATCGGCCGGGGCCGATACGCCCGTGCGGAGCGGGTACACCGAGAAGACGTCGTCGGCCACGATCTGGGCCAGAAAGTCGGCGAAGACCTGCGACTGATCGTCGATGCGCTGCGTCGTTATCGACACAGCGCTGGTGACTCGATCGGCCCGTCCGAGCGTTGCGTACGCGACCGCGATGATCGCCAGAAGCGCAAGCACGCCGATAACCATCAGCAGCGCGGTGCCGCGCTCGCGGGGCGAGCCGGATGTGCGTGCGTGCAAAGACAGGGCTGCTGCGGACATGGCGAGACTCCGGTTCGATCGAGACGCTGCGCCCCCCCCCCCCCCCACTCCGATCACCCCCCCTGAGTCCCTCCCCCGTTACCTTCACACCAGTGCGGCACTCCCGGCCGCTGGTTGCTCACGCGTCGATCAGTTCGCCGTTCGGCCCGAGCGCTCCGGCACTTCGAGCACGAACTGATACGTCTGCTCGAGGTTTGGATCGTTCGGATCGGCGAGCGTCATGGTGATCCGCAGCAGCCTCGGCCATGCCCAAGGAATCGACTGGCCGTAAAGACTCATGATTTGCGCACGCACGTTCGCGTCGCTCGTCGGGTTGCCCGCCGCATCGTGGTAGGGCCAGAACGGATCGATGTAGCCAAAGCATGAGTAGAGCGTGCGCTGCGCGTTGAACCCACGGGGCGTGTAGTGGATCAGTTCGCGCGGCACGCGATAAGCAAACGGCTGCAAACCGCCGCGGATCGACGGGATCGCGAGAATCCGGCGCTGAGCTGCGATGAGCGGGTTCGACGACACGCTGTCATCGAGATACGGAAGCACTCGACCGCCGTCGGACGACTCACGCCGCATGCCGTGCCAGATCAACTGCCCGCGTCGATCGGCGTCATCGTCCGGATAGACGTGCCCGAACGACCACTCGACGATGAACTCCGAGCAGCCGGGGACGAAATTCGAGGCGGTGAGCATCGTCTGATCCGTCCGCCGCCACGACTGGGTATCGGCGAAGGCTTGCCCCTGCACGCCGCTGGCGCCGATGCTGCCCAGGTAGTCCGGGGGCACGGGCTCGCTGCGCACGCGCCGTTCCTGCCCGTTCAGCGAACCCAGATCCGACGCTGCGGGAAGCGCATCGACCATCCAAGCCTGCATGGCACGAACGGCCGCGCGGTACTCTGGATTGCCAAGCGTGCCCGCTGCGCTCGGCGGAGACCAGCGGAACGCAACGCCCTCGATCTGCGCTCCCAGAATGTCCTCGTCCTCTTCCAGGTCCGCCTGAATCGACGCCGCGATGTTGCGGATGCCTGCGGCTCTCGGAGGACGAGCATCAACAATCGTCGAACGAATCTCGGTGAGGTCCGTCGTCGCCACGTCGACAACGCCGCTCGCCAGCACGGGCAAGCCGACCGGCCCGCCGCGGACCAGCGAACCCGCGGGCGGGAGCGCCGTCGGGAGCGACTCGGCCTCCCACAAAAACAGGCTCGACACCGCCGGCTGCCAGCCGACCTGGATCGCACTGTCGGGGAACGTATCGGTTCCCGTGAGCAACGGCGACTTGCGCCCGGTCTGTTCCGGCCCGCTCAGCACCAGCGCATGCCGAAGCAGGATCCAATCCCCCGCGAACTGATTCGGCCCCGATCGACCGAAGGC
Source organism: Phycisphaeraceae bacterium (assembly GCA_019636535.1). Taxonomy (GTDB): domain Bacteria; phylum Planctomycetota; class Phycisphaerae; order Phycisphaerales; family UBA1924; genus JAHBK01. The sequence continues at coordinate 51,985 of JAHBXK010000009.1, read as the reverse complement.
CGGCGCGGGAACCATGTCCGTCGCGACCGCCCCTCGGGGCCGATCGACCCTCGGCGCCCGGCCGAAGTCGGCCGAGGACGGGTCCCACCTCAGACCGTGACCGATGTAGATTCGCGCAGCCGGGCCGGACGCCTGACGCACCGGGTTCACGGGATCGCGGATCGAACTGAACTGCCCCTCCTGAAAGAACACCAACTCGTCCACACGCCGTTCGCGTGCGTTGCGATCGTTCAACGCGCTCGAAGGAATGGGGCTGCCGTCGTCGGCGAGCCGGTGACGAATAAGCAGGAAGCCGTCAGCGCTGATCGCCGCGACGTCGCGGCGCAACTGCCGCTCGATCATCGCGGCGTACTCGTTCAGGTGCGACACGCGCCGTCCGACGCGGAGCGTTGTCGCGGTGGCAGAGAAGATCTGCGCAAGGCCGATGGCGATCAGCGAGAGCGCGGCGATCGCCACGAGCATCTCGACCAGCGAGAAACCACGTCGCAAGCGCAGCCCGCGGCCGCCGAACCGTCGATTCACGCTCCGAACCAGCGAGGGGTTCATGGGGTGATCTCCGTAAGCACGACCGCCGCGGGAACCTGCGGCGAGAAGAGCAACTGCTGCAGGTTCGTTCGGCCCGAAACGCCCGCCGGCTGCCGAAGCGCAGCGGCGGGCAAACCCGGGCTGATCCGCAGGGTTACCAGATCACCGCCGGTGGTGGGACGCTCGATCTCCACCACCGTGTAGATGTTGCCGAGATTGTCAACGAACTTCTGGCCCAACTGGGCCATCAGCCTGCCGACCGGCGTGGTGAGGTTGACACCCGTCAGACGGTTGATGTCGGCGCCCGCTTGCCCGACCCGGATCTGAAAGTCCGTGCGAAAGCGTGCGACCATCAGGTTCGCGTAGCGCAGACCGTTCGAGCCGTTCGTCCCGTCGAGCGTCGGCACGTTGTCGTTGTCGGCACCGACCGGGAATCGCCGATCAGCAAAGGGCAGCGTGCCGTTCGGATCGAGCAACACCTCGCGCAGCGAGTACGACCCGGTGCGGATGCGCGGGTCGACCCGACGAACGAAGATCGCCGCTCGAAGCCGATCGCTCAACGGTCCGGTCGAGAAATCGAAGTCCGAGATGCGCTGCACGGCGAAGTCCCACACCATCTGCGGGTCGCCCTCACCCGGATACAGCCGCGCCGCCAACGGCACACCGCACCGGCGGTTGTTGATCCGCGGATCGCCGATCAGCGTCGTGCCGACCGACCACACACCGAAGCTGTCGGTGATCTCCGGAATCCACCACTCGCCCAGTTCCCACTGCTGGCCCGGGCCGGCGGGCGCTTCGCCCGGTCCGTTCGACCTGGCCCCCTGCGCGAGCCCGAACGGTGAATCACGAAGCATCGACCACGAGGAAGGCAAGGCCTCGGGAGCGGTCGGTGACCACTCCGCACACCCGCGTTCCCACTGTGTCGACCCCAACTTCGCGCGTGCCGAGTTCGACACCGTCACGCCCAAGACGTTGTCGGTGCCGATGCGCTGCTCGCGGATGACGACCGGGAACAGCGCCGCCAGACCGAGCAAGCCCAGCCCGAGGATGATGATCGCCACGAGCAGTTCGATCAGCGAGAAGCCCCGCCGGGCAACCGCCAGCGACGAACCCGGGCAACGAACGTGAATGGACGCGAGCCGTTTCACGGCTGCACCTCCACGGCCCGCAGGGAGCCGGTGTAACGGTCGATGGTGAAGATCCTGGCCTCTGGCCGGTCGGCGCCCTGAGCGGTCGAGATGCTGCTGTTCAGGTCGGTGTCGCCCTGAATCCAACGATTGATCGAGGCCTGCTCCACCCCGTCGAGCAACTGCGGACTCGCCGCTGCGATGCCGATCGAGGCGTCGATGTATGTCGGGGGTCGATAGACCGACCCCGAGACGCGATTCACGCTGCTGTTGAAGGCCGCGGCGAGACGACTCTCGTCGTACACGGCCAGTGCGCTCACCGGCCGGGCGAGCACCATGTCCGTGCTCTCTCGACCGAGCAACCGGCGTTTGAGCGTGTTCAACTCCGTCACGTTCCCACCCGTCAACGAGGGACCGAGACCGAGCACCCGCTGCACGTACGCCTCGGCGTCGTCGGCACGCTTCAGAACCACGTCCCGCGTCTGGCCCGTTGCGACCGAGTTCCGCCAAGTCGAATCGGGAGATGGCATGTACAAGAGAACTGCGTCGGATGAACCCGAGCGAACGAGCCCGGTGCCCGCCTCGAACCGCACGATGTAGGTGTGGCGATTCTGCCCCGCGTCGGCCACCGACGGATCAAAGAAGCCGGTCTCCGGAAAGACCCAGTTGCTGTTCTGCGCTTGGTACCGTCCGCCGGCGTACCACGCGTCGCGGTTGCCGATTGTGTCGATGAACCCCGGTGCAACCAGACCACGCACCATCCAGCCTCTGGGCAGTGTGATCGGCGCCGCGTCGCGTGCCGGCACGAACACGTCCCGTTGCTCGAAGCGGTTGGGGTCGTTCGGCGCGGCCGGGTCGGCGTCGCGCAACGTTCCAACCTTCACGTAGGTCGTCAGCACCGTGCGCTGCGTCGTGGGTTCGTAGATGAACACCAGCGCCGAATCGCGGCCCGCGGGCGATCGCAAGGCCACGTCGCGGGCGGCACGGGCGGCCGAACGAACCTGGTTCTCGCTCAGAGACTGCTCCGACGAGTACATCATCGCGTTGAAGCTCGGCACCGTCACGAGCAGCAGGATGGTGATGATCGCGATCACCACGAGCATCTCGACCACGGTGAACGCCGCGGCAGGAAACAGGCCCGGCGCTCGACGGCGATGTGCGAATTCGGTGCTCATCGTTCGTACTCCACGAGGTCGTCCTTGGACAACACGCCATCTGCACCGAGACTCAGAATGGCATAAGACGCGCTACGAATCTGCGGGATCCGAGCGGCGGTGGCAGCGGCCTTTTCTTCATCGGAACCGCCACCATCGAAAATATCGCGAGGCCACAGGTCCTTTGGGATGCCCCAACTCTGAACTTCGCCTTCGCGTGGCCCACTGGTGAAGTAGGTGTTCTCCCATCGGTAGTAGCGGATCGGACGGTTCCAGCGATCGAGCAGCTGGATCTGCGTGTCGGAGTCGCGCCGGATGCGGTTGCGGTCGCGAGTCACGTCGGCCAGAGCCTCAAACTTCGCGCCGCGACGTGAGAACGGCCCGACCCACTGCCCGCTCGCCCGCTCGATCGGTGGCAGCGGCTTGGTGTACCCGAACCCGTCGATCCCGTCCACGGTTGCGGGCAGCGCGCCGAGCAGGAAGTACGGCAACGTAAAAACGCTGAATCGATCCAAGTTCAAGTTGCGCAGGTCTGCTGGCGAGTGGACAAGCACCTCGTTCTGAGCGGTCACCGGACCCGGCGCAGCGTCGCGCACGAGCGGCGGAACGAATCCGTGTGACTCCTTGAAGTGCACGATCTGCAACTGCAGGCTCGTCAGCAACTGCTGTTCGCCGCGCCGGCGTGCCTCGAGCATCGCTGCACGCACGGCCACGAGCAGGATCGCCGCGAGAACCGCGATGATGATGACCACCAGCGCCGCCTCGACGAGCGTGAACGCCCGTCGCGATGCGCCCGTGGTCGACCCGGACCTCGCCGCGACCGTTCGCATCACACGCCTCCGCCCTGCAGGGACTCGATCATGGCCACCAGCGGCAGGAACATCGCGATCACGATGCCGCCGATCACCACGCCCAGGAACACGATCAGCATCGGCTCGATCAGTTTGATCAGGCCGGCGACTTCAACGTCGACTTCCTCGTCGTAGTTGTCGGCGATCTTCATCAGCATCGAATCCATGTCGCCCGTCTCTTCGCCGACGTCGATCATGTTCACCACGATCGCGTCGCACACCTTCGACTCGCGCAGCGGACCGGCGAACGTCTCGCCTTCGCGGATCGAGTCGTGCACCTTCGTCAACGCCTGCTCGAACACGTAGTTGCCCGAGGTGTCCCGCGTGATCAACACCGCCTCGAGGATCGGCACACCCGCGCTGATCAGCGTCCCCAGTGTCCGCGTGAACCGCGCCGTCACGCTCTTGCGCGTAAGCCGGCCGAACAGCGGAGTCCAAAGCAGAATCGTGTCGAGCGCTGCGCGGCCCGGCTTGGCCTTGCGCGTCAGTTTGACGAATCCCCAGATCGCCAGGGGCGAAACCACGATGAACACCCAACCCGGAACCTGCTGACCGATGTTGTTGCCCGCGATCCAAGACGACGTCCCGATGAGCGTGCGGGTCAGCAAGGGCAACTGCACGCCGAAGTCGCGGAAGATCTCCTGAAACTTCGGAACGATGAACACCATGATCAGCGTCACGATCGCCGACGCGATGATGATGACCGCAACCGGGTAGAGCATCGCGGCCTTGATCTTGCGCTTCAGGCTCTGTGCCTTTTCCATGAACTCGCTTAGCCGCTGAAGGATGATGTCCAGCACGCCGCCGATCTCGCCGGCCGCCACCATCTTCGTGTACAGACGGTTGAACGCCTTGGGGTGCTTGGCCATCGCCTCCGACAGGCTCGAGCCGCCCTCGACGTCATCGCACACCTCTTGCAGCACGCTCTTGAGCTTGCCGGGCTTCTGTTGGCCCTCGAGAATCTGCAACGACCGCAGCAGCGGCAGACCCGCGTCCTGAAGCGTCGACAACTGACGAGTGAACAGCGTCAGGTGCTTCGGGCTCACGCCGCCGATGCTGAAACTCAGCTCTTTCTTCTTCTTGGGCTTTGCGTCACCCTCGGCCGGGCCTTCCGCCTTCTTGCCCTTCTGTTCGCGCACCGACGTCGGAAAGTATCCCTGCCCCTTGATCCGCTGGATCGCTTCCTCTGTCGTCGTCGCCTCGATTGTGCCCTTTTGGGGCTTGCCCGCGGCGTTCAAGGCTTCGTACATAAAGGTTGCCATCGTCAATCTCCGAGCGGCGACATGGCCGCGATGATGCAACGCGCCAATCCACCCCCATCATCCGAACAGTCGGCCCGCGACCATGCGGCCCGGACCTCCGATCACGACTCCTCCGCGATCGTCTCTCGCACGACCTCGTCGATCGTCGTCTGACCCTCGTAAATCGCGAGCAATCCCGACTCGCGAAGCGTTCGCATGCCATACCGACGCGCGTGATCGCGGATCACGTTCGTCGAGGCTCGCTTCATCACCATGTCGCGGAGTTCGTCGCTCATGGCCATGATCTCGAAGATGGCCATGCGGCCGCGATACCCCGATCCGAGGCAGTTGTCGCACCCCTTGCCGCGAAAGAGCTTCCGCCCGCCGATGTCCTCGGGGAGCAAACCCAGTTCCATCAACTCCTCTTCTCGCGGCTCGTACTGCTCCTTGCACTTGGGACAGATCGTCCGCACCAGTCGCTGCGCCACAATCCCTTCAATCGTCGCTGTCAACAGGAACGGCTCCACGCCCAGGTCCAGCAGGCGGAGAATCGAACTCGGAGCGTCGTTGGTGTGCAGCGTGCTCAGCACGAGGTGGCCGGTGAGCGCGGCCTGGATCGCGATGATGCCCGTTTCCAGGTCGCGGATCTCGCCGACGAGGATGATGTCCGGATCTTGACGAAGGAAGCTCCTGAGGCACCGCGCGAACGTCAGTTCGACGTCGGCGTTCACCTGGCACTGGCACAGGCCGTCGATGTCGTACTCGACCGGATCCTCGGCCGTGAGGATCTTGGTCTCGATGTCGTTGAGCGATTGAAGCGCCGCGTACAGCGTCGTCGTCTTGCCCGACCCGGTTGGGCCCGTCACGATCACGATGCCGTTCGGCTTGTTGATCAACCGGCTGAACAGCTCGTAATCGTCCGGCCGAAGTCCGACGCGATCGAGCGCGAGCTGGACGTTGCTCCTGTCCAGAACACGCATGACGACGCTCTCGCCGTGCATCGTCGGAAGAACACTGACGCGAAGATCAATCGGCGTGCCGCCGACCGTCAGTTCGATGCGGCCGTCCTGCGGGAGCCGTCGCTCGGCGATATCCAGATTCGCCATGACCTTGATGCGGCTTGTGATCGCGGGTCCGAGATGCTTCGGCGGCGGGACCATCTCGTACAGAACGCCGTCGATGCGGTAACGCATCTTGAACTCGCGCTCGAACGGCTCGAAGTGGATGTCCGACGCTCGGTCCTTGATCGCCTGCAACAGCACCAAGTTCAGAAGTTTGACGACTTTGTTGTCCTCGGACGCTTCCTTGAGTTCGTCCAGATCGATCGAAGCGCCGCTGCGGGCACCGAGCGCCTTGAATTTCTCGTCCGAAGCCAGCGCCGACACCACGTCCGCCACCGCCTCCTGCTTGGCGTAGTGCTTCTTGATCAACGCATCGACATCGGCGGGGTCGGCCACCACCGCATCGACGTTGAACCCCATGAGCAACCGCAGGTCGTCCACCGCGCGGAAGTTGTCCGCGCTCTTCATGGCGATTTTCAGCCGCTTCGACCGGGGGTTGTATTCGATCGGCACGACCTGATAGGCCTGCACCGTTTCCGCCGCGATCGAGTCTCGAACCTCGTCCGGAACGGTCATCTTGGTGAGGTCGACGTACGCCATCCCGGCCTGGCCCGCGAGAGCCTCTTGGATATCCCGATGCGTACAGTACCCTAACTCGACCAGCAACTGACCGATCGGGACCTTTCTGGTCTTCTGAATCGCCAAGGCCTCATGCACGCGCTCTCGCGTCACGCGCCCGAGTTTGGTCAAAACCCGACCGAGTTTCCGCCCCTTCAGTTCTGCGGGATCGACGGTCATAAGTCAAACACTCCGGTTACCCGGACCGCGCACGGCCGGGTCGTCGGCCTTCATCCGATATCGTGCCACATGTACCATCGGTTCCAACGATTCGTCGCCGATCCGGCCAAATCACACGTTGCGACAATGTGATTTTGTATCGATATTGATGGTTAAGACTTGCCCGAACCAGCGTCGTCATCTTCGAGATCGTATTCGGCACGCCCCACCGTCTTGCCCATCTTATGGACCTTGTCGCGCAATTGGCCTCGGTCCTTACCCTTGTCGATCATCTCCTCAGCCGAGATAACACCGCGCGTGTAGAGCGACCAGAGGTGATCATCCAGCAACTGCATGCCGAACTTCTTGCCAGTTTGGATCATCGAATCGATGCGGAACGACTTGTTATCTCGGATCAGGTTTGCGATGGCAGGTGTAACCACTAGGAACTCGTACGCCGCTACCACACCCTCCCGATCGATCCGCGGCAGCAGCGCCTGACTGAGCACGCAGATGAGCGAGGTAGACAACTGCACCCTGATCTGGTTCTGCTGGGTGACCGGAAAGGCGTCGACCACGCGGTCGATCGTCTTGGCCGCGCCGGTTGTGTGCAGCGTGGCAAACACCAAGTGGCCGGTCTCGGCGGCCCGGATGGCCGATTCGATCGTTTCCAAGTCACGCATTTCGCCGACCAGAATGACGTCCGGATCCGCTCGGAGCACGCGACGCAGTGCCTCGGCGAACGACGGCACGTCCGTCCCGACCTCGCGCTGATTCACGATCGACTTCTTGTGGAAGTGGTAGTACTCGATCGGATCTTCCATGGTCACGATGTGCCGATCGAAATGTGTGTTGACGTAGTCGATCATCGTCGCCAGCGAGGTCGTCTTGCCCGAACCCGTCGGCCCCGTCACGAGGAACAACCCTCTCGGGCGGCGGATCAGCTCCCGACAGATTTCGGGCAGGCCGATCTGCTCGAACGTCAGCAGCCGGCTGGGAATCTGCCGGCAGACGATCGCGATGTCGGCACGCTGCCGAAAGACCGAGACGCGGAACCGGGCGGCATCGCCGTAAGCGAATCCGAAGTCGGTACCGCCCTTCTCCTGAAGTTCCTGCTGGCATCGCTCGGGCGTGATCGCCTTCATCAGCGACACCATGTCTTCAGACTCCAGCACCTTGGTCTGAAGACTCCTCAGGTGCCCGTGGAGACGGAGTGTCGGCGGCCGACCCACCGTCAGGTGAAGGTCCGACGCACCCAGTTTGATCACGGTATCGAGCAGGCGATCGATCTGCATCGTGGACATGGCGGAGAGTCTCTTGAGAGGCGGGAATCAGCAGAAACAGCGTGCGGGATCAGGCTACAGCGGCCGCGGTCCCTTCGACCTGGGCCATCTTGGCGACTTCCTCGGGCGTGGTGACGCCACGGAGGATCTTGATCTTTCCGTCGGCCACCAGCGGGCGCATGCCGTTGGTGATCGCCGCCCGGCGGATCTCGCCGATCGGCGCCAGGTTGAAGGCCAGTTCGCGGATCTCCGAGTTCATCGTGAGGAGTTCGAAAATCGCCTGCCGCCCGCGGTAGCCCTGGTTGTTGCAGGCGGAGCATCCGACCGGCCCATGCACCTTGCCGTGGGCTTCTTCGCGGGTGATGTTGACCAAGTGGAGGTGCTTGGGATCGGGGTTTGGGTCGAGTTGCTTGCACTCCTTGCACAACACGCGGATCAGGCGCTGACCCATGATCGCCTGGATCGAACTGGCAACCAGGAACGGCTTGACGCCCATGTCGATCAGGCGTGTAATCGCGCTCGGCGCGTCGTTGGTGTGCAGCGTGGAAAAGACCAGGTGGCCGGTCAGCGCGGCCTGGATCGCGATCTCGGCCACCTCACGGTCGCGTATCTCGCCCACCAGGATGATGTTGGGCGCCTGGCGGAGCATCGTTCGGAGGATCGACGAGAACGTCAGCCCGATCTTGTCGTTCACCTGGCACTGGTTGATCCCCTCGAAGTTGTACTCGATGGGGTCTTCCGCGGTGATGATCTTCTTGTCGGGCCGGTTCAGGATGTCCAGCGCCGAGTAGAGCGTCGTTGTCTTGCCGGAGCCGGTCGGGCCGGTCACAAGGAAGATGCCGTTCGGCCTGCGGATGATGCGGTTGAAGACCGCGAGGTTGTCCTCCTCGAAACCGATGTTCTGCAGGCCGATTTTCACAGAGTCTGGCCGCAGAATACGAAGCACCACGCTCTCGCCGTGATAGGCCGGGCACGCGCTCACGCGGAAGTCGACGGTGCTCTCGCCGATGGGCAACTTGATGCGGCCGTCCTGCGGAACCCGGCGCTCGGCGATGTTCACACCGGACATCAGTTTCACGCGGCTCAGCAGCGCGTTCTGCATGCGCTTCGGCAGGTTGTCGCGCTCCATGCAGGCGCCGTCGATGCGGTACCGAAGTCGGACTCGATCGGCCATCGGTTCGATGTGCACGTCGCTGGCTCGCATGTTCACGGCTTCGGTCAGCATCCGCGACACCAGGCGAACGATCGGCGCATCCTCGCCCGCGATGTCGATGGACTTGTCCATCGACTTATCGACCGACTTGTCGATCGAGCGGTCGATCGACTCGCTCACCAGGCTCTCGCCGGCCTCGACCATCTTCGCCAGCGGCGCTGCGGTCTTCCCGGCACCCTGCTCGAGGAATGATTTGATCTGGCTCCGCGCTGCGACCTTCTTCTCGATCTCAGCGTTCAGCCGGAACCGGAGCAGGTCCTCGAGTTCAAGGTCGGTCGGATCGTGGATGACCAGTTGAAGCCGGCCGTTGACCTTGCCGAGCGGCAGGATCTGGTACTTCTTTACCAGATCTTCCGGAATCAACTTCAGATCGACCTGTTCGGTCGCCTTGCTGCCGAAGAGGTCGACATACTCCAACCCCCATTGCATCGCCAGCGCTTTGGCGACCTGTTCGTCCTTGATCAAACCCGCCTCGACCAGCGCCTCGCCGATGCGCTTGCCCGACGCCTTGGTCTTGATCAGCGTGTCCTCGACCTGCTTCTGCGTCACCGCCCCCATCGCTACGAGGATCTCACCAAATTTCTTTCTCGACTTGGCCATGGTTCGGTTTGCGTGCGGTCCGTCCCGACGCTCTCTAAGTTCGGTTGGGAACAAGGGTGTTTCAGATCAAGCCTCGGGCCGGTGCCCGTCACATGGTAGCGGGAAACCCGATCCCGCCTCTCCACTCACCGAGGTGCATCCCAACAAGACTCCCGCGACACATCCGACGGAGAGCCCGTCCATTCGAGATACCATCACCCCTGTGTCCGAGCCTTCCCACCCTCCCAAGAGCAGCGACCGCGCGAAGCCGGCCCAGCGGTCAGCCATCCCCACGCTCGGCACAGTCCGAGACCATGATCGCCCCAATCGGCTGCTCATCACCGCCGGGCCGACGCACGAGCCGATCGATGCGGTCCGGTTTATCGGCAACCGCTCATCAGGAAAACTCGGTGTCGCACTCGCAGATCGAGCGGCAGAAGAAGGTTGGCAAGTCTGTCTATTGCTGGGTCCCACGGCGGTAACGCCTGCCGATTCGAGGGTCGCGGTCCGTCGGTTCCGGACCTTCGACGACCTGCAAGCCTTGTTGGACGAGGAGTTTCCGCGTTGCAACGTGCTGGTCATGGCCGCCGCCGTCGCCGACTACCGGCCCAAAACCCACCAGATTGACTCAAAGCTCAAGCGACAGGCAACAGGCCTTTCGCTCGACTTGGAGGCCACACCGGACCTGCTCGCGGGTGTCGCCCAACGCCGACGAGCGGACCAACTGCTTGTCGGGTTTGCCCTTGAACCTCGCGAACGATTGCTCCAGTCAGCCCGCGACAAGCTCGAGCGCAAGTCTCTCGACCTCATCGTCGCCAACCCGCTTGAGACCATGGACGCCGAGTCGATCGAGGCGACACTGTTCACGCGCAACGCGAGAGAGCCACGAACCGTCCAACTCACATCCAAGGCCGAGTTTGCGGGCTTGTTGCTCAGTGTGATCCGAGATCTGGCCGCGTCGCGTGCCCCCTCGCTCGGTTGAGCAACAATCCGCCATGCCCAAGCCCCGCCCCGCCTCCAATCGCCGGCCCGATCGCTCGACGGCGGGGGGCCGGTCGTCAAGTCCGGCTCACGACGCCAGGCGGCGAACCAGCGCCCCGCAGAGCCCCAGTCCCGCAACCCCTGCACCACGCGTACCGCACGAACGACGGGCCTTCCTGGCCCGAGGCGTACCGATCGTGCATGAGGACGCCGACATTCTGGTGCTCGAGAAACCGGTCGGGCTCATCACGGCCGATCCGAACACCGGCCGCTTCGACGGCCCTCGGTCCGCCAAGACGCTCTTCGATCTGGTCAAGAAGTACACAGCAGGAAAGTCGAAAAAACGCCGGGGCTCACCCCCTTCCTGCTACATCATTCACCGACTCGACAAGGACGCTTCTGGACTCATCGTCTTTGCCAAGACTCCCGAGGCCTTCGCGCGGCTCAAGGAGCATCTCAAGTCCAAGCGCATCGGACGCGAGTACCTCGCGGTGGCCGAGGGGATCGTCGGTTCGAAGGGCGATGAGGGCACCATCGATCTGCCGATCCGTGACGACTCACCCGATCGCGGCCCCGACCCGAATCGCCCGGCGGTCACGCATTACCGGGTGCTCGAGAGTGCGGGCGACCGAACGCTGCTCGAAGTGCGGCTCGAAACCGGCCGCAAGAACCAGATCCGCGCGCACTTCTCGATGACCGGCCACCCGCTGATCGGCGATGGACGATTCAACGCGGGCACCAACCCGATCGGCCGGCTCGGTCTGCACGCCTGGCGGCTGGCATTCGAGCATCCTCGCACCGGCCGCGATACGATCTTTGAGGCTCCTCCCCCGGCTTCATTCCATCGCGCCGTCGGGCTCAAGTCGCTGCCGACTTCCGGCTCGGCAGCTCCTTCCACCCCCGCAACCGAGCGGCCCGCACACAACAAGAGCGACACTTCCTGGGAACCTGTTGCGAACTGGTACGACACCCTGCTGGAAGATCAGGGCAGCGACCACCACCGCGACACCATTCTCCCCGGGGTTCTGCGCCTGTTGGCGCTGCAGCCCGGCGCTAGGTTTCTCGACGTCGCCTGCGGCCAGGGCCAACTCTGTCGCCTGCTGAACGATTCAGGTGTTGACGCCGTGGGGATCGACGCTTCGCCGAGTCTCATCGAGCGAGCCCAAGTTCGTTCGGCCGACGGCGCTCGCTCACCGATGTTCACGGTCTGCGACGCCCGCACGCTGGAGAAGTCAGGCTTGGCGCCGACCTCGTTCGATGCCGCGGCGTGTGTGATGGCGCTCTCGAACATCGAACCAATCGAACCGGTGCTCAAAGGAATCGCACGACTGCTCAAGCCCAACAGCGCCTTCGTCTTGGTCATCACGCACCCGGCGTTCCGCGCGATCGGAGGCACTTCATGGGGGTGGGATGATCAGCGTCGTCGCCAGTTCCGAAGGGTCGATGCGTACCTCTCGCCAACACGTTCCGACATCGCCACGCACCCCGGCAAGGCCGCCCGCGGCCAGAAGGGCGGCGACCTCAAGACCGTGACGTTCCACCGTCCGATCGGGCACTACGTCCGCGCGCTTGCGAGCGCGGGGCTTTACATCGATGCACTCGAGGAATGGCCGAGCACCCGGACCAGCGACTCCGGCCCGCGTGCGTCGGAAGAGAACCGCTCGCGCCGCGAGATCCCGCTGTTCCTCGCCGTGCGAGCACGCAGGACGATGTGATCACACGATCATGCTCATCGGGGGTCAGTTGCACGTCTGCCCAAGGTTGGGCAGCCACTCAGACAAAAAGTCGAGCAGGTCGGCAAGATCAACCACACCGTCTCCGTTGAAATCACCGTTCGAGCCCGGCGTGACCGTCTGACCGAGACTTGGACTCCATGAGGACAGGAAGTCGAGGAGATCAGCCAAGTCAACCACTTGATCGCTGTTGATGTCGCCCGGGCACGACACGAGGTTGATCACGCCGAAGTCCATCAAGACCGGTGCAGACTTCCCGAGTGCAGCCCAGAGGTTGTAAGCCAGTTGCCCGCTGGTCGTCTCGGCGTTGCCATACTCCGGCGGAATCTCCGGCAGATTCGACAGCCTCGGCGAAACGTCGTTGTCACGGAGGAACTCCATGTACTCGCGCGTGGAAGTCTGATGGAACACCCGTACTTCTGCACGCGTTGCGCCCGGCGGAACGGCGTATTGCGTGTCGTCCCAATACTGGCCGTCGGAGTAGATCCCGGCGGGCACCGGCTCCGTTCCAACCGCCGCGAACGACGCATTCGTGAATCCCATCGGAGGGATCCGGTTGTCCTTGAACTTCTTGTTCACAAGTGACAATCTGAACAAAGGGCCTTCGGGGTGCCCCGTCAGTGCGGCCACGGTGGAATCGATGCCGTGCACCGCCTCGTACACCTTCGTGTCAGAACCGCCATTGATCAGCGTACCAGTGGTCTCGTCGTACCGACCTCGCTCGGCGATCAGATCGCCGATCGAGTTGTAGAACTGGACGTTCACCCACATCCGGCGTCCCTCCGGATAGCCGGTCGGCAGTTTGTGCCCGGTGAAGTTGATGACGCGTGCATTGAGTTGCGAACCGACCTTGCTCAACTCAAGGTCGCTCGCCGCGGCCATCATCTGCCGATTCCGCTCGATCCCGTCGATGACCGACTGCTCACTCAGTCCCGACTCGCTGTCGAAATAGAGTTCTCGCACAGCCGCCAAAACCCACGAGTTTGCGCCGCTGAACGTGTGGCGGGGCATCTGCGGGCGTGTCGGCGCTGGGCCGATGCCGCACCCCTCGGCGTTGGCCCCGGGCATGTGGCAGTCCTGGCAACTCGAAACTGCCGGTCGTGTTCCGCCGAACCGACCGCTCACGTTCACCGGCCCCTGCGCAAAGAGTGAATTCGCCCACTCGGAGTACGTGCGCTGCTCGGGAAATTGAAGGTGCTTCGATGGGCCGGGCTCGTTGTACGCGTTCAACGTGAAAGAGCCGTCGGTCTGCTTGGTATAGTGCGGCAGGCTCACGTCGTGACAGCTCGCGCACAAACGCGACGAGTGATGGAAGGGCGACAGCTCCCATGCGTGGAACGGAAACTCGCCTCCCCAATCCGCGTCGAGATCGAACGGTCCCCGTCGGCGGTCCTTCGAGTCGATGATGTACGTGCCGTTGTGCAACTCCGTCGGCACGTAAGTCGTGAGATCCATCAACTCTGTGAAATCGGCGAGAGGACTTACGCCAGGCGTGTACACGGGGTCGATCATCCGATGGCACACCGAGCACGACACGCCCTGGAAGTCATCGAACTGGAGGCTCGCGCCGCTGGTATCGTCCACGTTGCCGCGAAGCCACCCGACGGGCGAGTGGCAGCGCAGACACGCATCGCCGACGAACGCCGCATCGGTCTCGGCGATCGACAACGCGGCATGAAAGACCGGGTCGCGCGCCGACTGCGCCATCATCGATGCTGCCCAGAGGTTGTACGGCTCGTTCCCCTCGTCATAGTCCGCATGGCAGAACGAGCAATTGGTCGCGCTGACCATGTCGTTCGTCAGTTCAAGCGGCTGTCGTCCGGGCTCAAAAAAGTCCGTCCGCGTGGTCGGCAGCGGCTGCGTTGCAACCGCGACACCGATCGCCGAGCACGCCAGCGCCCCCACCCACACCGCGGGCAGCAACCGCCCCTTGCCGATCCTGCGACTCGGACTGGTCATTCGCTCTCCACTCAACAACGACGAAACCGCCCGTTCACGATCGCGATCGGGCCAATCCACACTTCATCTGTACGAACCTATCGGCGGCTTGGATGCAGGAGTTTCCTGTCCGAATAGGCCTTGGTGCATGACCCGTCCGGATGAAGCGATCGCATGGCGGCTCCCCCACGCTGAGAGCGCTCTTGCACTCCTCGCGGCAATCGACCTCAGGGTCTGGTGACCAGGGACCGACCGGACGAAAGCCGTGCACACAACCCGCGTCCAGAGGCTTCCCTCAGAAGACGCGCGATTGCCTCCTCGCCCTTGGCTCCCATGTCCACCGTTAGGTCGGATACGTACATGTCGATATAACGTCCGATCTGATCGATCGACAACTCTGGTGCCCACCCGAGCGCGTACTGGAGCGATCGCTCGCGATGCTCTAGCGAGTACCGGACCGATCGGTCAAGCAACTCAACCAACGATGCGAGCGTGCCGGGCCCATAACGCACGTCCAAGTCACGGCGCACGGCGTTCCCACCGAGCGGCAGCGGCAGCCCGGTCTTCGACCGCCACCACCTTCCAAAGTCGATCGCCTCCATAACCCCGTGATCGCCATAGGTCAATTGTGATTGGTGGATCAACACGCCAGCACCGATCACTCCGCCTGAGTCCTGCGAGTCGGCCCGCTCAACGGCGGGCAAGATCTCGTCAAACGGCCGCTCGACAACTCGGCCGGCCCAATCTGCCAGCCCTGACCAGTCCATCAGCATGCACAGGCACGCGAAGGCGGTCGTCTGCACGCCCGGCACAGCGATCTTTATCTCCGGCTTCGAGGCCAAGATAGCGCGAACCGAGCCGGCATCATCCCGGATGAGCCGATCCGCACCCGCGGCGAACCCCGCGCGATTCAGCACGAGTTTCGGCCCGTACCCCTCCCCCATTGACGATCCACACGCGGTCAGTATGTACCGATCCGCCACTCGCGCGTACGCGAACATCGAGATCGCCGTCACGTCCAGATCGCCGAGTTCGATCGCCCGCCGATTGAGCACGGCAATGTCGGCCGCGAGAGACTTGAAGCGGAACGGCCCGCAGTCGATCTCGGGCGGAGATACCACTCGCGTGGTGTCGGCGGGATCAACCATTCCCGTCAACGGCCACCACATGAACACATCATCCGGATCGGGAGAGTGCGCGATCGTGATCTCGATCATCTTCATCTCGGCACCGTGATCGGCGCCGGCTCCATGATCTCGACCCGGTCGCGGCCTAGGTCCCAGCGCAACCGGCGCGCCCGCAGCGGAGCAGCCGTCTGATCGTCAAAGAACGTCGCAACGTTCGGAGGCTCGCTCGATGCCTCCACACGGTTGGACAGCACGTCGTACGACGCTCGCTCCGCAACGATCCTCTTGCGATCCTGCGATTCGATCAGCACGTCACCATCCACCATCGATGATGCCAAGCGGCCTTCGCGCAGCGACGCGTTGCCCGCGGCCATCTCACGCGTCACCAGCAGCGCTGTCAGCCGATTGCTCGTCAGCCGCACCCACGGCTGATCGTCCAGTGACTGGTGCACCATCTCCACGTCATCGCGAATCTCGATGCGTGCCGAATCACGCAGCAGCTTGAAGTCCCCCGTCCAGCGGAATCGGCTGGTCCCTCGCGCCCCGGCAAGCGGGTCGGCAACGGACGCCTGGTCGTTGTTCCCCGCCTCGTCACGGCGGTCAAAGACCACCGCCTGCCCAGCCTGCGGAACACTGAGCACGCCAGCTTCCTGCTCGGCGATGATCTTCGGGCCCTCCAGGTAGATGATTTGTGAGAGCGACCTCGCTTCGCCCGCCGACGGTTGCGTGTACCGTCGCGACTCGATCGACGCGTTCGCGCCGTCCTCCACTTCCAACGATGCGCCCACGGCCTCGGCCCGCTCGAGCCGCCGCCCGCCGGCGAGCATCCCGTCGGCCGCGCCCGTTCGCCCGGCAGAACCTTCGCCGCTCGCGCCGAGAGTCCCATCGCCGGGCCTCTCAGGCTCATCGGCGAAGTACAGGTGCAGCCGATGCGACTTCAGCACGTCGAGCGCCAGCGGGCCGGTCGCCGTCGCCACCGTGTCGCCGTCGCACCGGATGTGCCCCGGCCCATCGTCCGGATCTTCAAAGAACATCGAAGTCTGCCATGTGACCACCAGCCGCTCGGGATCGTTCTCACTTCGGCGAGACTCCTCGAACCGATGCTCGAAAGAGCCCGCACCGAACGCACGAACAGTCGGCGTCTTCGACCGACTTGATCCCGGCTCGCCGTCGCACAACGCACGGTCAAAGCAGACGCTCAACTGTTCGCTCTTGAGCGTTGAGGCACCGTCGTGCGCTGAGACACCGCCGACAAACTCGGCGCTCCGCAACTCCTCCGTCATCGCACCGTCGCGCACGACAAACCGCATCTCAGCGCTTTCACGCCACTCAACTCGGCTCAGGTCAGTGAGTCGACCCTGATCGAACCTGCCGAACGAAGCCAGCGGTCCAAATTCGTCGACACTCGGCCGCTCAGGCTCAGACGCCATCACACCCGCCCCCCGCATCGTCACCACCCCGGTCAACGCGCGTGCCAGCACCTGCTCACCAACAAACACGCCCGTACCCGGCAGGTGCACCCACGCACGACCCGCGGCTGCCGAACTTCTCAGGCCCAGTTCCCGCGTCGTCACGGCGTAATCCACCGCACCGCTCCGTCCGCTCCCGCCGGTCGCGACATCGCGGAACCGAACGCCACCGGACTTGGCGGCCGTGAACCTCGCGCGCAGATGGTTGTCCCTGGGCAACTCCGCAGGCTCACGTTCCAACGGCGCAGCGGTGAGCGTGCCCTGCCACGACAGCACCACATCGCCCGCCGAGGGCTGGAACAACGTGCGAGGGCCGGTCTGCGGACGTTCGACCACGAGCGAAGCGGGAACGACACGATGGCCCGCTCGCTCAGCGCGGACATCATCACCGCGGCCGCTCCCGGCGATCTGAAGATCAGACATCCTGCGCACGAGCGATCCGTCAAGAACCGAGTCGGCGACCGAGACATCACCGCCGGGTCGCGATCCACCCGTGCCCGGGATCTTGTTGTCGATGACGCGCGCCCATACCTCCATGGCATCCGCCGACAACCGTCGACCGGTCTGCGTCACGACGACCTCGTCGAGGAACACCGCCCGATACAGACTCTGCTTCTCGAAATCGATCGACGGTTGCGCTGAGCGTTGAGCAGACTCCGTCACGGGCCGGCCGATTCTGGTCTTGTCACTGGTGCCGTTCACAGCATCCGACTCACCATCACTCGCCGCCGTCGAGACCTGCGATTCAACGGTCGGCGCCGCCTTCGCCTCACCCGTTTCGCCGTCTTCGCCCGCAGCCAACGCATATCGGATCAACCCCGGCCCGGTCACCGAGAGGTACTCCAAGCGGTTGTCCACCTGGTTGCCGCGGGCCAACAACGTTCGAGCCTCAAACTGCACTGCCGCCGTCGAGACGAGAACGGGATCCTGAGTCGAAACCTCCAGCAGAACCGAGTCGAACGAAACACGCTCCATCACCGCCAGCAGCCACGGCTCGTCATGGTCCGCGTTCCGGGGCCGGGGCACGCCGGTCCGACCGTCCGGTTCCTGAACTCCGAACACACTCGCCACCACGTTCCCCGAGAACGTGCCGCTCTCGATCTGGCTGTCCGTCGCCGACGGCTTCTTGATTGTGCCCGAATCCGCGCGCACATGCAGCGCCTGCCCGTCCTTGAAGTAGAACCACGCACGCGGCTCGCTCAGCCGGTACATCCCCGCACCGAGCGGATCGAGCCGATCGAACAGCAACTCCCACGAAACTCGCGTTGGATCGCTCCGATCGACCGCCTGAAACCGCCCCGTGGTCTGGGCGGCGATGTCCACTACGTCCCCGCCGAAGTTCGGCGGGTTCGCCGAGATATCCACCGCCAAATCGTCCCCGTCGCGACCGGGCGCTGTCCGGTTGTTGATCGCCACCAGCAGCACGATGCCGGCAAGAACAAGCGCCAACGCGCCGGCGAACACCAGGCCCGCCGAACGCCCCTTGGCTCTCGCTCCAGTCCGCACCTTCATGCCGGAGTGTATCTGAACCGGCCTCAAGCCGGGGTCAGGAGGGCGATCGGGCCGCTGACGGTCGGTTGCCGCGCAACCCATGCCTGCAGAGCGCAAGAATCGCCCGTCAGGTCCGCAGAAGTTACACCTTCACGCGAAAACGCCCGTCCGTTCCGATACCTCACTCCCGGACGCGATTCTCGGACGGCCGACCGGCCGCCGCGTCCCTCGGAACCCGTGGAGGCAACCCCGCATGTTTCTGCTGAGCCTGATCCAGCGTCGCTTGGGAGGTGGACTGGAGAGCCTTGACGCGGCGGTCGCCGCCGAGACGGATCCGTGGCGATCCAGCCCCGAACGCGAGTCCCGACTCCGCCTCATCGACGAGATCATCTCACGAAACCCCGGCGCCACGCTCGAGTTCCTTGACGAGTTCAGCACCGAAGACTTGACTGACTACGCGGACCACCTCCGCTCAACGATCACGCCCCGCGGGCGGCTCGCCCGCTGGACACCCCGACGACAACTCCCCGGCATCTGTTGCCGGGTGGCCGGCTGCTAGCCGCCCACTCTTCGTCTTCTCTCTCTCGCAGGCGCTTGGGCATCGACGGGACGTGGCAGACTCGTCGGTGCCCAAGTCGCCGTTTTGAGGGAGTTCAGTCGCCACGAGATTGACGAGTCCACAAGGCACACATCGGGTCGCCCAGAACGACCTCGCGACGTTGTGCGCCATGTGTCGATCAGCGGCCCCGCATCTCCCCGATGGAATCAGGTTCAGCCAACGTCCGATCACGCCGATGGTCGGACCGAACCCGGGTCTTCTCCCATCTCAAGGGTTGTCCGCTTCGCGTCCGATAAGCGTGCGGCACCCGATCGCTCGGGTTCGCTGCGCTCGGCGGAGTTCGACGCGGTTCTGAATCCACTCGACCGGTTCCGGACGCGGGGATCGCGCAGGGGCCCAGCCTGTGTCGCGGAGATCACCGTGCGCTCTCATTACATCCACCGGTCACGTTACGCCCGCCTCGCTCTCTCGACGCTGTGCGGCTTTGCCACGGTCGTCGGAATGTCGCACTCGTTCGGATGCTCACAGCGACAACACACCGACGGTCGGTGGGCACCCGCACAGCACGAGGCGAACCCGACCAGCACCACGACGCAGGCCGCTCCCACACAACCCGCCCATTCCCAAATGCCCCGCGGCCAACGCGGCTTCGACCCCCTCTGGATCGAGTCCGCCGCATCCGCCGAACAGCATCCCCAAGCCGCACAAGGCTGGGAGCCGTACCGCACGCTCGACGCCTCCGCCGGATATCAAGGGGGCCGAGTCGCGGCACCGGCCCGAGGCGGCCACCATGTTGACGCTTTCCCCGGTCTGGGCGCGGGTGGATTGGACTTCGACGGCGCTGCCGCCGCGAGAGCCTCGTGGATCGACGACGGCCCCGAGGGTCTCGCCCGCGTAACGTTTGCACCGGAGGGCGCGGACTTCGACCCCGCGATCTCTCGCGACGGCCAGTTCATGGTCTTCGCCAGCACCCAGCACCGACCGACCGCCGACATCTATCTGAAACGCACCAACGGCCGCACGATCACGCAACTGACAGCCGACCCCGCACAGGACGTCATGCCAGCGATTTCGCCCGACGGCCGGCGCATCGCCTTCGCCTCCAACCGACGCGGCAACTGGGACATCTACGTCATGTCCGTCAACGGCGGCCAGGCCGTGCAGTTTACCAGCGATTCCTCGCACGAACTCCACCCGAGTTGGTCGCCAGACGGCAGCAAGATCGTCTTCTGCCGGCTCGGCCAGACCAGCCGCAGATGGGAAATCTGGGTGGCCGACGCTATGGGCGGCACCGCCAGCGAGTTCATCGGCTACGGCCTGTTCCCCGAGTGGTGCCCGGTCGCGAGCACGGGCGAGAACGGCCGCGACCGCATCCTCTTCCAGCGGTCGAAGGAGCGCGGCGACCGCGCCTTCAGCATCTGGACGATCGACTACAAGCCGGGCGACGCGTCAAACCCAACCGAGATCGCGTCGAGCCCCGATGCCGCGCTGGTCAATGCTCGATGGAGCAAGGACGGGCAGTGGATCGCCTACGCCGCGGTACCCCGCTCGGCAGGCTCAGCCTTTGCGACCGCCCGCACACGAACCCGTCCGACCAGCGACCTTTGGCTCACGAGCGTTGACGGCACGTCCCGCGTCATGCTCACCTCCGGGCAGCATCTGAACCTGATGCCCGCCTGGGCCCCGGACGGCCGGCTGTACTTCGTCTCCGACCGCACGGGCGCGAACAACATCTGGTCGCTCGGCACCGAGAAGGCCATCGCCGCGGCCACGGGTCGCATCCCCACCGATCAGGCCCGGAGCGCAACATCCGCCGGGGTCGCCAACGTCCCGACCGACTCTCCCGAACAGCCCTGACATTCTGCGGGTGTAACCATCCTCGGACCGATGCTCACAGGCTCGCTTCGAACCAAGCACGCCACGCGTTCGAACGCCGCGGCGCGGTCTCGGCGAGCCGGGCCGGTTTGGCCCTCAGTTTGCGATCGTGCGGAGCGTGGAACGCTCCGCTCTCAGGCAGGACGCCATGACAACCGTACCCATCCATCGCATTCACAAGACTTTGCGCTTCCTCGTCACGGGTTGGGCGTGCGTCCTGCTCGCCGCCTGTTCCACGGACCGCAGCGCACTGAACGCGCCGCAGGTGCTCACCGCTCCCGCTTCGGCCACGGGCTCTGAGGCACTTTGGGCCGTTGCGCCGCTCGCCAACGAATCGGGCGTCATGAGCGTCGACACCTTCGCGATCTCCGACAAACTCGTCGCGGCTGTGAACGAAGTCCGTGGCTTGTCGTGCCTGCCGCTCAACCGCACCATCGCGGCCATGCGGGCCAGACGCCTCTCCCACATCTCCAGCCCCGACGACGCCCGATTGCTCGCCGAGACGCTCGGCGTTGACGGACTGATCGTCGGCAGCGTTACCGCCTACGACCCCTACGACCCGCCAAAGTTGGGCTTGACACTCGCGCTCTTCGCGCATCGGCCGGCCGACGACCTCTCGCAGGCCGACCCGCTCCGCGTCCGCGGCGCTTACAGCGACGCCCAGGTTCGTGTCCTCACGCGCTTCGACTCCCGTCCGGCAGCGGTCGTGAGTGAGCACCTCGACGGCTCCAACCACGACGTGCTGTTCGCCTTGCGGCAGTTCGCCTCGGGCCGGCACGACCCGTACTCTGCACACGGCTGGCGCATCTATCTGGTGAGCATGGATCGGTACACCGAGTTCGCGGCCTACACGGCCGTGGCTCGGCTCATCGACCGTGATCGGCTCCGCATGGCAACGGAGCGGGCCTCGGTCGATGGGCAAGATCCAAGCACTCGCTGAGTCGCGGCCGCATCAGACGGCCGAACCGGCGACACCGGACGGCCCGATGCACTCGCAGACCCACGCCACCTCAACGTCAACCACCCCGCAACAACCGCCACAAACGCTGCGCGAACCCATCGTCTTTCGCAAGGGTGATCGGCAGTGGATCTTCGTCTGCGACACGGGCGACGAGCAGGCGTTGCTCGAACACATCGGCGGCCTCGCGGCCAATCGCTCCGGCGGCTTCGACTGGTTCGATGCCGCCCTCGTCGGTCACCAGGTCCGTCAGCGATTGAACCCCACACTGCGCCGCAAGGCAGTTCCAGGCACCGAAAGCCACTCCCCCACCGTTTCAGGGCATGACGCCGCATAGCCGAACGCACTCGCGCAGGGCGACCACCGATCGCCCCAATCAGCCTCTCTCAACACGAACCGAACCAAGTCGACCCCGCAAAGGTCCGAAGAACACACGACGCACACACACGGCGCCACGGACGGCGCCATACGGAGCACGGACGATGAGCACCCTCGCGGTCATCGGCGCGTTTACGGACTACCTCACCAACGAGCGGCACTTCAGCCACTACACCGCCCGCTGCTACAGCGCGGACCTGCGGCAGTACGTGGAGTTCCTCTCGTCCGAGTCCAACATCGAGATCATCGACGCCAACGAAAACGTCGCCTTCGAGCGGACCGCCTCGGGCGGCAGCGACTCCGTCGCCGCCACCATCGTGCCCAACACGGTCACCAAACTCATCTGCCAGGCCACGCCGGACACGATCCGCGAGTTCCTGAGCGAACTGGCCACCAAGGACTACTCGGCGGCGACCATGGCGCGCAAGATCGCCACGCTCCGGTCGTTCTACAAGTGGCTCCAACGGCGCGGCCTGAGCAAGACCAACCCCATGACGGCCATCCGTACGCCGCGACAGGCAAAGCGGCTGCCCAAGGCCATCAGCGTCGAGCAGATCGAGAAACTCCTCGCCACACCCAACGATCGCGACGTTCTGGGCGTGCGCGACCGCGCGATGCTCGAAACGCTCTATTCGACCGGCATCCGTGTCAGCGAACTGGTCGGCCTGAACATTGAAGACCTCGACGAGCCGGGCGAGGCTCTGCGCGTCCGCGGCAAGGGCAAGAAGGAACGCCTCGTCCCGCTCGGCATGCACGCCCTCGCCGCCGTCCGTCGTTACGTGGCCATGGTGCAGGGCGATCCGCGCTACGCCCATTGGTGGCGGAATGACGGCCGCGACCGCCCGCTCTTTGTCAACAAGCACGGAAAGCGCCTCAGTTCGCGCTCCGTCCGGCGCAAACTCGACAAGTACCTCGTCCAGGCCGGCCTCGATCCCGACATCTCGCCCCACACGCTCCGCCACTCGTTCGCCACGCACCTGCTCGACAACGGCGCCGACCTGCGCAGCGTGCAGGAACTGCTAGGCCACCAGTCGCTCTCGACTACGCAGATCTACACGCAACTCACGACCGGCCGCCTGCAAGACGCTTACAACAAGAGCCACCCGCGGGCTGAGTCCGCCTGATCGAACTCCAACCGAGATTTCGGTTCTCCTGTGAGTGCGGCCCCGCATCTGTGCGGGGCCGCGCTGCGTTCTACTCGTTCACAGGCCATTTCACCGACTTCCCTACGGATCGGGCTGAGGCTCAACACCGGACAGCAACTCCGACAACGCTTCACGAACTTCCCGCCGAACTTCCGCGAAATCTCCCGCTCCCCACGACGAGGGGACCACACCCACCGCACGACCCTGGGCGTCGACAATCACCACGATCAGCGGAGCGCTATCGCTCCTCGCCCAGTCCGGCCAGTCACGGTCTCGGTGCCAGCCCGTTGCCACAACTGCGTCCGGCAACGCGTCACGAGCGAGCGACCTCAACCGTTGCGCTTCAGCCCGACCGACATCGGTCTCGGCCGAAGCGATCAGGTTCGAATTCAGCCGAGCGAGCACCACCAGCGCCGCCGCGTCGTGCCGATCGGTGTCCCCTCCCCACTCACCCATCGCAGAGCGCACCGCCCGCAACCACCGTCTCGCCCCATCGGCGCGCTCCGCTCCCGATCCACCGGCAATCCCTGACGGACCGTCCCAAGCCACCGCCGCAACCACGCACGCCCGCAAGGTCGGTCGCCCGTCCGCCGTGTGCACGGGCTGAGCCATCGGCAGACCCTCCAGGTCCACAGCGCGAGCAAAGTCGAAGCGTGTCTCGCGTCTGGCGATCGATCGACCCTCAAGCACCACCGACGCGACGTCCGCCCGCCGACGATCCGGCTCAGCGTCGATCTCGAAAGCGCTCGCCGGCTCCGTGCTCGGAGAGATCTCGATCGTCAGTTCGTGCGGCTGTCCGCTCGAATCCGATCGTGTGATGACCAGCCGCCGCATCTTCCCCGTCTCGGCCTCCGCGAGCAGTTCGATCATTCCGGCATCGTGCCGGCCGATCAGCGTGACGGGCGTGCCCGTGATCGGCGCAGCGGACGATCGACGCTCAACACGCACCCGATCCCACGCAACACCTCTCGCATAGGGTGTGAGCGCGGCGATGCCTTGTACCTGTTCCGCATGTTCCTGCGCCTCGACGTTCGAATCTGAAGGAGCGAAAGCAAGGTCCGCGTGCGGCACCGGCAACGGCGGGACCGCGCGCCGAAGCAGCGTGAGCGCATCGTCGCCATCGAGTTCCGTCCAGGGGCTGTTCGCTCGTTCGAGCGCCACACGCACCCGACCACCCGATTCAGACTCGCTCATCTCAACCTTCAATACCCCGGCTCGCACCCACAATCGCCGCGTGTCGTCAGCCTGCGACTCTGGTTCGGTTCGCACCGACAACGCCTGCCGCACGATCGGCCCGTCAGCAGTCCGTACCGAGACGCGCAGCCGCTCGATCACGGGCGTCGATCGGTAGTTTGAGCGCACCGCCCCCCACACGCCCGCAACGGTCGGCTCCTCGGCAGCGGCTGGCGATGCAGAGAGCGTCACCAACACGCAAATCGCCATCGCGCGAATCCACGTCAGAGCCGACAGCGACCAGCAGGTTCGCTCCGATGATTCAGCATCGAGAGTTCGTTTCATGTACACACGTTCTCCGTGCAACCCTGAAGCGCCTGCCAAAGCACACGGATGGATACTCCATCCGGAGGCACCCGCGCTTCGGGCCAGATCTCGGCGAGCGGCTCCAGCACAAACGGCCGATCGCGCAGCCCCTCGTGCGGGATCTTGAGGCCCGGCAGATCGATCGACGTCTCGCCGTACAGAACGATGTCGAGGTCGAGCGTGCGCGCGAGCCACCTTCGCGATTCACTCGACCGATCACGCCCCGCCGACCGCTCGATCGCATGGCACGCCGAAAGTAGATCAACCGGCGGCAACGCAGTCTCAACCACGACCGCCGTGTTGAAATACGTTCCGCCCAGTTCGGCGACAGACGCTTCATCCGCGGGCAGCATCGGTGGAGTGCGGATCACCGGCCCGCGAGCCAACACCCGCGTCGAACGGAGCGACGCCAAGCCGACGACCCCAAGACCCAGGTTGGCCGTGCGGTCTCCCAGGTTCGAACCCAGCGCAATCGCCGCATAGTGCCGGTTGGCGCTCACGGCCGAACGGTAGACCCGCGACCGACAGACGTGCCGACGGGCTTACTCGACCGGCTCGAGTTCCCTCGCCCGGTGCTGCATCTGCGCCTTCAAGCGGGCGAGAATCGACGAGTGCATCTGGCTGACGCGCGACTCAGAAAGATCGAGCGTCGCTCCGATCTCCTTCATCGTCATTTCCTCGTAGTAGTACAGCACCACAATCAGCCGCTCAGCCCGCGACAGGCCCTTGGTCATCAGATCGCGCACGTCCTTGCGCTGAATCTCGCTGAACGGGTTGCGCTGTCCGTCGTCCTTGATCACGTCGATCTCGCGCACGTCGCGAGAACCGTCCGACTGGAAGCACTTCCGCGTGAGCGAGAACGTGCCCACGGCGGCGGAATCCCGCTTGAACTTCGTGAACTCCTCTCCCTCCAACTTCAACTGCCGCGAGAGTTCGTCGTCGGTCGGCTCGCGCCCGTGCTTCATCTCGAACTTCTGGCGCGCGCCCTCCACCTTCGCCGTGCGGTGTCGCACAAGCCGGGGAACCCAGTCCATCGAGCGCAGTTCATCGAGCACGGCGCCGCGGATACGCGGAGCGCAATAGGTCTCAAATTTCACGCCCCGGTCCAGGTCGAACGCGTCGATCGCGTCCATCAGGCCGAACATGCCCGCCGAGATCAGGTCCTGCAGGTCTACCTCATCGGGCAGACGGGCGTAGATCCGCTCGGCGTTGTAGCGGACCAGGTGCAGGTACTTCTCCATCAGGAAGTTGCGCACATCCTTCGACCGCGCCTTGCGGTACATCTTCCAGACGTCCTTGATGGGCATCTGGTCGAACGGCGTCGGCTTGTTCGAGGGTTGGGCGTGCTCAGCAGCAAAGCGCCCGGAAGATCGAGAAATCACCACGCCCGCGGGCGTGCGCATCCGTGTCATGGTCGGCTCCTTGACCATCTACTTGTGCCCCGTTGAGCGAACTCCGCGGGGCTTGTCCTTGGCCTGTTCGCCGATTCCGTGGCGTGGCCAGCACACGGTGTATCGCACTTCGTGAACATTCGCAAGGACGCTCTCTGAGTGAACATCATGTGGACAAAAATGTGGAGCAATCACGACTCCCCGGCCGGGGTTGCACCAACCGTACCTTTGCTCGTTCCCGCCGCTCCGCCGGACGATCCGCCCTTGTACTCGCGCACGGCTTGCGCGATGGTGCGCTCCGCCACGATGCCGATCACCATCCCCACCGCCGCACACGCCGCAAGAGCAACCAACGCCCGTGTCAGCACGTCGTCGAGCGGGTTGTCCGCCGCCATGCCCGAGATCACAGCCGTGGCGAAGCCACCCAGACCGCAGCACGACGCGATCAGCCTGCTCGAAACACCCTCAGACAATGCGACGTCCTCCGCACTTCACCCCGTCGGTATCCGGTCATCGACGCATCAGAGCGACAACTTGAGCACGCCCAGCACAGCTGCGCTGGGCCGCATTCCCGGACCCAACCGCACGCCGACCGCCGACTACCGATCGATCCCCGACGGGCCAAACCAACGTCGAAGAAGCGAAGGGCGTGCCGGGGGACTCACAGCTCCTCCAGCGATTGGCGGCCCCTTCAGGCCCAATTCCCGCACCAAATACGCCGCCAGCGATCGAATGTCCTGCGAAGCGGTGGTCGCGGGGGCACCCAGCACCACCGGCCGACGCGCACGAATCGACTCACCAACGCGCACGTCTTGCGCCACACACCCCCCGAAGTACACCTTCACCGCAAGGAACCGCTCAGCAACAGCGCTCAGGCGAGAAAACGACTGCCGGGCCTCCGCGATGCTCTGCGCTTCGTTGACCACCACCGCAACACGGGGCCCATACTCCTCGACTCCGGTCCAAACCCCGTGCCGCTCGGTCACGTCGCGATGCAGGCACTTGATCAGCGCATAAGCATCCGTCAGCGACGTCGGCTCCGGGTTCAGCACGATCAGCGCCACGTCCGATGCCGCAACAAAGCGGATCACGTTCCGCCCAACGCCCGCGCCCGTGTCCACGAGAATCGCATCGGATTCGTCCTGCAACGCCGTGAAGTCACTCAACAGCGCACGCTGCTGAGACTCGCTCAGGTCCGCGAGCCGGGCAATCCCCGCCGAGCCGGGCACCAGCCGAAAGCCGCCCGGGGCGGTCATCGCGATGTCAGCGAGCGAGCGACGGGCGCCGTCATGAACAGGCAGTTCGGTGACGACGTGATCCAGTCTCGCGTGAGGCGTCACGCCGCACAGAATGTCCGCGTTCGCGGTGCCCAAGTCGGCGTCCACGAGCACCGTTCGCACGCCCCGCGCTGACAAACTCGCGGCCAGGTTCACCGCCAGCGTGGTCTTGCCCACTCCGCCCTTGCCCGACGTCACCGCGACCACGCGCGCGGTGAGCCCCACCGGCCGCGACACCTTCGGCGGATCGACCTCGCCCGATTCGGGCTCCGGCCCGAACCCGCGCCGGACTGCGTCAGTTTCGTGCTCGACTCGATGATCGATCTCCTCCGCGCCGTCAGACCCGGCCGGGAGTTCAAGCCCACCGATCGCGAGCAACTCCCGCAAGCGGCTCGCCTGATCGTGCAATGAACTTGAGCGGGTAAGCCGCCCGCGAGCCAACGGATCAGCCAGCGCTGCATCGATCTCCAGATCCAGTCCTTCCGGGGAGTAGTCATCGTCCGCCCGAGTCGAAACAGTCAGGTTCGTCTTCACGCGCCCACCGCCTGCACGCCCCCGGCATGCGACTCAACCACTACTCGATCGGTGCGCCCAACCGCGTGGTCGTCCAGCCGGTTGTCCAGGATCATTCGTGCGAGCCGATCGGCGCGTCCCGGTTCAATGTGGTCCGGCACTTCCTGCCCCGTCGTGACGTACGACACGGGCGTGGTCCCTAGCCGCTCGGAAACGCCACGCACCACGTTCACGATCAGTCCGAAGTTCACCGCCTCGTCGAGTTTCGAGAACAGAATCCGCGATGGTCGGGCCGGGGCAAAGGCCTCCGCCGTTCGCATCAGCACCTGCTCGCTTGAAGCACAGGACAGCACCAGGTGCGTCTCGTCGGGCCTCGCCGCGTCGAGGAATGCGGCCAATTCCTCCAAGCGGTCCGAGTTGTGCTGGCTTCGTCCCGCCGTGTCGATCAGCACCACGTCGAACGCCGTCAGATCCTCCAGCGCGGCCACCATCTCCTCCGGCGACATCACCACCTTCAACGGCAGCCCGATGATGTTGGCGTACGTCCGCAACTGGTCGACCGCCGCGATGCGATAGGTGTCGGTCGTGATCAGCGCCACGCTCCGGCCGTGCCGCAGTTTGAAAGCCGCTGCGAGTTTGGCCGTGGTCGTCGTCTTGCCGACCCCCGTCGGTCCGATCAGCGCGATGACGTGCGGCCGCAGCACGCTTCCGCCACTCGTTCCCAGTGGTTCACGCGGCTTGGGTGGGCAGACCGCCGTGGGCAAAAGGTCCGACAAGTGCCGAAGCACCGCCGTCCTCACGATCGAAGCATCCGACAGTTCGCCCGCACTCAACTCATCGCGGACTTTGCCCACGATCTCCTCAACGATCGATCTGGCCATCTGCGATTCGAGCAGCCTCAGATAGTGCTCGAACAGCGACTCGGGCATGCCCAGCCCGGCCCCACCGATCGCTCCCGTTCGATCCACCGTGCCACCCGGCGGCGATGCTTGCAGCACCTGGCTCACCATCAGCCTGATCGCGGCCAGTTCCCGCTCGATCTTCCCACCCTCAGCACCTTGCGAGCCCCGCCGCGGCACATCGGGCGGGCTTGTCAAGGCTGCGCCGTTCCGGACAGGCAAGGTCTCAGCGCCCGCGGTGAACTGGCTTGCTGCTGCCGGAACCGTTGCGGCCGGCGCAGGGGCATTCGTGGGCCTTGCGTACAACCCCGCAAGCGGATCAGCCGTCGGCATTGGGGCCGCAAAGAACGGCCGAACCGACCCCGATGGCTCACCGCGATCACGAACCTGACCGCCCGTTCCCCCGGGTTTGGCGGCATCGGTCCGACCCCCAACCGTCGCCGCGTTCGAGCCGACTGAGACATCGACCTTCGCCGCCGGCGGGGTCCGCCGTGGTAGCAGCGCCCCTTGGTCAGAGGCCGTGACTTCGACAACGGTCTTCGAAAAGAAGCCGAGCACGCCACCGACACGCGTCGATCGCGTGTTCAGAATGACCGCATCCTTGCCAAGGTCTCGCTTGACGAGCGCAAGGGCTTCGGCCATGGAAGGGGCGCGATATGTCCTGAGATTCATGCGGGCCATCCGTGGCGCTCAACACCGTGAACCAACATCACGATCGACCGCGCATCCTGCGCGGCACACCCGATTGCGGGTGACCGGGGAGTGTTGTCTCCAATCGCCGATCCGTCAAACCGATCCCCGACTCTGGATACCTTGTGGATATCACGCCGCCGCCGGCACGCCCCCGACCGTGGCTCGCTCGGCCACCTGCGGCTGCGGAGGGCCGATCAACTCCAACGACTCGATCTCTACCCCCGACACCGCCTCGTTGTACCCAAGCACCGCCGCGTTCGACATGTACGGCTCGAGCAACTGCCTGACGACTGCTCGCACCGGCGGCGAACACAGCACCACCGGCTGGTGCCCAGCCGCGGCCAGACGCTGCAACGACGCCATGATGTGATGCACGTACGTTGACGCGACCCGGGCGGGCATGTTCACGACCGTCGCCCCCGACCCTCGATCGACGTACGCGTTGATCTGGTCCTCGAAGGCCGGGTCGAGGGTCACGCACACGATCCGGTACGGCGCTTGTCCGGGGCCAACCGGGCGATCCGTAATCGGTGTCGCGTACTGCTGGCAGATCGTCCGCCGCAACGCGTTCCGCACGTACTCTGTCAGCACGTCGAGGTCCTTGGTCCGCGTTCCCCAATCGGCCAGCGTCTCCAGAATCGAGTCCAGATCGCGGATCGGCACCCGCTCGCGCAGCAGATTCTGTAGCACCTTCTGCAGATCGCCCGGCTTGACAACGTTCGGAACGACTTCGTCCACGAGTTTCGGGCTCTTTTCCTTCAATTGCGCCAGCAGGTTGTGAACCTCCTCGCGAGTCAGCAACTCACCCGAGTGCAGTCGCACAACCTCGGTCAGGTGCGTCGCGAGCACGCTCACCGGGTCAACCACCGTGTAGTTCAGTGTCTCGGCCTTGGTCTTCAGCCCCGGCTCGATCCACCACGCATCGAGCCCGAACGCGGGCTCCTTCGTTGGCACTCCTTCGATCCGACCCGTGCAGATCCCCGAGTCCATCGCCAGCAGACGCCCGGGATACGTCTGCCCGGTCGACACAACCGCGCCCTTCACCTTGATCCTGTAGTCGTTCGGCGACAACTGCATGTTGTCGCGGATCCGCACGGGCGGCAGGATGAACCCGAGTTCCGCCGCCAGTTGCCGACGGATCGCCGTGATCCGGTCGAGCAAGTCGCCGCCCTGAGCCGCGTCGACCAAGCCGACCAGCCCGTATCCAACCTCCAGTTCCAGCACGTCGAGTTTCAGCAACGATTCCGGGCTCGGACCCTCGGGCGTCTTTGGCACGGCCGCGTGCTTGCCATCGTCGGCCACCTTCCGCCGCGTTGCACGCCTCATGTACACCGCCAATCCGATCAGACCCAGTCCCGTCGTCACCAACGGCACGCTCGGCAGCGGCGTGATCGCCAGCAACAGAAGAAACCCGCCCGTAACGGTCAGCCCGATCGGCTGACTCCCCAACTGCGCGGTCAGTTCATTCCCCAGGTCGTCCTTCGAGCCCGATCGCGTCACGATCAGTGCCGCGGCGATGGCCACCACGAACGATGGGATCTGGCTCGTCAACCCGTCGCCGATGGTCAGTTTCGTGAATACCTCCGCCGCCTGACCCGCCGGCCACGACCGTTCGATCACACCGATCGCGAACCCGCCCGCCACGTTCACCGCCGTGATGATCAGCCCGGCGATCGCGTCGCCCCGAACGAACTTGCTGGCACCGTCCATCGCACCGAAGAAGTCCGCCTCCTGCGAGATCCGCTCGCGACGCCGCATCGCCTCCTTCTCGTCGATCACCCCCGCGTTCACGTCGGCATCGATCGCCATTTGCTTACCGGGCATCGCGTCCAGCGTGAACCTCGCCGCGACCTCGCTGATGCGCGTGGCGCCCTTGGTGATCACCACGAACTGCACGATCACAAGGATCAGGAAGATCACCACGCCCACGAACAGCGAATCGCCCGCGACGAACCCCGCGAACGCCGAGATCACGTTCCCGGCAACCCCCAGCGCCTCGTCCGGGCTGCTCGCCTCGGCCGTAAGGATCAGCCGCGTCGAGGCCACGTTCAGCACGAGCCTCAGCAGCGTTGTCGCCAGAAGCAGCGACGGGAACACACTGAACTCCAGCGGCTCCTTCATGTACACCGTCGTGAGCAGGATGATCACGCTCAGCGCGATGTTGCTGCAGATCAGCACGTCCAGCATCCACGGCGGCAGCGGGATCAGAATGACCACCAGCAGCATCACGAACCCGAGCGGCACGATCAGCCCGCGGTGCTTGTGCACAGCGCGCAGCAACCCGGGCAGTGTGCCGCCCCTTGTGCCGGCCAGATGCGGGGTTGTTCTCGTCGCCGTCGCCATCAATTCAAACCGATTTCGTGCTCGCTCCGATCACTCGCCATGACTTCCGAAACCACATCCCGACTACTCCACACTCATCTCCACCCCTCGGCACCTGCATCCGCAGCGCCCACGCCGACCGTGTCTTCCTCACGCTCGCGACGCGGCACCGATGCGCCCCGCCCGCCACGACCGGCGTCAGCAGCCGCGGCGGCCTTCTTGCCCGAGAGGCGGAAGACGTACGCC
Organism: Phycisphaeraceae bacterium; assembly: GCA_019636535.1. Classification (GTDB taxonomy): domain Bacteria; phylum Planctomycetota; class Phycisphaerae; order Phycisphaerales; family UBA1924; genus JAHBK01. The sequence goes on along the minus strand of JAHBXK010000009.1, from coordinate 19,640 downwards.
AGCACCTCAGCAACCGCCTGATAAAACTGCGGCGATATCTGACGCCCCACCGGCGCCTCGTGATAGAGCGCCCGAGCCAGCGGCGGCTTCTCCACGATCGGCACGCCGTGCATCATCGCCAGTTGGCGGATCCGCATCGCCAGCACATCCACACCCTTGGCCACCACCGTTGGCGCCGCCATCCGATCCGAGTCGTACTTCAGCGCGACCGCGAAGTGCGTCGGGTTCGTCACCACCACGTCCGCCGACGGCACCGCCGACTGGATCCGCTGCAGCGCGATCTGCCGAGCCATGCGCAAACGCCGACCCTTCACCTTCGGATCGCCCTCCATCGAGCGAAACTCGTCCTTGACCTCCTGCTTGGTCATCTTCAGGTCCTGCTTGTGCTGATAGCGCTGGTACACGTAGTCGATCAGCGCCAGGATCAGCATGAACGCCAGCATCCAAAGGCACATCTCGAGCATGATCCGACCGACCAGCACGAGCGCCGGCCCGGGGTCCAGCATCGGCAGCCCCACGATCGCCGGCTTGTTCACCTGCACCACGGTTTGCGCGATCGCCACCATCGCCGCGAGTTTGACGACGTTCACCAGCGTCTTCACCACGTTCCGCTTGCTGAACAGCCGCTTGACCCCCGACACCGGGTTCAACCGCGTGAACTTCGGCTTCAGCGGCCGCAGAGTGAAAAGCCATCCCACCTGCAGAAACTGCGCCAGCCCCGCGACCACGAACATGAGCACCAGCACGGGCACCGCGATGATCAGTGCGTGCCGGGCCGATTCGAGCAGCACCGGCTGCGTTGAGTCCCACGTCAGACCTGCCCCGCTCCGCCCGTCCAGCCCGCGACGCATCAGTTCCAGCAGAGAGCGTACGAACCATCCGCCCAGCACCGCCAGGATCAGCACCGCGCCGATCAGGTCGATCGTGGCGCCGAGCAACTGAGACTTGGCGATCTGGCCGTTCTGGCGCGCATCGGCCAGGCGCTTGCCAGTCGGCTGCTCGCTCTTCTCGCCCATGTCCTCGGCCATGCCGCACGCACCTCACGCTCCCGCACCCCTGCAATCCGCACCCCACTCACCACGCTCACGCCGCTAACCACCCGCCCCGCCGAACACCCGAATCACCGCCCGCATCACCTGAACGATCTCCTCGTGCATCGACTGCTCGATCGCCTTGAGCGCCAGCACAAGCCCGAGCAGCGCGATCAACACCTTCACCGCAAAGCCGATCGTCAGCACGTTCAACTGCGGCATGGTCTTCATCACAAAGCCCATCGCCACCGTCTCGAGCATGATGATGCACAGCACCGGCGCGGCGACGCGCACCGCAAGATCCATCCCCGAGCCCAACACGCCGACCAGCAGGTCCAGCCACCCCGCCGAAAGCGACCCCACGTCGTTCGAACCGCCCGTCAGCGCGAAACCCGCCGGAATCGAGGCGAACGACCCCGCGACCGCCAGGAACAACACCTCCAGCCCGCCCAACGCGATGAAGACCGTCATCGCCATGAACAGCAGCAACTGACCCACCGTGTCCCCCTCCACGTCCAGCGCGGGGTTGTACACGTTCGCCAACCCCATCCCCATCTGCTGCCCCATGATCAGCCCGCCCAACTGCGCTGCGTAGATCGGCAGCGCTGCAACCAGACCGATCGCCAAGCCGATCAGCGTCTCCCCCGCCACGATCCAACCGAGGCTCAACGCGTCCACTCCCGACCAGTCCGCCGGTTCGTGCGACACCGCCGGGTACATCCCCGCCGCGAGCATCACGCACATCAGCACTCGGACCTTTGAAGGCACGATCGTGCCCGACAGCACCGGCGCAAACACGAACAGCCCCGACAGCCGGAAGAGCACCAGCAGGAAGGGCACCGTGTGATCGAGGATGGATCGAAGGTCGTTCACGCACGCTCGTCGCCGTCGCCGCTCTCATGACGTTCACCACACCGTCAGCATCTCCGCCGTGAAATCCAGCAGCCTCGCCACGATCCACGGGATCAGCAGCACCGCCACCAGCACCATCGCGAAGATCTTCGGAACGAACGTCAACGTCTGTTCCTGGATCGACGTCACCGACTGCAGGATGCTGATCACCAGCCCCACCACGATCCCCGCGCCCAGGATCGGCGCAACGATCTTGAGCGCCAAGAGCAGCGTTTCGGCCACGATCTGGATCAGGTTCTCGTCGTAGTCCACGCCGTCCTCCTCGCATCCGCACCGATCAGATCGCTCTTCACCGCGCCACGAACCCAGCCCACGACGACGCCAACGTCGTCGCCGCCGTGGCGCCGTGCTCCATCAGGGTCCGTGTCAGTTCAACGGGGTCCAGCGCTGCGTCCACACCCGTCCCGCGAACCACGAAACTCGTCAGCAGGCTCCCCACCACCAGCGTCCACCCGTCCACCAGCACGAACAACAGCATCTTGAAGGGCAAACTGATCAACACCGGCGGCAACATCATCATGCCCATCGAGATCAGCACGCCCGCGATCACCATGTCGATCACCAGGAACGGCAGGTACACCTTGAACCCGATCAGAAACGCCGTCTTGATCTCGCTCAGCATGAACGCCGGGATCAGCGACACCATGTCCACGTCGTCGGTCGTCAGCCGCTCCGGCTCGCTCGTGTCGATCCCCCGGTAATTCAACATCATGTACACGCCCGACCAGTTCCCCGTCGCGTCGATCTGATCGAACATGAAGTCGCGGATCGGCTGTTTGGCGCGATCCCACATCTCCCCGTAGTCGCGGATCTCACCCCGGTTGTACGGCGCGATCGCCTCCGCGTGGACGCGGTCGATCGTCGGCGACATCACCAGCAGCGTCATAAACAACGACAGCCCCAGCAGCACCTGCGGCGGCGGGAGCGTCTGCGTCCCCAGCGCCTGTCGCACAAGCCCCAGCACGACGATCATGCGCACGAAGCACGTCGTCATGAGCATGATCGACGGCACCAGCGTGATCACCGTCAGCAGGATCACGACGTTGATCGCGCCGGACAATCCTCCGCTCGGCGCTTCGCCCGTTCCACCGCCGCCGCGACCGACCATCGCCCCCGCCCCGGCCATCACCGAGAACGGGTTGATCTCCCCGAGATCCGGCAATCCCCGGGCCTGGTTGGCCAGGTTCGCCGAGTCGATCCCCGTCGGGTCCGTCGGCAACTCCGCCGGCGACGAAACCGCCGCGAGCGGGTCGACCGTGCCCGCTCCCGACTCGTCACCAAGCACCGGCTCAGCGCCGAACAGACTGGCAGCAACCAACCCGATCACCAGCAGGCCACGAGCGGCCACGCCCCACCGAACTGCAATGCGAGATCGGCTCATCCCAGCACCCCCCGCCCACGAAGCCCCGCCAGCCGATGCCTGATCGAGTCCATCGCATCAACGCTGACCGCCGGTCCGGCAGTCTCGCCCGCATCGGCTCGGACCGAAGCGCCCGCGGCGCCCATGGCGTCCGAAGACACCCACTCGCGCCCATCGCGCGACGGCCGCAGCACAGCGCGATCGTCCCACAGTTCCGCCCGATCGCCGTCAACGTTCCGACGCACCAGCCGGTTCGGCTCCGCCTCGGGCGGCGCACCACCCGCCGTTTCCGCCGGATCCACCCGTTCGATCGCGGCATACCCCGCATCGTGCGTCAGCATCGCATTGACAAACCGGCCGTCCGAAGCCGACTCGCCCGCAGCGCCGGACTTCAACACCAACGAAGCCACTTCCTCCGGCTCCGTGAACTCGGCGAGCGTCGAGAATCCGCCATGCCCCCCTCGAAGCCGCAACGACGGATGCGTGTGCGACAGCAACAACACGCGCCGATCCACCTGCAGCAGCACCAGCGTCTGCCCCCGAGCAGCCGGATATCGGGCCAGCACGCGCATCACGCCGCTCGGCGCTCGCCCCGCCGGGCCGAGCATCGCCGCGATCGACCACCCGCGTCCGCCGACGCCCCGCCCGAACTTCTTGACCGCCGCGGCAAAGACCAGAATCAGCGTCAGCACGCCGCCCAACGCCATCACCGTTCGCGGAATCTCGCCCCGAACACCCACGCCCCCGCCCGCAGCGCCCTCAACGTCCTTCCCACCGGCCGATGCCGATTCGCCCGAACCGATCCGGCCTCGCGCCGGACCCAGCGGCCGCGCGTGGGCACTTAGCGTCGGCACGACCCTCTCGGCCGCGATCGCACGATCACTCCCGCGATCGTCCACATCGCGAACGGCTGCGCTTCCCGATTCAACCTCACCCGATGGACTCGCCCCGGCGTTGTGCCCGGACTCGCCGCGCGCTGAACCCACCGGCGGCACCCAGACCTCCACCGGGAGTGCGCCCGCCTTCGACGGGCTTTCGCCGTCCACGGCAGGCACATCCGCTGAACTCGATGTGACCAGCCCCCCCACCACGCCGATCACGACCACCCGCGACCACCATCGCGTGCCCCAGCGCCTTCCGCCGCGTTGATCCTGCGATCGCGCCATCCTGGCCCTTCTCCGCCGGCTCCGCCGGCTCGCCCCAAACCGCCCCGCGCTCCGCTACACACATCGCCGCTCAGCCCGGCCTCACGCCGCTTCCTCGCCCGCCTGCGCCACGATCTCGTTGATGCGAACGCAGAAGTTGTCGTTCAACACCAGCACCTCGCCCTTGGCCACGTGCCGGTCGTTCACATACACGTCCACCGGATCGCCCGCCAGTTTGTCCAGTTCCACCACCGAACCCTCGCCCAGACGCAGCACGTCCTCTACGACCATCCGCGTGCGGCCGAGTTCGATCTTCACGTTCAAGTTCACGTCCGCCAGAAGGTCGATCCCCTCCGGCACACGCTCATCGCCCGCAGACGTAAAGTCCGGCAACTCGACCGGCGCCGGCCCGCCCGACCGTCCGCCAGCGCCCGATTTGGCGTTCATCGACTTGGCCTGCTGAATCGCCGCCATCGCAGCGTCCACGGCGCCCGCTTCCTGCTCCGGCGCGGTGCCCTCGGGCTGCTCCGCCGCCGGAGTCTCGCCACCCATCTCGCCCGGCTTGTTCTGCTCATCCATGAGCCTGCTCCTCGCCTGTCCGAGTCCGAGCCGACGCCGCGTCCCGCGACGGTCCTCCCGCGCCGACAAACGCCCTGCCGACTCCGGGTGCCGATCCATCGGACCGCTCTCGGGCCGATCAGCAACTTTCGCCCGATCTGCGCAGAACATGCCCCGCCGCGCAATCTCTGCGCCCGTGTCCGTGTTCCGACTCCGCTTCATGCCCGACCTCACCCCCGCTCGCCGGGATCAGAAGTCCGCGGGATACCCCGTGCACTTGGAGATCAGCAGCCGCTGCACCCGAGGCTTGCCCTGCTCGTCGGGCTTCACGATCCGCTCGATCAGCGCTGAGAACTGGCGGTTCAACGTCTGCCGATCCGGCTCCTTCAACTGCGCGTGCTGCGCCCGCCCGACGATCTGGCTCAAACCCTCGCGAACCTCGGCCCGCCTCTGCGCCAAGACTGTTTCAACGTACTCGACGTCCTTGCGCTTCACCTGCGCATACACCGAGATCGACCACACCCACACTTTCCCTGTCTGCATGTTCTGGAAGATCTCGTCCGAGATGATCTCGATCTCGTCCAGTTCCTCAGAGTCGTCGTGGACCAGCATGTGAACGTCCGCCGACGACTTCTTCGCCCCGCTCATGCCGAACACGAAGTACAGCGCCCCGGCCTCCAGCGCCATGACCGCGCCGATGACGCCGATCGTCTTGATCGAGAGCCCGCCCTTCTTCGGCGCAGCCGACTCCGCGCCTTCGCCGCCCTCGGCCCCCTTCTTGTCACCACCGCTCTTGTCGTCCGACATGCTCAGTTCTCCGCGCGTGCGGACACCACCCCTTCACAGGGACCATCCCGCATCACAGCAGTCATCGACCGATCTTCCGCCCGTGTTCAGGCCGCGCGCGCCGCGCCCTCACCCGCCCCGGCGGTGCCGACCGTTCCCAGCCGCGCAGCCAGCGCCTCCGCCGCGCTCCGAACGCTCCCCCCCTCCGCCGCTTCCTCGGCGAGCAGCGTCAGCACCTCCACGTCGATCCAGACCCGACGATCGGCACGATCCGCACGCCGAAGCATGGACACGCCCAGCACGCCCGCCCCGGCGAGCAGGGATCCCAGAATCAGGGGAAGACCCCATCCAGCCGCCACCGTTCCCACGAACGGGTCCGAGCCCGCGCCCCGCAGAGCGTCCATCGATGCGCTGAGCCGCAGCAGCCCCAGACCGGGCAACCCCAGCACGCACGCCACCAGACACAGACGCACGCGCCGTCGCGTGGCCAGGAGCCCCTCGGCAAACTCCTCGATCACCGCCCTCGCGACAGTCGGGTCCGCGCCGCACCGAAGCACCGCCCGCGCAGCGCTCACCAGCGACTCCTGATCGCCGCCGAGCACGCGCCGCAACCCAGAGCCATGACGAACCACAGACTTCGAGCCTTCGATCGCCTCCGCCAGCCCACTCAGGCCCTCCGACGTTCGCGCTATCTCTCGCCACGCGAACAGATCGCCCAGCCGAAGCGCCCTCGCAACAAACCACGCAGTCAGCACGGCCGCCCCGGCGAACACCACCGCCGGCACGCCCGACTGAGCGAGCGCTTCCACCGGCCATGCCATGCGCGTACTCAACTCGCCGCTCCAGCACCCCCCGTCATGCTCGCCTTCTCCGGCGCATGCGCGCTGCGGTCGGGCAAACACCTGAGCGCTCATCGACCGGTGCTCTTCCAAACTCCAAGCGCTGCCCGCTCGCGAAGCTTCGCCCTACCCGGGCTTGCCCGGCCACGCGGCATCAACGACCGAGAACCAGCAACTGCTGCATCAACTGGTCCGTCGTGGTGATCACACGCGAGTTCGCCGAGTAACCCGTCGACGTCAGGATCAGGTTGATGAACTCCGCCGACAGGTCGACGTTCGAGAGTTCCAGCGCCCCACCGATGATCCCGCCAGCGCTGAACTCCAGCGGCGACGACACCACGGGCGTGCCGCTGTTCGGCCCGACGCGGAACAGATTGCCGCCGTCATCCACCAGCCCCTCGTTGTTCGGGAACGTCGCCACCGCGATCTGCCCGACCACGCGCGTCAGACCGTTTGTAAATGCCCCGATGATCACCCCGTCGGCGGCCACACCGTAACTCGCCAGCGTGCCCAGGGGCGTGCCGTCCTGAAAGGTCGCGGCGATCGTCGACGCCACGTCCGCGAGCGCGGTGACGTTCCCCGCGGGTGAACGGAAGTTCAGCGTGATCCCGAGCGGGTCCGCGGCGCCGGTGTTGGCCCGATCGATGCTGATCGACGCCGTGCCGTCACCGATCAACTGCCCGAAGTTGTCGAACGAGACAGTCCCCGTGCCCACCGCCAGATCGAGGTCCGTGTCCGCTTCGGACTCGACGAAGTACCTCCAGGTCGTACCGCCGCCCGTCTTGGCTTCGAGCACCATCGTCAGATCGATGCTCAACGGGTTGCCGAGCGAGTCGTACGCCACCATCGTCGTCCGAACCGCCTCGCCGGTCGATGCCTGCACCTTGTTCGGAGAGAACGGCGTACTCAGCAGGTTGTTCGACGAGTCGTAGACCGCGATGTCCGAAGCGTCGATCACGAGGTCGTTCGCCGTCCCCGTGTTCCCGATCACGCGTACCTGACCCGTCAACGGATCGAGCGAGACCCCCGGCGTCAGACCGTCGGGGTTGTCGCCCGCGCCCGTGCTGATCCCCATCGCCTCGCGGAAGAACGTCATCAGGTCCTGCAGCGTGCTCGTCGTCGTCACCGAGAAATCGGCCGACGGAATCGTGCGTGTCCCCTTCTGCACCTGCTGCAGGCGGATCGTCGTCCCCGTCGGGAACGCCTGCACGCCCGGATCGCCCGCCCGTTCGAGTTCGGCCAGCAGCGACGACGTTTCCGAGACGTTCGGCGCTATCGGCGGGTTCGTTGCGCCCGCACCCACGATCAGTTCACCAAGGTCGATCACCGACCCCTGCGTCGCCGCCGAGCCGCCCGCGTTCAGGTTCCCCGAGAACTGAATGTTCCGCGTCGCCTCCGCGAGCGTCAACGTGCCCACCGGGATGTTCAGGTCCGTCAGCGCTCCGCGCACGACGTTGAACCCCGAGTCCACCGCGTATCCGCGCACGCGGTACCCCTCAACCGACGTCAGGTCGTTCTGCGCATTCAGCCGAAACGCTCCCGCACGCGTGTACAGGTCCGAGCCTCCCCTGTTGACGATGAAAAACCCGCTTCCTTCGATCGCAAGGTCGCGTGCATCGCCCGTCGGCGAGAGCGCCCCGTCGCGGAAGTCGCGCTGCGTCCCGGCGATCCGAACGCCGAGCCCGATCTGACCCGGGTTCGTTCCGCCGGTGTTCTCGCCCGGCGCGGTGCCGATCGACAGGTTGCGAGAGAACTGCGTGCTGAACAGCATGCGGTTCGTCTTGTACGCCGTGGTGTTGACGTTCGCGACGTTGTTGCCGATCACGTCGAGATTGCGGGCGTTGGCCGTCAGACCCGTGAGGGCCGTGAACATCGCGGTCGAGGACGCCATGGATCATCACCTCGTTCTGGCACGCCGCGGACGCTCCACCCGCCGGCGTGATGAATCACTCGCTCGGCCCGCTCCCGGGCTTACTTCGTCTCACAGGTCGGCCGTTCAACGATCGCCTGCAAGCCCCACGCGCTCAAGCAACTTCGATAGCGTCGGGTCGCCCAATCCCCCGCCGGGAGGCCCGACACGCGCTGGCGCGGGCTCCGCCCGCAACTTCGTTGAAAGGTTGATCACCCCGTCCACTCCCTGGAGGATCGCGGGCTGGCCATTCGATGCGTCCAGCGATGCACGCCCCGTGATCCGCCGCGCGCCGACATCCAGCACCAACTGCACGTCGTCGAGAATCACCAGCGCCTGACGCAGCCCCTCCGCCTCCGCACGATCCGCCGCAGCGCTCAGCACCGCGATCTGCTCGGCCGTCAGTTCCACCCCGGCACTCTCGTCGACCTCAACCAGCCGGCTGCTCGACAGTTCGCCCGACCGCGCCTTGTTCAACAGGTCCTCGAACGCCTGCTTCGAGACCGACTTGTCAACCGGCGCTGCGCCGGGCGTTGCGCCCGTGACCTTCGGGATCGCCGATCCGAGCATCTTCAGGAGTTGTGCCGCTGCGGTGACCATGTTTCAAGACTTCGTCGATCGAACCTCCCCACGCCATCCTCACAACACACACGTTCCGTCCGCATCACTCGCCCGGGTCCGGCTCATCCTTCGGATCACCCGGATCCTTCGGATCGGTCGGCTCGCTCGGCGTCGGCGTCTGCGGCGTGCCCGTGCCGCCGGTTCCGCCATCCGTCGGAGTCGTCGGAGTCGAAGGCGCGCTGTTGGAAGGCGGCGCCTCACCCAGCATCTGCTCAACGTTCGCGAACGGCACGCGGAACCCGTTGTCCAGCCGCAGCACCGCTCCGTCCCTGGTCTTGTTCACACCCACCACCGTCCCCGAGATCCGCAGGAAGTTCTCGTCGAGCCCGATGATCCGCTTGCCGATCAGCGAGCCCGCCGTCGCCAACTGGTTCTGACCCACCAGCGCTTCCAAACGGCTCGACAACTCGAGGTCCGACTGGATGCTGCGAATGCTCGACAACTGCTCCAGCAGTTTCGACGAGTCGTTCGGCTGCAACGGGTCCTGGCGCTGCAACTCCGTGAAGATGATCTTCAGGAACTGCTCGCTCGACAGGTCACCGAACCGGTTCGGTCCCGAGGTGCCCGCCGACGAGCCCGCGTTGTTGACGATCGAACTGACCATGGCTCAGCACCTCGCAGCACGCCGGTCACACCAGCGCATCGATCCCGATCCCCACCCCGACGACCACCCCTCGGCCGTCCTCCAACTCCCGCGTCTCAACGACTGCCGCACCGACCGCGCGGTCAGCATCGCCGTCGCCACGCGACCGGCGCTCCGCGCCGTCATCGAACGCTCGCGCGTCCGCGCCGAACCTCCGGTCCGGCTCATCTTCGGGGCTCCGCCCTTCCTCACCGCGCTCATCCGTGAGCGCCCGAACGTCGGCATCCTCCGACCGCTCGACACGGGCGACCTCCAGCCGCCCGACCTCCAATCCGCGTGCTTCCAACTCGCGGCGAAGGTCCGTCATCGATCCCTCCAGCAACCGCCGTGCCTCGCGCGTCGTCACCGCGAACTTCGCCTCCACCGCCCCCTCGCGCATGTCCACGTCGATCGACAACGATCCCAGTTGCCGTGGGTCCATCCGAATCGTCAAACTCGTCTCGCCGCGGCTGATCGCCGACACCAGTCCGCGCAACGCCTGCGCCCGCACCGCCGCACTTTGCGCGTTCGTCAGCGTGCCCGCCTCCCCCACTCCCCGCCCACCCGCGGCCTGTTGCCGGCCCTCGGCCAGTCCCAGGTTCGACCGTTCACCACCCCCGTCGTTCCCCTTCGTCCCCGTCCCGATCTTCGCGGCGATCACCGCCACCGAAGCGCCCTCCCCGCTCCCCATCGCCGTGCCCACCGGCCGAGCACCCTCGCCCGCCGACACGCCCTTCACCCCGAGCACCGACTCCCGCACCGCCTGGGACCGCATCGTCGACAACCGCTGCACGTCGTCCACGCGAACGCGTATCTGCCCTGAACCGTGCTCCTCCGTAGCGCTCACCTTCGCGCCCGTCTCCGCTCCACGCTTCGTGCCGACACCCAGCCTCGTCCCGGCGTTCTCCGCCGATTCGCTTGCCTTTGCACCGTTCGCGCGACGATCCACCACCCCCGTGCCAGCATCCTCTACCCGCTCACGGCCGGACTGCTCACCCACCGTCGTCCCGCGCGTCACCTCACGCCCCTCCACGCCCGAAACCCCGACTCCGTCACGCCGCACCGCGTCCCGCTCCCCACCAGCAGCGCGGCGTCCCGCCTCCGCCCCCGCGGCGTTCGCCGACCCATCCGCACGCAGGCCACGAAGCAGATTCAGTGCCCAACGGCTCTGCGCCAGCAGTTCCGCGTTCAGTTCATGCACCGTGCTGGGCGTTGTGGCCGCAACAGCCGTCGCACCATCCGCCCGCGCCTCCCCCGGCTCGGTCGATGTGCCCTCTCCACCGCTCGTTCCGTCGATACCTACTCCGGCTTGCCCATCTTCAGCCCCGTCCGCCTCGTTCGTCCCTCCCTCCACCACCGATCCCGAGTCCTGCGCCCCATCCTCAACCTCCCCGTTCTCCTCACCCGCTCCGTCCGCCTTCGCCTCTGCTGTTGGGCGTTCCTCCGCCCGCTTCCCCTCCACCTGCACCCCAAGACCCTGCTCGCCCACACCCTTGCCGGCCAGCGCGGACGCGAACGGACTGCGCACATGCGCAGGAATCGCCCCCGCACGCTGCGCAACTCCGACGCCGGATCCACCAAACCCCACCGCGCTAGGGCGTCCTTGAACCGGGCTGGCCATCGCTCGAAACTCCTGAGAGCGTTGACCGGTTGATGCCGAGCCCACGCGTCCGAAGCCGTTCGAGCAAATCCGCTGCCACCGCCGGGCTGTCCTTCACAAACTCCGCGATCACCTTCGTCCGCGCCCCCTCGTCCATGCTCGCCAGATACGCCGTCACCTGCTCCTGCTGACCGATCGTCAACAGCGCATGCAACACCGCCTTGGCATCCCGCGGCCGCTGACCCTCCAGCGTCGTCAGCGCAGCGCGAAACTGTTCCGCTCCTTCCGTCGAGGCGTACCGCCGCTTGGCCTCCTCGAACGCCTCCACGCGACCCGCCAGTTCCGTCTCGCGCTCCTCCAGCCCAGCCTGCAACCGCAGCAGACTGATCCGCAGGTCCTCCAACTCGCGCTGCCGCCGAAGATCAACCTGCAACTCCGAGTCCCGAGCCAACTGCGCGGACTCGATGATGAAAGACGCCGGGATCGGCGGCCGGGCCATCTTCTCAGCGAGCTCGGCCTCGGCCCGCGCCCGCTCGGTCTCCTGCCTGACCGTCTCGTCCGCCGCTCGCTCGTCCGCGATCGTCACCGACAGCATCGACCGAATCCGCTCCACGCGATCCCGGTCCAGCCGATCACCCGTCACCAGCCACGCCGCGAGCAGCCCCAGCGCCAACAAGTTCGCAACCGCCACCACGCTCACGATCGTCCAGGCCGATTTCATCGCACCACCTCCGCGCCCGCCCGCGTGCCGCCATGGGCCATCGCCCGCGCCGACGCCGCCGTCGTGATCTCATCGACCTGCTTGGCCTCGGCTCTTCGAACCCCCGTCCGCCACTCTTCCAGCCGGCGCTCCCGCAGCCGCTCCACCGCCTTGCGATCGGTCGTCGCCTTCAGCAACTCCGCCCGCGCCGTCTCCAGCCGTTTCAGCACCCCCGCCAGCGTCAGCGCCCCCGCGTGCGTCCGGCCGTGCAGACTGAACAGCGCGGCCGCCTGCATACGCACACCGCGAACCGCCATCTCCCGCCCGGGACCGGCCAGGCACTCGCGCAGTTCCACGCGGGCACGATCCGCCTCCGCGCTCATGGTTCTCAACCGCTCCTCCGCCGCCAGCCGCTCCCGCTCCAACTCCGCCACGCGGAGCATCGCGCTGCGCTCGCGCTCACGGCGAACCTCCAGCACGGGCTCCAGACTGAAGATGAATCGGCGGTTCGTTCCGGCCATGTCCCTTCCATCCGCTCCGTTCGATCACCCCACCCACCGTTGCCGTTCCCCGCTCACCCCTTCTTCACCGAGAGTTGCTGCAGCATCGCACCGGACTCGATCGCGAGTTTCACCAGCCTCGACCGTGCCTGCACAAACGACTCCGCCGCCCGCCCGCGTTCCACACGCTCCGATCGATCCTGCCGCAGCAATTCATTGATCGGCTCGACGTACCGAATCGCGACGTCCGCCAGCGCGTTCGATCCGCGCGCATACGCCCCGATCTGCACAAGGTCCTCGATCTCCCGAAACTTCGCCAAGAGCCGGAGCACCTGCTGCCGCGCGGCCACGTGCGCTTCGTCGCACACCTCCGCCGCCACGCGCGACACCGAGTCCAGCACGTCGATCGCCGGATAATGCCCGCGCTGCGCCAGCGCCCTCGACAAGATCACGTGCCCGTCCAGAATGCCCCTCGAGGCATCCGCCACGGGCTCGGTCATGTCATCCCCTTCCACAAGCACCGAGTACACCCCCGTGATCGTTCCCGCCCGGCACCCCGCGCGTGCCGGGCGCGCCAGCGCCCCCGCCCGCTCAAGCAGCCGGGCAAGCGCTGCGAACACGCTCGGCGTGTACCCGCGCGTCGCCGGCGGCTCACCCACGCTCAGCCCGATCTGACGCTGCGCGTGCGCAAACCGCGTCACCGAGTCCATGATCAGCATCACGTCCGCGCCGCGATCGCGAAAGTGCTCCGCCACCGCGCACGCCACCAGCGCTGCTCGCACCCGCAACAGCGGGCTCTGATCCCCCGTCGCCACCACCACGACGCTCCGCGCCAATCCCTCCGGCCCGAGTTCACGCTCGATGAAGTCCGACACTTCCTTGCCGCGCTCGCCGATCAGCGCCACCACGCTCACGTCCCCCGCGTTCTGCCTCGCGATGTTCCCCAGCAGCGTGCTCTTGCCCACACCCGGACCGGCGAACACGCCCAGCCTCTGCCCCTTTCCCAACGTCGTCATCATGTCCATCGCACGCACGCCAGTCGGGATCGCCTCCGTCACGCGCCCGCGCGCCAGCGGCGAGAGCGGCGCAGGATCGATCGGCCGTTGGGCCAATCGCCCCAAGGCACCCCGCCCGTCCATCGGCCTTCCCAGCCCGTCGATCACTCGACCCAACAGCCCCTCTCCCACGCCCACCGTCTGCATCGCGTGCAGGCCAACCGCACGGTCGCCCGCGCGAACCCCGCCCGTCCCGCCCAGCAGCATCACGATCGCGTGCGCCCCGTCAAACCCCACCACCTCGCCCAGCAATCCGTCCCGCGTCTCCCCGTCACTGTTCGCACCACGCCAGCCCGATTCGATCCGAACCAGCGACCCCACCGGCATCGGCAGGTCCGACACGTGCAGACTCATCCCGCGCAGCGCCGCCACTCGCCCAGTCAACCGAAACGGCTGCACCGACCGAACCGCTTCCATTTCCGCCGTCAGGCCGCTCACGCGCTGACCTCCCCGCGCCCACCCCCGCTGCGCCCATCATCGCCCCCGGGCACGATCAGCTCCGCGATCCGCTCCAGTTGCGTCCCGATCGTCGCGTCGATCTCGCCGCCAGCACCGGCGCCCGCGCCAACCTCAGCGCCGTTCCCCACGCACCGAACGATGCAAGACCCGCGAGACAACGCCGGATCATCCACAAGTTGAACATGCGACGCCGCGCCGATCGTCGCCACCAATCCGGGCAGCGCCGACTCGACCATCGCTCGATCTTCGGGGTTGACCGCCACCACCACCCCCGTCGGGCGCAACACCAGCCGGAGCGCTTCCGCCACTTGCTCCGATGCGACCGAAGGATCTGTCTCCACGATCCGCTTGGTCACACGCTCGCCGATCAACACCGCGAGCCGGATCACGTCGCGCTGCGCCGATTCCAGCAGCGCGGTGCGATCGGCCTCGAACGCCGAGACCGCCTCGGTCCACCTCGCCGTCATCGTCTCGATCGCAGCGCTCTGCGTTGTCAACGCCTCGGCCCTGCCCGCTTCCTCGCCCTTGCGACGACCCTCGGACAATCCTCGTTCCACCCCCTCGGCGTGCCCGCGCTCCGCCGCCCCGGCCACGATCCGATCCCGCTCGGCCTCCGCCTCCCGCACGATCGCCTCGGCCCGCGCCCGGGCCTGCGCCACCAGCGCTTCTCCCTGCCGGCGCAGGTCCCCTAGGTCCAGCACCACCGCCTCGCGGGCCAGCATCGCGGCTTGTGCGTTCTTGATCAGCGTCATCGCACGTCCGGACGACCCGGCCGCCCCGGCCGTGCCGCCTCCGCTCCTTCCCTTACACGATCAGGTCGCTCTCGCCGCCGCGACCTGCGATCAGAATCTCGCCCGAGTCTTCCAGCCGGCGCACGATGTCCACGATCCGCTGCTGTGCCTGCTCCACGTCGGTCACGCGCACCGGGCCCATGTACTGCATGTCCTCTTTGATCAACGACGCCGCACGCTCCGACATATTCTTGAAGATCTTGTTCTGCAATTCCTGGCTCGCCGTCTTCAGCGCCAGCGCCAGTTCGTCGTTGTCCACTTCCTTCAGGATCGCCTGGATCCCCTTGTCGTCCACTTTCAGCACGTCCTCGAACACGAACATCAACCGCCGGATCTCCTCGACAAGTTCCGGATCCTCCGCCTCCAACCCCTCCATGATCGACTTCTCGGTTGCGCGGTCCGCCAGGTTCAACACCTCCGCAACCGTGTTGATGCCGCCCGCCTTCTCCATGCTCTGCATCAGCATCGAACTCAACCGGCTCTCCAACCCCTTCTCGACCTCCTTGATCACCTCGGGGTTCGTCTGCTCCATGTTCGCGATCCGCTTGATCACCTCGATCTGCTTCTGAAGCGGCAACCCCGCCAGAATCTCCGCCGCCTTGTGGTGCGGCAAGTGGCACACGATCAGCGCGATCGTCTGCGGGTGCTCCTCCTGGATGAACGTCAGCACGTTCTCGCTCTCGGCCTTCTGCAGGAACGCGAACGGCGTCTTCTGCACCTGCGTCTGGATCTGCTGCAGAACCCGGTCCGCCTGCCCCGGTTCCAGCGACTCCTTCAGCAACACCTTCGCGTAGTCCAGCCCTCCCTCGTTCACATACTGGCTCGCGATCGACAGCCCGTAGAACTCCTCAACCACCGCGTTCCGAAGCTCGATCGGCACCCGCCCGAGCCCCGCCAACTCGCGCGTCACCTCTTCCACCTGCTCAGGCGCGATCTGCTTGAGCATCTGGCTCGCCACCGCCGTGTCCAGCGACATCAGCAGGATCGCCGCCTTCGTCAGGCCGCTCACCTGCGTCGGGTCCGTCGGCAGTTTCTCACCCGGCTTGCGCGCCATCGCTCAATCCTCCGTGCTCAGCCAGCGGTTGAACACCGACGCCGCAGCCTGCGGGTTCGACTTCACCAGGTCCGAGACCTCCTCCAGCATCCGCCCAGTCTTCAACGCATCAGAATCCACCTCGATCCCGATCATCGCCGTGTCGGTCTCGTCCGCCTCGCCCACCAGGTCGCTGTCACCCTGCAGTGCCGGCGGAATCCCCACCAACTCCTGCGCTGAAGGCAGCGTCTGCCCACGCCCGGACTTGCGGACCATCACGAACATCATCCCGAGAGCCACCACCGCCAGCGCCAACAGCACCGCCTGCTTCACCAGACCGCTCCCCACCGCCCGGCTCAACGTCCCCACCATCCCCGACCCGCTCTCTTCGAATGCTCCGCCCGGCACGCCCGCCCGATTGCCCCCGACGCCGCCACCGGTCGCCGAAGCCATAGCGAACGGCATCAGCGTCACCACCACGTCCCCCGCTTCCGCGATCGTCCCCGGCACGTCCTTCGTGTCGATCAGCGGACGGATCATCCCCACCAATCGCTGATGCTGCGCCTGCCACTCCTGCTCGATCGTCGCGTCGTCCGGCTCTCCCGAGTCGACGCCCCCGCCGCCCCCCGCTCCGCTCCCGCGACGTTTCAGAATCTCCATCACCCACTCGCGCGGCACGCTCACCGCCACGTTGATCTTCGTCGGCCGGCCGCGCGGATCGGTCTGCAGCACCGTCTTGGTGCCGATCTTCACCGCGTTCTGGCTCTCGATCGTCTCCGTGTTCGTCCTGTTCCCCGACGAACCCGCACGCTCGATGTCCAGCCCCGTGTTGCTCGCAAGCCCCGGCTCCGCGCCGCTCGAAGAGTTGCTCGACGTCGAACTCGAGTTGTTCTCGCGGATCGGAACCGACACCGTCCCCGCGCCCTTCGGCAGCGCCTCCTCCACCCGGCTCTCGCGACGCGCACCGTCCACAATCGCGTTCACGCTCACCACCACCCCCGAGATGAACACCCCGAGGTGGTCCTCGATCTTCTGCCGGACTCGGTCCTCAACCGTCGCGACCTGCTCGATGTACGTCTGAACTCCCGCGTCCTCGGGGTTCGTCGCCCTGAAACTCCGCCGCCGCGTCCCGTCGATCACCGCCACGTTCCGAACATCCAGCCCCGCCACCGACCCCGCCACCACGTCCGCCAGCGCGTCCACCGTCTTCTGGTCCAAAGGCCGTCCCTGCTCCGTAAACACCGTCACCTGCGCCGTCGGCTTCCGCGCCACCACACCGATCCCGCGCGGCTCGGGGTTGCTGATGAACACCCTCGCGTCCTTGATCCCGTCGAAGTTTCGGATGACCTGCCCCAGCACGTTCGTCAAGGCCGTCTGGTACATCTGGTCCAGTTGACCCTTGGGCATGAACATGTTCTGCTTCTCGGCCAGGTTCCGGAACGTCAACTCCTTGTCATCCGGAAGCACCTGCGCCTCGGCCAACTGCGCGAGCGCCGGAAACTGCCGCTCCGCCGGCACCACCACCTTGCCGTTCCGCATCTCCGCGGGAAACCCCGCGCTCATCAGGTACGACCGCGCGCGCTCCTGCTCCTGCGAGGTCCCCGACGGGATCACCTCGACCAGTTTCGGAGAACCCGCGTACTGCGACACAAGGAACAGTGTCATCAGCGCGATCACGCACAACGACCCGATCAGCAGTTTCTGGCTCCCCGTCAGAAGCCCCAACTGCTGGCCGATCCGCTCGTAGATGCGCCGGAGTTGTTCCATCGCCCGTGCCGGCCTCCTTGCCGACTCCCACACCCCCGTCCACAACCCGGCCGGGCGTGCTCCGCACGCCTTGCTCGGCCGTCGTCGGTCCCTGTTTCGGACACCCGCCCCCTCACGCTGCAAAGTCCGCGCAAGCATCGCCCGGCCACGCGCGTTTCCCGCGCGGCCGCGCATCTCTTGCGCTCAATCAGTCTCGCGCCCCACCCGCACCCGGCCCGCCGTCACACCCGCATCTGCTTGATCTCTTCGTACGCCTGCTGAACCTTGTTGCGCACCGCCACCAGCGCTCGGAATGCCGCGTCCGCCTTCTGCGTCGCCAGCATCACTCCCTCAAGGTCCTCGCGCTGTCCCGTCGCAAGATCCTCGATCGCCGTCGCAGCCTCCTGCTGCAACTTGTTCACCTCGTTGATGTTCTGCAGCAGCACGTCCTTGAAGTTCGGCGCACCCGCTCCGACCGGGCCGCCCGGCCCTCGCGCAGCACCGCCCGGACCCGAAAGCCCGTGCAGGCGCTCAATCCCGCCGCTCCCCCCGCCGGATCCGATCAGTCCAAGTGGATCACTCATGCGTGCCTCGTGCCGTCAGTCCTTCTCTCACGCTCAGGCGATCAGCCTCAGCGCCTGCGTCATCATCGCCTTGGTGGCCTCCGCCACCACGATGTTCGCCTCATACGCCCGCTGCGCCTCGTACGCATTGATCTGCTCGAACGGGATGTTCACGTCAGGATACTTCACATACCCGCTCTCATCCGCGTACGGATTCGTCGGCTCATACTTCAGCACGAACGAGGGATCCTCCTCGATCGCCGCCACGTGAACGCCCAGCCGCCGTGCCTGCGGGCTGCCCGCCGTCGGGTCGCCCGGCGCAAAGTGAACCGTCCGACGCTTGAAGGGGTTGTTCTTCCCCGCAGCGTCCAGATGCGTGTCCACGTTGATGATGTTGACCGTGATCGACTCCAGCCTCGTGCGCTGGGCGATCATGCCGCTCGTCGAGATGTCCAGCGCTCCATACATCGCCGTTCAACCCGTTCCCAAGCCACCCCGCTTTGTTCACATCCCCGATTCAGGTGCCAATCACACGCGCTCCGAGATCGCGATGCGCATGATCTCCATCCGAGACCTCAGCAAATCCGTTGCCACCCGGAACGCCGCCAGGTTCTCTGCGTTCGCCTGCATCAACCGCTCCACGTCCCGATTGTTCCGATCGTGGAACAGCACGTTCCCCGTCGGCGTCCGCGGGTTCAATTCGATCGACCCGGACGACCCGAACCGCACCCGCTCGTTCCCTCGCAGTTCCAACTCTCCCCCGATCGCTCCGTGCCGCGATCGCCGCTCCTCAACCGCCCGCCGCAGCACCGACCGAAACTCCGCCGGGTCCACGTCCAGCGGCCGGAAGTCGGGCGTCGAGATGTTCGCGGCGTTGTGCGCGATCAGCCGCTGCCGCGCTCCCGCGTAGCGCACCATCGCGTCGAGCACCGGCATCGCGCCGTCGTTCGTAATGCCCTGGATCATCCGGCCCTCGCTTCCGCGCTTCGCCCGGAACTGACGCCCAAGCCCCACCCTCCGCAACCCGCAACCGCCGTGCCTACAGCGTCGAGTCCACCAACTGCATCTCCTTCCAACGCTTCAACTTCAGCCCCAACGTCCGCACACCGATCCCCAGCGCGCTCGCCGTCCGCTGCCGGTGCCCGCCGAACTTCGTCAGCGTCTTCACGATCGCCTCGCGTTCGATGTCCTCGAGCATCCGCCCCTCCACGCGCACCACCGCCTCCTCCGCGAACCGCGCCACAGCCTCACCGTTCACGTGCACGCGCAGCGCCTCACCGTGAACGCCGTTCGCAAACTCGCCGTGAACACCGCCCATCCCCCCCCCCCCCCCCCCCCCCCCCCCCCCCCCACGCCCCCCCCCCCCCCCCCCCCCCCCCCCCCCCCCCCCCCCCCCCCCCCCCCCCCCCC
>JAHBXK010000008.1 GCA_019636535.1 Phycisphaeraceae bacterium | reverse complement strand
TGGGGGCGTGAGCGAAGGCGCATGGCATCAGCGACCGACCTCAGCAGCGCCCGCATCGAAAGCCGACCGCTTCCGAAGCCGCCCGTCCCACTGGCAAGCCAATGCGAGCGTGAGTCTTGGAACAGTCCCGCGTCGTGGCTAATGCCTCCACGGCGCCACGGCCTGTCACTGAGATTGCGAGTGCTCATTGACCTCGGTGGCCACGACACCGCAGAGTGCTCGCTCACTGTCCGTGTCGGTAGTACACTCTGCGAGTGCTGACATCCCAGAACTGCACCGTACACGATTACAGCAACATACCCACGCCGGGCGACGGTCCGCCGGACCACAGGCCTCGACTCGTGTTCGTTGTAGGCAACGGCATGACCCTGAGCTGGATTCGTTGGACGGGGTACACGCCCTTTGTCCAGACAATTGACCTGATTCCCGACCAACCCACTGAACGATACCGTCCGAGCCAGTACGACCCATTGCCACGAGGCAGGCTCTGGAGCCCGGATCGATTCCCCGAACTCTGGAAACTGTGGCAAAGTGCCCGGCCGCACTTCCCTGACGCGCGGAGCACCTTCTACGAAGGTATTTGCAAGCAACTCGCTCAGTCGCCGATCGGCACCTTTGATCGGAGCTCGCAATCGGTCAGCGTCGCCACGAGCGGACCAGGCGTTGAGTTGCGAGTCTACTTGTGGTACTTCTTCAAGCACGTCTGCTGCACGTTGATCGAAGCGCGGACACACACGCGTCGACCGTTCCCTGTTGACTGGCCGTGGAACGACGCCCTCTCGCGACTACTTCAGGCCTTTCGATGCACGTTCGTGTCGTTCAACTACGACAACATCCTTGAGAACGTGCTTGAGTTTCGACTCAGGACACCGATCGTTGCTCCAGCGCACAACAGCAGCGGCTGGTACCACTGCTACAATTGCCCGAAGCAACTGGTCCTCAAGCCGCACGGCTGCGTGCATTTCTACGCGCCAGCGGGCGGGTATTGCGGGGCCGGTTGGTGGCTGAATAGAGAGGGCGGACCCGTTGTGTGGACGGGTGGCAACTGCATGACCGTTCGTCATGAAGTGCCAGACAGCATCCCCCTGGTTCCTCTCATCGTTCCGCCAGGTCACACAGACCGTCACTACTTGGACCCCGTCGCAGACATTTCGCAGACCGTTCACCAAGCCTTCTCAGATGCCGATGCCATCGTCTGCGCCGGCCTTTCGTGCGGCGACGCCGACAAGGAGGAGTTCTTGTCGTACTGCGGACGCGCACATCGCAATATTCCCGTAGTACATGTCGGGTTGACGAACGACGCCCAAGGCAATTGCCACACGATCTTGAGGAACTTAGGAGGAGATCGGTATCGGTTCATCCTCGCGGACACGGATCCGAGTTCGGACAGAATCGTCGGCATTCCCGACATGATCAATCTTCTCATTGCGACGACACCGCAAACCACCGCGACTTAATCCCCTCAACGTGGTCTCTCGGCGGCAGGGTACCGCGCCCACCGCATCGGAGCGCATCACTGACCCGCGCTTCACAGATCAGTGCCCTTCCCATTCTCCCGCCTTCCTTCGCCGCTCCCTGCCGACTCCCGATGACCTCGTCCACTTCCGCGGCGAACTCCCTTCAATCCGAATCCGATCGGCCATCGTCGATGATCGTGACGCGTCAGGGCGTCTGTGGACTCGCCGGCGCCAAGACCGGAACGAGCGCCCTCATGCAGCCGCATTCCGGGCAACGGTCGACGGAGAGACCACGCAAGTCGTAACCACACCCAACGCACGTGCGAAAGGGCTCAAGCACCGCCGCGTCATCCAATCCCGTCATGTCAAGAGCCCGGTCAGTGATCGTCAGGCGAACATCCGTCTCCCTCCAGGCAACTCCGATCGAATCAAGCACCGTTTGCGCGTAGGCCATGGCAAACCGCCACGTCCGGGTCATCGCGAGGATCATGCGAGGCGTGTTCGGGGCATGCAAGTAACGGACTGAAACGCAGCCTCCCGGCGTCTTTGTCGTGTCCGTCGTGAACGGCTGAACGACAAACTCGAAAGCCGAGAGATCGTCCTCGTGCGACCAGATCACGCGATGACCCCTCATCTCGCAAAGCACCGCCCGTGATGCCTCTGGATGAACGAGCAACTCCCGCCTTCTCACTCTCGACGAATCACGACTGTGGAACAAGGCGACGGCCACACCGGCGATGGCGAAGAGCATCGCGGTCAACACCGCCACCGCGCTCGCGAAAGAGCCGATGAGCCGGGGCAGCATGATGAAAGCGAGCACGGCAGCGAAGACGATCACCAGGGTGGCAACAACCAACAAGAGCGTGGCGATCGTGGCGTCAGGCGATCGCGCTGAGTGCGTGAACCGCCACAGACGTCCACCGTCGCGTGTCGGCACGATACCGAACGGGACTGACCAGCGTGCTCGCCCGTCGTGTGAGTGCACATCACCCACGTCGTGTCCTCAACGATTTCCCGGCGGAACAGCACATGTTCCACTCCGTCAGACCAACACCCACCCGCGCTTCACAGATCAGCGCCCTTCTCCTTCCCACGCCTTCCTTCGCGTGCTTGGGGGGGCGCGCCTTCGCGTTCACACGCTTCGAGTTTTTCGCGTTGAAGACTCGCGTTCAAATCCTCCCCTACTCCGTGCCCTCCGTGCCCACTCCGTGGTCTCTGTGTACCGCCTTCGCCCCCATCACGTCGTGTACTCCGCGTTGATCTTCACATACTCCGCGCTCAGGTCGCACCCCAGCATGTGCGCGTGCCCCGGCCCCTCACCCACCGTCAGCAGCGCGCACACCGGGTCCGCGTTCATCGCCGAAATCAGCCGCGCGTCCGTCTTCGGCACGCCCGTCGGCAGCCCCGATCGATACACCTCAACCCCCGCCGAGTGACCGTCGCTCAGCGTCAGGCTCGTGCTCATCGGGTCGAACCGAACGCCCGCGTTCCCCGCCGCCGTCACGATCCGCCCCCAGTTCGGATCCTTCCCGTGGATCGCGCACTTCACCAGCGGCGAGTCGATCACCGCGCGCGCCAGCCGCTCCGCCACGTCGTGGCTCGCCGCGCCGCGAACCTCCACGCGGAACGTCCGCGTCGCGCCCTCACCGTCCTTCACCACCTTCGTTGCCAACTCCTGACACAGCGACGTCAGCGCCGACTGAAACCCGAAAAACTCCGGGTCGCTCCGGTGGATCGGCTCCGCGGACGCTCCCTTGCCGTTCGCCACCATCCCCGAACTCATGCAGATCACCGTGTCCGAGCACGACGGGTGCGCATCCACGCTCACGCGATCGAAACTCTCGCGGCACGCCCGCTCCAGCGCGATCTGCAGGCAGTCCGCGTCGATCGCCGCGTCAGTCGTGATGAAAGCCAGCATCGTCCCGTGCGCGCCGAACCCGCCCACGTCCCCCGCGCTGTCGAGCCTCGGCGCGATCATCCCCGACCCCTTCGCCACCGCGCCCAGGTGAACCTGATGACCGCGCAACTCCACCTCGCGGTGCGAGGCCTTCGGCACAAGGTCCGTCGTCATGATCGCCGCGGCCACCGCGTCGTCCGCGTCGTGACCCCGCGCCAGCAGCGCCGCCAGTCCGGGCATCGCGCTCGTCATCTTCTCCACGGGCAGCCGATGCCCGATGATCCCCGTCGACGACGGCATGATCTCCTCCACAGCGCACCCCAGCGCGCCCGCCGCCGCGCGCATCGTCGCCATCGCGTCCTCGATCCCCGCCTGCCCCGTCGCCGCGTTCGAGCACCCCGCGTTGATCAGGATCGCCCGCAGCGCTTCGGGCCGGTCCACGCCGCGCGCGCCCAGATACCGCTCGCGCCACCGCCGACCGATCTCCACCGGCGCACCGACCACCACGTTCCGCGTGAACACCGCCGCGGCGGACCGCCGCGAACCGTCGTTCACGATCATCGCCAGGTCAGGCCTGCCCGAGGGCTTGATCCCCGCCTTGCACGCCGCGGCACGAAATCCGGTCGGTCGAGTCACACACACGGTCTCACGCTCCTCACAACAGCCGCTCCCGCCTCACTCCCCTGCTCCTCGCTCTTGCTCCGAGTCTCTCCTCAATCTCTGCGATCTCCGAGTTCCCTCTTCTCCTAAAAGTCCGGCGCTTCCTTGCTCGCCTGTTTCAGAAAGCTCCGCTCCCCGGCCGTCAGGCTCGACAGCCCCTCCTTCTTCACCTTCTCAAGAATCCGATCAACCTCCGCGTCCATCTTCTGCGCGCCGCTCGGCTTCATGATCCGCGAGCCGCCCACGTTCCCCGGCGCGTTCCCGCGCCGCGAACCGCGCTCTCCCAGCCCCACCGCGCCCAGGATGTTCCTCAGCACGTGCGTGTTCCGAATGCAGTAGTACCCCGCGATCGCGCCGCCAACGTGCGCCGCGTCGCCGCCGGCGTTGCTCCCGCCGCGGAACAGGTTCAGCACCGCCAGACCAAGGAAGATGTACACCGCCGTCTTCAACCGCATCGGCAGCACGAACATCACGTCCACGATCGCCTTGGGCGCGATGTACGCCGCCGCCATCAGCACGCCGAACACGCCCGCCGACGCGCCGATCAGCGGCGTGTACGGATCGTTCACCAGCAGGAACGGCAGGTAACTCGCGTACTTCCCCGGCATCGTGTACCCGACCAGGTTCAGCAGCAGATACGTCACCGCGCCGAACACGCCGCACGCAAGATAGAAAACCAGGTACCGCTTCCGACCCAGGAACTGCTCGACCAGCCCGCCGAAAAACCACAGCCCCAGCATGTTGAACATCAGGTGAACGACGTCCGCGTGCAGAAACTGAAACGTCAGAAACCGCCACACCTGCCCGTCCACCAGCGCCTTGCCGGTCGAGAAATGTCCGTACGCGTCGAACAGCGGCCGCCGAGTCCACCGCTCCTGGCCGATCTGCCCGGCCACCGGCTGACCGGTCGTCAGGTCCCGAACCGGCTGACCTTCCGGCCCCGTGATCGGCGTCACGATCGGCCGGTAGAAAACGTCCCGCATTCCCGGCACCGGCAAAAGCGCGTCGAGCGTGACGCCTTTCTGACGAACCTCCCGCGGCACGCCGGAGTTCCATGCGGTTCCCCAGCGGATTTCGACCGGCGCGTTCACCGGCGTCCGGCCGAGAATGAAGACCGAGATGTTCAGAATGATCAGGAGGGTGTTGAAACTGAGTGTCGACATCCGCGGGCCGGAGGCCCGATCGGGAGCGTTTCTGGCGTAATCGCGGTCGGCAATTCCCATGAGTTGGGGAGTTTACTGTGGGTTTTCGCACCCGCGCACTTTTGAAGGTGGGGTGTTCCACGTGGAACACCCCCCCCTCCCCCCCTCCCCGGATCCGGACCGTTCGATGTGGGTACCTGATTGGGTGGGTGTTTGAGACCCCTGGCTTTGGGGTGTTGGGTGCGGTCGGTTGAGGGTTAGGGATTCGGGGTCGGTGGTTGCGTGGCGGGGAAGTCTGGGGTTGCGCGAAGGGAAGGGGTTGTAAGTGTGAACAGGATATCGGATGCGGGGGTTCAGCGTCGCGCAGCGCGGGATTCGCGTTCGCGCTGGCGGTCGGTTGCGCGCTTGAGGAGTTTGCGCTCAGTGCGGGTGAGCGAGGCGAGTCCCTCGCGGCCGACCTTTTCGAGGATGCGATCGACCTCGGCCTGTTCTTTCCTTGCCTGTTCCATCTCGGTTTCGAGCCGGCGGGAGGGTGCGCCCGGCTTGCGCGGGCGTGCAGCGCTGCCGCGCCAGGGTTCATCGGCGGCGAAGGCGTAGTCGTCGATCATCGCGAGTCGTTTGCGTTCGTAGAAGCAGGTGAGCCCGGCGAAGATCGCGATGCCGAAGAGGATGTTCATTCCGGATTGAGGCGGGGCGGTGATCGCGACGAGGCCGATGAGGACGGCAAGAACAAGGCCGACGGTTGTCGCGATGTGCATGGAACGTTTGTAGCCGAGGCGCGCCCAGAGGAGTTCCTGAAGCACTCGGCCGGCGTCCATCGGGAACATGACCAGGAGCATGTTGAAGAGAAAGATCGCTGCGTTCGACAGATAGGCGAACCAGATGAACTGGCGGAGAAGACCGCCCTCGCTCCAGAACCACGGGTCGCCGAAGACGACGGAGGGGGCGAAGGGGTTGAAGATGAGGATGCCGGCGTGCGCGCCCATGGCGAGCATGACGAGCGCGAGGGCGGGGCCGATGACGAGGTGGACGGCGGGGCCGCCGAGGGTGGTGATGAGGCTGGCTTTCCAGTTTCGCGGCGGCGCGCACATGGCGAGTCCGCCGAGGGGCCACATGACGATCCGGTCGGCGTGGCCGCCGACCCATCGGCAGGCGAAGCAGTGTCCGAACTCGTGGATGAGAACGATGGTGAAGAGCGTGGCGAACTGCATCGCGACGTAGCCGGGACCGAGGCGGGCGGAAGAGAGCGCGGAGATGATGAGCTCGATGGCGATGTAGGCGACGAAGAAGATGTGGATGCGGACGTCGATGCCGCGGAAGCGGAAGAGGGGGAGGCTCCAGGAGAAGAAGTCGTCGCCTTCGAAGACCCTGCGCAGGCCGCGTTTCCATCGCGGTTCATCGCGCCAGTTGGGAGCGTTGTTGTAATCGCGGTCTTGCCAGCCCATGGTGAGGGGGTCTTTTGTGTGGTGAGTGCGGGTTGGAGTGTGAAGCAGAGATTGTCAGGAGGGAGTAGACGCAGGCAAGATGCCTGTGCCGCGAGGAGTTGGAGGCGGCGAAGAGCGAGCCGCTAGAGCAGGCCGCGGCGTGCGGCGAGGAAGATGGCGAGCATGGACTTGGCGTCGCGGAGTTCGCCGGTATCCATCATCGACCAGACGCGGGCGGGATCAACGACTTCGACGCGGATGTCCTCGTCCTCTTCGAGGGCCTGCCCTACGTGGTGGAGGCCGGTGGCGAAGAAGGCGTGCATTCGTTCGTCGGTCATGCCCGGCGTTGTGTAGAACCAGCCGAGGGGGGTGAGGGTTGCGGCCGAGTAGCCGGTTTCTTCGATGAGTTCACGTGCCGCGCAGGTGTCGGGGGGTTCGGGGTTGCCGGCGTCGTCGCGGTCGATGGTGCCAGCGCAGCATTCCCATTGCCATTCGCCCTCGAGGGGCCAGCGGCGGACGCGGATGAGGACGATGTGTCCGTTGTCGAGACGTGGGACGACAACGACGGCGCCGGGGTGTCGGACGACCTCGCGCTGGAGGGTTTTGCCGCCGGGGCGCTCGATGCGGGCGAGTTCGAAATCGAACTTTCGGCCCTTGTGGAGGAGGGTGCGGGAGATGGAAACGGCGGGGTCGGGGCAGTTCGCTGATTCGGGGGTGGAGGAAGCGGGCATTCTGGAGGATAAGAGCAAGGGCGCTCGAAGTGCCACGTGGTCTGTATGGGCTGCTGTTTGTTCGTTCTCCTCCCCATGGGAGGGGGGTTGACAGTGTTTGCGGATCTCCGTCTGGTCCGCCGAGTGCCGCAGCGCCAGACGCTGCCGGTGGGTGGGGTTGTTGAATTAGGTGATCCCCCGGTCAAATCGGACGAATGAGGGTCGAGAAGGGCAACGGACTCGCCGATCGCATGAACAGCGATCGAACCGATTCGGCCGGGGCGTGCTGAGAGCGAGGCTCGGCGATGCGGTTCAGCGCTGGTGGCCGGCGTGTCGGTCGGAGGCGTTGTTTGCGGGACTCGGGGTTTGCTCGGCAGCGCACGAATCGGAAGAGCCCATGATCCGCCGCGGAGATGATGAACCGGAAGGGACGAGGATCGCGACGGGCGCGTGGACGGCGAGTTTGCGCGCGCTGGGCGCGTTGCCAGCGTGGGCGTCGGGGCTGGCGACGGCGGTGACGCTGCTGGTGCTGATCGGGTCGTGCCTTCACATCAGCCAGCGGGTTGCGCGGCAGATGATGAAGGAAGCGCAGGACGAGGAGTTGAGCATCTTTGCGGTGCTGGCAGCGCAGCGGATTGACGCTGATCTGCACGCGCTGCTGAGGGAAGACGAGCAGTGGAACGGCGAGTTGTACAGAGAGGCGGTGGCGCCGCTTCGCGAGGTGCTCGAGGCATCGGAGTTCATCAAGTACGTGTACACGATGCGTCCGAGTCCGGAGGGGCTTCGGTTCGTGCTGGACGCGGCGGACCCGATCGATCGTGATGGGGACGGGGTGATCGACCAGGCGAGGCTGAACGAGTTTTACGAGGAGCCGGACCCGGCGATGCTGACGTGCGTGGAGACGCGGTCGGTGGCGGTGAGCCCGAGGCCGAACACGGACAGGTGGGGGACGTTCGTCTCGGCGTTTGCGCCGGTGTTCAACTCGGAGGGCGGGCTGGAGTGCATCGTGGGGGTGGACCTGACGGCGGCGACGTATCTGTCTCGGCTGTCGCGGATCGATGCGGCGTCGAACGCGGCGCTGGGTGTAGGGGGCGCGCTGAGCGCGGTGGTCGGGGCGTTCGTGTTCGCGGTGCAGCGTCGGCGTCGGAGCGCGGAGCGGCGGATCGCCGAGAGCGAGGCGAGGCTACGCGCGATCATCGAGGGCGCGGACTTTCTGGCGTGGGAGTTCTGCGTTGAGGACGACCGGTTCACGTACCTTTCGTTCGAGGACTCGCGGCTTGGGTATGCGAGGGCTGCGTGGCTGGGGGCGGGGTTCTGGGACAGTGCGCTGCACCCCGAGGACCGGGAGCGGACCACGAGCGAGTGCCTGGCGGAGATCGGGGCGGGCCGGCCGCACCGGCTGCACTACCGGATGATGGCGGCGGACGGGAGGGTGGTTCACATCAGCGATTATGTGAGCGCGCCGGAGCATCGCGAGGGGAAGACGATCGTTCGCGGGGTGGCGATCGACGTGACGGACCGGAAGCGGGCGGAGGATGCGCTTCTGGAGGCGACGGCGGACGCTCGTCGTCTGGCGGCGGCGATCGACGCGGCGGCGGACGCGGTGTTCCTGACGGATGAAACCGGGACGATCAGGCGGGTGAACCGGGCGTTCGAGCGGTTGAGCGGGTATGGACGTGAGATCGCGGTGGGGAAGAGCCCGGGGATTCTCAAGAGCGGTCGGAACGACGAAGAGACGTACCGGGAACTGTGGGCGACGATCCGGGGCGGGCGGGCGTGGACGGGGAGGTTGTGCAACCGGCGAAACCCTGATGCACCGAGTGTGCACGGGACTGAGCATCGTGAGTGTTACTGGGTGGACGTTTCGATCACGCCGATGCTTCGGCCGGAAGGCACGATCGAGGGGTACATCGCGGTGGAACGGGACGTGACGGCGGTTGTGGAGGCGGAGAAAGTCGAGCGTCAGCGGCTGGAGGCTGCGGAGTCGCGATTGCGGGTGGGGAAGGCGCTCGCGGGGGCGGGCGACGTCGGGGAGCGTCTGGACCGGGCGCTGGGGGCGATCGTCGACGCGCAGGAGGGGAGCGGGATCGCGGCGGGCGCGCTGTACATGATCGAGCCGGGGAGCGGGGTGCTGCAACGCGCTGCGGTCCGCGGCGAGGCGTGGTCGATGTGCTGCAACGTTCGATCGCCGGCCAGGGTTGCCGAGACGCCGTGGAGAGACGCGGCGGAGCACAACCGGGTTGTGATCACCGCTCGGCTGGCTGAGAGCGGGGAAGGCGAGCCGGAAGGCGGTCGGGAGCGCGGCGGGTGCATCGCCGTGCCGCTGGTGGATCGATGGAGCGTGGGAACGCCGTGCCTGGGGTTGCTGGTGCTGGTGACGAACGACGATCCGCACCGCGACGCGCCCCGGCTGGAGGCCTTCAACGAGATCACGGAACTGATGACGACGGCGATCCTGCAGGATCGTGCGGCGCGGATGGCGGAGTCGGCGCGACGGGACGCGGAGGAAGCGAACCGGACCAAGAGCGACTTTCTGGCGAACATGAGCCACGAGATCCGGACGCCGATGACGGCGATCCTGGGGTACACGGAATTGCTGTCGAACACGGGGGAGGGACCGGAACTGAGGGTTCAGCGCGAGGAGTGCATCGCGACGATCCGTCGGAACGGGGAGCATCTGCTGTCGCTGATCAACGACATCCTGGACCTGTCGAAGATCGAAGCGGGGAAGTTGGAGGTTGAGCGGGTGCCGACGGAGCCGGCGGCGGTGCTGCGCGAGGTGATGTCGCTGATGACCTTCAGAGCGAAGCAGAAGGGGCTGACGCTGATAGTACGGTTTGATTCGGCGGTTCCGGAGCGGATCCAGTCCGACCCGCTGCGTCTGCGGCAGATTCTGCTGAACCTGGTTGGGAACGCGGTGAAGTTCACGGAGGTGGGCGGGGTGACGGTTCGGGTTTGGCTGCAGCGCCGGGGCGAGGATGGTGAGTGCGCGGGTGACCGGCTGGTGGTCTCGGTGGAGGACACGGGGATCGGGATCGAGTCGAACCACGTGCCCCATCTGTTCGACCCGTTCATGCAGGCCGACGCGAGCACGTCGCGGCGGTTCGGTGGGTCGGGGCTGGGGTTGCCGATCAGCCGGAATCTTGCGCGGATGCTGGACGGCGACATCGAGGTTTGGAGCAAGCCGGGACGGGGGAGCACGTTCACGCTGCGAATCTCGACCGGAGCGATCGAGGGGGTGCGGATGGTCGGGGAGGAGGCTTTGCGGGCGGTGGCGGCGCCGACACCGCCGAGTGCGCCGGCCACGACCGGGCCGGAGCGTCCGTTGGCGGGAGTTGGGATCTTTCTGGCCGAGGACGGTCCGGATAATCAGAAACTGATCGGGCATCACCTTCGGAAGGCGGGAGCGGAGGTCAGGATCTTTGACAACGGCCGGTTGTGCCTGGAGGCGATGACGTCGGACGGGACGGTCGAGGGTCGGCTTGCGGAGAAACCCGCCTGCGACATCGTGTTGACGGACATCCAGATGCCGGAGATGGACGGGTACACGCTGGCTCGGACGCTTCGGGCGCGGGGATGGAAGGGGCGGATCATCGCGCTGACCGCGCACGCGATGACGGGGGATGAGGAGGCGTGCCTCGCGGCGGGGTGCGATGCGTATGCGAGCAAGCCGATCGACCGTGCGACGCTGATCGAGATGTGCCGGTCGGAGTTTGCTTGCGCGGGCGTGCGGACGGCGGCGTGATCAGGCGGCGATCAGGGGTTGATGGCGGTGATCGAGAGGTCGGACTGCGCGCGGGGGTTGGTGAGGCCCTCGGCCGCGTGCGTTGGCGCGGGGGCGTGGAGGAGCGCAACCGTGGGTGAGGCGGCCCAACTCGTGGGGGCGCGGGTGGGGTGCCAGCGGTGGAGGTTCAGGGCGTCTGGGTTGGCGGTGATGACGGCGGGGCGGAAGCGGGCCTGGAGGAGCCTGCGGGAGAGGTCGTCGTCTTCCTGTCCGTAGCCCTCGAAGCGTTCGTCGAAGCCGTTGACGGCGAGGAAGGCCTTGAGTGTGACGCTGAAGTTGGCGCCGAGGATCTTGGGCTTGTGGGGCTTGACGAGGATGCGGCCGAGCGGGCCGAGGGTGCGGAGCAAGCGGTCGCGCTCGGCGCGGCGGTGTTCGCGGCGGAGGGCTGCGAGTTGGGCGGGCGTGGGTTGGGCGACCGGCTTGGCGGCGCTGGCGTCGGATTCGAGCATGTCGTCGGTCTGTTGTTCGGTGAGTTCGACTCGGCCTGCGACGACGAAGTCGGCGGGTGCTCGCGGGGAGGTGACGGCGGACTGGTGTGCGGCGAGGACGGTGGGGGTTGGGAACATGTCGCCGTCGAAGAAGACCAGGAGCGTGTCGGGGTGTGGCGGGGGCTCAGCGCGCGTGAGGGCGCGAACGGCGTTGTTGCGGACCTGGCCGGAGCGGGCGATGCCGGCGTGCGGGCGCTGGACGAGGGTGATGGGGAGGTTGAAGTCGGACGCGGCTGCGCGGGCCACGGACTCGACTTCCGGAACGACGCCGTCGGTGGAGAGGATGGTGTGATCGGGCTTGCGGGTCTGCGTCGCGAGGCCGAGGAGGGTCCAGCGGAGGTGGCGCGGGGTGTGGGTGCAGACGATGGCGGCGAGATTGGGCACGGGGAGCGTGGGTGTCTGGTGGTGCTGTGGAACGGCGGGGCGGTGGAAGGCGGGGGAGGTCCGCGGAATGGGAGCGTATGGCAAAGTGTGCGGGATGTGCGGGCTGCACAGTCAGCGCATTGACCCCACCTTGATCGGGCGGTGTAGAGAAGACCCGAGTGGTTCGATGGACTCGGGAGGAGCGTGGGGGATTCGGGTAGACGGTTACAGCAAACCGAGCAGGGAGGAACCCGTTGCCATCCGCCGCGATTGATGATGCAGTGGTTTCGGGAGCTGGGTCCGTGTCGGCGGGCTCGGCGGGGTTTGGGCGGGGGGGGACGTCGGCGTTGCGACCGGGCGGCTCATCGCGGACGGCTGGGAATGGGAACGGTGACAAACTGGCGTTCGCGTTTCGGGCGGACCTGGACGTCGCCGAGTTGGACGATCGGCATCGTCCCGGGCCGACGTGGGCGGGTCGCGGGATCGAGTTGAGCCGGTCGTCGATGACGTTTCGGAGCCGGCGGCTGTGTTATGAAGGCAGGCGGCTGGTGGTGGCGGTTCATCTGGTGGACGACCGGCCGGTGGCGCTGTTCGGGCTGGTGAGCAAGAGCGAGTATGACGGGGAGGGGTTGTATCGCACGACGGTGATGCTGCAGCCGATTCCTGAAGAAGAGCCGGTGAGGAACTGGGTGCAGAGCGTGGCGGAGCGGCTGGCGTGAGGCGGCGCGGGGGGGCTCTTGGTGCGCGGTGATCAGCGAGTGCCGGCAGCGCCGCCGACGGTGAGCGCCACGCGCTTGGGGGCTGCGCCGTAGGTCTCGGCGGTGAGGTCGTAGTTGCCGACGCGGATGCGGCGGGAGTCGGGATCGATTCCCTTCTCGCGCATGAGTTTCTTGAGCGTGGCGGGGAGACCGAACTCGGTGTCCTCGTTGAAGACGTCGCGCTGCTCGAGGGTCTTGTCGGCGTGGAGCGATGCGCCGTGCTTGCCGCCCCAGCGGTTGAGGAGTTCTCGGCAGAGTTCGGCGACGAGATCTTCGGGGGCGCTTGCGCCCGCGGTGAGCAGAACGCGGGCATCCCACGGGCCGCCGCCGTGGCCGCGGTCGGGGACGTGGTGGAACCAATCGTCCTTGAGTTCGCTCACGTCGTCGAGAAGGAAGGCGGGGACGCCGACGTTGGCGCTGATCTCGGTGAGGCGGACGGAGTTGCTGGAGTTCTTGGAACCGACGACGAGGACGACGTCGACTTCCGGTGCGATCTGTCGGACGGCCTGCTGGCGGTTGGTGGTGGCGTAGCAGATGTCGCTGCTGGGCGGGTCCTTGATGTTGGGGAAGGCCTGCTTGAGCGCGGTGATGATGACTTCGGCGTCGTCGGTGCTGAGGGTGGTTTGCGTCAGGTAGGCGATCTTGGAACTGTTGGGGTCTTTGATCTTGAGACGCGGGATGTCTTCGGGGCTTTCGACGACCTGGATGGCGTCGGGGGCCTCGCCACGCGTGCCGACGACTTCCTGGTGATCGGCGTGGCCGACGAGGAGGATTTCGTAGCCCTGGCGGGCGTAGCGGATGGCCTCGGAGTGGACCTTGGTGACCAGCGGGCAGGTGGCGTCGACGGCGGTGAGGTTGCGTTGGCGCGCTTCTTCGCGGACGGCGGGTGAGACGCCGTGGGCGCTGAAGACGATGATGGCGCCCTCGGGGACTTCGGAGACCTCTTCGACGAAGGTGACGCCGCGGTCCTTGAAGCGATGGACGACGTGCTTGTTGTGGACGATCTCGTGGTAGACGTAGACGGGCTTCTCGGGGTGGAGGTCGAGGACCTGATCGACGACGTCGATGGCCATGTGGACGCCAGCGCAGAAGCCGCGGGGGTTCGCCAGAACGATGTGCATGGAAGATGGTAGTGCGAGAGGGCGAGCGGGACGGCGGCGGAGAACTGGGGGAAATGGGGGCATCGATTGGGCGTATGCTGACGAACCGGGGGGGATGGTGCGGGGTATGTTCGATGCAGCGCCCGACTTGAAAGCCCTTCGATGCCGAAATCAACCGAACGCCTGCGAACATGTTTGATCGGGGAGGAAAGGGCGAGCGTTCGTCCTGGGCTTGTGCGGTTGGCGGTGGTGATCGCGGCGGTTGCGTCGGCGATGGGCGGGTGCAAGCGCGAACAGGCGGCTCCCCCACCACCAACGCCCGTGGAAGTTCGGGTGGTGGCGGCGTGGACGGAGGCGATCGACGTTCGGGTGCGCTCGGTGGGGACGCTCAAGGCGATCGAGCAGGTGTTGATCTCGCCGGAGGTTGCGGGGCTGGTGCGGGCGATTCACTTCGATGAGGGCACGTCGGTCGAACGCGGCGACCTGCTGGTCGAACTGGACGACTCGGTTGCGGCGGTGGACGTAACGCGGGCGGAGGCGGCTGTGGCGCGCGCCGAGCAGCGGTATCAGCGGCTTCGTTCGGCGTTCGAGGCCAACGCCGCGACGCCGGAGGATCTGGACGTGGCGCGCCTGGACGTGGTGAGCGCGCAGGCGGATGCGGACCGGGCGAGGATCGTTCACGCCAAGTACCGCATTCATGCGCCGTTTGCCGGGAAGATCGGGATCAAGCTGGTCAGCCCCGGCGCGTACGTGGGCGTGGGGACTCCGCTTGCTGCGTTGACGAGCGTGGACCCGGTGGAGATCGAGTTCACGGTGCCGGAGGTGCATCTGTCGGCGATCAGACCTGGGCTGCGTGTGCTGGCGACGACGCCGGCGATGCCGGGGCGTACTTACGAGGGAGCGGTGGTGACGGTGTCGCCGACGGTGGAGCGTGCGACGCGGACGGTGCAGTTGCTTGCGCGGATACCGAACCCCCCGACTGAGGAGAACCCGGCGGGGGAGTTGAAGCCGGGGATGTTCATGAACGTGTCGCTGACGACAGGGACGCGCCCCGAGGCGGTCGTTGTGCCGGAGCAGAGCCTGTTCTTTCAGGGTCCGACGACGGCGCTGTTGGCGATCGACGCGGACGGGAAGACGGTGGTGCGCCGGGCGGTGACGGTGGGCGAGCGCAGGCCGGGGCTTGTGGAGGTGCTGTCGGGGGTGAGGGCGGGTGAGATGGTGGTGGTGGAGGGGTTGCAGAAGGCCCGGCCCGGGCAGACGGTGAAGCCGGTGGAGGACGCGGGCCTGCGGGAGCGGCTTGGTTCGGGAAGGGGGTCCTGAGCGTGTCGCTGGCAGGGGTCACCGTTCGCAGGCCGGTGTTCGCGGTGGTCATGAGCCTGGTGCTCATGGTGCTGGGGGTGGCGTCGCTGCAGCGGCTGACGATTCGGCAGTACCCGGACGTTGATGCGCCGGTGGTTTCGATCTCGACGACGTATCGGGGCGCCTCGGCAGCGGTGATCGACGCGGAGATCACCAAGCGGCTGATCGACCAGCTCTCGGGGATCGAGGGGATCAGGACGATCGAGTCGACGAGTTCGGACGAGTCTTCGCGGATCGACGTTGAGTTCACGCTGGGGCGGGACATTGATCTTGCGGCGGCGGACGTGCGCGACCAGATCTCGCGCACGAGGCGGAATCTGCCGGACGCGGCGGACGACCCGATCGTGACGAAGGCGTCGTCGGACTCGAGCCCGATCATGTGGATCTCGCTGACGAGCGAGACGCTGTCGCCGATGGAGATGACGGACTTTGCGCAGCGGAACCTTGCGGAGCCGATCTCGATCATCTCGGGGGTGGCGTCGATCCGGATCGGCGGGGAGCGGCGGTACGCGATCCGCATCTGGCTTGATCGGACGGCGATGGCGGCGCGCGGGGTGACTGTTGATGACGTGATCCAGCGGTTGCAGGCGGAGAACCTGGAACTGCCGGCGGGTCGGGTTGAGTCGCTGACGCGGGAGTTCTCGGTTCGGGCGTTGTCGCGGCTGCGCACGTCGGAGGAGTTCGCTGCGCTGGTGATTCGTGAGGGCCAGAACGGCGCCGCGGGGACTGCGGCGTCGGCGGCGGCGTCGAGTTCGCGCGTGCTGATGGGGGACGTGGCGCGGGTGGAGATGGGACCGCAGAACGACCGGACGGACTTCTGGGTGAACGGGAAGCGGTCGGTGTCGGTGGGGGTGATCCGGCAGTCGAACGCGAACACGATCGAGGTTGCGGACGCGGTTCGAGAGGAGGTGTCGCGTCTGCGGAGCCTGCTGCCGCCCGAGATCGACATGCAGATCGCGAGCGACGACTCGCAGTTCATCCGCGAGTCGATCCGAGAGGTGGTCAAGTCTCTGCTGATCGCGGTGGGGCTGGTGGTGCTGGTGATCCTGGTGTTCATCGGGTCGCTGAGGGCGACGGTGGTTCCGTCGGTGGCGATACCCGTGTCGATCATCGCGGCGATCACGGTTCTGTACGCGCTGGGGTACTCGATCAACGTGCTGACGCTGCTGGCGGGCGTGCTGGCGATCGGGCTGGTGGTTGACGACGCGATCGTGGTGCTGGAGAACATCGACCGGCGGATCAACGAGTATCACGAGCACCCGCTGGTGGCGGCGATTCGCGGGACGCGTGAGGTCGGGTTCGCGGTGATCGCGACGACGGTGGTGCTGGTGGCGTGCTTCGTGCCGCTGGCGTTCCTGACGGGGAAGGTCGGTCGGCTGTTCAACGAGTTCGGGGTGGCGCTGGCGGCGGCGGTGTGCTTCTCGAGTTTCGTGGCGTTGACTCTGTCGCCGATGATCTCGAGCCGGGTGCTCAAGGCGCGGAAGGTCGTCGAGGTTGGGGCTTCGGGAAAGCCCGCTCGGCGGGGCGCACTGACGCGGGCGCGCGAGGCGCTGACGACGTTCTATGACCGGATCGTGGGCGTTTCGATCCGGTATCGGTGGGCGGTGGTGGGCGCAGCGGTGGTCATCAGCCTGATCGCGTACACGTTGCACGCGAGGCTGCCCAAGGAACTGACGCCCGTAGAGGACCAGGGGCGGTTCTTCATCACGCTGGAAGCGCCGGAGGGCTCGTCGCTGGCGTACACGCTGGAGCAGGCCCGGCGCATCGAGCAAATGCTGGTGCCGTACCGGCAGAGCGGGCTGAGGGACCCCGGATCGGAGGCAGCGCGGGAACTGAACGCGGATGGGGCGATCAACCGCGTGATCACGTTCCTTGCGCCGAGTTTCGGCGGCAGCCCGTCGGTGAACACGGGGCGGCTGATCGTGCGGTTCGTTCCGCACGCGATGCGGACGATCAGCCAGCAGCGGGTGGTGGCGGAACTGCTGCCGCAACTTCGGGCGATGCCGGGGGTTCGTGCGATCGCGATCAACCCGCCAGGGCTTGGAGTTCGCGGGGCGTCGCAGCCCGTGCAGTACGCGGTTGGGGCACCGGACTATGAGACAGCGCGGGAGTGGACGGAGCGGATCGTGGAGAGGCTTCGCGACCACCCGGACCTGTTGAACCTTCGCGCGGAGTATGAGGACACCAAGCCGCAGTTGCAGGTGGAGATCGACCGGCAGCGGGCGTTCGACCTGGGTCTGAACGTGGCGCAGATCGGTCGGGCGATGCAGACTGTGCTGGGCGGGAGCGAGGTGACCGAGTTCTATGACCGCGGCGAGCTGTATGACGTGGTGCTGCAGGCGCTGCCGGAGGACCGTGCTACGCCGGCCGATCTCTCGAACATCTACATCCGGTCGGCGACGACGGGGGAGGCGATTCCGCTCTCGGCGGTGGTGACTCTGCGCGAGACTGGGACGACGCGCGATCTGCGGCGGATCAATCGCTCGCCGTCGGTGCTGATCTCGGCGTCGCTGGCGCCCGGGGCGGCGCTTGGATCGGCGCTGGAGGCGCTGGACAACGCGGTGGAGGAACTGCTGCCGGCGGGGGCGCGGATCAACCTGCTCGGCGAGTCGCTGGACTATCGAGAGTCGAGCGCGCAGTTGGCGCTGACGTTTGCGATGGCGCTGCTGATCGTGTACCTGGCGCTCGCGGCGCAGTTCGAGAGTTGGGTCCATCCGCTGACGATCCTGATCGCGGTGCCGCTGTCGGTGACGGGTGGACTTGCGTCGCTGTACTTCACGGGGCAGACGCTGAACATCTACAGCCAGATCGGGATGATCATGCTGATCGGGCTGATGGCCAAGCACGGGATTCTGATCGTGGAGTTCGCGAACCAGTTGCGCGAGCGCGGGATGGAGGCGAGAGAGGCGGCGCAGAAGGCGGCGGTAACACGGCTTCGGCCGATCCTGATGACGGCGATCTCGACGATCCTGGGGGCGCTGCCGCTGGTGCTGGCGTTCGGGGCGGGCGC
This sequence comes from Phycisphaeraceae bacterium, assembly GCA_019636535.1. Lineage (GTDB taxonomy): Bacteria > Planctomycetota > Phycisphaerae > Phycisphaerales > UBA1924 > JAHBK01. The sequence continues at coordinate 100,868 of JAHBXK010000008.1, read as the reverse complement.
CGAGGGGCGCATGGCGATCGGGATCGTGATCGTGGGCGGGATGCTGTTCAGCACGTGCCTGACGCTGGTGGTGATTCCCGCGCTGTACGCGATTCTGGCCGGGCTGACCTCGCCGGGGAACAAGATCGCCAGGCGGATCGAGCAGTTGATCGGCGATGAGCGCGCGGTGTGATGCGTTGGGGCGGTTGACCGCTTACCCTGCGGCGTGACGGAGCTTGACCCACGCCAGCCTGTGATGACGATGCTCGGACGGTTCGGCCCGGAGGCGGGCGAGGGCGATCGGCCGAGGGTGTCGAGCGCGGAGGCGACGGCGTATTGCCACGGGCTGGCGCGGGCGCACTACGAGAACTTCCCCGTGTTGACGGGGCTTGTGCCCGAGCGTCTGCGGGATGACTTCGCGGCGGTGTACGCGTTCTGCCGGTGGAGCGACGACCTTGGGGACGAGACGGGGCGAGACGAAGCGGCGCGGGAGCGATCGAGAGCGCTGCTGGCCTGGTGGCGCGGGGAGTTGCTGCGGTGCTTTGAGTTCGCGCGGGGAGATGGACGCGGGGCGCCGACTCATCCGGTGTTCGTGGCGCTGGCCGGGACGTTCTCACGTCATGAGCATCTGAACGCCGGGCCGTTTGAGGACCTTGTGAGCGCTTTCGAGCAGGATCAGACCGTGACGCGGTACGAGACGTGGGCTCAGTTGCTGGACTATTGCGACCGGAGCGCGAACCCGGTCGGTCGGATCGTGCTGACGCTGGCGGGGCATGTGCCGCCCGAGATCGACCCGGCGAACACGGAGCGATATCGGTTGAGCGACCTGACGTGCTCAGCGCTGCAACTGATCAACTTCTGGCAGGACGTTCGGCGCGACTTGATCGAGCGTGACCGCGTGTATCTGCCGAGCGAGGAGACGGGGATCAGCGCGGACGACCTGCGGGCGTGGCTCGATGCGCCGGGGTCGCGGTTGCCCGCGAACCGGATCCGGTACATTCGGGCGGTGCGGGGACTGGTGACACGGACCGAGGCGATGTTCGATGAGGCTCGGGGGCTGGCGGGGATGCTGGACCCCTCGATCTCGCCGGTGGTGCGGCTGTTCGCGGACGGCGGGCGGGCGGTGCTTCGCGCGGTGGTTCGACAGGGATGCACGACGCTGTGGCGACGGCCCCGGCTGACGAGGACGGTCAAGGGGGCGTTGGTTGCTCGGGCGTGGCTGAGCGCTCGACGTGCATCGCGAATCGACCACGACGGGGCGAGGCCGATACCCTGACGGCGTGTGAAGGATCGGCAAGGACAAAGGGACTCAACGGGACTCCCCGTACTACGGCCTGACTGACTCGAACGTGACGACCTCCATCGCGGCACAACTCCGGACCGATGCGACCGTGGCCGCGGCGAGGCCCGTGAATGCGACGGCGTCGATCGTTCCCTCGCTGCCGGGCGTTTCGCCCGAAGCGCTGGCGGCGTGCTTTGCGCGTTGCGCGGAGGTGACGCGGAAGCGGGCGAGGAACTTCTATCACGGGTTGAAACTGACTCCCGAGCCGCGGCGGAGCGCGATCTACGCGGTGTATGCGTGGATGCGGGCTGCGGACGACGTTGCGGACGAGCCGGGCGACCTCGCGACGAAGCGCTCGCGGCTGGCGACGTTTGCACGGCGGACGGACGACGTGCTTCGGAACCAGCGTCCGGAGATGAGCGGGTCGCGGTCGCACGCAAGAGGCGGGGCGGCTGAAGAGTTCTGGACGGCGTTTGCCGCGACGGTCTGTTCGTATCGGCTGGACCCCCGGATCTTTCACGACATGATCGCGGGGCTCGAGGACGACCTGAAGACGTTCGAGTATCTGGATGAAGCGCAACTGTCGCGGTATTGCTATCGCGTTGCGGCGACGGCGGGGCTTGCGTGCCTGTGGATCTGGGGGCTTCGGGCGGGTGTGGATCGCGGGTCGGCGGAGCGTCTGGCGGTTGAGCGCGGGCAGGCGTTTCAACGGACGAACATTCTGCGGGACTTTCGCGAGGACTTCGATTCCTCGCCGCGGCGGGTGTACATCCCGCGCGAGGCGCTGGATCGGCACAGGCTGACGGCCGAGCAACTGCGGTCGTGGTCGGACGCGGAGGGGTGCGCTGCGTTGATCGCGGAGCAGGCCGGGGCCGCCCGCGCGTATTACGAGTCGAGCGCGCCGTTGGACGAGATGATCGATCCGGCGTGCCGGCCGACGCTGTGGGCGATGACGCGGATTTATTCGGGGATTCTGCGACGGATCGAGTCGAATCCGGCGTCGGTCGTTTCGGATCGGCGGATTCGATTGTCGGGCATTCGCAAGGCGTCGATCGCGCTGCGGGCCACGGCGGCGGCGAGGCTGGCGGGCGCATCGGCCGCGCGCGGGGGGCGATAGGGCCGTGACGAAGCCTGCCATCTGTACCAATCCTGCCGCGTCGGCTTCGCGAGCGTCGGCCACTGCGCTGGTGGTTGGGGGCGGGATCGCGGGTCTTGCGTGTGCGCTTCGGCTGGCCGAGCAGGGCGTGTCGGTGACGGTGCTGGAGACGCGGAAGAAACTGGGCGGGCGGGCGACGAGTTTCCGGGATGTGCGGTCGGGCGAGGTGCTGGACAACTGCCAGCACGTCGTGCTGGGATGCTGCACGAACTACATGGACTTTCTCACGCGGCTTGGCGCTGCGGATCGGATCCGATTCTCGCGCGAGCAGTATTGGGTGGAGGCGGGAGGCAGGACGTCGGTGATTCGGCGGGGAGGGTTGCCCGCGCCGTTCCATTTCGGCGTGTCGTTTCTGCGTGCGAAGTTTCTGACGATGGCGGAGGCATCGGGGATCGGGCGGTGCTGCGTGCGGATGCTGTCGACGGATCGTGCGTCGCACTCGAACGAGACGTTCGGGCAGTGGCTACGCGCGCAGGGCCAGACGGACTCAGTGATTCGGCGGTTCTGGGCGCCGGTGGTGGTGAGCGCCTGCAACCTGGACGTGGATCGCGTGTCGGCGTCGAGCGCGCTGCATGTGTTTCAGGAGGGGTTTCTGGCGCATGAGCACGCGGCGGACATCGGTGTGTCGAGCGTGCCGCTGGTGGAGCTGTATGACCGCGCGGAGCGGTTGATCTCGGAGAAGGGTGGGCGGATCGTGCTTGGTGCGGGGGTGGAGCGGATTAAACGGATTGAGGGGCGGCTGACGGCGGTGACGACCGACGGTGAGGCGTACAGCGCCGATGCGGTGGTGTGCGCGGTGCCGGTGGAGCGCGTGAATCGGCTGGTGGATGAGGAGATTCGGCGGGGAGACTCGCGGTTCGCGCCCTTGGATCGGTTCAAGCACAGCCCGATATTGGGGGTTCACTTGCGGTTCGATCGGAACGTCATGGGGGACCTTCCGCACGCGGTGCTGGTCGATCGTGGCACGCAGTGGCTGTTCCGCAAGAACGAGGAAGGCTCGTATGTCCACGCGGTGGTCAGCGCGGCGGATGACTGGCTGGAACTGGACGAGCGTGGAATCGCGGAGCGCGTGGAGGGAGACGTTCGGGCGTGCCTCGCCGGGGCGAAGGGGGCGGCGTTGGTCTCAGCGCGGGCGGTGAAGGAGAAACTCGCAACTTTTGCGCCGGTGCCGGGGCTGGATGCGCTGCGGCCGGATTCGGCGCCACCGCGAGAGGCGGGCGGGTCGGTCGGGCTGTTCCTTGCCGGCGACTACACCAAGACGGGGTGGCCCGCGACGATGGAGGGGGCAGCGCGGAGCGGGTACGCGGCGGCGGCGGGTGTGCTTGGGATGCGGGCGGACGACCTGCTGGTGCCTTCCCTGTCGGTTGCACCGCTGTCGCGATGGCTCGGGCTCGCTGGGTGATTTGAACGGTTCAGTTTGCGCAAAGCCCGGCCGTTTCGGCTTCCATCAGGCTATCGTCTGGTATTGCGTTGAATCGTCGCATCGGCGGCGTGGCGGTGGAGGCCGGGCGTGCCCGGATCGGTATCGCCCACGGCACGAGTATCTGAACATGAAGACCAAAGCACACGCGCGAGTCTCGATGGTTCACCTTTGGCTGGCCACGATTGCGGTGAGCCTGTTGTGGATCCAGAGCGCTCGGGCGGATGAGCCCGTGCTGACCACGCAGTCGGCCGTGACGCCGGGCGCGTCGGCGGTTCAGCCGGCGGAGGGGAAGGCGGAGGAACTGCCGTGGGCCAAGACTCGACGGCACGGCATCGCGGAACCGAAGCCCCGCACGCCGGGTGCTTTGCGGATCGCCACTTACAACATCGAGAACCTGTTTGACGACAAGGACGATCCGAAGCTGACTGGCCGGAACGAGGATTCGCACATGACCAAGCCGCACGAGCATCGTGCGGCGGCGGCGAAGGCGATCCGGCTGATCGATGCGGATGTGCTGTGCCTGCAGGAGGTTGAGTCGCTGGAGGCGCTCAAGTGGTTCCGCGATGAGTTTCTGGCGGACATGGGGTATGACTACGTGGTTTCGCTCGATGCCGGGGACAGCCGGGGGATTGAGCAGTCGGTGCTGAGTCGGTTCCCGCTTTCGGAAGAGAAGGTCTGGGGCGAGGTGAACCTCGGTGGGACGCACCCGGCCAAGTGGGGCCGGAGCGACAACGAGTTTGCGGGTCAGCCGATCACGCTGCGACGGTCGCCGCTGCGTGTGAAGGTCACGGTGCCGGCGGGGGCGCTGGTTGACGATCAGGGATCCGCGAATCTCGAGGACTACTCGGCGGTGTTTCTGGTGGTGCATCACAAGGCCGGAGCACCCGGAGGATACTGGCGCGAGGCGGAGGCCCGGCAGTTCGTGAAGTGGGCGAACGAGGCGGCCGTGGCAACCCCCTCCACTCCCCCAACGGACGTGTTCATTGTGGGCGATTTCAACGCCCGAGCGGGCGACCAATCGGTTCGGATCTACTTTGACGGCGGGTTTGTCGACGCGTTGGTCGCGGCGGGGGTGAAGAAGCCCAGGCCGGGGGAACGGGCGGACCCGGCGGATCGGGATCGGGAGTTTGACTCGGAAATGATCACGCACGCCTCGGAGCGGACGATCGACTTCATCCTGGCGAATCGAACGGCGGTGGAGAAGATCGTGCAGGGGAGCGGTTTCGTGCTGGGGACGGGCGCCCGCGAACGCGGGGCGGACTGGCGGACGACCCCCCACCCCGAGGGGTGGGCGAGCGACCACTACCCTGTGGTGATCGACGTGCGGCCGGTGGCGAACAAACGGTGAGCGACGGACGGCCGGGGTGCAACACACACCGCGTATCTGGTGGTATCTTGTCAGTTGAAGGCACAAGGGATCAGGAACGAAGCGAATGAAGCCCAAGCCCTGGCAGACCGTTCTGATCGCCGTCGGCCTGTTGGTCGGCGGGGGCTTGATTGTCTATTCGCTGTCGGGACGGGATGCGGTGGAGATCCCGGACGCGTACTTCCTCGTGGACGTCGAGACCGGACAGGTGTTCCGCGCGAGCCTGAGTTCGAATCGAGTGCCGATCCCCGCGGAACACCCCGAGACGGGTCGTGTGAGCCTGATCGGCGCGACGAAGGGTGACGACGGCAAGTTCTTTGTCAGTCGGCGTGATCTGATCATGCTGTCAAACCTTGACAAGAGTGTGACCAACAGCGCGGTGGATGCGTCGAGCGGCGAGATCAAACTGCAACCGGGCCGGATGATCGACTACCCGCGCAAGCGGTAAGCGTTCGGACATCGCAGCGGAGAATGAACCATGAATCGGACTGTCAAACGAGAGTATCTGAACATCCGCCGCGTTGGTTTCACGCTCATCGAACTACTGGTCGTGATCGCGATCATCGCGTTGCTGGTCGGGATCCTGTTACCCGCGTTGAAGCAGGCCAGAGAAGTGGCGAGAGCGATCGTCTGCTCGGCCGCGCAGCGTCAGTACGGCGTCGGCGTGATTTCGTACACGACGGACTGGAAAGACTGGTTCGCGGGTCCGAACACGTCGGGCGCTGAGGGACAGGCGAGCAACGGGTTCACGCTGTTCGGGACGAAGACCGCGGCTACCCCGACAACGGTGTTCGACTGGATCAGCCCGACGCTGGGCGAGTCGGCCGGCCTGTCTCCGAACCGTGCGCAGCGAACGGTGCAGATCTTCAAGAACTACGGGTGTCCGGCGGCGCGTCAGGAGAGCGTGATCTTCGGAACGGCTCCGGACGCTTCGGATTTCGTGCAGTTGCTCGCGTCCCGAGGACTTGGACAGGTGAGTCACCTTGCGCCGTCGTCGTTCCACTACCTGCCCAGTCTGCAGGTCGCCCAGGCGCCCCAGAATCGGTTCCAGAACACGATCCTGAAGTACGACGCGTTCCGCACGCCCGTGGCGGTGCCGGAAACCTACCGGCCACGGATCACGCAGGTCGGCATCCAGGCCTCGAACAAGGTGCTGGCGGCGGACGGGACGAGGTACTTCGAGAACGGTCGGCTGGACTACGACATTTCGCTCAACCCCGGCACTTTCAGTTCGTTCATGGACAGCGGTCCGATCTTCGATCGCTCAACGGCGTATGGGCGTCGGCACCAAGGGTCGCCGACCAACCACAAGTTGTCGTTCCGCCACCCCGGCGACACGATCCGGGTGGTGTACTACGACGGGCACGTAGGGACGATGAAGAACGCGGAGGCCTGGAAGGACGCGAACCCGTGGTTCCCCGGCGGGAGCGAGTTCAACGGCGGCAGTGCCACGCCCGAGGCGGCGGCGTTCCACCAGACGGGTCAGATTCTGCCCTGAACGAGTTCGGCAACGACCGAGAACTCAGGTTCAGGTTGAGATCGGGTCAGGTTTGGGCCTGTCGGCTGTTGTCGCGCGCGCGGCGTGTGGCCTGGGGACGGAACCCCGGTTGATGCAAGGGGTTGCATGGTGGTGAGGGCTTCGGGGGCGGGTTCTGAACCAAGTCTTCACCCGGTTCCGGGCGGTTTGTTGCTGGCATCGGACGGCTTTCCGACTATCCTTGGACTGGTACAGATTGCGAGGTAAAGAGAGTTATTTTTGAGAGGCCGCCGAGCGTCTGAGCAGGGTTGCGCGTCGACGATCCATCGTCGGAGCGCGGTAAGTGTTCGCCTTGAGCGGCGAGCGGGACAGCGTCGCGAGAGCGACTCGAAGCGGCGGCATGTGATAAAGCGGTTTGAAACAAGCACCAACTGACTGAGAACAGCAACCACGTAAAGGAGACTCCGGGATGAGTATGAAGCGCACATGGTCACGCCTGTTGTGTTGTGGCGCGGCCCTCTTGTTGGGAACGGCCGCGGCCGACGCCCAGGTAAAGATCAGCCAGATCTACGGCGGCGGCGGAAACACCGGCGCCACGTTCACACACGACTTCGTCGAGTTGTTCAACGCGGGAAACGCGGCTGTGGATGTGACCGGGTGGTCGCTTCAATACGCGTCGGCGGGCGGCGCATTCCAGACCTCGAATAACCAGATCACTAATCTGCCGTCGGTGTCGATCCAGCCGGGGCAGTACTACCTGATCCAACTCGCTTCTGGCGGCAGTAACGGAGTTCCGCTGCCCGTGACGGCCGACTTGATTGGTTCGACGAACATGTCAGCGACCTCAGGGAAAGTCGCGCTCGCGCGGATCACCACGGCTCTGGGCACGACGCCCGGCGCCTGCACCGACGCGAACATCGAGGACCTAGTAGGCTTCGGCTCGCCCAACTGTGCGGAAGGGACCGCCGCGCCGTCACCAAGCGTCACGACCGCGATCTTTCGCTCGAGTGGCGGCTGCCAAGACACCCAGAACAACTCCGCGGACTTCTCGACGGGCACACCGAACCCGCGCAACACGGCCAGCACGTTTAATCCGTGCATGGTGATGGGACCGACGGGTGCGTGTTGCTTCGCGAACGGAACCTGCGGCGTGATCACCGAAGCCGATTGCATGACGGCGGGCGGCAGCTACCAGGGTGACAACGTGACGTGCATGGCCGCGATGTGCCCACAGCCGATGGGCGCCTGCTGCGTCGGAACGATGTGCTCCGTGACGACTTCTGCGGACTGCACGACGCTGATGGGCGAGTTCACGCTGGGCGGGAACTGCAGCCCGTCGTTGTGCGAGTTTGCGCAGTACAACCTCTCAGCGACCAACGAGGAAGCCTGCGTGATGCCCGGCTCCGGCTCGATTGATCTGGCGAACACGATGCTGCTGGACCTCTGCCGTGGGGGCGGCGTGAACTCGACAGCCGCGGCGAATGCGTTCAACTCGAACGGTTGGACGGCGACGAGCGAGGCGGAGGCAGTGCTGCTCGATGACTACATCTCGTTCGGGCTGGACATCGCGCCTGGGTTCGAGGCGACGATCACGCACCTGGCGTTCCGTCTGCAGCGGTCGGGTACCGGACCGAACAACATCTCGATCCGGTCGAGTGCGGACGGGTTCTCGTCGTCTCGATTGTTAATCTCCGGTGTGCCAACGTCGGCCCCCTCAACGCCGGTGGTGTTTGACATCAACGACGTGGTGGCTTGCGGGACGCTGGAGTTTCGTCTCTATGCCTGGGGCGCGAGCGCCGGGACCGGCACGCTGCGCGTGCAAGGAGCAACCGGTGCGGTCCGGATGATTGGTTCGGTTGGAGCACCGACAACGTGCGCCGGCGGGGGCGATCCTTCGGGTGCGTGCTGCTTGGGTAACGGGGCGTGCATCCCGACTTCAGCGTCGATCTGCCTTGCGGCGGGCGGGACGTACCAGGGCAACGGCTCGTCTTGCATGGATGCCGATTGTCCGCTTCCGACGGGTGCCTGCTGTGTCGGCCTGTTCTGCCAGATTACAACCGAGCCGGACTGCCTGGCGTTCGGCGGCACGTTCATTCTCAATGGCATGTGTGACCCCCTGCCGTGCGTGGAAGCGATGGGCGCGTGCTGCTTCCCGGACGGGATGTGCCAGGTGCTGACCTCGTCGGACTGCTCGGTGGGCGGCGGCGTGTTTGCCGGCAACAACACGACGTGTGTTGACCGGCCCTGCACGTTCGCGTGCTGCTTTGCCGACGGCACCTGCCAGGTGCTGACGGTGAACGACTGCGTGACCGCTGGCGGCATCGCGAACACCGCGAACGCGACGTGCAGCCCGAACCAGTGCACGCAGCCGCCAGCGCTCGGCGCCTGCTGCGTGGGCACGAACTGCACGGCGAGCATGACCTGGAGCGACTGCGTCGCGATGAGCGGCATCTGGCTGGGCAAGGGCACGACGTGCGCGGCCGGCGCGTGCGATCAGGCATCGAGCCCGACGCTCGTGGCGCTCTACGACTTCGACGTGAATCGTCAGGCGTTGTCCTTCACGATCACGACCGATGCGACCCCGCCGTTCCCGCTGGGCGATGCGTTCGGCGTGGTGCAGCGGTTCCGCCTGTTCCCGGAGCCGGAGCCGTTCGTGCTGCTCGACGACACGGTGAACCTGTTCCCGGGCGACACGATCGGCGTGATCCGCGAGTCGAAGGTCGATTCGTGCTTCGGCGTGGCGGACGTGTTCAACATCATCATGACGGATGCGGACACGGAGGCCGTGGCCGAGTGGGAGTTTGACATCGCTGGCCGCACGGGCATCACGGTGAGCGTCGACATCGCCGCGATGGGCAACTTCGAGGCAACGGTCGGCGTGGTGGATCGGTACACTTTCGAGATCGCGGTTGACAACGGTCCGTTCACGGTCGTCTTTGACGGTCGGGCGGACGAGTCGATCGTGGACTTCGAGTACACGATGGCCAGCGGCGCGTTGCGTACTTTCAACGATCCGCTTCGGGATCAGGTGTCGGACACGATCGTTGACAACGTGTTCACGACGTTCACCTGGCCTGTGGCGGGTGTCGGCAGCACGCTGCAACTCCGCTTCCGCGCGATGTGCGACGGCGGCGACGAGGCCTTTGCCTTCGACAACATCACGGTGAGCGCGAACCCGGTCGGCGATCCGACGGGCGCCTGCTGCACCGGCAATGGGTGCGTGATCGCGTCCCAGGCGCTGTGCGAGGGCATTCTGGGCGGCGCCTACGAGGGCAACAACACCACCTGCACGCCCGACCCGTGCGTGAGCACACCGTGCCCCGGCGACTACAACGACGACGGCGTGGTCGACCTGGCCGACCTCCTGGACTTCCTGGGTGATTGGAACCCGAACCTGGGTCAGTCAGGCATGGGCCTGCCGGGCGACATCAACGGCGACAACGTTGTGGACCTGGCCGACCTGCTTGAGTTCCTGGGTGACTGGAATCCGAATCTGGGCTCAACCTGCCCGTGATCGAACTCCAAGACTCACGGTTGGTCAATCCCTGATTGCTTGACCTCCACACGACCCCCGCTCCTCGGAGCGGGGGTTTTTCTTGCGCGCGGTTCCTACCCTGTGCTTTCAACATCCGTGGACGCTGAATCCGACACGCCATGACGACTCCAACCACCACCGCCAGCAAGGTGCTCGACACGCTCGCCGCGGATCGGCCCGGCCAGATCGAACGGCTGATCGATTGGCTGAAGATTCCCAGCATCTCGACGGACCCGGCGTATCGCGACCATACGCGCCGAGCGGCGGCGTGGGCCGCGGAGCACCTGTGCGGTGCGGGGCTGAAGGTTGAACTGATGGAGACCGGCGGGATCGGGACGGATGGGGTCGGATCCGGGCACCCGGTGGTGCTGGGCACTGCGAACCCCGATGCACCCGGCCCGCACATCCTGTTCTACGGGCATTACGACGTTCAGCCTGCGGACCCGTTGGAACTGTGGGAGTCGGGGCCTTTCGAGCCGGTGATCCGGCCTGCCGAGGGCGAGGTGGGCGAGCGGATCGTGGCTCGGGGCGCCTGCGACGACAAGGGCCAGGTGGCGACGTTCCTCGAAGCTCTTCGCGCGTGGTACGGCGTGACGGGCAAGCCGGCGGGCGGGGTGCGGATGACGGTGCTGCTGGAGGGGGAGGAGGAATCCGGGAGCGTCAACCTCGATCGGTTTCTGGAACAGCACGCGGACCGGTTTCGGTCGTGCGATGCGTGTCTGATATCTGACACGGGGATGCTTGGGCGCGAGCGGCCGGCGATCACGTATGGCGTGCGCGGGCTGGTGTACACCGAGGTTCGGCTGCACGGGGCGAACCAGGATCTGCACTCGGGGCTCTGGGGCGGGCGGGCGCCGAACCCCAACAACGAACTGGCGAAGGTGCTTGCTCGGTTGTGGGACGGTGACAGGCGGGTGACGATCCCGGGCTTCTACGACGACGTTCGTCCGATCTCGGCGGAGGAGCGTGCGGCGTGGTCGCGGCTTGGGTGCGATGCGGGCGATGCGCTGAGCAAGATCGGGCTGGGACCAGAAGCCGATGAGCCGTCGGGCGAGGCGGGGTTCAGCGCGATCGAGCGTGAGTGGGCGCGGCCGACGGCGGACATCAACGGACTGTTCGGGGGGTACGCCGGGGCGGGAGCCAAGACGGTGATCCCGGCGTGGGCGGGGGCGAAGGTGTCGTTCCGGCTGGTGGCGGATCAGAGCCCGGCGAAGGTCGAGGCCGCGTTCTTTGAGTGGTGCCGTGCACGGACGCCGGCGGGGTGTCGGTGGGAGTTTGTGTCGCACTCGGGGGGCAACCCGGCAACGGTGCGGACGGACTCGGAGTTGTTGAAGGCCGCGGCGGAGGCGGTGAGGCGGGCGACGGGGGTCGCGCCGGCGATGATCAAGTCGGGCGGGTCGATTCCGGTGGCGGGGACGCTCAAGTCTCTGCTGGGGCTGGAGACGATCTTCATGGGCTTCGGGCTGGACGATGACCGCGTTCACTCGCCGAACGAGAAGTTCGAGTTGCGGTGCTTTGAGTGGGGCGCGCGTTCGCACGCGCTGTTCATCGATGCGCTTCGCCGCAAGGCGGGGGTGGAGTGAACGAACGCATGAAACTCGCCGTGGTCATTCCCGCATTCAACGAGGAGAAGAACCTCGATACGCTGCACCGGCGATTGACCGGCGTGCTGGAGGGATGCTGCGGAGAGCATGAACTGATCTTCGTCAACGACGGATCGCGCGACGGCACGCTGCAGGGGCTGCGCCTGCTGGCCGAGAAGGATCCGCGGGTGAAGTACGTTTCGCTGTCGCGGAACTTCGGGCACGAGGTGGCGGTGGCGGCGGGGCTGGACCGGGCGGACGCGGACGCGGTGGTGCTGATCGACGCGGACCTGCAGGACCCGCCGGAGTTGATCGCGCGGATGGTGGAGCGATGGAAGCAGGGCGTGGACGTTGTGTATGCGCAGCGCGTGCGTCGGCGGGGCGATGGGGCGCTGAAGCGGCTGTCGATCTACGTCTTTTACCGCCTGCTGGCGAGGATCTCCGACGTCGAGATCCCGCTGGACACGGGGAACTTCCGGCTGATGGACCGTCGGGTGACGGAGGCGGTGAAGCGCTGCCGCGAGAACCCGCGGTATGTGCGGGGGCTTGTGCCGTGGGTGGGGTTTCGGCAGGAGGCGCTGGCGTTTGAGCGCGACGCGCGGCACGCGGGGCGGACGAATTACGGCCTGTTCAGGCTCGTGAAACTGGCGCTCGACGGCATCTTCTCGTTCTCGCAGGTGCCGCTGAAGATCGGCACGTGGATCGGCGGGTTGATGGTGGCGCTGTCGGTGCTGGGGATCGTGGTGGTGCTGGCGGACAAACTCTTCGGCGATCCGAGCGTGCCGCGGGGCTTCTACTTCCTGGCGTGCGCGATGTTCTTTCTCGGGGGGGTGCAGATGTTCCTGCTTGGGATGCTGGCGAGTTACGTCGGGTGCATTTTCCAGAACGTGCAGGACCGCCCGATGTACGTCGTGGCGGAGGAGCGCGGGTGGAGGCCGGGGGAGCACGATCCGGCGCCGAGCGCCCGGTCGTTCGCGGTGCGCGGGCCGGCGGGCGTGCGTGCGACACCGGCGGTCGATGTCGTCGTTCGTCGCGAGGTTGTGGACCGGGTCGAGGAACGCGCAGGTGGATGAGGCGCTGTACCGACTGCACGCCGAGCGTGAAGAGACGTATTGGTGGTGGGTCGCCAAGAACCGGATCATTCTGAGATTGATCGAGCGGTACGGACCGAGGGTTGCCGGCAACGCGGATGGAGAGTCACGTCCGCGCGCGATCGACATCGGGTGCGGCGCGGGGGGTGTCTTGGCCCGGCTGAGCGAGCGGTTCGACGCGGTGGGGGTCGATCTGTCGCCGATCGCGCGCGAGTATTGCGACAAGCGGGGGTTGCGGGCGGTGGATGGGGCGTTGCCGGACGGGCTGCCGTTTCGCGATGCGGACGCTTTCGATGTGGTGGTGGCGAGCGAGGTGCTGGAGCACATAGATCGGGACGTGGAGTCGGTGCGCGAGATGGTGCGGATCACCAAGCCCGGCGGGATCATCGTCTGCACGGTTCCCGCGCACGGGTGGCTGTGGTCAGCGCACGACGATTTCAACCATCACCGTCGGCGGTACACGCGTCGGGGGTTCGGCGCGTTGTTTGATGGGCTGGCGGTGGAGACGCTGGTGCTGAGTTACTGCCAACTGGCGTCGATGCCGCTGGTGATCGGCGCGAGGCTGGTGGAGCGGGCACGCGGGGCGATCACGGGCCGAGCGCCGGCGGAAGCGGAGGTGAGGCCGCTGCCGGGGATGGTGGATCGAGTCCTGCGGGCGGCGTTCGAGGCTGAGAAGCACGTGCTTCCGCACGTCCGGCTGCCGACGGGGACGAGCGTGATCTCGGTGCACCGCAAACGGGGTTGAACGGGGCGGCTGGAGGGACCGGCCGCGGGATCACCCTATCCTTTGATCTCTCATGCCATCCAAAGCGGTGTATCTCGAGACGTTCGGCTGCCAGATGAACGAGTTGGACTCGGAACTGGTGAGCGGGCAGTTGCGCGCGCTGGGGTATCGTTTCGTGGCTCAGCCCGAGCAGGCGGACGTGCTGCTGTACAACACGTGCTCGGTCCGCGAGCACGCCGAGCAGAAGGTCTGGTCGCGGCTGGGGATCGACCGGCTTCGGAAGGCCGAGCGGCCGGATTTGGTGGTGGGCGTGCTGGGGTGCATGGCGGAGCGGGACGGGGAGGACCTGATCCGCCGCATGCCGCAGGTGGACATCCTGTGCGGGCCGGGAGAACTGGACAAACTGCCCGCGCTCCTTGACAACGCGGTGCGGACGCGGGCGTCGCTGCTGGCGGATGAGCCGGGCGCATCCCCCCCACTTTCTTCTGCATCCAACGTGCCCCCCCCGCTGCCGCCGTCTGCGCGGCAGGTGGCGCTGCAGGGCAGCACGTCGCGGCGGTCGGCGACGCTGTCGGCGGCGCAGGACACGCTGGAACTGCTCGATCTGTCGAGGTCGGTCAGCCCGGAGAGCCACGGGCGGACTCGCTCGGCGTATGTGCGCATCACGCGCGGGTGCAACAAGTTCTGCACGTACTGCGTGGTGCCCTTCACGCGCGGGGCGGAAGTGCACCGGCCGCCGGATCACATCGTGGACGAGTGCAAGCGGCTGGCGGATTCGGGCGTGGTGGAGGTGACGCTGCTTGGACAGACCGTGAACCACTACCGCTTTGAGCACGGCAGCGTGGTGACGGTGGGCGGCGTGACGCAGCCGCAAAAGGGGCGGACGTATAAGGGGGCGCACAACCGCGACGCGTTTGCCGGGGAGCGCGTGACAACGTTCGCCGATCTGCTGCGTCGCATTCACGACGAAGCGCCCGCGATCGAGCGGCTGCGGTTTGTGACGAGTTATCCGCGCGACTTCGGCGACGACGTGCTGGAGGTGATCCGCGATCACCCGCGGATCTGCCGGTATCTGCACGTGCCAGCGCAGACGGGCTCGGACCGGCTGTTGCGGGCGATGAACCGCGGGTACACGGTGGGCGAGTACCTGGAGTTTCTGGATCGGGCGCGGGCGCACCTGCACCAGCCGGAGATCGACCGGCCGCTGACGGTGGCGGGGGACATCATCGTTGGGTTTCCGTCGGAGACGGAGGAAGATCACGCGGCGACGGCGGAGTTGCTGCGGCGGGCGCGGTACAAGAACTGTTTCATCTTCAAGTACTCAGCGCGGCCGGGCACGGTCGCTTTCGAGAAACTGCCGGACGATGTGCCGGAGCACGTGAAGCGCCGGCGGAACGGCGAACTGCTGGCGCTGCAGCAGGAGATCAGCGCGGAGGTGGGGCGCGAGTTCGTGGGCAGGACGGCGCGGGTGTTTGTTGAGGGGTTCTCGCGGCTGGAGCACCGGCGGCGAAGGCCGGTGGGGGCGGCTCGAGTGAACGGCGATGCTCTTCACTCGGTGGGCGGGGGGGGCGGGGGAGTGGTTGGCCTGACGGTGATGGGGAAGTTGTCGAACGGATCGCTCGCATCGCACACGCCGAGCGCCTGCGAGATGCCGCCCGATGGGCCGCTGCCGGAGGAGGGGAGGGGTGAGCCTGTGGATGCGGAGGGCGCGATCGCGTCGAGCGGGGAACGCGGGTCGGTGCAGTTGTCAGCGCGGACGGAGGGGGACCTGATCGTGCACATCGATCTGCCGGGCGGCGATGACGCGCGGGCGGAGTCGCTGATCGGGCGCGTGATCACGGTGCGACTGACCGATTCGCGGGCGATGTCGTTGGTGGGGACACTTGTATAATTAATCTAAATCTCTGCGTTCACGAAGGGAATGCAATGTCAAATTTGAATTCGCCTCATGGGCACGACTGGCCGAGGCGAGACTGCCAAAGACCTAGCCAAGCGAGATAGTCGGCAAGATCGACCGTTCCATCGCCGTTGAAGTCTGCACGAGGATCGCTTGTGTTGTACCATCCAAGATAGTCAAGCAAGTCAGCCAGATCGACGACGCCATCGCCGTTCACGTCCTCAGGGCAGCAAGTCGGAAGTTGGTCGAATGCCGCAAGGTCGCTTGCGTCAATCGTACCATCGAAATTCAAGTCCAAACACGGATCATACAAATCATCGTCAAAGTCCGCGCCACCATTCGCCACGATAGTTTGAATGAGAATGCGATCAAGGTAATTACACGACATACTATGGTCGCAATCTCCTTGTCCATCATCTCCCTCGTTGATTGCGAAGGATCTACGCAGTACGCGAAGAGTATCAACGTGGCCGAACTCAAGCACTGGGTCTTGGTAGAGCGCCTGGTACCGTGCGTCACTTGAGATTGAAGTGACAGTCGTTTCATTTGGACATGTTAACTCAATTACATCACGTTCACACAGGTTGCTAGAATCTTGTTCATCGTAGATATCACGAAATGTTCCGAATGCGAAAACGTCTCCGCCCTCTGCTCGCAGAAATCCAACGTATGTGTAGGACTGCGCCAGCGTACTTGAGAGATAGCCGGCAAAGTCGTACCGAACCCACAGAAAGGCATTAGTAGTCAAAGGTTGTCGCTCTCCCGCTGGAACCTCTTCGCAGATACTTGTACAAACGAGATGGGTCGAGTTGCTGGCAAAACTATAGGCTTCCGCTCCTGCAATGCCCTGCAAATTCCTGATGACAATTTCGATGTCAGAAGGAGGCGATGACTGCGAGATTTCATACTCGACGTAATCTTCTGAATCGACGATGCCGTAAGTTGCTGCTATCACTTCGCTTTCGTCTGCGATGGATACTATCCAGCCGCTACCAACAGCAAGTTCGTCGAACCAATGCCCACTTGAACTACTTGCCCGAGCCTCAGTCATTGCACGGCCGCTGAAGAATCCAAATGACTCCGACAATACGCTGTATGTCCCACTGTCTGAGAAGAGGTCAGTTGATTGAAAGGAGAGGAATCCCGCTGACCCCGAATTGGATGGCTCGTACGTGAAGGACTCAGATGGTGTGACTCCCTCGAACACACAATCGGACTCCGAAGGACCGAAGAAGGCAAAGAACCTGTTGCTGGTTCTGGCTCGCAAGTTTAGATCGATTCCGCCCCCGATTACACTTGCGCTTCCCGTCGAGATCTCCCACCTCAGACCGGCGCGAACCAACCCGTCCTCCCTTGAGACAGAGAAGGGCATGCAACCACCTTGGCCACAGATCACATTGTTCTGAGAAACCTCTGGCTCGTGTACCGTTTCGTTGCAACCATCAATGGGCGGCAATCCTAACGACTGCGTGGAAATCATGATTGCAATCAGTGACACTGCGGACAAAATTCGGGCATCGATCATGTACTCGTCCTCCAACTGATTGAGTTGACAGTGGCTGAAGATGATGTATATACCAGATCCGTACTTGCTTCGCGCCTAGTGTCTACAGTCTCCACAAGTTATGCACATTTTTCGATCGGCTTCTGAAAGTGAATAGGACCCGGGATTGTCCATCCCGGGTCCTAGGTCGGTGCTGTGTGAAATTCACACCTGAAAGAAGCCAAGTGCAGCCCCGGCTAAACGCCGGTGCCAGGGACGAGCAGAGTCTTTCTCAGTCACCCCAGCAGTTACCACCGCTGCTTCCGGCCGAGCCTCCGTCTGGCAATGCCAAGTTGGTCAACTGCGGCGCACTTGTCGAGGCGCTGGCCGTGCCGCCGACCGACTTGATGACGCGGAGGACCATGTTGGTGCCCTGCCCGACCTGCACGGAGGCGTTGTCGCGACCGTTCTCGTCCGTCTCATCGACGAAGAGGTTGTCGGCGACGGCCTGGGCGCTGGCGCCCGAGCCGCGGCTGTAGGTCACGGTGTCGGGGTTCGGCTTGGTCTCGAAGGAGACGTGGCCGTCGTTGTAGCCGATGTTGCCTTCCCAGGTCGAACGTCCGCCGTGGATGGCGAGGGTGTTCGAGCCGGTGCCGAAGGAGTCGGACGTCAGGGTCCAGCGGCCGCTGGCGGGGAAGGTGGTGCCCTGGAAGCGCGGGCCGCGGTTGCCGAAGACGGCCTCGGTGGAGCTGAAGGTGTCGCTCCAGAACTGCTTGCGGCGGTAGAAGGGCGGGACCTGCGCATAGGAGTTGTGGCCCGTGGTGCCCGCACCCGGATGCATCTGGGCGTTCTGAGTGCCGGGAGCGCCGAGGAACTTGGGGTCCCAGAGGGCGTTCGAGGGTTGCACAGCGCCGCTCGGGTTGGTCAACTGGTAGGCGGTGTTGACCTGGATGTTGCCCGTGTTGGTCTCCGAGGGGGAGACGCAGATCTCGGGGGAGATGTGGCCGTTGAAGATCAGCAGCGACAGGAAGTTGCCGGTCGTGTTCTTCAGTTCGCCCTGAGCGGAGACGGTCTGGTTGGCCGTGTCCACGTCGCTGGCGAGGGGGTAACGGGACTGGTTGTTGTTCGCCCAGGTGACCATGGCCTGCACCACGGAGCGGACCTGAGTCGAGCACTTCAACTGCCGGGCGCTCTGACGAGCCTTGCCGAGCGCCGGGAGGAGGATGCCGACGAGCAGGGCGATGATGGCAATCACCACCAGCAACTCGATCAGCGTAAAGCCACGCTTCTTCATCTTCGATCTCCAAATAACAAGGGACACTTCTCGCACCGACGACGACGTGTCGATCGGTGCCCACGCCGAACAAACGGCCAGCGAGGTTCGATACGCGAACCCGCGGGCTGAATCGGAAGTGCCGCGCTCGTCTGGCCTGACGATGAACGATCCATCCGATTCTGAGGGCCCAGCGCCTCGGCGGTCAGCGCCCAATCGCCACGAGCGCGAATGGAGCGAAGTGTTCGCCGTCGCTCACCAAAATGTCGGCGTGGGGAAGTGCGTCAGTCGCTGCATGACGCGGGCGGCCTAACGACCGCCATAAGTACGGTTCGGAGGGGAATAGCGCCTTCCGCTCCTTCCACACACCATCTGCACGTGCAAACACAAGGTACCACGAACGATACGCATGTCAAATCGACCGGTTGCGGTTGAATGGGCCGAAAGATCGACGCTTAACCGACAGGATGGTGTCTCCGGTACACTCTTCGGCTCGGGTCGGGGTGGAGATCGATGCTCTTGGAGGGGGGCGGGGAGCGATTCGCGGCGCGGTGTGGGGCCGGGCGGCCGGAAACTGTCGCAAAGCCCTGGAAATCAGGCAGATAACGATGAATCCAGAATCACGACTGGCGGAACTTGGGCACACGCTGCCTGTGGCTTCGGTGCCTGTGGCGGCGTATGTGCCAGCACAATTGGTGGGTCGGCTGCTGTATATATCCGGACAGATACCGATCAAGGATGGAAAGCCTGTCGGTTTGGGGATTGTGCCGACGGACGTTTCGCTGGAGGACGCGCGGGCTTGCGCTGTTCAGTGCACGCTGAACGCGCTGGCCGCGGCGAAGGCGGCGCTGGCGGATCGGGGGGGGTTGTCGGCGGTCGAGCGGGTCGTTCGCATCGGCTGTTTCGTGGCGTCGACGGCGGAGTTCAGGGACCATCCGAAGGTGGCCAACGCGGCGTCGGAGTTGCTGATCGGCATCTTCGGTGAGGCTGGGAAGCACGCGCGCGCGGCGGTGGGGTGCAGCAGTTTGCCGCTGGGTGTGCCGGTGGAGATCGAGTTCCTGTTCGAGGTTCGGGGGTCGTGACGGGAGTGTGGGCCGAGCGCATCCTGACGCACGGGGAACCAGAAGAGGACGTGTGGCCGGAGCGCGCAGCGGTTCGGCCGATGGGTGGTGCGCCCGCAAAGGCGCACGCGTGACGGGCGTGATCGGGGCGATTGGCCTCGCACGAGGTCGGCGGTCGAGACGTAGGTGATGCGGAGGATTCAGTCGCATGAGCCAAGTAGGAATGAGCGGTACGAGCATGGGCGGCGCAGCGAGTTCGGCCGCAACGGCGGAGTTGATTCAGCAGCGCGCGGAACCGATCGCGCGGCTGCTGCGCCGCGTGCATGAGACGGTGATCGGCCAGGACGAGATGGTGCGCGGGCTGGTGATCGGCCTGTTGACTGGCGGGCACGTCTTGCTGGAGGGCGTGCCGGGGCTGGCGAAGACGCTGGCGATCTCGACGCTGTCGGGGGCGATCGACGCGACGTACAAGCGGATCCAATTCACGCCGGACCTCTTGCCGGCGGACCTGATCGGGACGCAGATCTACAACCCGCGCGAGGGGACGTTCTCGGCGAGGAAGGGGCCGATCTTCGCGAATTTCGTGCTGGCGGACGAGATCAACCGTGCGCCGGCGAAGGTGCAATCGGCGCTGCTGGAGGCGATGCAGGAACGACGCGTGACGATCGGGGATGAGACGTATGTGCTGCCCGACCCGTTCCTGGTGCTGGCGACGCAGAACCCGATCGAGCAGGAAGGGACGTACCCGCTGCCCGAAGCGCAGGTGGACCGCTTCATGCTGAAGATCACGGTGGGGTATCCGAGCAAGGAGCAGGAGCGGCGGATCGTGGACGCGATGGCGCGGACGAGCACGGGGACCAAGCCGGGAACTGTCGCGGGCGCGGGCGGGGTTTCGCCCGTGATTCACCCGCGCGACATCCTGCAGGCGCGGACGCTGGTTGACAGCGTTCACATGGACGAGCGGATTCGCGACTACATCGTGGACCTGGTTCACGCGACGCGGACGCCGGACGCGATGGGGCTCGGGGCGCCGGCGGCGGCTTCGGGGAGCTTGTCGGGTCGGCGTGCGAGCGCGGGCCGGAACGGGCATCGCGGGCACGGGGCGGATGTGGACGCGGGGGCGGAGCGGGCGGCCGAGCGGCTGGTGCAGTTCGGCGGCTCGCCGCGTGCGAGCATTTCGCTGGCGCTGGCGTCGAAGGCGTCGGCGTTTCTGGAGGGTCGGGCGTATGTAACGCCGCACGACGTGAAGAGCGTGGCGCCGGCGGTGCTGCGGCATCGGGTGATTCCGTCGTATGAGGCGGAGGCACGCGACCTGACGAGCGACGTGATCGTTCGGTGGATACTGAACCACGTGCCGACACCGTGATGAAGGGAACGGCACGGAGGCACATAGGCACGAAGGCACGGAGGGGCAGAGCGGGTGATCCTACACGAGTTTTGATTGAGCGTGGCCTTTGAGCGATTCGCTTGCACGACAGAAGACGACAACGAACCGATTATGAACGCGGCGGAACTGGCCAGAGAAGTTCGACGACTGGAGATCACCACGCGTCACCAGGTGACGGAGGTGTTCGCCGGGGAATACTCGTCGGCATTCAAGGGGCGCGGGATCGAGTTCGCGGATGTGCGGGAGTATCAGCCGGACGACGACGTGCGTGCGATCGATTGGAACGTAACCGCGCGGGCGGGTCGTCCTTTCATCAAGCGGTTCAGCGAAGAGCGCGAGTTGACGGTCGTGCTGGCCGTGGATTGCTCGGCGTCGGGGCTGTTTGCTTCGAACGCGGCGGGACGGACGAAGCGGCGCGTGGCGGCGGAGGTAGCGGCGATCCTGGGCTTTGCGGGGGTGAAGAAGGGGGACCGAGTCGGGCTGCTGCTGTTCTCGGATCGGGTGGAGCGGTGGGTCCCACCGAGGAAGGGGACGCGGCACGCGCTGCGGCTGGTGCGCGATCTGCTGGCGTTTGAGCCGCGCGGCAAAGGGACGGACTTGGCGGCGGCGGCGGAACGGTTGGCGTCGGTGCTTCACAGGCGGGCGCTGGTGTTTGTGGTCAGCGACTTTCTCGGCACGAGCCCGAAGCGAGACCTGCGGACGATCACGTCGAGGCACGAGCCGATCGCGGTGGAGATCGTGGATCCGCGCGAGCGTCGGCTGGTCTCGGCGGGGTTGATCGAGATGCGCGACCCGGAATCGGGGCTGCGTGTGACGCTGGACACGTCGAGCGCGATGGTTCGGTCGGCGTATGCGCGGGAGGCTGAGCGGCTGCGTTCGCGGGTGGCGGGAGACTTGCGGAGTGCGGGGATCGACCATGTCACGATCTCGACGGACTCGAGGCCGGGGGATGCGCTGGCGCGGTTCTTCATGGCGCGGGAGCGAAGGCGATGAGGGCCGGTGGATGCGCACGAGTGTTGCGAGGCGGAAGGCGAGTGCCGCGCGTGACGGCGTGTGCCGTCGCAGCGATCGTGGCGTTGTTGGTGGGCGGGTGCGATGGGCGGACTGTTGCTGATCAAGGAGTGGAAGCGAGATCGGAAGCACCGGCGGAGCGAGCCGGGGCGATTCAACAGGAGGTCTCGATCGGTGGAGTCGTCGGCGGGCAGGGCGCGATCACGCTCTCGCAGGAAGTATCCACGACGTCGATGACGGTTGCGGAACGGTTGCGTGTGACGCTCCGGCTGGACTTTGAGCCGGTGGGCGAAGCAAGCACGGCGACGTCGGCCCCACCGCTTCCCTTGCCCCCCCCACTGACGCCGGTGTGGCCCGCGGACATGGCTGAGATCGAGGGCTTGCGGGCGATCGACGTGGACGATCGGGGGCCGATCGTGGGGGCGGACGGACGTACGCGGTTCGTTCGCACGGTGATTTACGAACCGTTCATGCCGGGCGAGAGGGCGATCCCGCCGATTCGCGTTGAGGTTGGCGCGGGGGAGGATGAGGGTGCGCGGGCGTTGACGCTTGCGCCGGTGCGAGTCGAGGTTCGGTCGCTGGTTGAGGATGCGCCGGAGGATACTGCGGAACTCGCGGCGGCGATCGGCGGAGGTGTGTCGCTGGCGCCGACTCCGGCGGGTGCGCCGATCGGCCCTTGGGTGTGGGTGCGGCTCGGCGTGGGAGTGACGATGCTGGTGGTTCCGCTCGCGGTGCTCGGCCTTGCGGCGATGAGGGCGAAGCGAACACCCGCGGCGTTGGCGCCGCTGCCGGCGTTGGAAGAGGCGCTGAAGTCGATGGGTGAGGATCGGGATGCGGACGCGCTGCCGCCTGCGACCGTGCTTGAAATGTTGCACGCGAGGGTCGTGGCTGTGTTGGTGGAGGAACTCGGGCCGGGGGCACAGAGTCTGACCGCGGCCGAGATCTCGAAGGCGGTTGTGTGTGGCGCATCGCCGGAAGACTGGACGGCGGAGGCTCGCGAATCGGCGGCGATGGCGGCGGCGTGCTTTGAGACTGCGCGGTTTCATCCGGGTGTTGCGGATCGAGCAACGGCGTGGATCGCGGGGATTCGAAGTTTGCGTGGTTTCGTGCGGCAGATGAGACACGTGCGTGAGGGCCGCATCGCGGCGGCACGCAGCGCGAGAGCTCGACCGAATCGAACGGGGAGGGCGGCCGCATGACGCTCTCCTTGACCGATGTGAGCACGGTGTTGGCGTCTTCGTGGGACGCGATGCACTGGCACTCGCCGTGGGCCTGGCTGCTGCTGATTCCGGCGGGCGCAGCGCTCGGGCTGGTGTGGTGGCAACGTCGGGCAAAGACGGTGAGATCGGTCGATGGTGATCCGTCGCCGGTGCTGCCGACGCTCGCGTCGCTGCCTGCGATGCCCGTGACGTTGCGTCAGCGCTTGCTGCCGCTGCTGGGCGTGCTCCGGGTTCTGGCGATGCTGCTGCTCGTTGCGGCGCTGGCGCGGCCGCAGATGGGGCTCGGGCGAGTACGGACATCGACCGACGCCGTGGCGATTCAACTGGTGGTGGATCGGTCGGGGTCGATGCGGCATCGGATGCAGATCGACGGGCAGTTGCTGACGAGGCTGGACGTTGTGCAGCGCGTGCTGCGCGAGTTTTTGATCGGCGACGGCAAGTCGCTGACGGGCAGGCCGGCGGACCTGATCGGCCTGGTCACGTTTGCGCGGTTTGCGGAGACGGCGTGCCCGCTGGTGCGAGACCCGCGCGCACTGGCGGACCTGGTCGACTCGATCCGGCCCGCCGTGCAGCAGTTTGAGGACGGCACGGCCGTGGGCGACGCGTTGGCGCTCGCGGCAGCGCGGCTTCGCCAGGCTGAGCAGGAGGTTTCCGCCCGGGACGCGAGCGGTGAGCCGAACGACGAAGGACGGCTACGGATCAAGTCGAAGGTGATCGTGCTGCTGACGGATGGCGAGAACAACGCGGGGGAGCGGATGCCCCTTGAAGCGGCGGAACTGGCCCGCGAGTGGGGCATCCGCGTGTACACGATCGGTATCGGGGCTGGCGCGCCGGCGTACGTGGTTCGGCGCGATCCGCTTGGAGGCGAGCAACTGGTGCCGATGGCGGCGGGGATCGACGAGAGCGAACTGGAGGAGATCGCTCGGCTGACGGGCGGACGGTACTTCCGCGCTCAGGACGGCGATGCGTTGCGTTCGATCTACGGGGAGATCGATCGGCTGGAACGCACAACGGTTCGGACGACGGAGTTCGTGGATTACGCGGAGCGGTTCGCGCCACTGGCCATTGCCGCGGCGGCGTTGATTGCGCTGGAGTTGGCGCTGGCGTCGACCGTGCTGAGGAGGGTCGGGGCATGAACCTGCTACAGCCTGCGTGGTTGTGGTTGTTGCTTGGCGTTGTGCCGCTCGCGCTGCTCGCCGTGCTGGGGAACGGGCTGACAAGGGCCGCACTGCGTCGGTTCTATGGCTCAGCAAGGGCAACGCCGTGGGCCGGAAGCGTGAGGCGGGGACGGTCGGTGCTGCGCGCTGGGGTGCTGCTTGTGGCGTTCGCGTCGCTGGCCGTTGCGCTTTCGCGGCCCGCGCACTCGCCCGAACCGAGGCCCGTGCAGCGGCCCGCACGCGAGGTCGTGTTCGTGGTCGACGTGTCGCGATCGATGTTGGCGCGGGACCTTCGCCCGAACAGGCTCGAACGTGCGAAACTCGCGGTGGCGGACGCGATGGAGACGGTTCGCGGGGAGCGGATCGGGATCGTGGTGTTCGCGGGGAGCGCCTCGGTGAAGAGCCCGCTGACGACGGACGTGGGTTTCGCGCGTCTTGCGTTGGACTCGCTCTCGCCCGACTCGGTCGGCCGGGGCGGCACGGCGATCGGTGAGGGCATACGGGCAGCGCTGGAACTCTTCGGCATCGACAGCGAGAACCCCGAGCCTGCTCATGACTCGCTGGTCGCAAGAGACATCGTGCTGATTACGGATGGCGAGGATCACGAGTCGGACCCGCTGGGCGCTGCGGAGAAGGCCGCGGCGGCTGGCGTTCGGATCATCACGATCGGTCTTGGGTCCGAACTCACCGGCGCAACGATCCCCGCCGAGGACGGTGTCACGCAGCAGGTCTATCGGGGTGAGCCGGTTGTGACGAGGCAGGTTACGGGCGTCTTGCAGGCCATCGCCGACACCACGCCGGGCGGCGTGTTCCTGAATGTCGGGACGGGATCGATCGAGATGGACCGCGTGTATGCGAGGCTGATGCGGGATCGATCGCAGACGCGAACGGACTCGACCCCTGCGTTGAGATGGTCTGAGTCGTTTCAGTTGTTCCTTGCGGTCGGGCTGGTCTGTTTGTGCGTGGAGCCCTTGCTGGGGCTATCGCTGAAGCGAAGGAGGAACGCGTGAACCGCCCTGCAGGCATGCCGAGCCGTTGGCTGCTGGCCGTCGCCGCGTGCGCGTGCGTGATGCACACGATGGCAAACGCCTCGCTGGCCGACGACGCCGCGGCACGGAGGCTGATGCGGGAAGCATCTGCACTGGCGGCGTCGGGAAGCCCGGAGCGTGCTGCGCCGCTGTTCAAGGCGGCGGCTCGCGAAGCGACCGATACGGCGCTTCGACGATCGGCGGAGCTGAACGCCGCGTTGTGCGCAGCAAATTCGCTCGATCAGAAGGAGCGAGCGCGCGCTGTTGCATCCATCGAGTCGATCGAGCGATCATCGCGAGATCCACGGCTGCTTGGGCCGGCACGAACAGCTTTGGGACGGATTGAGCACGGCATGGGTGTCGCGGTAATGAAAGAATCACCCGAACAGGCAATCGAGCACTTGACGCGCGCGGAACGTTGGTTCCGATCGGCACTGATCGCTGCCGGACCCGATCCCGAGATGGAACGCAACATCGAACTGACCCAGCGGCTGATCGAGGCACTGCTTCGTCAGCAGGAGCAGGAACAATCGGAGCATCAGAATCAGGGCAATGAGAGCGGAGAGAGTCAGGATGCTCCAGACTCGCAGCAGCAGGATGGGCAGGCGGGTGAGGGAGATTCGCAGAGAGGCGACAACTCAGAGCAGCAACAACAACCGAACGGCTCGCAGCCGCAGGCCGGTGGCGAAGAGCCGCAAAGCCCAGACTCATCCGGGCAGGGTGGTCAACAGAGCGATCCGGCCGGGGATAATCAGGGAAAGAGCGAATCCGGTCAGCCGTCGCGCGAGCGTGAGGGGGCAGGCGAAGACGCTTCGAAGTCGACGGACGCGGAACGCGAAGAGGCGCAACCACCGCCCGCACAAGGCGAGACGTCGGAGGTGAGAGGATTCAACCCCATCGCGGCTCAGATTCTCGACAAGGAACGGCGTGAGCGGGCAGCGCTCGAACGGCTGAAGCGTCAGATGCAGGGTCGGACGGTGCGAGTGGAGAGGGACTGGTGATGACGACCGTTCTGCATACACGTTGGCGCGTGATGGCCCGGTCGGGCCGTGTGCTGCGGTTCGGGTTGGTTTTGGCCTTGGCGTTGTTGACACAGGCGAGCGCGATCGCGCAGCCGGAGTCGCTCTCGGTCGACGTCGCGATACCGGAGCGCGGGTACGTGGGCGATTCGGTGCCGTTGATCGTCACGGTTCAGGGTTCGCGTGAAGCCCAGCAACCCGCGTGGCCACAGATCGATGGTGCGGAGATTGGGTTCCTGCGGAGTGAGGACCGATCGTCGAGTTTCACGATGTCGATCAACGGACAAACGACGACGCGCCGCACGATCACGATGGTGATGGTGTATGAGGTGAGGTTTGATCGGACGGGCGTGTTCGAGATCCCCGCGATCGACGTGGTTGTCGGCGCTGGTCCGTCGGCCCGGCGGCTCACATCTCAACCGGCACGAATCCGGATCGAGGAGCCGACCGAGGACCCCGAATTCGGTCTGGAGTTCATGATCGAATCCACGCGCGTGTTTGTCGGTCAGCCGGTGCTCGCGACCCTTACGTGGATCGTCGGCAAGCCGGTCAGAAACGTGCGGGTGTCGCTCCCGTTCGATCCGTTGATCGCGAGACTCGTTCCCGGTCCTTCGTCGACACCCACCCGATCATCGACAACAGGATCACGCGGAGCAGTCCGGTCCGACCCGCGTCAGTTTGAAACCACGTTGAACGGACAGCCTGTGACCGCTCGGATCGATGAACGGGTCGTCGGTGGAACACGCCGGCAAGCGCTCACGGTCGACGTGGTCTTCATCCCGCAGAGGTCTGGTCGGCTCTCGGTCGGACCGGCACGAGTCGACTACGACGCCGTCATCGGTCAACGGCCTCGGCGTTTCACGGATGCGCCGTGGGATGATCTTTCGATTCTCGAACGTCAGGCGTCGATCGCTTCGCCGGTTGACATCACGGTGCTTCCGTTGCCTGCGGATTCGCGTCCGGCAAACTTCTCGGGGCTTGTCGGCCGCTACGAAATTGCTTCCTCCTCGCGGCCGGTCTCGGCGAGCGTCGGGGAACCGATCGAACTGACCGTCACGGTCAAAGGGCCGCATCCGATCTCGCTGGTGCCAGCGCTCGACCTTGCATCGCAGATGACCCGGAGTGAGCCGCTCTTGCGTATCCCGGCCGATCCGATCCTGCCGAACCTCGATGGGGGCGTCGCGCGATTCGACGTGAGAGTCAGGGCTCGTTCCGATCAGGTTCGTGAGATTCCGCCGATCGGACTGACGTACTTCGATCCGGTCGATGAAGCGTATCGCACGGCGTGGAGCAATCCGATTCCGATTTCGATCCATGGCTCGGCGTCGATCGGTCTGCCGGATGATGATGACGGCGACTCCGGCCCGACTGGAACAACAGAAGCGGAGATTGTCCGTCGTGAACTTCCCGGCGGAATGGCGGACATTCACCGCTCGGGCTTGGACGGCCGCCCAATTCTGCTGGACCGACGGATATCGGGCCTCTCATTGTCGTGGCTGGGTGCCGCCGCTGTCGCTCCGGCGTTCATGTACGCGGCCGGCTTCGTCGGCATTGGTCTGGCTCGATGGTGGAGGAGCGATGCCAACGCCTTGCGTCTGCGCCGAGCCCGGCGGCGGGCGTTGACTTCCGTTCAGGCCATCGTGGGCGGAGATGTAGGTGTGGCGGACGCTGGGAGCGTGCTGACTACCTTGATCGGAGATTGCGCTGGCACCGAGGGACAGGCGATCACGGCGAGAGAAGCGATGGATGCCCTGCCGACGAGCCTTCCCGTTCAACTTCGAGCGAGGGTCACAGCGCTCATCGACTCTACTGAATGGGAGTTTGCACCGGATGCGGCGGAAGGCCGGGACCGCATCACGAAAGTCGAGTTGCGAAGCCTGATCGATCGCATCGTTCGTTGCTGGAAACAGGCGAGTCTTGCGACATCGGTGTCGCCGAAGCAGGGGGCCGCGTGATGACCGGATACGCACGCGAAGGACGGTGGGCGGGACTACACGTTGCACTCTTGTGGCTTGCATGCTTTGCAAGTGTCTCCACCGGTACGGTCCGGACTTCGCCCGACTCTCTCGGAGCGATGAGCGATCCTGAACGAGTCAGCACGAGCGCGAGTATCGATCTTGCAATTGGATCATTCGACACGGCAATCGAGCGACTGCCTATGAATCCGGTTGCGTCACGCGACGCCGCGATCCGTGCGGCACACGCGTTTCGTACGGCGGCCCTGAGCGATGATCTGGGCCGGACTCAGCGTGCGCGGTTGCTATACAACGCGGGCGCGTCGCTGCTGCTGGCCGGGGAGCACTCGCAGGCGATCGTGTATCTTCGCTCAGCCGAGCGACTGGCGCCAATGTGGGCCTGGGATCTTCGCAAGGACATTCTGACGAACTTGACCATCGCGAGATCGGCCGCTCGTTCGCATCTCTCTGATCGACAGTCCGCGAGGGAGATTTCGCGGGCCGATCCTGAACGCGAACTGTTCCACCATCTGCTGATTGTGGTGCCGCCGGTTGCCTGGCTTGTCGCGGCAGGTGCCCTCGTCGCGGCTGGAACAACGCTGGGGTTGGCTCGGCTCGCCTTCAAGCGGGGTCCCGGTCATGTGCTCAGCGCATCCGTCACGCTCATCGGCGTTGTGGTGGCGGCCGGGGTGTTCGGATTGGCGAGCGATGTGACTAGCCAGAAGCCGCACGCGGTCGTCATGATCGCGGACACTCTGCCAAGAACGGTTCCTGATGAGGTGCTTGGCGAGCCGCTGAGCACTCGGTGCCCGATGGGCACGGAGGTCGTCGTTCTCGAGACGCTCGGCGGAGCGGAACGCGGGAATTCCGGACCGGTGTGGTTGGGCGTGCGTCGGTTGGGCGACCCCGCTGCGGCCAGATTCTGGTTGCCTGCTTCGGCGATCGAAATGATCGAGTGACACGGATTGACCCGGTCGCGCTGTGCGCGAGTGTCTGGGTCGTCAACGTTCGATCGAGCGAATGGGCGCGGCTGGATTCGAACCAGCGGAGGCATAAGCCAGCAGATTTACAGTCTGCCCCGTTTGGCCACTTCGGTACACGCCCGCGAGGAACGAGACTCTATCGGCATGTTTGCGTGCTGTCCACGCCGGTACGTCCCGGAGCGAGGCTGGCTTGAACGCCCAGCGTGGAACGAGGACGGAGAATCGGCGCAGGGCCACCTGCCGGGATCGAACCGGCGACCTGCGGTTTACAAAACCGCTGCTCTACCAGCTGAGCTAAGGTGGCTCGAACTCACCCGGGCAAGGCGGGGATTGATGCAAACGCCGGCGAGAACCGCGCCCTAGCGCAATATCTTCCCGCTTGCCGAACAGTCCGATATCCGACCGAATGGGCGATACTGGATTCGAACCAGTGACCTCATGCGTGTCATGCATGCGCGCTAGCCAACTGCGCCAATCGCCCGAAATCCCGTTCAGGGCCTGAAGCCTACTTCTGCTCCCGATGCCCTGAAACAAGGCCCGCCGAACCTGGAGGTTCGGCGGGCACAAGTATACCCGTTCCGACGGTTCCGGCTTGCATCCAAAGACGCTCACGATCGCCGGATTCCGGTTACTGCATGTCGACGATCACGACTTCCACCCGGCGAGAAGCCTGCTTGGTCGCCCTCGGCTCGGCGGCCCCCCTGCCAACGGTTGAGATCATCGAGCGGCTGATGCCCTTGCTGCTCAGGTAGTCGGCCACGGCTTCCGCACGCGCCTTGGACAGAGCCTCGTTGCTCGCCCACTTGCTCTTGCGAATCGGGTCCGTGTCGGTGTGACCGACGATGCGAAGGGCGCGGCCCGAGTGCCGGCTGCGGATGTTGGCGGCAACTCGGTCGAGTTCTCGACGGGCCGTCGGCTTGAGTGTGGCCTGGCCCGAGTCGAAGAGCACGTCGCCAGCGATCTCGATCACGGTTTCGCGGCCGGACGTTCGTGTACTCACACCGCCTGAGTTGTAATCGCCACCCTGATCCATGTATCCGGCGGGCTGCGATCGCATGGCGTCGAGTTGCTGCTGGAAGGCGCTGTTGTTGGCGGCGAGTTGCGAGTTCTGCTCACGCAACTGCGCATTCTCCTGCATCAGTGCGGCGTTCTCGTTCTTCAAGTTGTTGTTGCAGCCGCCGAGCAGTAAACCTGCTCCCATGCAAGCCACAGCGGCCGCACGCGCGATGCGCCGACCTCGCCCCGTCCAGCCCGTGATCGTCTCGGTGATCCCCATGGCATCCATCTCCAATTGCTCAACGTCCCCTGATTAGGTGGCGTGATCCATCACGACACCGACTGCTCGAACTCTGGTATCGGCCCAAACCGCGGGCGGAGTTGACCGCGTCGCTGGAATCAAGTCGGGCTTCGCAAGATCGAGTATACCGCTGGAACCGCTTGAATGGGGCAACGATCCGCATCCGACAGCCGTCGCGAACGCTGTGCTGATCTACGTCACGGCAGATTTACGGGCATGTCTGAAGCCGCGCCGAGCATCGCCGTGAGCCCGCGCTCAACGACTGGCTTTCCGTAGATCACGCACATCGATGCCGCGGCAAGGTACGGCCCGAAAGGCATGGCTCGGGCCAAACCGCCGCGGGAAATCGCTCCGACCAACGCCCAGTACAGGCCAATCACCGCGGCGAGCGGAAACGCGACGGATGCGTCGATCCAGCCCACGCATGCGCCAACCGCTGCCATCAGGTGGACGTCGCCCAAGCCCATGGCTTCTCGCCCAAATGCCAGCGAGCCAGCGATTCGGACGGTCCAAACGATTCCACCGGCGATCAGGTAGCCCATCAGAACGCCCGAAAGCACGGGCAGCCAAAGTGGGGGCACGGTTCCTGTCCATAGCCTTGTAGCGAGCAACCCACCGAGGATCCCCAGAATGAGGCAGGGGGCGAGGAACGCGATTTCGCGGAGCATCTCGCGACGGGCGTGCGGGTACTCGATCCACATCGCCGGTCCGCCCGGACTTGCGCCGCCTGACGCTGATGTTGAACTCGCCGTTGTCACGGGTGCTGATTGCGCCGTCGTTTCGCTGCTGACTCGGCGGTGGATAGCGCCGGCGACGGCCGGGGCCGCGAGGAAGCCCAAGAGCAACCCCCACCATCTCGCGACGTTTAGGACTGGCCCAAGCCAAGCGCCGACAAGCGCGCCGAGCGCAACTGTGGCAAGGAACGCCGTGACAGGCCCCAACAACCGCGGCGGAGCACGGCGCGGATCGGTCGGCTTCAGTTCCTCTTCGGGCGCTTGGTTGGCGGCGTCATCCGCCGATGGCAGAGCGGGGGTTCGAGCCTTGAGTGCATCCGCTTCCCAGTCGGCGTAGTCCTCGAAACTGCGCCGGATGAGGCCGAACCGAATGAGGACTAATCCGATACCCAAGCCGAGGGTGCCGGCGATCGAAGCCCCCATCCACCACCACGCCATCGATGTTGTCGGGTTGTTTCCGCCGGGCGTTGGGAGCGACCAGATCCAACCGGGAGCGGTTGACGGAAGCACCGATCTGTTCGCGCTCAGGATCGCCGCGTATCCGACGTGGAAGATGATCGCGACGATCGTTGCTGCCCAAGGAAGCACCAGCGGAATGGTGAAAGTCTTGGCGTCGACGAGCGTCATCGCCACGAGAGAGCACAACAGCGAGGCGAACACGATGAAGATGGGCCAGGTCGTTCTCGGCCATCCCTCGATCGCATCGATCGCCGCCCACTCGGGTCGGATGGCGCCGATAGGTATGTCGATCAGCAGTGCATCCGCGGGCACCACGTAGAAGAGCACGAATGTTGCCGCGAGCAGCATCCCCATGAACGCCTCGACGAGCGGGTACTCAGCGCTGATCGGGCTCAGGCAGAATCGGCACCTGCCGCGCAGGAACAGCCAACCGAAAATCGGGATGTTCTCGCGCCACGTCAGTTGCGTTTCGCAGGCCGGGCACTTCGACGGCGGCGTCACGACGCCCATGCCGCGGGGCAGTCGATAGACCAAGACGTTGGTCAGGCTGCCAGCGCAGGCGCCGAAGGCGAAGACGAATACAACCCACGTTGCCTTGGCCAGGAGCATGTAGATCTCGTAGTCGTGCATGTTCCGCCCGGATCGAGAGTCGACGGGCGTGCTCAGCCCTCAGCGGGTTTATCGGATTGCGCGAGTTTCTGCGTGAGATCGATCACCCGCTGCTGAGCTTTCTGCAGCCGCTCGCGACAGAACCCGATCAGCCCGATCCCCCGCTCGTACTCCGCCAGACTCTCCTCGAGCCCGATCTCGCCCGACTCGATTCGCTCGATGATCGCTTCAACCTGCTCGATCGCGGCCTCGAACGTCGTGCTCTGGGCACCGTCGCTGGATTGAACTTGTTGCTTGGCCATGACACTCCATCGTCGCACGTTCCAACCCCCTCCGCTATTGTTGCCGGTCACTCACCGAAGAGCATCGGTCCGCCCGCATCGGCGGGGCTGGACCTCCGTTTGCGAGGTCTTGGGGGTGGCAATGACAGGCCCGCGTCCGGTCGCCCATCATCGTGGACGACCTCGGAGGTCACTTGCCCGTCCGCGAAGCGCGTGCGCAATCTATCGCCCAGCGCAACAGCCGACGCGCTTCTCACCGCCCGTCCGTCGCGGTCCAGAGTCACCGAGTATCCGCGCCGGAGCACGGCGGCCGGTCCAACGAGTTCCAAGGCCCGATCGACTTGTTCGACGCGATCCTGGAACCGACCAGCCGAACGCTGCATCGCCGCGCGCAGCCGGCTTTCCACGGCGTCCAGATCGATGTGGCGGAAGACGCCCGACATCGCCGCGGTCAACAAAGACTGTGCCCGGCGCACGCTCTGTTCGCGGTGTGCATAGACGGCGATCGGTCTGTGCCGCTCCAGCCGCGCGTGAAGGCCGGCGAGGCGCTGCGCTGTGCCCGCGATGCGATGTCGCATCGCTGAATCGAGGCGGACCGACCGGTCCCTCGATTCGGTGGTCGCCAAATGGGTGCATCGGATCATTGCCCCACGCATACGCAGCAAGAGAGACTCGGCCTGCTGGTTCAACGCGCTGGCGTCCGGAGCGATTCGCACGGCCGCTTGGGTGGGCGTTGCGCAGCGCAGGTCCGCCACGAGTTCGGCGATGGTGGTGTCTGTTTCGTGGCCGATCGCCGCGACAACCGGCACTTCGCACTCGACGATCGCCCGGGCGAGTTCGCGGTCGTTGAAGGCCCAAAGATCCTCGCGACTCCCACCTCCGCGGGTCACGAGCACGGCGTCGACACCGAGTTCAACGTGTCGTCGGCCGAGCCACCGCACGGCCGAAGTCACTTCATTCGCTGCGAACTCGCCTTGCACTCGCACGTCGACCGTTGCAACCTCCACCATGGGCGAACGGCGGTGAAGCGTGTCGAGCACGTCCTGAAGGGCCGCGCCCGTCAGACTCGTCACGACCGCGATGCGCTGTGGGAACGCGGGCAACCGGCGCTTTCGATCCTCATTGAACCACCCCAGGCCGCGAAGTTCATCGCACAATTTCCGAAACGCCAGATCCAACGCGCCTTCGCCGATCGGTTCGATGCGATCGACCATGAGTGTTGTTCGACCTTGCTTGACGTAGAACTCGACGCGGCCGGAAATGACAACCTCCTGCCCGATCGTCGGAGTGAACCCGGCTTTGCGCGCGGCCGCGGCGAACATCACGCACGAAATGACCGCCTCGGCATCCTTGAGATCGAAGTACCAGTGCGTCCGCTCGCGGAACTGGCTGATCTCACCCACAACTCGCACACGCTGAGGGAAGTGCGTTCGCAGAGTCCCGTCGATCATCGCGGCCAGTTGTGATACGGTGAGACGTTGAGGGGTCTGGGATCCTGCCTGTTCACCGCCCGCACCCGGAGGCAAAGCGCTGCCGCCGGATTGAGATGATGCCGCAGTCGGCACGGAAAACAGACCCAAGCCTGACAATCCGGGTTCGCGCTGAGCACGCATGCGGCTTGGATCGAATCGTCCTCGCTCGGTCATGGTCGATCACCCACCGACTGTTGGCCCGCTGCAACTGCGTCCGAGCCGGCTGCGCTTCCAGCGGCCCTGATCAGAGCGCAATACGCCGAGATGACCGCCGCCACGTGCGTGCTCGCCTGACGCTGACCTTTGACCCAGTGTCGGGCCGATTCGGCGATCTTGTGAGTCCGGTCGCGGTCTGTCACGGCGGACACGATTGAGTCGGACCAGGCCGCGGTCGATGCCGGCACTTCCACGCGCCAAACCAGGGAGTCGTTGCTCAGAAACGACACCGCGGGATCGCCGCCGGTCAGTACAGGGATCGCGGCGCCCATCGCGTCCAAGACAAGCGTGCGGATCCTGCCGGAGCCTCCCGGCACGATCATCAAGTCGGTCGAAAGGGCTGGCTCTCGAAGGGCCTCAAGATCAGGCACCAGTGTGACCAGATCGAGCACTCGCAACCGGCGGGCAAGTCGCCACACATGATCCAGCGCCTTGTCGTCGCCCCCCACGAAGAGCATGGGTTCGATCGGTGCCTCTGAACCCCCAGCGCCGGCCCGCTCAGCAAGCGTGGCCTTTGCTTTCGCAAACCCCTCGAGTACGTGCGTCAGCCGACTTCGCTCTGCATCAGACGCCAACAGCAGTATCGAGATGATCTGCCCCCGATTCGCGTTCGTGGCGTGCGGTTCGCTCGACGCATGAACGCCCCAAGGAGCCGAAACGACCACGCCCGCTCTGACTGTCGTTCTTCTTCGTACTTCGTGATCGATTGCCTCGTCCGCACACACCAGCGCGATCGGCGGTGTGTCTGTGGCATTGCCGGCGCTGCCCCACGAACGCTCGAGCCATGAGACGGCCCGCGCAACCTGGCGACCCTCACAGACTTCCAAGACCAGGCCCGCGCCGAGTTCGATCGCCAGTTGGCGGGCCATACTCCATGCGATCGGCTCGCGCGCAGTCATGAAACCTGTTGCACCCCGATGGTCTCCCATCCGAACGGAAGATCCGCTCGAAGCCAGAGCGCCCGCGGTGCTCCATCCCAAAGCGTGCACGATCTGAATCGGCCCCCGCAACCGTCCTTCTTGTCGGGATGGTTCTTCACTTCCCGGCTGCAACGCCCCCGAGTTCGCTTCGACTCGGACGACTTCGGGCAGATCCCACACCTGCTGCAACGACTCTGCCAACATGCGGGCACGCTGCGGCAGGGTGAATGGCAGCCCTGTCGGTACATACCCAACCGACACCGAGTACAAACCCGGTGCCTGGGCCTCTGATTCTGACCACGGTGCAGCGTGCGCAACGCGCACACCCTCGTCGGCGAGCCCGATCTCAAGACGGGAGATCAAGGCCCGCTCTCTGGCGGCGAAGAGACTGTCGAGTACCAACACGGCCCGCATGAAGGAACAGCCTATCCGATCCGTGGCGGCCGCCGCGAACTATCATCCGACATGCCGACCAGCCGCAGCGTGTCGTTGCCCGTGCTCCGAAAGTCGCGGGGCTGTGGCGCGCCGGCGATGCCTATCCGATCTAATGGAGAGGGCGACGCACCGCCGAAGGAAAAGTGCGGGGTTTTCGGCGTCTGGGGGGGCCCCGAACCCGCCGCCATTTCGTACATGGGGCTCTGGTCGCTGCAACATCGAGGCCAGGAATCGGCGGGGATCGCCGTGAGCAACGGCTTCGAACTTAACGCGGTCACGGGTATGGGTTTGGTGTCGCAGGTCTTTGACCAGCGAACCCTTTCACATCTCGCCGACGCATCAATCCCCGTTCCACTTGTGCATGCAGGCACTGACATCACAGGCTCATCCGGCTCGAACGGGCATCACGCCGGGGCTTCCCCCCGCCACTCACCCTCTCAATCCGAACCGGTGTTTGTCCGTGGATGTGGTGCGATCGGCCACAACCGCTATTCGACCGCCGGAGGGAGCCGCTCTTGCAACGCCCAACCGCTTCTCGAGAGTTACGTAGGCGGACAGGTGGCGCTCGCGCACAACGGCAACTTGATCAATGCCGACAGTTTTCGTCGCGCCTTCGAGAAGGCGGGCCATCTCTTCCACACGACCAGCGATACAGAGGTGATCATCCACCTGTTGGCGTCACCCGCCCAACAGGCGGCGGTTGACCCGATTGCCGCGACACTCCGCCACTTGGAAGGCGCTTTCAGTCTCGTCTTTCTCTTTCAGAACCGCATCGAGGCCGCACGCGATCCGTGGGGATGGCGGCCGTTGGTGATCGGTCGTCTGCCCGACGGTCGGCATGTCGTGGCGAGCGAGACCGTTGCGCTTGACGTGGTCGGTGCGACGTATCTTCGCGAGGTTGATCCCGGCGAGATTGTCACGCTCTCGGACGGAGGCTTAACTTCGCGACGTTTCACCGAAGCCGTGGAACGGCCTGCGCACTGCATTTTCGAGCACGTCTACTTTGCGAACCCATCCAGCGTCGTGTTCGGACAGAACGTTCAGACGGTCCGAGAGGCGATGGGCATGAAGCTCGCCACGGAGGCTCCGGTCGAAGCCGACTACGTCATGCCGATGCCCGATTCGGGTCGATCGGCCGCGGCCGGGTATGCACTCGCGAGCGGTATCCCGTACCGAGAAGGGATCGTTCCGAACAGGTATGTCGGACGCACGTTCATCAAGCCGACACAGGACCAGCGCAACGCGGCGGTGCGGCTGAAACTGAACGTCATCCGCGAGATCGTCGGGGGAAAGCGGATCATTGTGGTCGATGATTCGATCGTTCGCGGAACGACGACGCGCGTGAAGATGAATCAACTCCGAGAAGCTGGCGCTCGCGAGATCCACCTCCGCATCTCGTGCCCACCGATCCGGCATCCGTGCTACTTCGGCGTCGACTTCGCCACTCGAAGCCAGTTGATTGCGCATAACCGGAGTGTCGAGGAGATTCGCCGGTACCTCGGGATCGACTCGCTGCACTACCTATCCATCGACGGCATGCTGTCGTGCGTGAACCGCCCGCCGGAGAATTACTGCACCGCGTGCTACACCGGCGAGTATCGACTCGATCCGGAGCACCCGACGACCGACGAGATCACGACCAGCCAGATGACGATGTTCTGATGCTGGCAGGTGCGGCGTTCATGAAAGCCACGCGTCGTCCCAGGCCATCCCCTCGGCGATTTGCGCGGCGTCGCCTTTCTCTTCCATGCCGGCGACGGGGTAGGCGCAATAGTCCAGCGAAAAACTGCCCGCGGGGCGGTGATTCCCGGACAGCCCCAGACCT
The DNA here is from genome assembly GCA_019636535.1 of Phycisphaeraceae bacterium. Classification (GTDB taxonomy): domain Bacteria; phylum Planctomycetota; class Phycisphaerae; order Phycisphaerales; family UBA1924; genus JAHBK01. The sequence goes on along the minus strand of JAHBXK010000008.1, from coordinate 63,530 downwards.
CCGAACGGGAGTTTGCTGCTTGCGCCGGCCGTGCCAGCATTGACATTCAGGCACCCCGCCCTGCACTCGTGCAGGAATCGCTCGGCGGTCATTGGCTTGCGCGTAAAGATTGAAGCGGCAAGGCCGTATCGGGTTGCGTTTGCTTGCTCAATCGCCGAATCCAGATCATCGACGATCGCGACACGCAAGAGCGGGCCGAACACCTCATGGTCGCAGCCGGGGTCGAAGTCGGCCGACTTAGGATCGAACGGCGTGGTATTGAATCGCTCGACAGCGATGACCGAGGGCGAGAGGTACCACCCCGGACCTTCGGACACTTCAAGCGTACTCGACGCCAGAAGCACGCGAGCCCCCGCCTTTGCGCCGGTCGTCCGAGCGCAACGCTCCTGAAAGTTGAAGACCGCCTGGCGAGCGGTCTCGTTGATGATCGGACCCGCAAACACGCCCGCCGAACGCGGGTGGCCGAACTTCATCTCGCCGGCAGCACGCACGACGGCGTTGATCAATCGATCGGCAGCGCCGCGGTGAACGATGACGCGACGGGTGCAGGTGCAGCGCTGACCGGTCGTGTTGAAAGCACACCGCGCGATCTCGATCGCGGCCTGACGGAGATCCGCGTCGGGCATCACCACGGCCGGATTGCTCCCGCCGAGTTCGAGCGCGATGATGCGTCCGGGCCGGTCGAGATTGGCTTCGAGAATCCGACGGCCCACGGGCCATGAACCTGTGAACAGCACCCCGTCGATCCCGTCGTGCGACGCCAAGGCCGAGGCGACACGGGGTCCACCCTGAACCAGATTGATGATGCCGCGACCGTCGTTCGGAGCGCCGCACTCGCGAAGTGCACGCTCGAAGAGCTCGGCCAGCATCTGCCCCACCGCGGGGGCCTTGTCGCTCGGCTTGAACACCACCGTGTTGCCCATCGCCAACGCCGGAACGATGTGGCCGTTCGGCAAGTGAGCAGGAAAGTTGAAGGGACCGAGCACGGCCATGACACCGTGCGGTTTGAAACTGCACCGAGCGAGCTTGGACATTTCCTGGCCTTTGGGGCCTATCCCGAACTCAAACCCACGCACTCGTGCGAGCCCGCCGATGGGAGATTCGTCGAGCGTGATGTCGACCTTCGCGGCGAGCGCAGCGGCCTCTCCCTTGGCTTCCCACATCGCCTTTCCCGTTTCATCGCAGATGATGGCGGCGATCGCGTCGGATTGCTCCTTGCACAGTTCGGCGAACCGGCGGAGCGCTGCGGAGCGCCCTGCCAACCCCCACTGCGACCAGGCGGGCAATGCCCGTCGGGCCGCGTGCACCGCGTCGTTCACCGCCGGCATGGGACACGCGGCAGACCAAACAACGCTTGTCGGAGCGGCGGGGCTTCGAGACTCGACGGTCTCGATCGAGTCCAGCGAATTCGATGATGCAGGAAGTTCAACCCAATCGCCGCTGACCAGATTGGCCGGGGGATGGCTGAGTGAGGCGTGCTTTCGCGACATCGTTCATCCTTGATGGATGGAGGTAGAGACGTTGGTGGCGATCACTTCTTTGTGCTCTTGCGTGCGGGATGGGTTGCTACCCCTTCGCGAGTTTGCGCACCGGCAGTGGAGCGATGCGAACCGTTGCCTTGTGCCGAGGCTCCCGTGCGCGCCGGCCGAGATGGCTCGGACTTCTCTCCCAATGGCGTGATGCCCACCGTAATCCCGGGCTCGACGAAGAGCAGTTCCATTGCCTCTTGAGACAGTCGCACTTGATTCGACTTCGTCATGAGTACAAGAGCATTGACGCAACGAAACTCGCCGTCGGCATCCAGCATGCTGACGATTGCCGACTCACCTCGCGACCGAAGATCCTCGTTCGACGCAGGTTCTCCGAGTTCGCGACGAGATGTGCCCTTCACGAGCGTGATGCCGCGGGTTCTTGCTTCCAGCGTCGGACCACCATCAAATGGGTCGATCCGGTTCTTGTACTCGAAGCCGAGTTTCTCCAGCATCCGGCGCGCAGGCAGCGTTTCCGGCCCGACCTGTGCGATAACGCTTCGTGCTTCGGGCGGGAGCAGCGTGAGGTAGATCTCCTCTTTGGGCAGGAGTGAAGTCATGAACTCCTTGGAGTACTGGCAGAAATTGTCGGCCTCGGGGTAGGAGAGGTTGATGAAGCGGCGGCCGAGGTACTCCCAGAGCGTGTTACGGCCGTCGGGCGTGAGCGGGCCCATCATCTCGGCGATGATGCGGTCGCTGAAGAGTTCCGGGTACAGACCGACGAAATGGAAGCGGACCAGGGACAGAAACCGGCCGAGCTTGGCCTTGTGGCCGCGGTAACTGGGTTGCAGGATCAGGCCGCCGATCTCGGTCGGTCCGGATTCGTCGAGGAAGAGCTTGGCGACGGTGTGGGTGGCGCCGACCTGCAGGCTTCGCGAGAACATCTCCTTGCGCGAGAGTTCGAAGCTGACATTGGGCTGGCCCGGCCCGCCCATGCGCGAGATGATCTGGCTCGTGCCCAGCACGCCGCCGGATTCGGTGTCCTCGAGCACGAACATGAACAGGTCTGAACGCGTGATCATCGACGCAAGACCGCCCTCCGCGGCCGCCGAGTGCTTGCGCCCTGGCGCTTTCACGATGACATCGTTGTGAACGGCGTCCCCGTGCTGGATCTTGGCGGCCTTCTCGAAGCACTTGCGCGACCAGACCGCCTTATCTGCGATGATGTCTTTGTCCGCCGGCAGGTTGATGAAGTGGACCATCTTCGCCAGTTTCAGGAGCGTCAGAACGTCCTCGATCTTGGCCCGCCGCATCAGGAACATCGAACTTTCTCCATGCTTGTGCCAGAGACCCCGCCGCCGCGCGATCTGCTTGGGCTGAATGACGCTCGGTTCTGCCTCGGGCTCTGCGCCCGACGTGATGCATGGTAGCGATCGGCGGTTTCGACTCGCCCCACCACACCCAACGGACCCCAATCTACGCCCTGCAGCAGTACTCCCATCGCACAGCGCTAGCGGACTCTCCGTCAAGCGCACCGCCCAACCCAAGGGGTGATGCGTCTTGGACGCGATGAGGAGAGCGTTGAACGAGAGCCCAGATTCGATCAGGCCACCGCCGCCAAGCCCTTCTCGATACAGGCAAAAACGCGTGGCCAGTCCTGTTCGTTGAACACGGGCAGGGGCGGAAGCATGCGGATGTGGTACGGGCCGTGGCCGCAGTAGAACACGATGACCCCTGCCTCAAACAGATGCTTGCAGGCCTTGGTGATCTTGTCCTTGTCGCCGCCGAAGGGCGTGAACTTCATCATGCCGCCCGCTCCGCCGCAGATGTCGGCCAGTTCGCCGAATTTGCCGACCTTGGGGAACCACTCGGGGTGCTTGGCGGCCAGTGCGCGGACGTGCTCGCAGAACGCCATGTGGTGGCGCACGAATCGGCCTTGCGGCCCGTAGAAATCGCCCGAATCGAGGCGGTCGAGCACGCGGTTGCCGACGGCGAAGGCGGGCGTGGTGCTGGTGAACGTGCCGCTGAGCAGGCCGGGGCCGGGGTTGTACTCCTGGGTGAAGAGCGTGGCGCAGACCTGCGTCATCTTGCCGACACAGAAGACGTCGACGTACTGCCCGAGGTCCAGCGCCTCGTACGCGAACATCGACGAGGTGCGGCCGAAGCACTGGATCTCGTCGTCCCAGACGGCGATGCCCGAGGCCTTGCAGATGTCCATGAGAGCCACGAAGAACTCACGCGGGGCCGTGTTGAAGCCGCCCTCGCCCTGCACGAGCTCGAAGATGAAGCAGGCGTGCTGCTTGGGGTAGCGCTCGACGTACTGGCGCAGGTGCCAGGCGCACATGTCGATGTAGCGCGTCGGGCCGCTGACGTCGCCAGCGCTCATGCGGCGTGCGGCGGCCTCGTCGTAGAACGGCATGTAGTCGACAAGAGTGGAGAGCGGGATGCCGATGCGGTTGGCCGCGGCGTCGCCGATCTGGCTCATGGTCACCGTTCGCCCCATGAAGCAGTCCTTGAAGGCGATGACCCGACTGGCGGGCGTGTGCTTCTGATAGCAGACTTTGAGGGCGTTCTCGTTGGCCATCGCGCCGGAGGTCGACGAGTAGCAGTGCTTGAGCCGGCTGTGACGCGAGGCGAGATTGATCATTTTCTCGCCGAACTGGTACGCCTCGAAGTTGCTCAGCAGGTTGCCGTGCTGCAGCGTGTCGGCTACGGAGCCGCGCACGGCGGCCTCGATCAGGTCGGCGTCGGAGTGGCCGAAGAAGTGCACCCCAATGCCGGTGATCATGTCCCACTTGACGCTGCCGTCCGCGAGCTCGACGAGCGCGCCGTTGCCGACGCCCGAGCCGATGTACGGGTAGAGCAACGCCCTTCCGCGGACCTCCGCCGCACGAGACATCAGTGATTCGTAACTTTGCTTGAGCGCGGGATCGGCCTGACGCACATCGGTCACAAGCACTGAGCGCGACTTGACTTCGCCGACGATCGAACGCACCGCCTGGTCGATGGCGGGCGAAGAGGCGAGCGCTGCACCGATCGTGCCGGACGAAGCCGCCGGTGCCGAGGCACCCGCCGAGTGCGAGCCATTGCCGCTCTTCCCCCCCACCGCCGAGCCAGCCGTCGAAGTCGTCACGGACATGTTCCGCTCCAGTACTCGTGGTGCCGCATCGCACGCGGCGAGTGAATTCGATCCCTTCCGGCACGATGGCAGCCGGGGCATCCGTCGTTATCGGCCGAATCGTAGCGGGTCGTGAGGGCCCCCCGATCCAGCCGTTACACGCGTGGAATCAGGATGCTGCCGCTCTCAGGATTGTGAGCGCAAGTATCGCACACCGCCGGGGCAAACTGGACAAGTCCACCCACTCGTCGGTCGTGTGCAGACCCCCGCCGACCACGCCAAGCGTGTCGAGTGTGGACAGTCCGGCATCCTGCATCAGGTTGCCGTCGCACACGCCACCCGTCTTGGTGAACTGTGCCGGCATGTCGAGGTCCGAGGCGACGCCCGCAACGACTCGTGCCAGTACTGCTGTTCCGGCCGTCTTGGGCTTGGCGGGCCGACCGATCACAATCTCCGCTTCGAGTCGCGCACCCGGCACCTCTGAGCGGGCGCACGCGGCATGGATGCCATCTGCGAGATCCGCGGCTTGAGCGGCATCGCGGAATCGCAGATTGCCCCAGGCACATGCCAGATCCGGTACTGAATTGGTGGTCGCTCCACCCCGAAGCGGACCGACGTTCACAATCCTGCCCTGCGCGGGATTCGCCAGCGCCGAAACTCGCTGGATGGCGCCCGCCAACGCCAGCACGGCCGATGCGCCGGTTTCGAACGAACGGCCGACATGCGCCGACTTGCCGAAAGCGCGAATCATGAACTGCCCGCTGCCCGCTCGCTCGTCCACCATGGTTCCATCCGGCAAGGCGGGCTCGACCGCCAAGCCATGCCCTCCAAGCCCGGCGATGCGTGCGGCCTCAGCCCGGATGGCTCGTGCCGACCCAAACGAGCCCGTTTCCTCGTCCGCGTTCAGGAGCAAGGTCCACGCCGTCTGGACTCCGCAAGCGTCGAGCGCCTCGAGCGCATGAATCGCGATCACGAGTCCGCCCTTCATGTCGCTGCAACCGGGACCGGTTGCACGCACATCGTCCGCAGACATCTGAAACGACCGAAAGGCGGAGTCAAATGGATGAACCGTGTCCAGGTGCCCGGCGATGAGAATCGACCTGCCAACGAGTTTGCTCCCAGAGTCACGACGACAAAGCACGGTGTCGGGAACCAGCGCATGTGACTCTGCTCGCTCCTGCCCGCGTGGGCTCGGTTCGTACAGCCAGTCCGGTCGCGGATCAACGGGTTCGAGCGAAGTCGCTGCGCCAAGGCGCTCAGCACGAGCCGACATGAGCCCGCGCAGAATATCGATCCCATCCGAGCCGCTCCCGGGCCCGGTAGGAAGTTCAACGAACGTTCGCAGGTCCGCGAGCATCTCGGCAGACCTCGACTCGATCTCCGACACAATCCGAGACTCGACTGCGTTCAGCATGCTCCAGCGTATGGACTCAGTCCGTCTGCGGGTTACAACTCGACGCGTTCATAGACCTCGACCTCAGGCGGCCCATCGAGAATCGCTCGCCAGCGGTCGAGATACGAACGCATCTCGGGATCCTGTCGCACGCGAGCGTCATCCGCTTCATATGCTGCCCGCGAGACGTACTCCACGCGCTCGATGTACAGATCCGCGTTGGTTCGACATTGCCAGAGCGTCACACGTATCCCGCCGGGGCGTTCGTAGAACGGCACTGCCTCGCGCAAGAACGCGAGCAGTTCCCCGCGACGCTCTGAACGAATGCGCATCCGCAGATGAACCTCAACATGGGCAGTCACCGCAAAGCCTCCAAATCGCGTGGCCTTGCACGCCTTCCGCATTCGAACTTACGTCTCCCAAACCCCCTCGAACACATCCTCGGCCGTGCCAGTCTGATAGACCCGGCCAGTCCGGCGATCCCATCGCACCAGGAGAGAGCCGCCGGGCAGTTGCACTGTTGCCTCACGTCCGCAACGCCCGCTGATCGACCCTGCAACAAGCGCTGCGCACGCCCCGCTGGCGCAGGCTCTCGTCGGCCCAGCCCCTCTCTCCCACGTTCGCAAGTGGATCGTGTCTCCTCCGCCCGCGACTTTACTTCGACGCCGCTGTACGGCCGCAAAGTGGACATTCATGCGGTCCTTGAAAGCGGGATGCCGCTCGAACAACGGGCCGAGCGTCGTGAGCGGCACGGAGTCCACCTCGAGGCGGGTGAGATTGAGCGCTCCACCCGATGAGGGCTCCATGACCACCATGTGCGGGTTGCCCATCGAGACGAACACGCCGACCAAGCAGATGCTCCGGGCGTTCACTCCCCGACCAACTTCGGCCTGTACACCCCAGTGGGGCCGCACACCTTCAAAGGCAAGTTTGCGGCGGTCCACACCCATCTTCGCCAATGCCAGCACTGGCTTGCCCATATCCACCGTCGCTCTCCAGACCTTCTGTCGCTTCAGTTCGCACATGATGCGGAGGACGCTCGCTCGCTCGTCTGGTGGGCCGACTTCGATACGCATCGACACTCGGCCGCCTGCTCGCTCGCCCAACGCCAGACGCTCGTGCGCGAACTTCGCGACGCAGCGGGCGCCGTTGCCGCACATCCGACCTTCGGAGCCATCCGCGTTGAACATCCGCATCGCGACGCTGTTTCGAGACGCACGCGGCAAGGTGAGCACAATCACTCCGTCAGATCCGATCCCCGTGTGCCGGTCCGACATCGACCGGACCATCGCCGACCAGCGGCTTCGCATCATCAGCGCTGTAACTCGAGAGTCGCCGAAGCCGTCGAGATAGACGTAGTCGTTCCCAAGCCCGTGCATCTTCACGAATGGAAGTTTCACGAGCGAATCCCCCAGACTGTTAGTGCGGCCAGGATCAGCAACCCCACGATGGCCGTTCGCTTGATCCAACGAACCGTGCGATCGATCGGCAGATCATCCAACCTTCGCCCCTCGAGCCGTCGCAGTCGCTGCTGACGCTGAGCGATCGAACCGTGTCGGAAACTGCGACGGTGTCGCGGAATGAAGTTCAACGCCGCGACGGACTGCAGGGCACCGGCCATCGCATCCACCGCTGCACGATGAACGATAGGCTCGGAAGGCAAGTCCTCGGGTGCCGGCGTGAGCGTTGGGTTGAACTGGAAGCTGGACGAGACCGCGGCAGTCTGCGGCGAACCAGCCGGATCGGTGACTGTTGGAATCTGGTCGATGCGGGAGATCGCGACCACCGCTTCGCCGACACCCGCGTCGCTGGCGCGAAGTGCACCACCGCGAACGGGCTGAAGACTGAGCGCCTTGGCCGCAAACGCGTCCGCCTGCCACTCGAAGCGTCGGCTCACGAGGCCGAACGCGATCAATCCCGCAAGAAGCGAACAGGCGGTCACGATCACCTCAAGCCCTAAAAGCGCCACGATCGAGCGCTGTGAAGGCGCAACTGCTTCGGTTCCGCCCGCGCCGATCACCCCCGCGGTTGCATCGAGCAAGCCCGTGTTTGCGAGCGCCTCCCAGACGGCACCGGACGCGAGCGTGCCCGCCGCGGCGGTGCAGCCGACCGTCGCGATCAAGACTGCTGCCAGCCAAGGTATGTGGGCCAATCGTGCGTGGGCCACCTCGTGCGCCATCACGGCTTCAACCTGAGACCTCGGCATCGAGTCGAGCAGCGCGTCGGTCAGTAGCACGTATCGCAATCGACCGAACATGCCGACGACCGCGCCGTTGATCATCGTTCCGCCAGTTCGCCAGACCAGAATCTCCCGAACTCGAACACCGTGCCTGCGGCACATGGCGGCGAGTCGGCTCCGCAGCGTTCCTTCTGAGAGCGGTGTGGTTTCCCAAACAACCCGCACCACAAGCGGCGCCACGATGAGCACCGTTCCTACTCCAACAAGTTGGAGTACAACCCGAGCCACGCCGGCGCTCGACTCTTCCGCCAGCGCAGCGCTCAATCTTCCCCATCCGCTCCGAGTTGCAAGCGAGATCAGGCGATCGCACGCTTCCGCCCATGCGCTGATCGCCGCGATGGGCAAGAGGCTCAGCGACAACTGATGGCGTGCGGCCAGCGACACGTACCGCCAGCGCGAGGGAACGGGATAGACGGGCTTGTTCTGGTCGATCTGCCGCATCAACGACGCTTCACGGACGCGCCGCTCCACCGGATACACGGACCACCAGCCGGCAACGATCACGCCCAGCGGCGGCGCAACGCACATCAACTCGTCCACGAGCACGACATCGCCGACCAGCCGTCTCGCTTCGGTCAACCAGCCGAGCACGAACACGTTGCTGGCATGGACGAGGAGCACAAGAGCCCGGCTCGCCAGCAAGGTGCGCTCCGCAACCAGCAGGGCTCGCACACTGCCGGATCGATCGACCATACGCCCAACCGCGACCATTACCAACTGCAACAGTCCGGCGATCGCGAGCATCGGCGCCATGCCCGCGAGCCAGACCCACGGCCCGGTACCACTCGCGGCGGCTCCGTCGGGCGCAGCGATTCCGGCAGCGCCCAGCGAGTCGCGCATCAGCACGATCACGAATAGCCCGATCACCCAAAGGTTCAACACACGTTTGCCGCCTCCGCCCCCATCCCGTCATGTACCGACCAACCGCTCACTTCGGCCGGAGGACTTCGCCCAGATCAATCGTCGCACCACCCCGCTGGTAGTAATCGGCGTTCAGCACGCCTTCCCTGATGGAAGTGAAGACCAAGCAGTTTCGATTGTGCAGATCGGCGTACTCACGATCCCCCTTGCCCGGCCCGGCGTAGGCGTTGTTTTGCACGACTTGTACATGGAAGTGGTAATGCGAGAGACTCAGCGCTCCTTCTGGCCCGAACATCTCATCCGCGGCGACAAAGGTCCGATCGTTGATCCGCTGCGCGGGGCGCGACGGATAGACAACCGCCTCGAAACCCGCTCTTTCGTCGCTACGTCGGATCGACGCATCGATGACGCAACCGCCCCATTCGGTGCTCGTGTCCGCCCGGTCTCCGTCCGCCTGCTGGAACAGCGCTGCCCGGACACGCTCATCCGCGATCGCTTCGTCGACAACCAACACTGCCAGCACGTCCCCCCACACGAGTTCGGCCTCCCAGTCACTCGGCCGGTTGCGGTTCATGTAAAAGTCCGTGCCATCGGAACTCCCAACGCGATAGATCCTCCTGCCTTGCAAGCGATGGTCGAGTTCGTTGCGAAGATCCGCACGCCCGGCGATGAGCCACTCCGGTCGATTCGCCGCGGACCAGCGAACCGGTTCCAAGTGACGCATCTGCAGTCCCGTGCGTTGTTCAGTCCCCAATCGGGCCACAGCAGACGATGCCGATGTCCACCAAGCCTCAACCCTCGGGTCTTTGGAGGCCCAAAGCGTCTCCAGCCACACCAACTCTGAGCCGGTGATGGGCACAACTCCCAGTTCGTTTGACGCTCGGCGCAGGCCCGAGATCAGACGATCGTTCGGATCGACCGACCCGCGATCACCGCGAAGCAGGGCGGTCCGTCGCTCGCCGTGCGGATCGATCCGACCGAGGACGTCCCATGCCGCGGCCCGAATGCGCGACGCCGAGTCTGGTGCGCTTCCGGGCGACCCACCAAGCAACGGCCCACCCGCTTGTGTCGCATCGCTTTGTCCGGCGTCAGGCTTGCCTCCGAAGGCCGCCGGATCCAAGAACACGGCAAAGACGCCGTCCTCGACCGTACGGTCAGAGAAGATCGCGGCGAGCGCCATTCGCTCGGGCCGTTGGTCATCCGGCGGAGAGGGCAAACGACGGGACCAACTCCGAACCAGCCCGCTCGCGGTTGTTTGCCAAGCGGGGTCGTTCCCGGCACGCTCGGCTATTCCCTCGCACATCTTCCTCAGCACCCCGTACTGCGGCTCGGTGGGGAGGCGCAAGCGAAGGAAATTCGCGGTGTCCTGGATTGCTGACGGTCGATCGTCGGAGAACAAGCAGGCCAACGCGGCCTCGCGAAGCGCCTGCGGCGCGCCGCCCCGCCAAAGAACCCGCTTCATTTCCTCGCGGGCCTCATCCAGACGTTGGTCGCCCTGTCCCTGAGCGTCAGCCCAGAGTCTCTCCAAAGCGGTGGCCCGCTTTGCCGTAGACAAATCCCGGTCGCTGACGCGTGCAGCAGCGGTATCGGGGTCAACCTCTGCACTGCCCACGCCCCCACACCCCAGACTGGTCAAGAGACCCGCACCGGTCAGCAGGAACACAGCACAACAGGCAGAATGGCGATCCATGAGCGAGTGTACGCCCCGGCACTCCCTCCCAACCTACGATAGCCGTGCATCGAAAGCCGGATGACCCAACACCTTGCGCCACAACGAACAACAACCACCGCCCCACACCGGCTCAAGCGCTTCTGACGTGTACGAGCGTGTGGCCAAGGTCATCAGCCTCATCCGCCCGGCGGTCCAAGCCGACGGAGGGGACATCGAACTGATCGGCGTCACGGACGACCGAACGGTTCAGATCCGACTGCACGGAGCCTGCGTGGGGTGCCCTTCGTCTTCCGTCACACTGCAGACAGGGATCGAGCGAAATCTGCGGCAGCACATCCCCGAAATCAAGGGGGTGGTGGCCGTCGATTGATCGGGTATTCAGGGGAATTTTCGGACCGTCGAGGCGTTTGAACGTCTCAATCGAGTTATCCGCCCCACATTCGAACAGATTTTCGAGTGCCCCCTTCGCGCCGTCGTCGGCTTTGATTATCATGGCCGTCAAGGCGGAGCGGCGCCTGCCCTCACGCACCACAGGGGACTGGAGGTCCAGATGCTGGTCATCACGAGACGTGAGGGCGAAGAAGTCGTGATTGGAGACCCGTCCAATCCGATCGGGATTGTTCGGATCGCATCGATCAAGGGTGATCGCGTCCGGATCGCTTTCGACTTTCCCAGATCGGTTGAAGTTCACCGGCGTGAAGTCGCCAACCAGATCATCGAGGACCGGCCACAGGTGATCGGGGCGATCAAGAACGGGGTGGCTAGTTCACCGGGCTGAGCGCGCGAATCGACAACAACCGACAGATGGACTGGTAGACGATCCACCGATCGTCCCCGGCTTTCCCACATTTGCCAGGTGAGTGCTCCGCGAAGAGCCCGTTTAAGACCGACCCGCAGGCGAGACAGCACGTACAGAAGTGTCGCAGGCATCAAAGTCGAGTTCCGGTCGATCACTCAGCCTTGCCACCGGACTGATCGTAGATCCAACCGTCACCGTCGCGCTTCCAGTTCAAGATCTCCTCGGGCTTGAAGAAGAGCCGGAGTTCCCGTTCGGCGGCTTCTGGGCTGTCCGAGCCGTGGATGAGATTGAATGAGTTGGAAACACCGAAATCGCCGCGGATGGTCCCGGGTGCCGCCTTAGAGCCGAACGTGGCACCCATCATGTTGCGGGCGATGGTGATCGCGCCGTTGCCGCGGATGGCCATGACCAGCACGGCGCTCGAAGTCATGAACTTAATCAAGCCGGGGTAGAACGGCTTGCTCTGATGGGCCTCGTAGTGCGTGGCGGCCAGTTGCTGACTGATCTGCATCAGTTTGCAGCCGACGACCTGCAGCCCCTTCTCTTCAAATCGGCTGATAATCCGTCCCATGATGCCGCGCTGCACGGCGTCGGGCTTCAGAATGATGAGCGTCGTTTCCATGCATCCTCCGTCGTGAGGCTCGGCGGACTGCTTCGAGCGTCGGGCCGAGCGGACGCAAGGTTAGGCACGTGGGTAAAGACATGAGACTCGGAACTCAGTAACGCACACGGAAGCGAACGGGCACTGCCAGCACATCTCCGGACCCCTGTTGTCCCTGGACGTTGAGAATGAACTCGTACCCGCCCGTGCTGAGCGGCGCCCGGCCGGAGACGGTGATCTTGGCGACCATGTTCGGCTCCTCAACCGCGAGTGCGATGTTGAGATCGGTCAGTCTCGAGATCGGTGAGCGAACCGAACCGGCCGTGTGCACCGAGGAGTCCGCCAAGCCGATCGATGAAATCCGTACAGGCGTGCCGTCGCGTGAAGTCACCGAAACCAACGCTTTGAACTCATCACCACCCACACGCAGTCCAAGGCCGATGTCGGCGGGATTGGCGACCAAACTCGGCAAAACCTGCACGCTCACGGGCAGGTGAACCCAGGATCCGCCAGTTGTCTCCACTCGAAGGTCGGCCACATGGTAACCCGCGGGAAGTTCGCTGCCGACTCGGACACGGATCGGGATCTTCGTGCCGGTCGTTGCATCGATCTTGATCTCCTCTGGTTCACCGGCTTCGGCGACGAAGGAAGGAACGCTTGAAACAATCGATCGCACGCCCGAGCCGGGTGTGCGAACGATCAACGCAACCTCACCGGACCCACCAGCGCCGATCGGTGTCTCGTCGATACGGAGCATCGGCGGGTCGAAAGCGGCATCCGGAACGACCGTTGCTGTGAGTTTCAGTTCGACTGTCGGTTGATCGAGCCCCTGAACCCCGATCGTGGCACCACCGCGAATGAGGCCGGACATTCCCGCGGTCTTCATGTCGACGATCACCACGCCCGTCCGTCCCGATCCGACCAACCCGGGAACGATCTCGGGTTTTTCGCAGTGCGTGCAGTAGTTCCGCAATTCCACGCGAACGGACCGCTCGCTCGCGTTGACGAACGAGAACGCGTGGCTGACGTCCGCGGCATCGCTGACGTTACCGAGATCAACCTCCACAGCGTCGAAGATCAAGGGGAACTCACTGGCGAATAGCTCGCGCGAATTCGAGCCCGAGCGAGCCGAGGCACTCGACGCCCGTGAGATGTTGAACACGCCGATTGTGACCAAAGCCACGGCCAAGCCGATCCCAACCTGTCTGAAACGCAGATTCATGGCGAGAACATCGGCCATCCGCGAAGCGCACTGGGCTCGTTGGGGCTTCAGACGTCCGAGAACATTGGAAGCGCTTGCTGCTGTGCCTCGAAGCGTCTCCAGTCGCTCAAGAAGGTGTACCCACCGACACTCGACTCATCCTCACGGCCGCGTTGATGACGCCCAGATGGGAGTATGCCTGAGGGTAGTTCCCCAACGCGATACCGTGCTCGGGATCGACCTCTTCACTCAGCAGCCCGAAGGGTCCGGCAAATGAACAGAGTCGCTCGAACAGTCTCATCGCTTCGACCTTGCATCCGATCATGGCCAGTGACTCGATGAGCCATCCGGTGCAGAGGTGGAAGGCGCCCTCGACACCCGGCAATCCATCGTCACAGTGATACCGAAACACGCTCCCTGTTGAGGCGAGTTCTCGCTTCACGGAGTTGACTGTCCCGACGAATCGAGGGTCGTTCGCCGGCACGAGCCCGCTGAGACCGACCCAGAGCGAAGCAGCATCGATGACGTCGGCCCCGTACCAGGAAACGAATGCGCCGATCCGCTCATTAAATCCGTGATCAAGAACATCGGTTCCGATTTCATCCCGAAGACACTCCCAGTCGGGTCGGGATCGTCCCGTGAGCGCATCGCAAATGACCAAAGCCCGATCGACCGCCAACCAGCACATCACTTTGGAGTGCACGTGGTGACGCGGGGTATCACGCACTTCCCAGATTCCGTGATCCGGTTCGCGCCATCGTGACGCGACCGCACCGACCATGGCCTCCACGAGTCGCCAGCACTGCGGAGTGATCGGTGCTCCACGCTGCGCCAATAGCGCAACAAGTTCAACGATCGGACCAAAGACGTCGAGTTGCACCTGATGCGCGGCGGCATTTCCGACACGGACCGGTCTCGATCGCGCATACCCACGCATCTCACCGATTTCGCCCTCCAAGCCCAGTTCCCGGCCGGAAACGTCGTAGATCGGGCGAAGACGATCCGGCGACACGCAACCCGATATCACTTCACTCAGCCAGTCGAGCAAGCGGAGCCCGATTCCCGTGTTGCCGAGCCGGACAAGCGCCGATGCACTCATCGCCGCATCGCGCGGCCAACAGAATCGATAGTCCCAGTTCCTCACTCCACCGATCTGCTCCGGCAGGCTGGTCGTGCCTGCCGCGGCGATGGCTCCGGTGGGTCCGTGGCAGAGTGCCTTGAGAACCAGTGCGCTGCGCCGAACCAAGTCGGGCTTGAGCCTCGGGAGTTCGAGCGTTTCGGACCATCCGGACCAGAAGCGTGCCGTTTGCTCTCGTCGCAGCGCCTCGGGAGTCGGCGACGGACGTACGCTGGCCGTCCCGTATCGGAGTTCGAGCACCATGGCAGAACGACCGTCGAGATCAACGATCGCGGTTGCCGACTGGTGCGCACCGTTTTCATTGATCGTCCATGCAACGCCGGGCGAGACCAGAACGACCGGATCAAGCCACCCCTCGATTTCGACGCCACCATCGCGAAGTGCCAGCCGTGTGCGAGATCGCCCGAAGTCCAGTCGCGGCGCGAATCGGATGCGGATTCGGCCTTCACCTTCGACTACACGGATGAGATCCGATCGACCCGCTCGCTGGAAGGTCTTCCCACCGGAGCAGTCAAGGTAGTCCGTTACGACAACACGACCGCTCTCCCATTCCGTCCTGAGGACGAACGTGTGCCCGTCGTACGACTGCACGGGAAGCTCGGATGGGAAGCCGTCGACACCTTCGGGCTCGATATCGAAGGAGCCGCTTTGCTCACCGTCGAGCAACGTGGCGAACATGGCCGGGGAGTCGATGCGAGGAAGGCAGGCCCACACGACACTTCCGCGTGGATCGACAAGCACGACCGTACGCTGGTCGCTGAGCACCGGGTGTCGTTGAATGGGTGTCCGCCGAGCCTCGTCAGCCTTCACTTGCTCCTGTCGAAGCAGAAGCAACTCTTCGAGCACGGAAGCAACGTGTGACTGATCCGGAACGCGATATCCAGCGACTGTATGTTCGCGCCCCACTTTGATGCCTACCTCGACACAAGAACTCGGCGGCCGCTCTGTAGCGAGTCGCTCAAACACCGCTTCATCGGTCACATCGTCACCGATGAACAACACGCCCTGCGCGGCAAAGCGATGACGCACGCTCTCAAGGGCCTCACCCTTGTCCGGCCTGACAACCGCGATTTCGAGCACCTTGTGACCGTGGAGCACGTGTACGCCGTCGTGCGCGGTGACCCTGCCCACCACCCGGTCGATCACGCCTCTTGCGGCACTCGGATCACTGAGTCGATAGTGGAGCGTGCAAGAAACCGACTTGGTTTCGACGAACGCACCCGTCAGTTCCTTGGCCTCTGCTCGCAACAGTCGCTCCATCTCATTGAGCAATGTCCGTTGTTCATGACTCAGCGTTCTCTCATCCGCAAGCGACGCACCGTGACCACCAACGAGAGTCGCTCGTTCGGCCAAGTTCGGAGCCATCGCGGCCAGCACGCCCCGATCTCGCCCGGAAACCACCGCAACGTGGGTGGAACGAACGCGCGAGAGTTCGATGAGTGCCGCAATCACACGCGGATCCGGTATTGCCTGATCGGGCGTGGGCGCGATGGGCGCGATGACGCCGTCGAAGTCGGAGCCGACCAGCAGAATCGGCGACTCGGCAAGACGCACGAGCGCCTCGCGGATCTCATCGCGTCTGTCGATCATTCGCAAAGCGCCCCGAGGAACCCGTCGGCCCACCGATGCACATCGTGCGATCGGATGTGCTCACGCAGGGCGATCATACGCGCAGCAGCCTCCGTTGCCGGCATCTTTGCCGCTCGTACAATGGCATCGCTGGTGCCGCTGATATCGCGGGGATTCACCAAGATCGCCTCGCGCAGTTCCTGAGCGGCCCCTGCGGTCTCGCTCAAAACAAGCACACCCGACTCGTCGTTGCGGCAGGCAACGTACTCCTTAGCCACCAAATTCATGCCATCCCGGACGGGCGTGACGATCATCGCGTCGGCCGCCAGGTAATAGGCCAGCAGTTCTTTGCGGGGCAAGCTGCGCCGAAAGTAATGAACCGCAACACGGCCCGGCACGGCGTGCTCGCCGTTGATACGACCAACCAAGCGCTCGATGCTGTCGCGCATGCGTGCGTACTCCGGGACCGGCTCCCGACTCGGGACGGCCACCTGAATGAGGACACAGTTCTCGACGCTGAGGGATCCGGCGTGCAACGCGTGCGCGAAAGCCCTCAGCCGCAGATCGATCCCCTTGGTGTAGTCGAGCCGATCGACGCCCAAGAGGATCCTTCGCTCAGGACCAACTTTCCGCCTGATCGACTCGGCGGCGCGCTTGACGGCGGAGTCCGATGCTCCGGACGAGAACTCGTCGAAATCGATGGAAATCGGGAACGAATCGATTCGCACTCGACGGTCATAGACGCTCAGTGCTCCGTCCGATCCTGTTCTGGCGTTCGTGAAAGTCAAGGCAGCCGTCATGAAGTTGGCGGCGTCGGACTCGGTTTGAAAGCCGATCACGTCCGCGCCCAGGAGTCCCTCGGCGATCCGAGCCCTCCAAGGCAGCCAACCGAACAGTTCGCGGGGGGGAAAGGGGATGTGCAGGAAGATCCCGATGCGAAGCCCAGGCTTGAGTTCGCGCAACATTGCAGGAACAAGTTGCAGGTGATAGTCATGGATCCAAACAGAGTCACCGTGATTGGCGTTCTCTGCGATCGACCGCGCGAAACGAGCGTTGACCCTTACATACGCATCCCACCATGATTCATCGAACTCTGGCGCGTGAATGGCGTCGTGGTAGAGGGGCCATATGGTCCGGTTCGAGAAGCAGTGGTAGAACGCGTCGACCTCGCGATGAGAGAGCGAGACCGGTTGCATTCGGATGCCGCCTGCTTCGATGGCTTCAATCATCCCCGGCTGACTACCTCGTCCCTTCGACCCCGGCCAGCCCACCCACAGTGTCGCGCGACTTCCACCGCGCAGCACGGGCCGAAGCGCTGTGACCAATCCGCCGTCAGAAGCCTGCCACCGTGCAGCTTTGCCGCTGCCGATCCGTCGGACCGGCAGGCGGTTTGCCGCGACAATCAGCCGGCCTGCGTGCGGCAGAGCCGCCGAGCCGGAAGCCGCGCCAGTTTGGAATCGAGGATCGAAAACCCGCGGGCGGACATCCAATGCTCGGATGGTCATCGTGCCGCTCACAGGGGGTCATACGCACTCCGGACAACGAATGCAAGCCTGGCAGACGGACAATTCTCGGCCGAGCACGCCACGCCGCAAAGGAATGCGGTGCGCCCGTCGCATCTTGAACGCGGCGTTTCGAAATTCCGGACCGAGCCTGCGCTCGATCGCCACCGCGGGTACCCTGTGACATTCCGACAGCGGGACGGAGCCCGCGCCGGGGCCGATGGCCAGATCGCCAGGGAGGGTTGTCAGCATGACGCTCGTCGCCGAGCCACCAGCAATGAAGAAGTCGAGCAAGCGTGACGCCGGGAAGGCCGGCGAAAGGAGCCTTCGCGTCACGGCCGAAGCAATGGCCGATCGCCAACGCGACATCAGCGTCAGCGAGTTCTTCGCCAAGAACAGGCACCTACTGGGCTTCGACAACCCGCGCAAGGCGTTGCTCACCGCCGTGAAGGAGGCGGTTGACAATTCGCTCGACGCGTGCGAAGAGGCGGGCATCCTGCCCGACATCACTGTCGTTATCGAAGATCTTCAGCCCGACCGTCCCAGCACTTCCAAGAGTTCTCGCTACCGCGTCACGATCGTTGACAACGGGCCGGGAATCGTCCGCAAGCAGGTCGAGAACATCTTCGGCCGGCTGCTCTACGGGTCGAAGTTTCACCGCCTCAAAATGTCTCGCGGCCAGCAGGGTATCGGCATCTCCGCCGCAGGCATGTACGGACTGATCACCACGGGCAAGCCCATGATGATCCAGACTCGGCCCAATGCACACAAGCCTGCGCACCACATCGAACTCGCGATGAACACCAAGACCAACCGCGCTGAGGTCACGGTTGACGAAGAGACCGATGACTTTCCGCTTGCGCGGCTCAAGGCGCTCACGTCGGGAACGCGCGATCTCACCCGGTCCGGCGAGTTTCTCTCCGTACGCCACTACCCGACCGGAACAAGCGTCTCGATCGAACTCGAAGGTCGGTATCAGAAGGGGCGGGGCAGCGTTGACGAGTTTCTGGAACTGACCGCCATCGCCAACCCGCACGCGCGGATCACGTTCGTCCCGCCGAGCAGGTCTGTCCAGGACGAATCCGACGCGGCCGAGCTGGAGTTCGCCAGCACGCGCAAGTCGGTGAAGGGCATCGCATCATCGGGTGAGGACTCCGTCGCCGAGACCACGACCCCGACGCCCCCACCACCCGCCGAGCCACAAACCACGACCGAGACCGGTGGCGTCACGGTCTTCCCGCGAACGATCAACGAACTGCCCCCCGAAACCAAGGAGATCCAACCCCATCCGAAGGGCATCGAACTGGGCATCCTCCTGCAGATGCTCAAGGAAGCCGAGTCGGAGAAACCAAAGGTCGGCAGTGTCGGTTCATACACGCTCTACAACTTCCTGCAGGACAAGTTCAGCCGGATCTCAGCCGCGACGGCCTCCGGTTTGTGCGACAAGATCGGCGTGACCAGCCGGACAAAGGTCGGCGACATCGACCATGATCGCGCGGAGAAGCTCTTCCGCGAGTTTCAGGAGGGCAAGTTCCCGCCCCCTCCGACCGACTGCCTGGCTCCGATCGGCGTGCGGCAATTGCTGGCCGGGTTGTTGAAGGGTGTGCGTGCGGAGTTCTACGCGGCCAGTTCACGCGAACCGGAGGTCTATCGCGGCCGGCCGTTCCAGATCGAAGCAGCGATCGCGTTCGGCGGCGACCTGCCAGCCGACGACAGCGCCCGGGTCATCCGCTTCGCCAATCGCGTACCCCTGCAGTTCCAACAGTCGGCGTGCTCGAGTTTCAAGGCAGTCACCGAGACCGGCTGGAAAAACTACAGCCTTCAGCAGCCTCGCAGCAGTCTGCCGATCGGCCCTCTGATGATCATGATCCACATGGCGAGCGTCTGGGTGCCCTTCACCAGCGAGAGCAAGGAGGCCATCGCCGACTATGACGAGATACGCAAGGAGATGAAACTCGCGCTGATGGAGTGCGGTCGCAAACTCGGCACCTACCTCCGCAAGCGACTCAAGATGCGTCGCGAGGGCGAGCGACGGGACATCTTCGAACGATACATCGGAGAAATCGCTCAGGCTGTGGGCGCAATCACCGACGAGGACACCAAGAAGTTGTACCAGGCGCTGCTCGAGCAGGCGCGCAAGCGCACCGCCGTAGCTGACCAGGTCCTTGATGAAGACGGGAAAGTGGTCAAGTCACGATCCGATGGTGACGAGTTATCCGAGGATGACGGCGTGCTGATCGTGAAGTCCGCGGCGGGCATCGACAGCGATGCTCCTTCCACTCGTTCCGTTCGCGACGCCAAGGGCGGCTCGGATCTCCCCGCCGCGCTGAAGTCCACTTCAAAGTCCGAAGCCGCCCGGCTGAAAGTCGCGTCCCTTGCCAAACGAGCAGACGATGAGCCAAGGTTGATCGATGTGGATGGCGCGAAGCGTGCGACCGTAGGAACTCGGCCGAAGACCAACGCCGGTCCGAATCGTGCCAAACAGAGCAACTCCGCATCCTCCAAGACAACTGGAGCTCCCGGTCGGAAGGCACCCGCCAAGCAGCCCTCTCCTGCTGTGGCCGATTCGAACAGATCGGTCAAGCCGAAGATGCGTCTTGTCAACGGGAAGCTCGTGCCAGCCAACGACGGGCCCGGCCTGTTCTGACGCCGACGCGAACATAACGATCGAGATCGGGCCTCACGCAGGACGCGCGGTCAGGTAGATCTTCGTCAGGTACCGGATGGCCATCACATGCGCTGAACCGCCTGGTTCTTCGGTCGGTTTGGCGAACCGATCGAATACCTTGCTCAACGCTCGCGTCATCGACGATAGCGCTTCGGGTTCTTTAGGAGCATACGAAGCGCTCCTGGCTCGACCGATGAGCCCTTCCGCATCAAGCCTCTGCACGTGAGCCACCACGACCTCGCGCACGGGCGTTCTCCAGCCCAGTCGCTCGACGGATTTCGCATCCACCATCTCCTGATACACGCGCGGTGATGTCGCGTACGTTTGCACCACTTGACGGAACGCACCGGTTGCCGCGTCCGCGGGATCGTCGACGTTCCACATCACCGCCAGCCGGCCATGCGGACGCAGCACGCGCCGCACCTCTCGCTCGGTGCCGACGGGCTCAAACCAATGCCACGCCTGCGCAGCGATGATCAGATCGGCCCACCCGCTGGGAACGCCGGTCGATTCAGCTCTGCCGTCGCGCCACTCGATGCCCTCACACTCCCGACTCATTCCCGCCGCCCGCATCGACGCGTTCGTTTCGACGGCGACGACTCGCACCCCGCGGTCGGCGAGCAGACGTGAAGCAATGCCCGTTCCTGCGCCGAGATCGACCGCACGCAACGGCGCGCCCTCGGCGCCATCCAGACCATCGAGCACCGCGTCGATCGCTTCAGCGGGATAAGACGGGCGAAATCGCGCGTAATCATCGGCTCGATCAGAAAACCGACCGGTCGCATTCATCGCGTGCAGAGGAACCGCAGCGCCGGCGCCGCTTGGATCGCCCTGCTCATCACGCGGCGCCGGCTCCGAGTCACTCATGCCGCGCGAGCCTCACTTGACCGTCGGAATCCAGGCAGCGAGCAAGTCTCTCGCTGCGGCCAGGTCGCTCTTGTCAATCATCTCCGTCACCGTGTGGATATACCGGGTACCGACCACAACCCCCGCAGCGCGAGCGCCCGCGCGAGTCCGCTGACCCGCTGCGCCGTCCTGGCCTCCACGCGCCAGAATCGTCCGCTGGTGCAGGATCTTGTGCTTCACGGCGACTCGCTCGAGTTCATCGATGAGCGTGTGATCGCTGATAAAGGAACCATCCATCACGTGCAGGCCGACACCCTCACCCTGCGCGGTCACTCGCTCATCCGGTGGCACGCCGGGCGTGTCGCAGGCCAGCGTCGTGTCGATGCCGATGACCACGTCCGGATCGACACCGAAACTCGCCGTGACCGCACCCCGGAGTCCGACTTCTTCCTGCACCGTGAAGACCACGTACAGATCGCACGCGTGCGAGGCGGACTTCTTCCCGGCGATCATCGCGCGGACCGATTCGATCCCCAGCCAGCACGCGATCCGGTTGTCGAGCGCCTTGGAAACAAACTTGTCACCAATCTCGATCGCGGGCTCATCCATGACGACGTAGTCGCCCACGCGCACCATCTTCTTGACCTTGTCGGATTTGAGCCCAATGTCAACGAGAAAGTCCTTGACCTCGGGGATGCGCTTCTTGTCCTCTTCGGTCGCGATGTGAATTGGCCGACCACCGGGGTTCATCACGGCTCTGATATCGCCGTCCTTGGTGCAGACCAACACTCGTCGAGCAAAGAGGTTGCGCGTGTCGAAGCCACCGGCACTGTTGAGCCTGATGAAGCCCTTGTCGTCCACGCCGGTTACGTAGAACCCGATCTCGTCCATGTGACACAAGAGGAGCACGCGAGTAGGCCGCGCTGAACCCCGCTTGCCGGACCCGGCGGTCGCCTTGCGCAAGCAAATCAGGTTGCCCATCGCGTCCGTCCGTACCTCGTCGAACAGCCCCTTGATCTCCTTCTCGATCAGAGCGCGAACACGCTCCTCTCGTCCAGGCACGCCCGGGGTTTCACAGAGTCGCTTGAGCAGGTCGGTGTTCAGTTTGGCCATGTGATTGGAACTCGCATTGAAAGGGAACGGGACTGGCACACCGGTGGTGCGTCCGAATCAACGCCGATCGTACCCACAGACCTGCGCCGGGTTGCTCCGGCATCACCGCCGGAACGTTTCTGGGCAACGGGCACTCCCGCCCGAACTTGGGCCGAGTACCGTCCGACAGTGCGACTCGACACCCCGCTCAGCGAACTCCCTGCCAGCCATCGCGTGGGACCCGCACGCCGGGCAGCGTTCGCACGCCTCGAAGTGCACACAATCGGCGATCTGCTCAAGCACCTGCCCATGCGATACGAGCGCATCGAGGCGCCAACGACCATCTCCGAGTTGAAGGAA
Organism: Phycisphaeraceae bacterium; assembly: GCA_019636535.1. Taxonomy (GTDB): domain Bacteria; phylum Planctomycetota; class Phycisphaerae; order Phycisphaerales; family UBA1924; genus JAHBK01. Next base: position 41,002 of record JAHBXK010000008.1, on the reverse strand, counting down.
GGCCAGATCGCTCGGACAAGCGGAGAGATCTCCGCCACACGCCTCAGCGGCGGCAAGGGCGGCAGATTCTCCAAATCCGGACGATTTGAAGCCGTGCTGCTCGACGGCACCGCGAGGCTCGATTTGGTCTGGTTTAACCAGCCGCACCTCACGCACCGGGTGTTGCCTGGCATGCGGCTGCGTGTTCAAGGCAAAGTCAACCGTTATGGCGTGGGCCTGCAGATCGTGAACCCCGTCTGGGAGCTAATCCGCCCGGAACCAGAAGCCGAAGATCGGCCGACATCGACCAGCGCAGAGTCAACCGAACCCCGCGCCGACCCGCACATCCGTCCTGTTTATCCCGCCGTGGAGGGGTTGCCGTCATCGGTCATCGAGAAGACCGTGCGCAGCGTCCTTCCGAGTGTTCTCGACCAGATCGACGATCACCTGCCCGAGGCGTACCGCCATGCGAGGTCTCTGCCCGAACTCAAGGCCGCGTACCGGATGGCTCACTTGCCATCGAGCGAAGCCGAGCACCGCGAAGCCCGTCGGCGCCTGGCATTCGACGAACTCCTCCTCCTGCAGCTCGGCGTCTTCCTCAGGCGCGAGCAGGTTCGGCGAAGCACGATTGCCCCAGCGCTGACTTGGAACAGCACGATCGACCGTCACATCCGAGCGAGGTTCCCCTTTACGCTCACACCCGACCAAGACAAGGCCGTGACCGAAGTGGCGCAGGACCTGATCCGACCCGTTCCGGCCAACCGGCTCGTGCAGGGCGACGTCGGCTCGGGCAAGACGGTTGTGGCGCTCTACGCCATGTTGATGGCCGTCGCCTCGGGCAGGCAAGCCGCCCTCATGGCGCCGACCGAGATCCTCGCAGAGCAGCACTTCCGATCGATCGCCGATACACTCGAAGGCTCCAAGGTCCGCGTGTCGCTGCTGACCGGCTCACTGTCGGATCGCGAGCGGCAAGACGTGCTCGCCGGTGTCGCGTCGGGTTCGATCGACATGGTGGTCGGAACGCACGCGCTGATCGGAGAAACGGTGCAATTCGACGCGTTGGGCGTGGCGGTGATCGATGAGCAGCACCGCTTCGGTGTACACCAGCGCGCCGGTTTGCGGGGAAAGGCGGGCGTTGATCCGACCGGCAAACCCATGACGCCGCACACGCTCGTTATGACCGCAACGCCGATTCCTCGTACACTCGCGCTCACGCTCTTCGGCGATCTCGATACCTCGACCATCGAGCACCTGCCACCCGGCAGGCAGCCGATCGTGACGCGATGGGTTCGCCCCGATCAGGCCGGCGAGGTGTACCAGTGGGTGCGAACCAGACTGGACGCGGGCCAGCAGGCGTTCGTGGTGGTTCCAGCCATAGATGCCGGCGCCAGCACCGCCGGAGAAGGCGGCGACGCAGACTTGAACGACCTGCGTACGGTGCACGCAAGGCTCGAGTCCGGAGAATTCGCCGGAAAGCGCATCGCCGTGCTGCACGGCAGGCTTTCCGCCCAGACGCGAGATGCGGTGATGCACCGATTCCGCGCGGGAGAAATCGACTGCCTGATCGCCACAACCGTCATCGAAGTCGGAGTGGACATACCGAACGCGACAGCCATGGTCGTCGAGCACGCCGAGCAGTTCGGGCTCGCCCAGTTGCATCAACTCCGAGGCCGCATCGGCCGTGGAACCAAGAAGAGCGTTTGCGTGTTGATCGGTGAGCCGGGAAATCCAGAGGCCGAGTCCCGGCTTCGCGCGATGGTCGAGACCACCGACGGCTTCGTTCTGGCCGAACGCGACCTTGAGTTGCGAGGGCCGGGCGAGGTCTTCGGGTCCAGACAGGCGGGTGCCCCCCCGCTGCTCGTGGCCGACCTGATGCAGGACCGGGAGTTGCTGGCCCTGGCCCGGCGCGACGCCCAGGCCTGGATCTCGCGTTCTCCCGACTTGGCAGGCCCTGACGAGCGGTTGCTCCGTGCCAGATTGATGCGTCAGCACGGCAAGTGGCTGGGACTGGCTGATGTGGGCTGATCGGACCGATGAAATCACATCGGATTCCTGGATCAGTTCGGCCCTTCACCCGGTATCATTTGACAATGAAACTCTCGTTGCGTGATCGTTTGTACCTGGTCGTGGGCCGTCGCTCGCCGCGAGAAGTGGCCGAACTTACCGGCTGGAGCGGTGAGACTGTCCGTCGATACCTGACCGGTCACACGCCCTCGACCGAGTTTCTTGCGGACCTTTGCCGAGTGACCGGCACCAATGCTCAGTGGTTGCTCAGCGGCAAGGGACCGAGGGGTATCGACGAGGCCCGGGCGGCGTCCATGAACAACGCCGAACTGGCCGATCTGGTCGTATCGCTCTGCGACCGGATCGAGGAACTACGAAGGCGAGTCGAGCGTCTCGAGTCGGCCAACGCCGCTCCCGACGCTACACCCGACAACTGTTCAGACAGCGAACCGGTTGTGGTTCGATCCCGCCGGCGTTGATTCGAGCCGGATGCCGGCGGTCAAGCGCTGCCGCCGAGGCCGAACGTACCATCCGGCGTGAGCCTGAACGAAGACGCCGCGGCCGCGTTGGCCAAGATCGCTCGATTGCAGGATTTGCTCGGGATGGACCACTTCAGGGCCATCTCGAACGATCGTGCGGCCCGGGCCGTCGAGGGTCTGTCACAAGACCTGAGCGCCCTCGCCGAGAGCCGCGAGTCCCTGCTCGCGATCGACGGCATCGGTCCCAAGATCGCCGACAAACTCATCGAGTTCTACCGCACCGGCAGGATGCAGGAACTAGATGATCTTCAGGCACAAGTCCCCGCGGGCGTGCTCCAGATGTTGGACGTGCCCGGCCTTGGCCCAAAGACCGCCGCGGTGCTGTGGAAGCAGGGCGGGATTGAATCGATCCCCCAACTGAAGGCCGCCATCGACAGCGGGGCATTGCTCGACCTGCCGCGAATGGGCGAAAAGAGCATCCAGAAGCTGAAGGAGTCCATCGCCATCGCCGAAGAAGGCCAGAAGCGGCTCCCCTTGGGCGTCGCAATGGCCGTTGCCGAGGATTTCGTCGAGTCGATGCGTCGGGTCAAGGGCGTGGTCGACGCGACCTACGCGGGCTCGCTCCGGCGGGGCAAGGAGACCATCGGCGACATCGACGTGCTTGTGTGCGTCAAGAAACCCGACGACGCGCCCCATGTCGCCGAACACTTTCGTTCCCTCCCCCGCGTCAATCAGGTGCTGACCGCCGGCGCCACCAAATCCTCGGTGCGAGCAGCAATCCGCGCCGACAACGGTCGGGTGGGCAACGGCTCAACCGAACTTCGCTCCAAAGGCGGAGAGATCGAAGAAGTTTCGGGCCCGAGCGTTCAGGTCGATCTGCGCGTGTTGCCGATCGAGCACTGGGGCGCTGCGCTCATGTACTTCACCGGTTCGAAGGAGCACAACATCCGCCTGCGCGAACGAGCGCTCAAGCAGGGCCGGACGCTCAACGACTACGGTCTGTTTCCAGAGGACGGCGAGGACACTCCGCCGCAGACTCGCGGCATCAAACCGATCGCGTCGCGCACGGAAGAGGAGATCTACTCCGCGATGGGTCTGCCCTACATCCCACCGGAACTGCGGGAAGACCGGTCGGAACTCGAACTGACCAAGACGCCCCGGTTGATCGAGATCGATGACATCAAGGCCGAATTGCACGCTCACACTACCGCCAGCGACGGCTCGATGGAGATCGAGGAACTGGCGACCGAGGCCAAGCGCCGCGGCTTCCACACGATCGCCGTCACAGACCACAGCAAGAGTTCCGCCATCGCCGGCGGCCTCCCGGTCGACCGCTTGCTGGAACACATCAACGCCGTCCGACGCGTCAATGACCGAATCAAGGGCATCACCGTCCTCGCCGGCAGCGAGGTTGACATCCTCGCTGACGGATCGCTGGACTACCCCGACGACGTCCTCGCTCAACTCGACGTGGTCGTGGCATCGCCGCACACCGCCCTGAGCCAGGAGCCCAGCGTTGCGACCGAGCGCTTGCTCAGGGCCATCCGCCACCCGCATGTCCATATCCTCGGCCACCCGACCGGCCGACTGATCAACCGACGTGCCGGTCTCAGCCCGGACATGGCCAAACTGATCGCCGCCGCCGTTGAGCACGATGTGGCACTCGAGATTAACGCGCACTGGATGCGCCTGGATCTGCGCGACGTGCACGTCCGCGCTGCTGTCGATGCCGGTTGCAAACTGGCGATTGACTGCGACGTTCACGCACCGGGCGATTTCGACAACCTGCGATTCGGCATCATGACTGCTCGACGAGGCTGGCTCACTCCCGACTTGTGCATCAACACCTGGTCGGCAACCAAACTTCACGATTGGTTGCAGTCCAAGCGAAGCGGCGGCACTTCCAACGCACCTCCCTCGAAGAAGGTGCCAACCAAGCAGCCCGCTAAGAGAAGCACGACCGAAGCCGCGACCAAATCAAGGACGAAGCGCTCGTGAACACTGCAAACCAGCGCCCCGAACGGTCCTCCGATCCGCCGGAGTTCCGTGATCCCAAGTCTGACCCACGGCTCGAGATTCCCGAGGTCCTTCGAAAGCCGATCGATCACCCGTCACTCCGCCAGCCCAAGAAGCAGCCTTCGCTCTCAGGCTTGGGCGAACTGGGCAAGGCGTTGGCCATCGGTCTGGACTTCCTTTTTTCCATCGCCGCCGGAGGGGTACTCGGCTGGCTCATCGACCGCTGGCTGGGGTCAAGCCCGGTCGGCCTGCTGATCGGCATCGGTCTGGGGTTCGGTGGCGGTACGTTCCGCATGCTGCAGCGGCTGAACGCGGCCGAAGCCAAGGAACGCAATCGACGGGAGCGCACTGACGGACCGAGTCAGGCTTCTAACTGACAGGAACCTACCAGATTAGTAAAGTGCTCGCCGGGGCGAAGGATGATCGCTACCATCGCTCCCCCATGATTGGAACACCGCCGACTCACTCGGCGGAGGTTGTCGGTCTTGGCCGTCTATGAGGAGTGCTTCTGACTCGTGTCACCACTGCACGACATCCCCCGCAAGCCCTACGCGTTCGGCATGCTCATCGCAACGGCGGTGGCCTTAGCCGCTGGCCTGGGCATCGCCTCGATGGCCGAAGGTTCGACCAGCGGAGCCCTTATTGCGGTGGCACTTACGCTGCTTGCGGGGTTGGCTCTGTGCGCCCTTCCGCTCGCCGGTCCGCCGCTGGTGAGTCCCGACCGTTGGGGGTTAGCGGTGCTGATGGCCTCCGTTGCGCGGACGATGCTGGTGCTGCTCGCACTCGTCGTGTTCGTCGAGGGGCAGGGATTGCCGCGCAAGCCGGTCGGATTCGGCCTGCTAGCGGGTGCCTTGATCATGATGTTTGCCGAGGCGGCCATCGCGGTGCACCTGCTGATGAAGCGGGAGCGGCTGCGTGCAGGCACGCCCTCGACAAATTCACCACAAGCCGGGAGCGTTGAGTAATGCCCGAGACATTGATGACACTCGCCGCAAGTGATCCGGCCCAGCATGTGTACAACCACGCGTTCTGGGTGGATCAGGCCGGCAACTGGCTGTGGTCCGGCAACCAAGGCAATCTCGTACTGAGTGCGCTAATCCTGGTCCTCGGTGGTCGATGGATCGCCAAGCAGATAGCCACCGGCCCCGCCTCGCAGGGCACCGACCGCTACCTCACTCGGAACAAGTTTGCGCACATGGTCGAGTTCATCTGCGTCTACCTGCGAGAGGAGGTGGCCAGGCCCCTTCTCGGCGCGAGGACGGATCGCCTCATGCCGTTCCTATGGACAATCTTCTTCTTCATTCTGGTCAATAACCTCCTCGGCCTGATCCCAATCCTCGACGTGATCCACCTGCTCGTCCCGTCTTGGAAGGCCGAGCATCGGACTCCGATCGGCGGCACCGCCACGCAGAACATCTGGGTCACGGCCGTCCTAGCGATCACTTCGGGCCTCTTCTTCAACGGCGTGGCGATCCGGCACCTCGGGCTGATCGGCTACCTCAAGCACATGACCGCCGGCGCCCCCTTTCCAGCATCGATCGTGATCTTCTTTCTTGAGTTGCTCAGCCAGATCGTCATCAAGCCCTTCGCGCTGGCCCTGCGTCTGTTCGCCAATATGACCGCGGGCCACATCCTGCTCGCCACGCTGTTCACATTCGCCGGTGAGGTCGCGACCCAGGCGCTCGTTGTGCGCGGCCCGATCACCCTGATTTCCGTCGTCGGCGGCTTCGGAATCATGCTGCTGGAAATCTTCGTCGCCTTCATGCAGGCGTTCGTCTTCATGTTCCTTACCACGGTGTTCATCGCGTTGATGGACCACCATGACCACGAACACGAGCACGGCCATGATCACGAGCACGGCCATGCACACGGCCACGAGCACGCCCACGCGTGAATGACGGGCCGCCGCGTCACGACGGTCGATCGCCCTCGGACGCACGATTCCCCTCGTGAGTGTCACTTACTGTTTGAGAAAGGTCCCGTTCCCATGAAGAAGTTCATCAACCGCTTCCTCCTCCCCGCCGCCGCACTCGCCGCGCTCCCGTCGGTCTCCATGGCCGCCGAGGGCTCCACGCAGGGCAAGGGTCTGGCCGTCATCGGCGGCGGCGTGGCCGTCCTCGGTGCCGGTATCGGCATCGGCCTGATCGGCAAAGCCGCGGCCGAGTCCATGGCCCGCCAACCCGAGATTGCGAACAAGATCCAAACTGCGGCGATCATCCTCGCGGTCTTCATCGAGGGTGCGACGCTGTTCGCCGTCGTTGCCGGCTTCCTCGCCAAGTGATTACCCCGACAACTTCGGTCCCTTCGGCCGAGCGGCCGGACGGACCTTTCCACAAGACCCACGAACCACCGGATTCACGGTTCGGCCAAGGTGTTTCGACCCACGCGACCCACGGTCGCTCAGACTCGGAGTCGTCATGAACACGTTTGTTCTCAGGATCACCGCCCCCCTCTTCGTCCTCGCTGTCGCCGGAACGGCATTCGCTGCCGAAGAGGTCGGCGCAATCTTGACCGACAAACAGGGCAAGTGGACGGCCATCACCGCCATCATCGTCTTTGCCATCGTCGCGGCTTTTCTGGGCCGGTTCGTCTGGCCGCTCATCAGCCGCGGGCTCGAAGAGCGGACCGAGAAGATCCGCAACGAGATCGAGGCGGCCGAGATGGCTCAGCAACAGGCCCGCTCAGCGCTCGAGGAATATCAGCGCAATCTCGCCGAAGCCCGCGCTGAGGCCCAGCGCATGCTTGACCAGGCCAAGAGCCAGCAGCAGGCGATCGTTGCTGAACTCAAGGCCAAAGCCGACACCGAACTCGGCATGATGCGTGAGAAGGCAAAGCGAGACATCGAGGTTGCCAAGCGTGCTGCTCTGAACGAGATTTACGCCGATGCCAGCGTGCTTGCCACGAGCATCGCAAGCAAGATCCTGCAGCGCGAGATCGGTCAGCAGGATCAGTCCCGACTTGTGGAACAATCATTGAACGAACTGCAGACCTTGGCGCGGCGATAACCCGATCCGGTCCCCACGGATGGGAAATCGTCGAATCGACCCAAACTCCTACTCAGGACGGTTGAGCATCACATGCCCTTGATCTTCTCCGAGCCCGACGCACTCGCACGCACCTACGCCGTCAGTCTGTTCGACCTCGCTCAGCAGGCGGGGGGCCAGTCCACGGCCGAGCAGGTCGCGGGCGAACTCGAGGACCTGTTGGAGTTGGCGAGGTCCGACCCCGCGTTCAGCGAGTTCCTTTCCTCTCGAATATTGTCCGCGAGGAACCGTGAAAGGAGTCTTCGCAACATCCTCTCGGGACGCGTTCACGATCTTACGCTGCGTTTCCTGCTCGTCCTCAACGAAAAGGACCGCCTTTCTCACATCGCGCCGATCTCCGCCGCCTTCGATCAGCTACTCCAAACCTCCTACGGCCGAGTTGAAGTCGATCTCTTCACCGCAACACCCGCCGATACTAGCGAAATCGAGTCTGTCAGAAGCCGTCTCCGGGAAGTCCTGGGCAAGGAGCCAGTCGTTCACGCGTACACCGATCCGTCCATGATCGGCGGTCTCCGCCTGCAGATCGGCGACCAGTTGATCGACGCGTCGATCGCTTCGAGCCTACGCAAACTCCGCGAGCGTCTGACGGTCGACGGTGCCGCCTCGGTAAGAGCCAGGGCCGATCGATTCCTCGGGCCGAACTGAGCCCAACGGCGAACCGCCTTCTACCGACCCGCTCTCGCCAACCATCACCAATCAACGATCCCACATCAGGAGGGCCAACGCAATGCCCAAAAAGACAATCGAACAGGTCGATGTCCGCGGCAAGCGGGTGCTCATCCGCGTCGACTTCAACGTCCCGATCGAAGACGGTCGGATCACCGACGACCGTCGCATCCGCATGGCCGTGCCGACGATCCGGTCGGCGCTCGACCGCGGCGCCTCGGTCATCCTGATGAGCCATCTCGGCAGGCCCGAAGGGAATGGGTACGAGGCCTCCGAGTCCATCACGCCCTGCGGCGAGAAGCTCGCCGAACTGCTCCATGTACCGGTGCTGGTGCCAGGCAAGGGGCCCGTCGACGCCGAGGCCGCCGAGGCCGTCGCATCCATCAAGCCTGGCAAGATCATCCTGCTCGAGAACCTTCGCTTCGACGCGGGCGAGAAGAAGGGCGACCCCGCATTCGCAGCCAAACTCGCCGCGTTCGGCGACGTCTACGTCAACGACGCGTTCGGCACCTGCCACCGCCAGGACGCTTCGATGTGCGCCGTGCCCGAAGCGATGTCGGGCAAGCCCCGCGTCGTCGGCCTGCTGGTCGAGAAGGAACTCAAGTACCTCGCCGATGCACTGTCCAAGCCCGCCGAGCCCTACGTCGTCGTCATGGGCGGTGCCAAGGTCAGCGACAAACTGCCGATGATCGAGGAGGTCATGAAGAAGGCCGACGCCGTGCTCATCGGCGGCGCGATGGCCTATACGTTCCTCCAGGCGCTCGGTCGTCAGGTCGGCGAATCTCGAGTCGAGCGAGAAATGCTCAGCGAGGCCAAGAGGATCATCGATCTCGCCGGCCGACTCAAGTGCGACCTGATGCTCCCGGAAGATCACGTCTGCTCGACGCTCTTTGCCGAGCGCGGCGGCGACAACCAGATCTGTCCCGCCGACATCAAGCCCGGCTTCATGGGGCTCGATATCGGCCCCAAAACCCAGACGGCCTACGCGCTCAGATTGCGCAAGGCCAAGACCATCGTCTGGAACGGACCGATGGGCGTCTTCGAATGGGCTCCGTTCCGGATCGGCACCAAGAGCATCGCCGAAGCAATCGTCCACGCCACGCAGAGCAACGGCGCAGTCTCCATCGTGGGTGGGGGAGACTCCGCCGCCGCGGCCGAGGCTTTCGGTCTCGCCGACAAGTTCAGCCACGTCTCCACCGGCGGGGGCGCATCGCTCGAAATGCTCGCGGGCAGACCCTTCAGATCCGTTGACCTGCTCGACAACGCCTGAGCCACTCCGGCCCGATCCGCTCGATGCCCATCCGCCTCTGGAACTTTCTCCCGAGGCAGAACACACCCCGGGCGATCTCTGCCCACCATGACCGAAGACCAACCGCGAGCCACCTCCCGCCGCCGTGTGCTGCACGTTGCGGCCCTTCTCGCGTTGTGCGCGGTCGCGTTCTTTCCGGGGCTCGACCGCCACGGCGTCACCAATTGGCAGGAGGCCCAGCGGCTCATTGTCGCCCGGGAGATGCAGGACCGCTTCCGCGCTGCTCGACAGAGCGACCAACCCGCCGAGGCCTGGCGTGAACTGCTTGTTCCTCGCATCAACAGCCGCCCCTACCTCGCAAAGCCGCCGATGATCTATTGGGCTCAGATCGGCCTTGCCGGGTCTGCGGGCCAGCGGGTCGAATTGTGGCACCTCCGTGCCATCGTCGCGATCGCGGCAACGCTGGGCGTTCTAGCAACGTATCTGGCGGCCATCACCGTCCTGAGGCCGGACGGCGGCACCCCCGCAACCCCAACTCCCCAGGGCCCCATGGGAGTCCCGATCGACAGAGCGTGGATCGACCGTGCCGCGTTCTGGTCCGCGGCCATGCTCGCAACCGGAGTGCTCTACGTCCGCTCAGGCAGGATCGGTGAACTCGACATTCTGCTGGCGCCGCTCTGCGTCCTGGCGATCGGCGCACTCGCACGAGCCTGGCGAGTCCACCGCGTCTCGCGCCGAACCGACTTTGCTGCGATCCTCCTGGCGGCCATCGCTACGACGCTCGCCACCTTGACCAAGGACCCGGCCGTCATGATCGTCGGCCTTGCGGCGTACGGCGGGATCGGCCTGTGGGCGGCCTTTGCAACTTCCGGAACTCGCGTGGACGTGTCACTCTTTCGGGGCAGAGGAACCGCGCCGTTGCAAGTCCTGCCCGAACCCGTGGGCGTGCGCCGACGCATCCCCGTCGTTCTGGCGTGCGTGCTTGCTGTCGCCGCCATGTTTGCAGCGGCCGCAAACGCGGACTCGGCCATTGCACTCCCTGGTGTGCTGATCCTCAGCGCACTGGCGGCCTTCGTCGGACTCACGCTCGGCCGACTCTCATGGCCCCTGCGATTTCGCGCCATGTTCGTGGCACTCTCACGAACCCACCCCCTCGCGGTCGTCGGCTCGGCGGTGCTGATTCGACTCGCGTGGGGTGGGATCGTCTCGAGCATCATCGGACCGGAAGCCGCTGGCGCGCTCGTTCGACAAGAAGTCGAGGACAACGTCCGCTTGTTCCTGCCCGAAGCGCCCCAGAACAACCTCGAAGCGATCGCGTTCGGCGTCGGTCTCGGCTCGATCGCGGCCGCGTTCACGGCGATCATGCTTGTTCGAGATCGCTTCAGGCCACCCCCCTCGCTCGTGGGTTGGTTCCAACTGGCCGCGTGGCTCATCTTCACTTTCGCCGCTTTCAGCATCCTCGGCAAGGGGGTGCAGCGATATCTGACCCCGATGTGGCCGGCCGTCGCCATGCTCGGCGGGATTGGCATCGCCGCAGCGCTCGGCCTTGCCGCAGGACGGCTCCGTGTACTCCGACCGGCACTCATCACAGCCGTGGTGATGCTCGCAACCGCGCAGGGATGGTGGTATGGATACGGTCGAGAACGCTCGGCCGATCGCTCGCCGCGCGATCTGATCTCGGAACTCCGCGCCCGCAACGACGTGCTGCTCTATCGAGTCTTCTCATTCGAGTTCACCACGCCCGCACTCGATTACTACCTCGACCGCCACGTGCGCGTCGTCGGTGACCCTCGCGTGAACGAATCGATGGCCGGCGGCGCATCGTGGTCCGTCGATCGGCTAATCGAGTCGATCCGCCGCAGCGGACGCCCGGCCTTCGGCCTGCTTCGCTCCGACCGTATCCCCGGTGAGCCCGATGATGCGCCCACCGCCGTGGAGCGACTCCGCGCTGCCGGGCTGGTCGTTCACGAGATCCAGACCTCGGCGGTCTTCAGGATCGACAAGGGCCGTTCAGAAGTACGCTGCTACAAAGTCCGCCTGCCACTCCCCGGTGACAGTGACGACCGCGGCGAAGAGTCCCCCGAGGAGCCGGCCGACTCATCCGAGCTCTGACCGGCGGAATCAGAACTCTCGTTCACGACCGCCCGAACCGCTTCTCGAGTTCCTGAATCGTCAACCGAATGCTCGTCGGCCGTCCGTGCGGGCAGTTGCTCGAGCGCTCAACCGCCTCTCGCAACTTCAGCAGGTCCGCCAACTCACGCTCGCTCAAGCGGTCACCCGCCTTCACCGCCGCTTTGCAGGACATCATGTCCAGCACCTCGTGCAGCGCCGACTCGCTCTCGGGCGCGAAGTCGTCCGCGTCGGCCCGGTCGAGCAGGTCCGCCAGAAACTCCTCCGGCGTCACACCACGCTCATAGAGGAAACTCGGGAACGCCTGCACACCGAGGCTTGACGGCGACAGTTGTTCCGCCTCGATGCCGAGTCGTGCGAGCAGCGGACGCAGTTCCCCCAGCCGTGCGATCCGCCTCGGTTCCGCACCGACCACCGCCGGCACGAGCAGTCGCTGACTCTCCAATCCCCCCCCACCCTCGCCCGACGCCGCGGTGATCCGGTGCAGCAGGTACTCGAACATCACACGCTCGTGCAACGCGTGCTGGTCAACGATCAGGATCCCCTGATCGTCCTGAGTCACCATGTAACTGTTGTGAACCTGCAGCACTCTCGACACAGGAATCGGTGTTGCAAGTGATTGATCGTATTCACCGCGGTCATGCTCGACTGCCTGCGAAGCGTGCTCGCCAACTGTTTCAACCCGATCGCCGCCGGTCACTCCGGCCACAACCGAATCCGGCACGTCGACCGCCTGATCCGCGTTGCCCGATGACAGTGTGGTCTTCAACACCTGATACGACAGAGGCTCGGCGACCTCACCCCCGTGCGGCCTGTGAAAGAACCGCACGAAGGCCTGCGGATCTGGAGTACTCGGACGGTGAGCCCCCAGCGACCCGGGCAGCGCACTGTCCGGCCGGAACATCGAAGACGGCCCCGAATTCGGGTTGAATGCGACCTTCGGCGTAAGGTCAGCCGAGCGCAGTGCCTCCCGGACCGAGCGCAGCACCGCCGAGTGCACCATCGACTGATCTCGGAACCGAACTTCCACCTTCGCCGGGTGCACGTTGACGTCGACCGAACGCGGATCCATCACGAGCATCAGCACGGCCGTCGGATACCGACCCGGCTCGATCAAGCCACGATACGCCTCGCGCAGCGCGTGCTGGATCGTCTTGTCGCGTATCGGCCGGCCGTTCAGGAACACATGCTGCGCCCGCGCGTTGGCCCGCGCGATCGTCGGCAGGCCCACCATCCCCCACATCGCCAGCCCACGAACATCGTCGAACCGATCGACGTTCACCTCGAGCATCTGCTCAGCGAGTTCGCGACCCACCAGGTCCAAAACCCGCTGCTTGGGTGATTGATCCGGCGCAAGGTCGAACACGACCCGCCCGTCGGTCCTCAGCGTGAACCCGATCGCCGGGTGCGCCATGGCCAGATTCGTCACGACGTCAACACAGTGCCCCTGCTCGGTGTTGGGCGTGCGCAGGAACTTTCGGCGAGCGGGCGTGTTGAAGAAAAGATTCCGAACCGTCACGCTCGTGCCAACAGGCCCCGCGGCCGGCTTCGGCGGGTCGACGCGATCACCCTCCGCATCGATCTGAACCCCCCCGCCGCCGACGGAGCCCGACGTGCGAGATCGGACCGAGACCCTCGACACCGACGCGATCGACGCCAGCGCCTCACCCCGGAAGCCCATCGTGGAGATCGAATCCAAGTCCTCCGCCGAACGAATCTTGCTCGTCGCGTGCGGCGCAAGCGCCAGCGTGATGTCCTCTTCGCGGATGCCCGAACCGTCGTCGGTCACGCGAACCAATTCGATCCCCCCCTGCTCCAACTCGACGACGATCCGCCTTGACCCCGCGTCGATGGCGTTGTCCACCAGTTCCTTCACGACCGATGCAGGCCGCTCGACGACCTCCCCCGCCGCGATCTGGTTCACCACCAGCGCTGGCAGGCGGGCGATCCGTCGCTCCCCCTCGACGCTTGTATAACCGATGTGAGCAACCTGCATTGGCATCGCCCAACTTTACGTTCTCCGACCAGCCGCGATCGCACTCGCCCTTGCTCGGCAGTGAGCCGATTCAACAACCGGTCGCATCGGATAACAACCGACAGCCCAAATCCACCAACGGATGGCCATAAACTGCCCCATGAGCACGATCTTCACCAAGATCATTCGCGGCGAGATCCCCTGCCACCGCGTGTACGAAAACGAGCACGTGCTGGCGTTTCTCGACGTTGCCCCGCTCAGCCGCGGCCACGCCCTCGTGATCCCCAAGGAGGCCAAAGCCTATCTGCACGAGCTCTCCGACGAGTCCGCCGCCGCACTGGGTCGCGCGCTGCCCAAAGTCGCCCGCGCGGTGCTCCAGGCCACCGGCGCCACGGCCTACAACGTCCTGCAGAACAACGGCGCTGAGGCCCACCAAGCCGTCTTCCACGTCCACTTCCACATCATCCCCAAGCACCCCGACGGAACCGGCCTGGGCCTCGGCTGGAAGCCGCAGAACTTTGATCACGCCCGGGGCGCGGAACTGGCCAAGCAAATCGCGGCGGCTGTCTGAACGCCCGGCCTCTGCGCGCTCGGCCCGCTCACTCGATGTCCAATCCCAGATCCACCCCCACCGCCTGGTGCGTGATCGCGCCAGCCGAGATCCGCTCCACGCCCGTTTCCGCGATCGCCCGCACCGTATCCAGTCGCACGCCCCCGGAGGCCTCCAACTCGACCTTCACGCCCGAACGGTCCCGCATCGCGACCGCGTCGCGCAGTATCGCGGGAGCCATGTTGTCCAGCAGCACGATGTCCAGCCCGCACCCGCCAGCCTCCAGCACCGCACGCAGTTGCTCGAGCCGATCCACTTCCAACTCCGCAAATTGCACGTTCGTTCCGGCCTCTCGCGCGATCCGCTGAGCCCGCTCGACCGCCCCTCGCACGATCTCGGGCAAGTCATGATCCACCACCCCCGCCAGGTGGTTGTCCTTGATGAGCAGCGCATCGTACAGACCGATCCGATGGCACTTGGCCCCACCGCACCGAACAGCGTACTTCTCGAGCACGCGCAGACCTGGCGTCGTCTTCCGCGTGTCATACACGCACGCCCGCGTTCCCTTGATTGCCCGCACGAACTTCGCGGCCATCGTCGCCACACCCGAAAGCCGTGATACGAGGTTCAGAAGACCGCGTTCGAGCACCAGTACCTCTCGCATGGGCCCCTGGAACTCCGCCACCATTGCGCCCGCCACCACCGTCTCTCCATCCTTTGCTAAGACCTCGCCCCGAACTCCCTGCGCGAAGTGCTCCAACAGTCCGGGCACGCACACCAGCCCGGCCATCGTCATCTCCTCACGCGCCACCAACACCGCCCGCCCCTCCCGCGCTATCGGAACACACGCCTCGGTCGTGATGTCCACAGGACGCCGCAAGCCCTGGTTGGCCGAGCCCACAACGCCAAGATCCTCATCGCGCATCGACCCCAGCAGACCGCGATAAAGCGGGCTCTCGCGCCCTTTGCTCCCGCAGAGAACCGCGAACAACTCATTGAGCGGCAATGCGTTGAGATCGTTCACGCGGCATCGTAGTGCCCGCACCGCCGCCCTCCCGCTCTCAAAGCCATCCACGCGACGACAGCCCCCGCGGGTTCTATATTCCCCCCGCATCCACAGGAGTCGCCCGATGAGTCTGCTTGAAGGCAAAACCGGTCTGGTGGTCGGCATCGCGAACGATCGTTCCTACGCCTGGTACATCGCGGAGAGCTTGCTCAAGCACGGCGCCCGGTGCGCGTTCACCCATCTCCCCGGCGACAAGAACGAACGCCGAACACGGAACGCCGTGGCCGAACTCGGGGTCAACGAGCCTTGGCTCTTCCCGATGGACGCCTCGAGCGACGAGCAGATCGCCAACGCGTTCTCAAAGTACGCCGAGTCTTTCGATCACATGCACTTCCTCGTCCACTCCATCGCCTTCGCCGACCGCGAATGGCTCCAACCCGGTAAGTTCGTGCAGACCCCGCGTCAGGCCTTCCTCTCGGCGATCGACATCTCCGCGTACACCCTCGCGGCGATGGCCAAGCACGCCCAGCCACTGATGGCCCGGTCCGGCGGGGGCGCGATCATGGCGATGTCGTACTACGGCGGCGAGAAGGTCGTGCCCGGCTACAACGTCATGGGCGTCGCGAAAGCCGCTCTCGAATGCACCGCTCGCTACCTTGCTTGGGAACTCGGTCCCGACAAGATCCGCGTGAACATCATCTCGGGAGGCTACCTCCGAACGCTCGCCTCGAGCGCGGTCGGCGGCGCCGACAAGATCATGGAACAGGTCACCGTGAAAGCCCCCTTGCGGCGCAACGTCGAGGGTTCAGACGTCGGCGGCACCGCGGTCTATCTCGCTTCCGACCTCTCCGCCGGAGTCTCGGGCGAGACCATCTACGTCGACTGCGGCATCAACACCGTCGGCGTCTGAGTCGGCCCCATCCGGCTCTCACCGATCCCGCCCGCCTTTCCCCGTCGTGGCCGATAAACCCGGCCTCCTCGTCCCCAACTCGTGCCCCCTCAAGGTCGGACTCCGATCCGGTCGATCGTGGCAACATGAGCGCGTTCGGCACGCCCATCGTGAACCCAGTCGGCGGCCCATCGCCCATCGAGCGGGCAGCTCGCGAGGCCGAGCGCAAGCGCGAACTCAAGGTCGATGGCCGGCGGCGCGACGGCGACGAGGTCGAGATCAACTCCGTTCAAGAGGTCGATCCGATCCGAAACCTCAAGTCAAACGATCAGGAAGAAGCCGCCGACGACCGCGAGGGCAGCCCCGGCTACAAGCCGACAGGCCGGCCGAAGCCGACCGACGACCGACCCACAATCGACATTCAGGCCTAGCCACGACTGCCCACGGGCCAAGCGAACCGCGGCGAGCACCCTGTCGGCGCTCACGCGGCCATCGACCGTGCCTTCACCTGATCCTCGCGATCCGCCCGAACGAGTTCGTCCATCACCCGTTCGATCAGAGCGAGGTCCTGCTCGCGTCCGCGCAACCACCCCGAGTGGCGCAGGTCGTCGCGCACATCGTCCCGCAGGTAGTCCGACCGCTCCGCCGGGCACGTGGCCCACAGCAGCGTCAGGCCCGCCGCGATACGTCCGAGCGACAGGCCGCCGGGCCTGCCCAGTTCGATCTCCGACTGAACGAACGCCAGCGGTTCACTCTCGCACTCGGCCCCTGCCGTGCGCAGGCGCCGACGAGCCCACAGGAACGACCGGATTCCTTGGTCATCCTGCCCCGCCGCGATCTGGGCTGCGGACAGCCGCAGCACCTGCACCGGCTCGTGTTCGAGCCCTTCTGTAGCCGCGATCAGCAGGGCCTCCCGATCGGTTGCGCCCAGCGTGCTCTCACTCGCTGAGGCCCACACCGCCAGAAGCCGACCCGCGGCATGGCTCAACCCGCACGACGCAACCGAATCGGTCGGGCGAGGAAACGGCCGACGCGCATAGTCGAGAAACGCTGCGGCAAGCGATCGCATAGCGTGATCTCCCACCCCTCCCGCACGCGCGGGGTCATCCAGCGTTCGATCCTTGAACAACCGCGCCGACTTCATCCGTGCGCTCGTGCGCGACAGCACCGCACCGGCGACGATCATTGCTCGCGCAAGCGACGTCTGCACAACGTCCTTCGGACTCCACCCCGCCAGTTCCACCTGCGCCGCATCGAACCGAGACGGGAATACCCCGGGATAACTCAAAGGCTGCTCCGCGGCCCAATCCAGCCACGCCGAGGGCCTGCCCTGCCGCTCGGGAAAGAACGCGAACACGGACCCGCCCGCCTGCCGACGCACGATGGCGTCCAACCGGCCGGACTGCTGCAACTCCTCACGTGTGCTGCTGAACTGCCCCGCCGGCACGCGAACCCACTTCACGCGAACGTCGGGCGTCAGCCATTCGTTCGTGTTACCCGACGGCACCAACGCAGCGAACTCGCGCTCGGTCAGATCGACGCCGATTCTCACGGTCTGAATGCCGTCGACAGACCCGATGCCCAGGCGTGCGACAAGCGACTCCGATGCTCGTGCCCGTTCCTCGACTCCTCCCTCGCGCCCGAACCACACCCCAAGCGTCGATCGCAGATCCTCTCCCGTCAGTCCTCGCGGCCAAGCCCAATGCCCAGACGTGTCGATCGATGGCCGGCCCCAATGACCTCCCAGCAGTCCGTTGGAACAGCGATCGACCAAGCGAGCCGCGGTCCGGCGAACGTGCAATTCAGCCAGACCCAGAGACCCACCGACAAGCCACAGCCCCGCAGGAACGCCCGCCACCGACTGGGAGAGCCAGTCCACTCCAAGCACGTACGCCGTGCCGACCCCGGCGCACGACCAGAGCATGGTCAGCGTTCTCGGACCGGCTCGGAGTGAGAAGGAACCCGACTCCGAACGCTCGTTGCTGTGCAGGCTGTGGCGCATGGGGCCGAACATCGGCCCGGACCGAACCAGGCTGGATCGTCTCCGCCTCACCTCCTGCCGCCCCGGCTCGCACCCTCACTCCGACTCGCCCCGGCGGAACGACCGGGCAGGTTTCACGCCCTTCTCGGACCCGTTATCAGCGCCGACTCAAACCGACCGTTCCCCGCGGTCACGCTACTTGCTCGTGAACCACCGCTTCACCGAGTGGACCGCCACGGCCCGACCCAGCGCAGCGATGGACTCGGTCAACGGGATGTGCTTCGGGCACACCTTCACGCAGTTCTGCGAGTTCCCGCAATCACTTACACCGCCCTGCCCCATCAGCACGTCGAGTCGATCGGACGCGAGCTGCTCTCCCGTCTGGTGCAGATTGAACAGGTGCGCTTGTCCCAACACCTGCGCCCCCACGAACGACGTGTCCCACTTGTTGGCGTTCGCCTCCGGCAGGAACTGCGGACACGCTTCCAGGCAACAACCGCACGTCATGCACGTCGACAAGGCGTACCGCCGCTCCTGTTGCTCATGGCTCTCGCGGGGGCCCGCACCAAGGTTGTACGTTCCGTCGATCGGAACCCACGCCTTCACGCGCTTGAGGTTGTGGAACATACGTGAGCGATCGACCCAGAGATCGCGAACCACGGGGAACTTGCTCATCGGCTCCAGCGTGATCTCGTCACCGTCGTTCGGCGCGTACTGATCAACCAGGCACGAGCAACTCTGCCTTGCCTTGCCGTTGATCACCATCGTGCAGGCGCCGCAAACCTCTTCCAGGCATCCCGCGTCCCACACGACGGGGGTTGTCCGCTGCCCGTCCGCGGTCACGGGGTTCGCCGCGATCTGCTGCAGACACGACAGCACGTTCGCGCCCGCCTCGGGCGACACGGAGAATGCCTGCCAGTACGAAGGCTTCCCGGGACCGTCACACCGCTTGATGCGGAACCTGATGGTCCTGCCTGGCTGTGCTGAGATTGAGTTTGATGATGCGAGGTTCATGGTCTGCATCCGTGTGTTCAGGAACTAAACCGCGGCCGGACTTGCCGCCGCCTTCTTCTCCACGCTGCCCCCAGCGCTCTTGCCCGTGTAATCCCGCTTCCTCGGCTGGACCAGCGACGCATCCACCCCGACCAATTCAACGCTCACCTGCGCCGAAGCGGGATCGAACTTCGCGACCGTCGTTTTCATAAAGTGGGCATCATCGCGCTCCGGGAAGTCCGTGCGGTAGTGCGCCCCGCGGCTCTCCTTGCGAACCGCGCTCCCCTTTACGATCGCTTCCGCGATGGTCAGCATGTCGCCCACGGCACGCGCGTAACTGAACGACTGGTTCGTCCATGCCGCCGAGTCGGACAATCGCGCCCGCGCGAAGCGCTCCTTGAGTTCCTCGACCCTCTTGAGCGCCTGCTCAAGGCGCGGCCCGCTCTTGACAACCGTGCAGGCCGCCGTCATCTCCGTTCCCAGTTCTTTGTGGATCTGGTACGGATTGATCTCCGGCGCAACTTCGCCCCTCCCCACCGTGTCCATCAGTCGCTTCTGCTTGGCCTCTTCTTGGGCAACCACTCGGTCGTACGCCCCCTGCGGCACTTGATCAGCCTGCCCCTTGGAAGCCACGACATCGCGAACGTAGTTCTCCACGCTCTTCCCGCAGAACAAACCGTCAAAGATGCAACTCAGCAGCGCGTTCGCGCCCAGCCTGTTGGCCCCGTGATAGGCGAAGTTCACCTCGCCGAACGCGTACAGCCCGTCGATATTGGTCTGCATGTTGATCGGTGACCCGGGCTGCATGCCTTGCCCGATCTCCGCGCCGATCGGCGCCCGCGAGCCGGACTTGTGACCCGGCAAAGGTGAGGCCGGCTGGTAACTCCCTCGCTCGTATCTGGTCCACAACCCGCCCATCGAGTAGTGGACCGCCGGGAAGATCTTCATGGGTTCGAAGCGAGGATCGACGCCCACAAATTTCTCGTAGATCTCGAGAATCCCCCCCAACTTCCGCGTCAGGTACTCAGGATCCTTGTGCGAAAGGTCCAGGTACACCTGATTCTCACCATCGACACCCATCCCCTCGCTCACGCAGATCTGGAAAATCTCGCGTGTTGCGATGTCACGCGGCACGATGTTGCCGTACTTGGGGTACCGCTCTTCGAGGAAGTAGTACCGCTCGGCTTCGGGAATGTCCTTCGGTCGGCGCGACTCACCCTTCTTCCGCGGCACCCACACCCGACCTCCCTCGCCGCGCGCCGACTCCGACATCAACCGCAACTTGTCGGCGCCGGGAATCGCCGTCGGGTGCACCTGGATCATCTCCGGGTTCCCGTACCACACCCCGGCCTGGAAGCACCTCGCCGCGGCCGCGCCGGTGCAGATGACCGAGTTCGTGCTCTTGCCGTACACCAGTCCGCACCCGCCCGTCGCCATCACCACCGCGTCAGCGCGGAACGCCCGGATCTGCATCGTCCGCATGTCCTGCGCAACGATCCCCACACACCGGCCATCCTCAATCACCGGCCACAGAAACTCCCAGAACTCGTACTTGGCGACCCGACCCTCGGCCTCCCAGCGCCGCGCCTGCTCATCGAGCGCGTAGATCAACTGCTGACCCGTCGTCGCCCCGGCAAAGTGTGTTCTCTTGAACAGCGAGCCGCCGAACAGCCGCAGGTCTCGGAACCCCTCGTTCGTCCGGTTGAAAGGGACGCCCATCCGATCGAGCAGATCGATGATCTTGGGCGCGAAGTTCGCCATCTCCAGAACTGGCGGCTGATCGGCCAGAAAGTCGCCACCGTAGATCGTCTCGTCGAAGTGCTCGTACTCGCTGTACCCCTGCTGCCGGGCCACCTCGTTGCACGCGTTGATCCCGCCCTGTGCGCACACACTGTGCGACCGTTTCACCGGCACCATGCTGAACAGATCCACACCGATTCCGGACTCGGCCAAGCGAATCGTCGCCGCAAGGCCCGCAAGCCCGCCACCGACCACGATCACCCGCTGCTGTGCCATATCGCCCTTCCAGACACCGCGAGTTCCGCGTCGCGGCTATTGACTTGTTCGATCCACCGATCCGCGCCGATTCGACGCCAGACAACCAACCCACCATCGCTGCCCACATCGATCACTCCGGCCGAGCCGGCACCTCGCTCGACGAGCTTTCCGGCACGGCGTGCGCGGACTTGCCGAGCAGCTTGTTCTCCTGTGCTCTGGCCGCTTCCGGGCTCAGCATTGCGAACCCGATCACCGACGACCATCCCGCCAGCATCAGCGCAGCGCCGATGCCCGTACACACACGCCCCCATCTCCGCTGGGCGTTGGCCGAAACGGTCACCCCCCACGTGATCGCCGCGGTCCACAGCCCGTTGGCGAAGTGAAAGACCAGCATCGTCACGCCCAGCATGTAAAACAACGAAACCAGCAGCCCCCACGTCGTCATGCCTTCCGCGCTGCCGCGGAGGGCGAGCGCCAGAGTACTGGCCGAGTAATGGTGGCTCCATTGCGTCCCGCCGGGCACCAGGAACTTCCAACCCCACCGCAGCGTCGCAACGTGGTAGAAAATGAACGCGATGCCGACGTATCCACTGACCCGCTGCAGCGTGTACCGCCAGTTGTCCTGATACGCGTATCGGCTCGTGTTGCTCTTGCCGCTCATGGCGTAGACCACGCCGAGGATCGAGTGGAACGCGATCGATACCCAAAGCGTGATCTCGATCAGCAACAGGTGCGGCACCTGCTCATTGATCCACGTCACTTCCTTGGCGAAGTAATACACCCCGCCATCGATGAGCGACTTGCCAGCGCCATCGCCCCGCAGAGCGAACTTGCCCCACAAGATTGACGAGTTCGTCACCAGGTGCGCAATCAGGAACACGCCGATCGGCACGATCCCGGTCAGCGAATGCAGGCGACGAAGCAGGAAGTAATTCCGCTGATACCAACTCGGCCCGATCGGATTGGACATGGTCGCTGACTGCCCTCTTGCTTGAGAACACCTCTCCCCGTCCCGGTTCATCGCTCTCACTTGCGCCGTCGATCCTCATCGACCGACGCCCACCCCCAAGACCTCTCCGCTCTCACGTTCTCATTGCCCCCGCAACTGGGCCCCCACTTTCGCCACGTCCACCGCACCACCGCCGCCCGCGCCACCCGACACACCCCCCGCCTGTCGCTGCGCTTCAGACTTCATCGCCATCGCCGTTACCGCCCGCATTACCTCCACGAACTGCATACGCAACTCGCGGATCGAATGGTCGATGTCCTGCTGCTCTTCCTCGGTCAGGTTCCCTTTGGTCTTCTCCTGCAGCACGCCCAGCAGATCGATGTGAAACTTCGCGTACTCCGGCGCAACCATCGCCCGGCCGGACTGCGGATCCGGAAACGCCCCAAGATACATCAACGCGTTGGTGATGAGCGTCCCGATCAGCGCCTTGAAGTTCGCCTCGGGCAACCCCTCGCCATCCCCCTCTTGCGGCACGGCCGGATCTCCAGCGCTCCGCGACATCGGCGCCTTCGACCGCTCCGCCGCGGCCAGTCGCTCCTTCTCCGCCTGCGCTTGAGACTTCCAGTCGCTGTCGATGACGATTTTCGGGGCACTATCGGCGTTGGAAGAACCGTCGGTCATCGAGCGTCCTTTCGTCCGATCTCCCCCGACATCCGCCCACCATCGGGCCTACTGCCTGTTGCCGTCAGTATAGGCGGAACGCCCGCGCACGCCGTTCGCAACGCGGGTATCCTGCTGTCGCACCATGACTTTCGACAGGCCGGAGCCGCGGATGCGAACACAAGTACACCTCAAGACCGCCGCCATCCGTAGCCGACGCCCTGCGCCGTTCGCGGCGGCTCGGATCCTCGGCGGCACGGTGGGTCTGTTCTTCTTCGCATACCCGTGGCTCGGCGGGTGTTCCTCGGAGCCGATCGCACCATCGCGACCCCGCGCTCAGACGCTCGAATGGTCGGCCTTCGTCGCGGCGGATGCTCGCTCGGTTCCAGACGTCTCCGTCACACCCGATCTCGATTTAGACGCCGACGCCGAGGACGCCCCACTCGCGCAGGACCTGCGCACGACCAGCCCCACCGCCGATCGCGATGTCGATCTCGACCCGGACCCCTTGCTCACCGTCACGGCCACCCGGCCGCCACCGCGGGTCGTCGACGTGACCGCGCTCATGGAGTCTCCACCCTCCGGCCGGTCCGCCGCGGGCGCTCCAAGCAGCGCCTCCGCGATCGTCCTTGAATCCAAGGTCGGCCAGATCAACGGCCGGCCCGTGCTCGCTTCCGAGATTCTCGAACCGCTTGACGGCCGGCTCCGCGCACTCTCACTGCAAGTGACCGATCCAAACCGCTGGCGCACCGAGGCAACGCGGATCGTCGCACAACAACTCTGGTCCCGGATCCGCGACGAACTCGTCCTCGCCGAAGCCCAGTCCAACCTCACCGCCCAGCAGCGTCAGGGCCTCTTCTACTTCCTCGAAAAACTCCAGCAGGGCCTGATCAGCACCGAAGGCGGAAGCGCCCTGCAAGCAGACGAAGCCCTGCGCGCCACCACCGGCCGCGGTCTGGCGGAAGAGGCTCGCGACCGGCTCGACCGCGAACTCATCGAGAACGAACTCCGCACCAAGGTCTCTCCGAGAGTCAACATCTCCTGGCGGCAGGTCCGCCAGGAATACGACCGCCGTGCTGAGCAATTCAACCCGAATCCGACGGTCACCTTCAGCCTCATCCGCGTCGACGGATCTGACGCAGCAGCCGTCGAGCGCGTCCGATCCGCCCTCGCCGGCGCTGACACGCAGGCGTTCCTCCAGGTCGCACAGAGCGCTGACAACCAGTTCCAGCCGGAGAACGAGGGCAAGATCTCCATCGAACTCCGCGGCGATCTCGCGCAGGCACAGATCCTCGCCATCGAAGTGCTCAACAACGCCGCAAGGTCGCTCCGCGTAGGCGAGACCGCCGGCCCGCTCAGCTCGCGCCCCAGCCGGGTCGAGTGGATCCACTTCGTCGAACGCGTTGAGCCCCGATCGATCTCGCTCTACGACGCACAACTCGAGATCGAGTCCGCGCTCCGCGAGCGTCGCTTCTCCGCCGAGATGGCTCGCTACTTCGACCGCCTCGCCAGCCGCGGTAGTTTCTCCAGCATCGAGCAGATGGGCCAATCGCTCATGGACATCGCCATCCAACGATACATGCCAGAGGCCGCGGGACGCTGAAGCCGCCGACGGCGACTCGCCCCGAGGCACGGCGTCATCCTGCCAATGCTCCCTCCAGCAGTCGACCCTTCCAGCCGACCCGATCCTCGCCAACGGCCGACGTGGCAAAGTGCGCTGCGTGCCTTCGCCCGCGGCCTCTTCGGCGCCTCAACCTCCAACGCCCGCGATCCGCTCGGGCCGATCGGGGAACAACTCGCCGAGGCCCACCTCCGAGATCAAGGCTACCGGACACTCGCCCGCAACGCCCGTGTTCGAGGCGGCGAGGCCGACCTCCTGATGCTCGACCCCGACGGCCAAACGATCGTCCTCGTCGAGGTCAAGTCTCGCCGAGTCAATCCCGCCGACTCCAGCACACCCAGATTCACGCCCGAAGCCTCCGTCCACGCGACCAAGCGCCGCAAACTCCGCCGCATCCTCGCCCGCCTCGTCCGGGCCAACCGCTGGCACAGCCGCCCGGCACGCATCGATGTCGTCGCCGTCGAAGTGCCCCCCGATGGCTCACCGATCCAACCCACCATCCGCCACACGCCGAACGCCGTCGATCCACGCGGAAACGACTGATCCAGCCGCTCACGCCGCCTCGTCGCGCGTCGACGAAAGTTTCCCGCGGAACGCCATCTCCAACTTCATCTCCTTCGCGAGGTTCTGATCGAGTTTCAGCGGAAGCAGCACGCTGAACATCGATCCCCGCCCCAACTCGCTCACCAGTTGCATCTCCCCTTGCAGCAGCGCGGTCAGTTCCCGGCTGATCGCCAGCCCCAGCCCAGTTCCCGCGTGCTTGCGCGTGTGCCCCGTATCCAACTGCTGGAACTTCTCGAAGATCCGGTGCTGATCCTCGGGCGCAATCCCCGGCCCCGTGTCCAGCACGCTGATGCGAACTCGGTCCGCGGCCCCGGCCCCTTCGCTCGCCCGCCCGATCAGCCGCTCGCACCGGACCGTCACTTTCATCGGTCCTCCACCGCCACTCCCGCCCGACGACATCGCACGCTCCGACGTGAACTTCACCGCGTTCGAGAGCAGGTTGAAGACGATCTGCTGCAGTTTCTTCCGGTCCGTCTCGATCAGCGGCACGTCCGGCGCCAGTTCCAACGCCAACTCCACCCCGCCCCGATCGGCCAGCGGCCTGATCAGCGCTGCGAGCGCCTCGCACTCTTCGCGCACGTTCGTCAACTCGATGTTCAACTCCATCCGTCCCGCTTCCAGTTTCGCCATGTCCAACAGGCCGTTGATCAACTCGAGCAGGTGACGTCCCGCCGTGGAGATGTTCTGCAGGTACCGCCGACGCTTGCCCACGCTCGTCGATTCCGGCTGCTCCTTCGAGTCCTTCTCGACCTGCTCTTCCAGCAACTCGGCAAAGCCCAGGATCGAGTTCAGCGGTGTGCGCAACTCGTGGCTCACGTTCGCCAGAAACTCGCCCTTGAGTTTGTTCGCCTCGAAAAGCGAGACGTTCCGCTCCGCCAGTTCATTGACTTTCAGGTCCAGCGAAGCGTTGATCGACCGCAACTGCTGCTGACTCGTCGCCAGCGCCTCGAGCATCTGGTTGAATGTCTCTCCCAGTTCCTGAAACTCGTCCCCGGTCTCGATGTCCGCCCGAGTCGAGATATCGCCCTCGCGCACGCGCTCCGCCGTGTCGCGAAGACTCCGAACAGGACCCAGGATCAGCCGGTTCGTGATCAGATAGAACACCAAGACCGCCAGCCCGAGCGAGATCAGCCCCGCACTGAACAGGTACGACATGTTCACGGCCATCTGCGAAACGGCGCCGCTCACCACGCGCTCCATCACCACCAGCCCGCTTTGCCCGCCACCCGTCCCACCCCCATCTCCCCCCGAGAGCGCGGTCACCCGCGCGTAGCGATACCGCCGACCGTCACCCACCCACTCCGATTCGTGGTGCTCCGGCACACCCGCCCTGCGCACGCCACCACTCGCTCCCGCCGCCGATTCGAGCGCCGCCCACGCCCGCTCCACAAACGCGGCGTCCTCACCCTCAAGCCCGCTCAATTCGATCGTCCGCTTCTCCGCATCCACGCTGCGCACGATCCGCAGCACGCGGATGGTCCCGCCGTCCGCGGCACGGCTGCTCCCGTCTTCCCCCACCCCTCCCTCGCGTGCATGCACTCCGGGCTCCGACGCCAGCCCGTACACGCGACCGATCTCGATCCCCCTCGCCCCGCCCGCTCCATCCCCGGCAGCGCTCTCCGACCTCGAAAACTCCCGCGCGGCGTACAGCCACCCCTGCACCAACTGCCTCGACCGCTCACGCTGCCCCTCCTCCACGATCGCCTGAATCCGCAGCCATGAAAAACTCAACGCCGCCAGCACGATCAACACCACCGCCCCACCGAAGAGCAACAGGCACTTGTTTGCCAGCGAGATGCCGCGCCACATATCGCGAGTTTACACGATCCGCGCACCATCTCCTACATTCCACGACGCAGGCATCCCCTCGCACCCCGCAACCCCCGACCCAAAACGACGCCCTCGACCTTCCCGGCCCCGGCCCTTTGGTCACCGCTCATTTGCCCTATCCTCCCGCCTGCATGCGGATCGTTCTGGTCAACTGGGCTCGCATCTGGGAGGGCGCAGCGCAAGGCGGCGGCGTCAATCAGTACGTCCAGGCCCTGGCCATCGAACTCCTCAAACGCGGCCACGACGTCGTCAGCCTCTGCGGCGGCGCCACCCACACCCCTCCAACGCAACAACACGCGAATTCTGCCTCGCCGCCACCAGCGATCATCCGACACCCAGACTGGATGGGCATCAAGGTCTTCGAGGTCATCAACTCGCCCGTCCTCGCTCCATCCCTCGCCCAGTTCGAGCGTCCCCTCGACGAAGTCTCCGCCCCAGCGCTCGAAAAGGTCGTCGGTGAACTCTTCGATCACCTCCGCCCGGCCGTCGTCCATTGGAACGCCCTCGAGGGATTCAGCATCGGCTGCGTCTCCACCGCGGCCACCGCTGGGGCTCGCAACATCTTCAGCCTGCACAACTACCACACGCTCTGCCCCCAGGTCTACTTCCTCCGGGGCCACCGCGTGCTCTGCCGAGACTTCGACAACGGCCACGCCTGCGCATCCTGCGTCAAGATCGTCCCCGTCTCCGCCGAGCGTGCCAAATACCACAACGCCTTCGACAAGTCCTATCCCGACACCGACACTCGCGTCATCGCACTCAGTCAGGCCACGTCCCAACTACGCGATTCGCTCCGCTGGCTCCCCGCTTCCCTCCGCGCGGGCGCAAGCCTCGCACGCCTAGCCGTTCAGCGCCCAACACCCACCAACCCGCTCACCCGTATCCCCAACGCCCGCCCGGTCCGCTCCGCCGACGACTCCACCGGCTCATTCCCCCACCCGGGACCGTCCCGCACCCTCACCAACGCCTCGGGCTCGATTCAACTCGCCGAGCAGGACACACGCGGCGCCTCCCCACACCTCCTCGCCGAACTTGCGCCCCCCCCGCCGGCCGATCTCTCACTCCCCCAGTTTCAACCCATCACCAACGACATCGCCCCGGAACCACCTTCCTCAAAGCCCCCCAACGACTACGCCAAGCGCCGCGCGGCGATGGTCGAGATGCTCAACGCCTGCGACCGAGTCCTAGCCGTCAGTTCCTTCGTCCACCGCAAGTTCGCCTCCATGGGTGTCCGCGACGACAAACTCGCCACGCTCCCCATCGGCAGCCGCATCAACCGCGTTGTGGCGCTCAAACGCGACCTGGTCTTCAGCCCACCACCGTTCGATCACGCCCAGGCCGCACCAGCATCCAACGGCTCTGTCCCGAGTCCCTCCCGCCCCATCTGCCTCCACTTCATGGGGTACAACAACTACTACAAGGGCCTCGACCTCTTCATCCTCGCCCTCGAAGAACTCGAGCCCGAGTACCTCCGCTACTTCCACGTCAGCGTCTTCGCCCTCGACGGCCACATGATCGAGTGGATGTTCCGGCGCATCGAGCCGCGCCTCGCCGGCCTGAAGTTCGGCTACGCCTATTCCTACCACGACATCCCGTGGATGCTCGGCGGCAAGGACCTCACCGTCGTTCCCAGTGTCTGGTGGGACAACGCGCCGCAGACCGTCTTCGAATCGTTCGCCTGCGGTGTGCCCGTCCTTGGCGCAGACATCGGCGGCATCCCCGACTTCGTGCAGGACGGTGTCAACGGCCGGCTCTTCCGAGCCAACGACCGCGAAGATCTCAAGCGCGTTCTCCGCGACCTCGTCCGCCGACCCTGGCAACTCAACGACCTGCGCGCGAACGTCCGCTCTCCCAAGAGCATCGAAGACCACGCCGCCGAAGTGGAGAGGGTGTACGAGCCTCAGCCTCGCACGTGATCGATACCGTCACGAGGCACTCGAACAAAGCGGGCGAGGAGGATCGAACTCCCGACATTCAGCTTGGGAAGCTGACGTTCTACCGCTGAACTACGCCCGCGGAAGTGGAATCAGTCTAGCACGGCCGAGCCTACCCGAGTCAAGCCGGTCGCTCCGCAGCACGCCCACCGCCCGCTTCCCACTCAACACCGACCAACCTCCTCCCCACCATCCGCGCGTACAAATGCCCCGTGCGCTGCGGAAAGCCGCGCTCCTTCTCACCCGCCCGCCCCGACGAGCGGTCAGCCCTTCTTCTTGTCCTTGAAGTAGTTCCCGGCGAACTTACGCTGGAAACGCTCAACGCGTCCCGCCGAGTCCACGAACGCCTGCTTGCCCGTGAAGAACGGGTGCGACCCAGACCACACCTCCACGTGCAACTCCGGAACCGTTGCGCCGCAGGTCATCACCAACTCGCCGTTGTGAAAGACCTTGCAGTTGTGGAAATACTTCGGATGCGTGTCCTTCTTCATGGTCAAAGCCTCTGGCGTGCCCGTTGTGCGTCACGCGTTCGATCGAACCCACCAACCCTCGCGAGCGGCGAGCGAGCATCACACCGATGCCGTCGACGCACTCCACCCGCCTGCTCACGCCCCATCGTCCTCACCGACCACGCCGCAAGCCACATCCGGCCGCCGCAGGTTCGGTGACGATTCGGGTGCGTCAGCCGAGCCCGAACAATAGTCGGCCACCCTGCTGTTGGCCAGCCACGGGTTGACCGATGGAAGGTGAGTGATACTGTTCGGGTCCTGCTCCGGGAGGCCTCTTTCGGCCCCGCGGACGGTGCGTTGCCCTAAAAACCAAACATTCCCCGATAGCTCAATGGTAGAGCGACCGGCTGTTAACCGGTAGGTTCTAGGTTCGAGTCCTAGTCGGGGAGTTACCGACGCCCTCGCGGAAACGCGGGGGCGTTTTGGTTTACGGGTCGGGCGTTTTGGCCGCCCCGGGCCGTGGTCGGCCCGACTCGCGGAAAGTCCCGTCAGGACGGGGGTTTCCGACGCCTGGGCCGAAACCCGCCCCGCACGCCGCGCTCTCGGTCTTGAAACCGAATCTCGGGGTCCGACCGCAACCCCCACGGTTGCTCTCGCCCCACCGACGGCAACCCTCTCGGACTCTCGCGCTCTCTGGTTGACGGGTGGCCTGAGCTTAACAGGAGGGTTGCTCTCGGGAGCCTTGCCTCCCACCCGAATCACCGCATCGAACCTCCGAGTACAATGCCGCTTGGCATCGCCCTGGGGGTCCATCTCCGATCAGTCACCGACCAATTATCCGGTTGCGGAGCGTCTGCCGACATGACTGCTGCCAAGTCCACCCAACCCGTCACGCACTCACGGCCGCCGCAGCCCCGTCTCGTGGCAACTCCCAACGGTCGCAGGCAGTTCTTCCTGTATGGCGACGCCGAGACCCTTCGAGACTGCAACGTCTTCGTCATTCCGAATGGCTACGGCGTACTCGCCTATGCACACGACGTCGGAGCGTCCCTATCGCGCCTTGGTCACCGCGTCTGCGCTGTCAACGTAGCCGGCCAGGGCGAGAGCGAAGGGCTATTGAGCATTGCCGCCGCCCAGCGGGACCTGATCTGGTATCTCAATCAGGTCGCCGAAGAACGTGTATCCTTGGTGGTTCATTGCAGCGCCATGCTCGCACTCCTTCGCGTCCCGGCAACCGAGCCCTTCTGGCGCCGCGTGGATCGAATCGTTCTATATGCCTACCTCGCGCATCCCGATCTGCATCTGGACCGTTTTCACCAGAAGGCCCAGCGATTCGGAGTACGCATCAACCCAGATCTCGAGTGCCTCACAGGGTTCGGTCCTGACGAGTACGGGGCGCTTCCAGTTCCGCTTGCAGTGATTCATCCACGCGATCGGCTCAATCAGATCAGGGCCAGTGACGCCGATGTTGAGCAACTGATTCTCGCCGCACACCCCTACCAGCTTGCTCGTCCAGACGGCGCGTACGCGATAGACGATCAACCGCAGTCTGCGGTCGTAAGCGATATCGTCACTCGCTTGGTCCATCCATTCCTCACCGCAGCTCTGTAGACTCAACGAATGGAACCGATCTCGCTCATCCTGGTCGCCCTCTACGTCATCCTGATAATCATCATCGGCGTCATTCCCGGCCGCATCCGTGGGGACGAAGCGTTCCTCATTTCCGCACGCCGACTGCAAGGTTGGAGTAGCGGGTTTAGCATCGCAGCCAGCAAGATTGGTGGCGGCCTTCTAGTAACCTATTCAGCCCTCGTGTTCGCCTACGGGTGGGAGGCAATTTGGCTCTTTGTCGGTTACATCTTTGGCTACTCTGTCTACTACGCGTTCTCTCGTCGGCTCCACGCGGAGTCCAAGGAGCACAACTACTACACGATGGCCGATTACTACCAGAAGCACTATGGCCGATCTGTAGGCGTGTGGATCGGAGCCGTAGCAGGACTATCGCTCTTCGGTTGGATTCTCACGAACCTCATGGCCGGCGGCAAAATGGTCGCGAGCCTTACCGGCATTCCGGACATCGCAGCGAGCGCCGCGATGGCTGGTACTATTGCCATCTATCTCGCGGCGGGTGGGTTTCATGCGGTCGTTCGAACAGATCTGATTCAGTACATCGCGGTGGTTGTTTTAGCTTGCGTCGTTGCAGTCGCACTTCGTAGCGCACCGCCGACCACGGTCAGCGATGTCGTCCACTCAACGGCACATGAGTCAATGTCCGTCGGGCGAATCGCATCCTTCTTCCTCGCGGGCCTCTTCTTTCCTATGGGATCAGCCGAGCTGTGGCAACGCACCTACGCAACCGAGACCAAGCGTGGCCTGCTTGTGTCGATCGCCATCGCGTCTCTGTCATTTGTGGTTGTTGGCGTCATCATGACCGTTGTCTGCCTCACACTGCGAGGACCTGGCGGCGGCATCGATGAGCGGCAAGCCGAGCTTGCTCTGACCGAAGGTGTAACGTCACGCGTCGGCCCAGTGCTCGCGGGGTTGTGGGTCATAGCGTTCGCCTCAGCGATCATGTCCTCGGCAGACACCTTCATGTTCACGACCGTCTCAGCGTTTGTCGAGGACGTTCTGGAGCGGGAAGAACTGATCCATCGGTCGCAGCGCGTCGTGTTCATGCGCGTGGGATGTGTGCTCGTTGCATTCCTCGGGCTGGGTTGCCTTGTCTTCTTTCCCGGAGTCGTGGCGATCACCTTCTACTTCGTCGGTATCACGATGTCGCTTGGTACGATTGGCTTTGCGGCTTGGGCCTTTGGCTCGCGCATCCCACACTATTGGCTTCCAGTGGCTGCCGGCCTTGGTATTGGCACGAGCACGCTTCACGCAGTGGTGGCTGGGGTAACGCCTGGAACCGCACTCCTCAACATCGGGGCGACGACGTTTATACTGATCATCGGCATCGTGGACGGTCTTCGGCTAGCGAGGAAGTAGGCAGGAGCACGAAATCGACGAAACTGACGCCAACCCGAGGGACAAAATGAAGGCGGCGCTCGCCGCTGCCGCGGCGTCGCCGGATAACAAGTACTTTGAGCACTACAAACTTGCCATTGACACGTTGAACGCGGAGATGAACAGGTTCTGGCAGCGATTTCAAGTGCTGCTGATCGTTGAGATGGCGCTCGTGACCGGGGTAGTGGTAAAGCTTGATGACTTCTTGCGCCAGAACGACATGTTTATGTTGATTCTTGTATTGGGAATGATGGCGTATTCATTTGCGACGTATCAGATCGTTGTCCGGGGAAGCGAGGTTTATCGGGGGATGTATGGTGGGATAGTCCTGTTGGAGGAAGCAGCGCCGGAGCAGGTCTACCTGCTGCGGACTGTGGGAAGCGCCTCTGACCTGGACTGCCGCGAAGCACCGGCAATGAAGTGGGCGAAGTGGATCGCGTTCCTACTTGTCCTCGCCTGGTTTGCAGTGTTCTGCTACGCGGTGTATGCCCATGTGCATCCCGCGGCCGCTGGATTGAAGGAGTCGGGGGCTGGTGGGGTTGAGGGCTCAGCAGCCCCTGCCGATGGCGCGAGCGGTGAAAAGCGTGATTCACTGCCAACCACAGGTCGCATTCAGCGGTGGTGGTGAGTGCGCGCAGAGATTACGGCGCTGGTGGCACGGCGAGACCATGCACTAGCGCGAGTTCCAGGTCAGCGATTGGGTTTATGCGGGGGTTGCTCTCGCTCCCCCTCGCGCGCGACTTCGGAATCCCATCGCGTAGGTATCCAGTAGCCGGCGGCGTCGTGCCGCGGGCGACTGGTCCCTGATCACCACGACCGACCACGGACGGGTGAGCATCTCCGGAAGGAGTGCGCGATGTCGCTGCGCCCCGACCCGACCGACCCGGCGGACATGATGCCGGAGCAGCGCCTCGACGAGGTCGCCAGCATCTTCGCCCGCGGGATTCTGCGGCTGCATGGGCGGGTTCCGGCACATCCCGTCCCCGCCGAGAATCTGCCGGAATCCTCGGCCACATGCCTTGAACTGGCCGCACCTCCTCGCCCTGATGGGGCCACTGGTTAACGGCCAGAGAAAGGCGGTGATGTGCGATGCTGAACCTGGGACAGAAGGTGAGCGAACTGCGGCGGATGACCGTCGGGGAACTCAGGCGCGAGTACGCCGAGGTCTTCGGCGAGCAGACACGCTCGTTCCACAAGGAGTTCCTGGTCCGCCGCATCGCGTGGCGGATTCAGGCCAACGCGGAGGGCGGGCTGCCGGACCGGGCGCGGCAGCGAGCGCTGGAGATCGCCAACGACGCCGACCTCCGCACGCGAGCGCCGGTCGGGGCCGAGCCGGTCAAGGTGGCGGCCCGACCCCCCATCGCCCCCGGCGGCCGTGTGGTCACCAAGCGGGTCGAGGCCCCCGCCGACGCCCGCCTCCCGATGCCCGGGGCGCTCCTAACTCGGGAGTATCGGGGCCGCACCATCCGCGTCCGGGTGCTGCCGAACGGGTTCGACTACGAGGGGACGATCTACCGGTCGCTCTCGGCGGTCGCGCATGCGGTCACCGGGGCGCACTGGAACGGATACCTGTTCTTCGGGATTCAGGCACCGAAGGCCGCGGAGGCACGATGACGCGACACCGATCCAACCAGAGCAACGGCAAGGTGCCCGCCGTCCGGTGCGCCATCTACACCCGCAAGAGCAGTGAGGAGGGGCTCGAGCAGGAATTCAACTCCCTCGACGCCCAGCGAGAGAGCGGCGAGGCGTACATCGCCAGCCAGAAGAACGAAGGCTGGGTGTGCCTGCCCGAGCAGTACGACGACGGCGGGTTCACGGGCGGCAACATGGACCGGCCGGCGCTTAAGCGGCTCATGGCCGACATCGAGGCGGGCAAGATCGATTGCGTGGTGGTCTACAAGGTAGACCGGCTCAGCCGCTCCCTGCTCGATTTCGCCCGGATGATGGAGACGTTCGAGCGGCACAGGGTCTCGTTCGTCTCGGTCACCCAGCAGTTCAACACTGCCTCGTCGATGGGGCGGCTCGTGCTCAACGTCCTCCTCTCGTTTGCCCAGTTCGAGCGCGAGATCATCTCCGAGCGGACGCGGGACAAGATCGCAGCCACCCGGCGCAAGGGGAAGTGGGCGGGCGGGCACCCGATCCTCGGCTACGACGTGGACCCTCGCGGGTTCCGGCTCGTGGTCAATGAGGAAGAGGCCGCCCGTGTCCGCGAGATTTTCTCTATGTACCTGGAGCACCAGTCGCTGATCGCCACGGTGAAGGCCATCGACGCCCGCGAGTGGCTCAACAAGCAGTGGACGACGCGGAAGGGCAAGGCGCGTGGCGGGAGGGTGTTCGACAAGAACAGCGTGTTCAAGCTCCTCACCAACGTCGCCTATCTCGGGAAGGTCAAGTACAAGAACGAGGTCCACGCGGGGGAGCACGAGGCGATCGTCGATCCCGCGATCTGGCAGCGGGCGCAGCAGCTCTTGGCCCGCAACGGGCGGACGGGCGGCGCGGCGGTCCGCAACAAGTACGGGGCGCTGCTGAAGGGCTTGCTCTATTGCACACCCTGCGGGTGCTCGATGGGGCACACGTACTCGACCAAGAACGGGAGCATTCAGTACCGCTACTACGTGTGCCTGCGGGCGCAGAAGCGCGGGTGGCATACGTGCCCGTCCAAGTCCATCCCCGCCGCCGAGATCGAGCGGCTCGTGGTGGAACAGATCCGGGCCATCGGCCGCGACCCCGCGTTGCTCGGGGCCACGCTCAAGCACTCGCGGAAGCAGGCGAAGGAGGCGATCGCGGTGTTGGAGACGGAGCGGGCGGCGCTGGAGCGGGAACTGAAGCGACACTACCGCGACGTCCGGACTCTGGCTACCGAGGCGGGGACGACGAACGGCACGGGGGCCGCCCAGCTCGGCGAGCTCAACGAACGCATCCGCGCCGGTGAGCAGACGATGACGGCGCTGCGGGAGCAGGCAGTTGCGCTGAGCCGCCAGCTCGTGGACGAGCGGGAGGTCGCCGAGTCGCTTGCCGCCTTCGACCCGGTATGGGAAACCTTGACGCCGAAGGAGCAGGCCCGGGTGGTGCGTCTGCTCGTCCAGCAGGTGGACTACGACGGCTCGACGGGCACCGTCTCGCTGACGTTCTATCCAGATGGGCTGCGGGCGCTCGCGGCCGAGGTTGAAGAGGAGGTTGCGGTATGACGAGCCGGGCAGCGCCACGCATCGAGTTCAAGGTCCACTTTCAAGCGACGCGCCGCGGGAAGAAGAAGGCGGTCGTCGGCGAGAAGCCCGCGAGCACCGCCGCGCCGCTGGGCAACATCCCCCGCGTGACCCGGCTCATGGCCCTCGCCATCCGCTTCGAGCAACTGATCCGCGACGGCGAGGTGCGCGATCTTGCCGAGATCGCCCGCCTCGGGCACGTCACCCGCGCACGCGTCACGCAGATCATGAACCTCCTGCATCTGGCCCCGGACATCCAGGAAGCCATCCTCAACCTTCCCCGGGTAGAGAAGGGCCGGGACCAGGTCACAGAACGGGACCTCCGGCCCATCTCGGCCCTTCCCGACTGGCGGAAGCAGCGGCGGCTCTGGCGGGAGAAAAGCGACACCCTGTCAACAACCTGACGCCTGGTCGCCTGAGCCCGTGAACAGGTACAATGTCCGCCAAGAACACGGAAGGTCTGCCTCCGGCAGGGACCACGTCAGGGTCCGGGCAGCGGTAATGGCGATGTTCAGGGACGGACGGTGCGGCGTGGCGAAATCTGGTCAGGCCAACTCGGTTACCCTGGGTCTCTGGGAGAATGAGCTCGAACTCCCGATCGGGGCCGTCCTCCGACAGTTCGAGGAGGACCCGTCACGCCTCACGAGCTGGGTCGCGTGTCGGACCGGGCGTCAGCTTGATGTACTCTGCCGCGTGCTCAGCATCGACGACGCGGCCCGGATGAAGGACAAGCGTGATGCCGTCGCCCGCTGCAACGGCGCGCTCACGCCTTTCTACCTTACGGATCAGTTTGCCCGCCGCAAGGGGAAGTTCGCGGTGGCGGACTTGGCGTCCACCGTCCTCGAGCCGCAGGTCTTGGACCTTTGCAAAGGCAAAGACCAGGAGACCTTTGACACGCTCGCCTTGCTCTATGCACTGCTGCACGCGAGCCCCGAGCATCTCAAGACCCTCTTCCACCTGGACAAGATCCACAAGTCCGGCTTCGCGCGGATGGCGCTGAAGCAGAAGACACGACAACCGGGCACGCCCTTCGAGGCTTTTCTCACGCAGAAGCAGGCCAAGCAGGTTTTGGAGGCGTTCGACAAGCAACGGCGCGACCAGCGCCAGAGCCAGCTCAAGAACGTCTTCAGGCACAACCACCACCACCTTGTCTTCATCCGGCGACCCGAGCGTCCCCAGCACATCATCAGCGAGGGACAGATTCGCCACGGGCATCGCGTCGAGTGGATCATCCTTGACTTCGCCGACAACGCGAAGCGCGTCAACATCTCGTCGGACAGCAATGACGTGCCGCTTCAGATCGCCAACGCGATCGCGTCGGCGTACTTCGGGAAGGCCGTCGAATACGACAACGAATCGGAGGTCACTTACGCGCAGCAGATTCACACTCTGCTCGACCAACTCAAAGCGGGTACCTGCGAAGGGCTGCGGCTGACCGACCTGGAGGTGCAATCGTCTCCGCTCGATGGGGTCGATCTGCGTGTCAGCCACGATGACCCGGACGTCGTTCAGCGAGCGGTGGCATCTTTGGAACGCGACCACAGCAGCCTTACGCAGCACATCGACCGGGTCACAAAGCTCAAGGTCGTCTACGAGGCGAAGCGTATCGACATGCGGTTTGACAAACTCGATACAGCGCAGGACGAGTACGTCGTGCGTTACATGGACCATCGCCTCAATGCGACCTTGCGGAAGCAGTTCGAGGACTTCATGAGAGATACGCATGCCATCCCGATCCTCTCCACCGAGAAACGGTTCGCCCGTCAGTCGTGAGCACGCGACCGCTCTGCTGGAGGACGGTGTGCGGGTCGAGGCACCCCCTGATGACCTCCTCGCCGCGGCCGAGCACCTGCGGGGGTGCGGGCTGATCTCCTTCGGCGTGCGCGAGTTCGTCCAATGCGTCGAGCCACGCGATGCCGACTTTCCGCCCCGGAACCGCACATGTCAGGGTCGCATCTTCCTGGAGGATGGCCAGGACGAAGATGCAGACGAGATTCGGTGCCCAAAGTGCGACCGCCCGGTCAGGCCGTACTCGTTGAACAAGCGCCGCCAGCGCGTGCTCCAGCCCTCCGTGTCCCAGGCCGGCGTCGTAGCGTGGATTCGAGAGCGGCTGGCCGAGGTTTCAACCAGCGTCGCGGATGTCGGGGATCACGCCTTTCGCGCGGACGGGTTCGCGGCGCTTGGCGTCGTCGTCTGCGTGGCGGACGCGGACGGGCCTGCGGACAGTCGATTCAACAGCGCCGCCTTCGCCGCAACCAACCCGGTCTGCTACGTCACCATCAACCCTGCCGCGCCGGAGGGCCGGTTCCTCAGGGATGAATGGGTTTCCCGCGTGGCGCTGGCCGATTTGGTGAGCGGCGCGGCCGACCTGCGAAAGGTGCTCACTGATCTGGCGTCGGCCCGACCCGCGTCAACCATGAGCAGGGTGGATGTCCCGGTCTACGCCAAGGGCCATGTTCCTATCCAGCCCGAACTCAAGCCGCAGCCCAGACGGGTGTTCGTCGTCGAGCTTGGCCGAGACGTGGTTCGGGTCAACGGGGAGGTCGTCATCAATCCACAGGCCGGACCACGGTTGGCGTTGTTCCGAATCCTGTGGGACCAGTACGTGGCGGACGTGGCCGGGCGAAAGGCGGTCGATGAGTTCGCCGCGCTCACCATCAAGAAGCTCATGGCGGCAATGAAGACGGCCGGCCACGTCTACGGGGACGAGACCTCGCTGCGCAAGCTCGTCAACAACCTCCAGTCGGACATCGAGACGGCGATAAAGCGCAAGGTCGGGACACCGATCGGCCGCGAGGACATCGTTCAGACCTGCCGCATGTCGAGCCAGTCGGACGCCTCCGGGGGGTACCGGCTGAACCCCCTTTCGGTAACGATCCGGCCGTTCCAGACCCCGTAGCGCCAGACCTGTCTTGAGAATCTGAGACCTGAGGCACCCCGCTTCCCGCGACCGATCGATGCGGGGTCTTGGCGGGCGCACATGTCCCATCGGCATGAGACTTGTCCTACAAGCAGCGTGCTGTGCGCTGTTTCATTTGCCCTGTGAAACGCGACCGCTGAAGCGGCCGCAGACGACCCAGCCACAGGAGCAACCAGCATGCAGCGAGCCCATCTGTCGAAGCCCACTCAGCAAGTCATCGAACGGTGCCAGCGCATCAACTTCGGCCGGATTGTCTTCCGGGTCCGGAACGGTGAGCCCGACCCGACCCAGCCGTGGCGCACGCTCCGGTCCGTGAAGATCGCAAGCGGGGAAAACCTTCCCAGGCCCGAGGCCCTTCACGCCGACTTCAAACTCTGTAAGGAGCAGGTCGCCTTGCTGTCGGAGCTGTCGCATCTGAGCGACGGCACGCAGGTGACGGTCGAGATCAAGCATGGCCTGCCATTCCTGCTCGAGATCGAGCAGGATCATCAGGCGGCGTAAGACAACAGAACAACCAGCACACAGCGCAATAGCCGGCCGCACAGCGGAGGCGTTGTGGGTGTCGCGGAACACCGCGAACTCGCAGCGCCTCGTTTGTTGCATGGCTCTCCGCGCGTGGTTCCGCAGGCACCCCGGCGTCCTCCTCGGCCAACGAGGAACACACATGAACGCCATGAACTCCAACGACAATCACGAGTACGCAATTTGGCTCATCGCTCGCAAGGCGCGTCGGCTGTGCCGACGCCGCGGCATGTCTCTCAGCGACATCGAGGACATCGAGCAGGAACTTCGTATCCATGTCGAGCTCCGGCTCGCCCGCTGGGACTCCGAGAAGGCTTGCCAGCGCACCTTCATCGACAGGATCATCCGGCGCAGGCTGGTCTCCATCATCCGGTACCGGTTCGCCGAGAAGCGCACCCCGGAGCGCGAGGACTGCTCGCTCAACGATCCCGTGCTTGACGAGAGCGGCCGCATGGTCGATCGCCACCAGACGACGCCCGAAGCCGCGAGCACGCGGCAGCGGCTCCAGGATCTCGCACGCGACCTGGCCGACCTGCGTGAACGGCTGCCTTCCGAGACGCACCGCCGGTTCATGGACGCCCTCGGACGCGGCGGCAGCGTCAACTCGATCGGCGCGGAACTCGGGCTCTCGCGCCGCGCGGCGGCGCGGCACTTCGCCGACCTTCAGCGTCTGTTC
Organism: Phycisphaeraceae bacterium; assembly: GCA_019636535.1. Taxonomy (GTDB): domain Bacteria; phylum Planctomycetota; class Phycisphaerae; order Phycisphaerales; family UBA1924; genus JAHBK01. The sequence goes on along the minus strand of JAHBXK010000008.1, from coordinate 1,706 downwards.
GAAGACGCGGGGCTGCGGGTGTACCTGTGATCGCGCGCATTCGTCGGGCGCTGTCGCGTAGGTATCCAGTAGCCGGTCACGACGACCACGAAGGACAGTACATGCCACAGGACATCTATCGCTACATCTTCAGCCCGGGCGTTCACTTCCCAGAAGTGGCCGCCACTCTCGATCTTGCGTTCATCGCAATCGAGAGCTTGCACGGAGAGTCGCGTGCTCGGTTGGATGCTCGGTTCACGTCTGAGCCCTCACGCCGCACGGTGATCCTCGACGCGACCACTCCTGTGGGCCAGGCGCTGAACCAGGTGTTCGTCGGGTTCGTGCGGCGCGAGTTCGGAGAGGACGCATTCACCGTTCGTCGGGTGGAGGCAGCCTCGCCACACGACGAGCGTGTGGCGGCCACATGACCACATCCCTGCCGCTCGTCCGTCTCGGCCAAGGCGACTTCGTCCGCGACATCTTCCCGCACGACCTCATCCCTGATGGAGACCACATGACCGCGACCACCCTGATGAACCAGATCACCAAGGGCCGCAGGCCCAAGCCCCGCCGCGTGATGCTGTATGGCACGCACGGGATCGGCAAGAGCACGTTCGGCGCGATGGCCGAGAGCCCCATCTTCATCCCGACCGAGGACGGTCTGGGGGACATCGAGTGCGAGTCGTTCCCGCTGGCCAAGTCGCTCGGCGACGTGATGGCGGCGCTCGAGTCGCTGTATTCCGGCGAGCACGGGTACAGGACCGTCGTCATCGACTCGCTCGACTGGCTCGAGCGCCTCATCTGGAACGAGGTCTGCGAGGACGAGCAGGTCGAGAGCATTGAGAAGATCGGGTACGCCAAGGGGTACACGTTCGCCATCGAGAAGTGGCGGATGGTGCTTGGGGCGCTCGACGCCCTCCGCGGCGACCGCGGCATGACCGTCGTCGTCATCGCCCACGCCAAGATCGAAAAGTTCGAGAACCCCGAGACCGTCCCCTACGACCGCTACAGCCCCCGCCTGCACAAGCTCGCCTCGGCGCTGGTGCAGGAGTGGGCCGACGAGGTGTTCTTCGCCACGTACAAGGTGCTGACCGTCAAGGTGGACGAGGGGTTCAACAAGGCGAAGCACAACGGCGTGGGCACCGGTGAGCGGATCATCCGCACCGTCGAGCGGCCGGCGCACGTCGCCAAGAACCGTCTGAACCTCCCCGAGGAGCTGCCCCTCGACTACCGCGTCTTCGCGGAGCACGTCGCCGCCTCTCGCGGCGAGAGCAGCCCGACCACGCCCACTCCCCCGCTCACCCAGACCACCGAAGCCGCGCCCGACGAGGGCGCGGCCGCCACCAACTGAAAGGACTCTGACCCATGGCGAACCTGAACAACTTCGACGCGAACAACGTGGACCCCTCCGTCGCCCTCGACCCGATCCCCGCGGGCAAGTACATCGCCGTCATCACCGAGTCGGAGATGAAGCCGACGAAGGCCGGCGGCGGGAAGTACCTCCAGCTCACGTTCCAGATCATCGACGGCGAGCGCAAGGGCCGCCTTGTCTGGGCGCGGCTCAACCTGGAGAACAAGAGCGAGATGACGGTGAAGATCGCCCGGGGCGAGCTCTCCGCGATCTGCCGCGCGGTTGGCGTCATGGCCCCGAAGGACTCGATCGAGCTCCACAACATCCCGCTGGAGATCAACGTCGGGCTGAAGAAGCGCGACGACAACGGCGAGTT
>JAHBXK010000071.1 GCA_019636535.1 Phycisphaeraceae bacterium | reverse complement strand
TTCGTATGTGTTGAACGACCCGATGAACTTGGTCGACCCGACGGGGTTTACGCCGAGCGAAGGGGAGAGCTGGATCGACGAAGACACAAATACTGTCTACATCATCGGAAACGTCGAGGCGCCAGCAGAACCGCCGAACACCGGGGACGACGTGGCCGTAGGCACCCATTCGGGCGCTCCGAGCCACATCGACACGGAGGTCCCTCAACGTCCTATCGACGTCGACACCGCAGTACATTTTACCGCCACGCAGGTCGGGAACCTGATGGACAGGCATTCGCCCCACCTCAACCCCGACCTCCCTTTCGTGCTGAACCGAGCGTCGTCGAATTCGCCGGGCGCGGTGGTGCTCGAGTTCGCGGCGGCTCACATGTTCCGAGGTGCGGTCGAAGACCTGGGTACGTTCGCCGATCGCGACGCGAGCGCAGGAGACCGTGCGATCGCGGGCGTGAGCACGTTGCTGGGAATCGTGCCAGCGGGCCGGGGAGTCGGGTTGGCGCGGCGCGCCGGCGCGTTGATCAATCGGTTGTCGCCGCGGGCCCAAGCGATTCGCGCGATGGTGAACTCGCGGTTCGCCGCAAGGGCGTTACCCAACCAACTTCCTCATTTGCTCGCCCAGGAGACTGCAGCTGCAGGACGAGTAGGTGCTCGTCCGATTCACGCAACGGCCGAGAGTCTGAGTCGCGTGGCGAACGAGGGAACCGTCAAATGGGTAGTCACTGAAGGGGGCCAGCTCGTGATTAGTCCACACACGGTCCGAGGCGTGGAGGTCTCACACGCAGTCTTGTCGGGTGGGCGACCCGTCTTGGCGGCCGGACACGCGGAGATAGCCGCTGGAGGCGGGCGTCTAATTGGACTCGGCATCAACGCGAGGAGCGGACACTTTGGTCAAGGTGCTGTGAAGATCGGACAGGCGGCATTCGAAGCAATTGGAGTTGTCTTCTGAAGTAGGGATAGGGGTGCTATGGGCCAAAAAGAACGTTGGGATAGGAGACGTGGAGAGATGACGGAATCCGTTGTTGGATCTATACATGGAGGGCGAGCGCGAGTTAGGACGTGCAGGTACGATCCTGGCGAGAACTTCGAGGGAATGAGCCGGCCTTGTACGGTGTACGTGGTCGATGGTCGCCTGGAGTTCGACACTGCAGGAGGTACGATCATTTTGGAGCAAGAGGACGTCTTTCCGTTCGCTGGGGGTGACTACGTGTTGCGCGTCGATGAGGGGGGACCCGCAACCGCGGTATGGGTGTGGGAGCTTCCTTTGGTTCCAGGAGGCTCGTGACGATGTCCGCACGATCGATCCGCACGCGGTACGAATTGGGGCTCTCCTGACACGTTGCCGCGCACGCGGCGATCCGCACGCCGCGCACGCGGCACGCCGCGCACGCGGCGATCCGCACGCGGTACGAATTGGGTGCGGCTCTTCTGAAGGGAGGGACCTCAAGCGGTGGGGAGTCGCTGTAGGTTGGCGTAGCGGGCGAGGTGGAGACGCTGGTGCTCTCGTCGGAGGTGGAAGCGCCAGTACTCGTCGAAGTCGTGGAGGGGCCGATCGAGCCGCACGCGGTACGA
>JAHBXK010000070.1 GCA_019636535.1 Phycisphaeraceae bacterium | reverse complement strand
CCCACCCGTCCCGCGTGCGGTCCGCCGCGCGCGGACCCAGGTCGCCCCTTCGGACCCCTCGAACCCGCCGCGACCCGCACCCCCCTCACCCCACCTCCAATTCGTACCGCGTGCGGGCCCCCTCACCATCATGGATCGCATGGCCCTGACCGGCGCTCGTTGGGGCCTCGATGGAGCCGAGGCCATCCTCAAGCTCCGCGCCCTGTGCAACAACGGTGACTTCGAGGAGTACTGGCGCTTCCACCTCCGACGAGAGCACCAGCGTCTCCACCACGCCCGCTACGCCAACCTGCAGCGATTCCCCACCGCTTGAGGTCCCTTCAGAAGAGCCGCACCCAATTCGTACCGCGTGCGGATCGATCGGGCGGCCCGCGCCCCCTCACCTCTCGTATCGTATGCGGATCGATCCCTACTTGGAGCCATCCGACATCTCATCGATGCGACACTGAAGAAAGGCCGCGTCCGCAGTCCACCAACCTTGCGCGACGCAAGCGCTCAGTACCTTTCTAGCAGCATCACAAAGTGATTTTACAAAAACATCAACATTCTCCTCGCTGACGAATCGCTCCACTGTTCTACCGCGCATCTCCAGCGCTCTGATCCGCAGGCGTCGCCGATCTGAGCTCGACACTTCCACAGCATACGGTCCATCCATAAATCGAACAACCTCAAAATCAGACTCCCCTCTCCTAATACTCCGAATCGCATTGGCCCACCATCCGAGGACGACAACCACGAAATCATGCCAATCGCGACTCGGGAACGGATCCCCATCAAGCACCAGATATAGACGGCCAATAGCCGGCCCACCAGCCCGCACATCGACTGCTTGATCGTCTATCTCAATCGAGGCGCTCACCTTATCACCATCACCTGATATGCGGTTTCTATAGTTCTCGTCGCTCTGTTCAACCACATTTCTACCACCACACCTGTCTTTGATATTCCTCTAAGGAGCAGCCTTTCGTTCTGCACACTAACAATGGTCGCGTTTCCATACGCCTGCCGAATCGCCGCCATCACTCCGCGCTCGCTCATTCCTGTAAACACATCTCTTCCTGCGATTAGGCGGCCTCCGTCCATGTGTCTCTCTGCAATATGGACCATGTCGACCGTAAGTTTTCGCCATCCGGGAAGGTTCACCGCTCGAGAAGCACGAGCAACGAACCGAGAAGTCGTGAGGGCTTGGATCCCCCGCCGCGCCAACCCGACTCCCCGGCCCGCCGGCACGACTGCCAGCAACGTGCTCACGCCCGCGATCGCACGGTCTCCTGCGCTCGCGTCGCGATCGGCGAACGTACCCAGGTCTTCGACCGCACCTCGGAACATGTGAGCCGCCGCGAACTCGAGCACCACGCCCGTCGGATTCGACGACGCTCGGTTCACCACGAAAGGGAGGTCGGGGTTGAGGTGGGGCGAGTGCCTGTCCATCAGGTTCCCGACCTGAGTGGCGGTCCAATGCACTGCGGTGTCGACGTCGATAGGACGTTGAGGGACCTCCGTGTCTATGTGGCTCGGAGCGGCCGAACGGGTGCCCACGACTACGTCGTCGCCGAATGTCTCCTCCTGCGCCTTGCATACCCCGCCCTGGCCGGGAATGGTGCACACGAACCCCGTCGGGTCGACCAAGTTCATCGGGTCGTTCAACACATACGAGTACCTGTTGAACG
>JAHBXK010000007.1 GCA_019636535.1 Phycisphaeraceae bacterium | reverse complement strand
CGCGGCATCGACAGGATGTCGATGCCACAGAGGAAGGGACAAGCGGGACGCCTGACGGTCAGTCCGGGCTGGATTGCTCACTGAACTCGATGGTGGCTTCCATGTCGGGGAGGCGCGTGGGGGGGGTGAGGGCGAGGGCCTGGACCATGACGCGGTGGAGGTCGGTGTTGTGGCCCATGGGTGGGATGAGGTGGGAGCCGGGGCCCCAGGCGAGGATCTCGACGGCGTCGGCGGTGTGGTTGCGGGAGATGAAACTGACGCCGTAGGTGTTGGCGAGGAGGCCGCCGAGGACGGAGGTGGCGTTGGCGAGGTGCTTGAAGGCGGTGAGGCGTTTGCCGTCGATGGCGGCGGCGAGGAGTTCGCGGTCTTCGGGGTCGAGTTCGATGTTGCGGGTCTGGACAACGAGTTGGGCGAGGTGCTCTGCGCGGCTTTGGCGGCGGCCGGCGGCCTTGGCGGCGTCGAAGAGGGCGTCGAAGGAGGAGTTGGGTTTGGCGGTGAGCAGGCGCGCGAAGCCGTCGAAGGAGCGCTTGCCGTAGATGGTGAGGCCGGGGTTGGCGTTGGCGTGGTCGGTGGTGACGATGACGAGGGTGTCGTCGCGGTCCTTGGTGTGTTCGCGGACGACGGCGACGGCGTCGTCGAAGGCGAGTTGGTCGGCGATGAGCGCGGCGGCGTCGTTGTTGTGGGCGGCGTGGTCGATGCGGCCGCCTTCGATCTGGAGGACGAAGCCCTGGGGCGAGCGGGCGGGGTTGTCGAGGCGGTTGAGGGCTGCGCGGGTCATCTCGGCCAGGGAGGGCTGGTCGGGCGGCCGGTCGAGATCGAAGGCCATGTGCGAGTCGGCGAAGAGGCCGAGGAGTGGGGCGTTGTTGTGGGCGGGGGGGGCGTGGTTGAGTGCGCGGAGATCGTCGGCGGAGCGGAGGATGCGGAGGCTGGGGTGCTGTGCGAGGAGGTCTGGCGGGAAGTGGCGCGCGCCGCCGCCGAGCATGACGGTGCAGCCGCGGTTGAGCATCTGGGTGGCGATGAGGTCTTCGAGGTCGCGGCTGGGCGCGTTGACGAGGAAGCCGGCGGGTGTGGCGTGGGTGACTCGGGTGGTGGTGACCAGGCCGGTGGCGCGGGCGTTCTGGGCGGCGTGGAGGAAGATGGGGACGTGCTGGGTTCCGTCGGGGGTGATGTTGAGCGCGCCGTTGTTGACGCGGTGGCCGCAGGCCCAGGCGGTGGAGGCGGCGGCGGAGTCGGTGACGAGGGAGTTGGCGGAGTAGGTGGCGGCGGCTGCGCGGCGGACATCGGGCTGCCGCCAGAGGCTGACCCAGGCGCTCTCGCGGTTGCGCGCGTGGCGCGAGGCCATCTCGGCGAGGGAGAGCGTGCCGGCGGACATGCCGTCGGCGACCATGAAGATGAGGTTTCTGGCGAGGGGCTTGCTGCGCGCAGCGCGGTCGGGGCGCGAGTTGCGTGAGGGGCGGTGGGCGGAATTGGTGGAGGCTGAGGCGGCGAGGGGGAGGGAGGTGGCGGCGATGCTTGCGGCGGTGGCGGACTTGAGGAAGGTTCGGCGCGGGATGGACGCGGGCACGCGGCGGGACGGGGGAGCGGAAGGGTGTGGGTCGATCATGCCGGGCAAGGCTATGGGGGAGGTGGGGCGGTGGGGCGTTGTGGCGTGGTGAGGATGGGGCGCTGGCCGAATCTTCACGGATGGGCGGAGCGGGTTGGAGCGGGTTGGAGCGGGGGGGGGGGAGCGTTGGGAGGGCGTGGGGGTGCGCACAACAATGGAGGATGGACGAGGCAGGAACGGGAACGGGCAGGAGCGATGGCGGGCCGGCTGGGAGCGCGCCGGGGCCCGCGCTGCTGGGCGTGCATCACGTGGCGATCATCTGCTCGGACTATGCGAGGTCGAGGGATTTTTACACGCGGGTGCTGGGGCTTCGCGTGATCGCGGAGACGGAGCGCGCTGAGCGGCGGTCGATGAAGTTGGACCTGGAGTTGGCGGGGGCGGGAGGAGGGGGGGTTCGGCTGGAATTGTTCTCGTTTCCCGACCCGCCGGGGCGCGTGACGCGGCCGGAGGCGTGCGGGCTTCGGCATCTGGCGTTTGCGGTGATGGACATTGATGAGACGGTGCGGCGGCTCGCTGCGCTGGGTGTGGTGTGCGAAGGAGTGAAGATTGATGAACTGACGGGGAAGCGGTACACGTTCTTCAATGATCCGGACGGGCTGCCGTTGGAGGTGTATGAGGTTGGGGGGTGAGGGTCAGCGCGACGAGTCGGGGGATGACGCGGCGGAATCGGCACGAAACCAGCCTGGAGCCCCGCGAGTGACGATCGAGAGAGGAGTTGGAACCACCTGCACGGGGGATGTGCGATCCACAGAATTGTGGAGAACACACCGATTGTCCACGGTGTGCATGATGGGTTGACTGTGGCTCATTCTGGTGTATTCTCGGTGAATGCTGCGTCGCGGTTTCACGATGGTCGAGATGGTGATGGTGATCGGCGTGCTGCTGGTCCTGGTGGGGCTGTTGCTGCCGGCGGTGCAGCGGTCGATGATCGAGGCGAGGCGGACGCGGAGCCTTGTGCAGTGCCGGCAGAACCTGACGCTGATCACGGCGTACGCGAACGACTACAAGGACGTGTATCCGTTGGCGTCGGAGAGCATTTATCTTTCTACGCGCGATTGGTACAAGCCGATCGTGGAGTGGGGCGGCGCTGAACGAGCGAGGCAGTTGGACCTGTACTCGGGCGAGAGCGGGTTCATGTTTTCGCCGATCACGTTTTCGTTGACGATGGCGGTTGTCCGTGACGCGGATGAGATGATTCCCGGCCATGTACCGCCAGGCAACAGCACGCCGTCTCGTGCCGTGCGGCAGAGTGAGGTGCTGTGGCCGTCGAGGAAGGGGATTGTGCTGCAGTACGCGCTGCCCTATGAGAAGCGGGAGCGGATGGCGCAGGACGCGGTGATGCACTTCTGCTGCACGCATCCTGCGCGGCCTGCGCCGATCGGGTTCGGTGATGGCTCGGTGGCCGCGTATCGCTGGACGGATCTGACGGAGGGGGATATGCAGATCGAGGAAGGCGTTGGGTACCCGGTCATGTCTACGTGGTACGGGTATCGTGGGAAGGATCGTCCTTAACACAAGAGTGACTCGCGATGTCAGGGAGCAAAGTGCTGGGAGTGTTGTGCAACGCCGTGCTGGTTGGAAGCCTCGTTGCGTCGGCGACGTGTTGTGTGTACACATTCGGCACGATTACAACAATCGGTGCCGGAACGCCCTGCGGTGTGGGCACAACGGTTGTGTGTGAGACCGGGTTCGGCAACGGAAGTGGTGGCTTGTACTATCAACAGGGCTTTCGCTCGGCGCAATGCTACCAGTACAAGATTTCGAAGGCAGAAGACGCGTACGTCGCTGAATGCGACACGCCGGCGGCGCCGGGGTATACCAAGATTCCCGGTTCGATGAGCGCCGGACGGTGCTGCTTCGTTAAGTCAACGATCAATCCTGATATCTCAACGCAGGGGTTCCAAGTGGCAAAGTGCAAGTGGAATTGTGTCAAGGAAGATTGAGTCGAGCATTGGGCCGACTCGGAGTCGGGTGCAGAACCGTGAGTGCCCGGCATAGGGCCGTGCCGTGAGACCATGGACATGCAAGTACCTGTTGATGGGTCCGTGATCGCGCACTACGTCACGGACGTCTCGATCATGCCGCACCGCTGGGTTGGCTTCGACGCCGTCTCCGGCGCGTGGTTTCAGATCTCCAACGGTCAGGTGCACTGCCAGAGCGTGGACGGAACGCAGTGGCACGGCTCGGACAAGTCGGAACTTGAGCCGGTTCCCGGCGACTGGTGCATGTCGAGCAGCGTGCTTGATGCGTACATGCCTTGGATGCCGTTCTACGACCTGAGGGCGCACACGTCGGCGATCGTGGACGTGCGGGAGCATGCCCGCGACCCGTTCGGCGAGGTGGACGGTCCGGTGAGAGAGTTCGAGATGGTTCTGCCGAGGCGGGGTCGGGCCGGGCTGTGGTGTCCGGAGCCGCCGAACCTGCCCGAGCCGCTGCGCGGCGAGTTGCGGGTCACGTACACGGTGAACGGCGACGGGCACGTGACGCACATGCGAACTACCAACCACGACGGGTCGCCGGCGGTGGTGGCGTTCGTGCCGTACGCGGCGGAGTCGATCGGGAAGATCCCGGTCGTAGGTGAAGGGCCGATGGGTGCCAAACTGGTGTCGTATCAGTACTTTCCCGGCACAAGCGGGCAACAGCACTTCACGAAGGAGGCGATTCTGGCGCTGGCCAGAGAGAAGCGCACGGGCGTGCAGGTGTTTCGCAGGGACGGGCCGATTTCCACGCTCGACATGAAGACGGGGAAGGTGGTTGTGACTCAGTCGCGCGCGGGCGATGGTGGATCGAGCGGGCTGCTGGGGGAGCCGTTGGCGCTGGCCGCGGTGGTGGTCGGCGGTGCGATGATCGCGGCGGCGTTGTTCGTTCGGTGGAGGCGTGGGCGGGGTGCTGCCGGGCGGTCGGGTCGGGGGCGAGCGTGATGGGTGGTCGGTGGGTCGAGGGAGCGTGCGCTCTCGGGGCGGTGTGCCTGAGCGCGTGGCTGGCGGTGTCGGGCGTGGCGAAACTGATCGAGCCCTCGCGGGCGGCGTCGGTGGTCGAAGCGCACGGGGTGGTTCCGGCCGGGATGGCCAAGGGCGTGAGCGTCGGCGTGTCGGTCGCGGAGGTGGTGGTTGCGGCGGTTGCGCTGGTGCTGGTGATGCAGAACCGGCTGTCGGTCGCGGTGTCGCTCCTCGGGCTGATGTTCGCGGGCTTGCTTGTGTACGTGTCGCTGGTGTGGGTCAACCCGCCGTCGGCGCCGACGGGGTGCGGTTGCGGCTTCTCATGGAAGCCGGTCGAGTCGTGGGGAGCGATCGTGGCACGCAACGCGGTGATTGTCGGTGCGTTGTTCGCGTCGGTGTTGTTTCTGCGACATCGCGCAGCGCGTACTGAGCGAGAGCCGGTTCCTGCACCTGAAGCGTGAGTGTGCGTTGTGACGGCTTTGGCGGGCGTGCGGCGGGCCGGCTCAGTTGGGCGAGTCGGGTTCGGGAGAGGGCGCTGACGCCGGGACCTTGGGCTTGAGGCTCGCGGCGAGTTTGGCCGCGTCGGCGTCGGGGAGGCGCTTGTCGCCGGCAGCGCGGCGGATGGTGGCGGTCCACTCGGCAGCGCGGTCGTCGCTGGTGGGGAGTGCGTCGAGGAGGGCGGGCGGGTCGAGGGGCGTGCCGCGGCTGTCGAGGAGGACGGAGACGGGCGGGACGGCGGACTTCCTGCCGGTGAGCCGCTCGAGGAGGGCTCGGCCGCCGGTCATTCGGTTGGCGTCGATGAGGGCGACGACGAAGGACTTGGAGAGGAGGGGCTTGGCGTCGGGGCCTTCCATCCACGATTCGACGGCGGTGCAGGGAGCGCAGGCGCCTTGCGTGAACTGGACCCAGACGGGCTTGTCTTCGACGATGGCCTTGGCGACGGCCGCTTCGAGGACGGAGTTGGCCGGGCGAGCGGGGGCGACGTTGGCTTCGAGGAAGGGGAGGAGGATGGTCTCGTCGAAGACGCGCTCCATGGTCATGGGGCGGACGAGCATCGCGGAGCCGGCCAGGGAGGCGAGGCCGCGGTCGGTGACGGGGTCGATGATGGTGAGTCGCGGGGCGTCTTCGAGGCGGTTGGACTGGGTGACGCCGTACTTGCGTGCGAGGTCGTTGTGCTTGGTGTGGGTCTTGGCGATGTCGATCTTGACGAGCTCGTATTCGCCGTCGATGAGGCCGCGGCAGGCGTCGCTCTCGTAGAAGAGCAGGTCGCTGAGGTAGGCGCAGAAGCCGCAGTTGTTCTCGCCCCACATGACCAGGACGCGCTTGTTCTGGGCGCGGGCGCGCTCGGAGGCGAGGCGGATGAGGGTTGAGCCGGGGGTGCTCTCGTCGTAGAGGCCGGTGGGGAACTGGACGGTTCGCGCGCCGGGCTGGGTGAAGCGCGGCGGGGTGGGTTCGGGTGCGGAGGCGATGGCGAGTGAGGAGAGGAGGAGGGAGGCCGCGGCGGCGGCGGCGGTTGCCTCGGCGAGGCGATCGCGGGCGTAGGTTCGGACGAGTCGTGCTCCGCCGACTGTGGGATGGATCATCTGTGCGCTCCGGTTACTTTCGGTTCTGCGTGTCCTGTTCATCGTTCGCGGGTTGTTGCGTCTGGGCTTCCTCTTGGGCTTGGAGGCGGGCGGCCTCGGCTTCCGCGAGGCGGGCCTCGTGGGCGGTGCGTCGCTTGACCAGGGAGTCCTCGATGAGTGCGAGTCCGAGTTCGGTGAGGCCCGTGCCCGAGCGGAGGAGGGCGGACTTGAACCGTGCGATCTGATCGTCGGATCGGGGCATGCCGATGTTGGGCTTGCCGGACTCCTGGCTTGCGGCGAGGGGTTCGGCGTTCGCGTTGAGCAGGACGAACCAGGGGAGTCCGTCGGGGTTCTTGCCTGCGAATCGCTCGAAGAGTTCGACACCTTCTTCGGTTCGTTCGATGTCGATGCGGAGGAGGACGAAGGTGTTGTCGAGCAGGCCGCGGATGTTGGTCTCGTCGAGGAAAGCGCGCATGTCGTCGCAGTCCGGGCATCGGGGCTGGGCGAACCAGAGGAAGACGTTTTTCTTGGATGCGGCGGCCTGTTCGAGCGCGGACTCGAGGAGCGCGGGGGCCTGAGGGCGCGGTGGGCGCTGGTCGATGAGCCAGTCGAGGACCAGTGCCGCTTCGTACTGTGGGACGCCTTGGCGGCGGACGAAGAGGACCGAGAGGGGTTGGGTGGCGACGAGCGAGCCGTCGGGTTCGTGGACGCTGAGGATGGGGTGGAAGCCGTCGCCGGGTTGCGGCGGTCGGGGGCGGCCCGTGCGCGATGAGCGGGGGGCCTGCGGCGGTTCCTGGCTGAGTTCGATCTTGAGGGACTCGGTGAGTGCGCGGTTGGCGGCGCCTGCGTCGCCGTCGCCGACCTCAGCGCGGACGACGAGGTACTCGGCGTCGAGGACGCGCGCGACGTTGAACATCGCGAGGGTGGAAGCGAGCATGCGGTTCTGGGCGGTCGCGTCGTCGCGTCCCCAGATGACGAGCACGCGGCGGTTGTCGGCGGGGGCTTGGTCGGCGGCGATCTTGATCGCGGGCTCGGCGAGCGCGTCGGTGTCGAAGCGGACGGGATCGGGCCCGACGGGTCGCGCGGGCGTGCGTGGCGGGGGAGCGTCGGGGTTGGCGCGTTGCTCGGGGTTCTGATCGCCGCGGAAACTGCCCTGGCCGGTGGGCTGGGCGAGGGCGGGGACCGAGAAGAGGAGCGTGAGGGCTGCGCACGCGAGGTGTGCGACGAGCGGGCGCGGGTGGTGGAGCGTTGGAAGTGTCCGCCGCGGCATGGTGAGCTTCTCCGTGGGTGGTGGATCTGTCTGCGGGTGTTTGTGTGTGAGAGTTGGGTGGAGGAGGCGGGGTGTGTGCGCGCACCGATTGAATCGGGGCTTGCAGGGCCGGGGACAAGGGATCATTCGCCCGGCTCGGCGTGTGCGCTCCAAGTCGAGGGAGGATGCGGGGCGGGGTTCTGATAACGATTTGGTGAAGATTCGCGCGGTGGGGCGTGCGCGCGCGGCAAAGGCCGGACGCGGGTGGGTTCGCGGCGGCGTGGAGCGGGGGGGATCAGTTGTATTCGGGGAGGCTGAAGAACCAGGCCCGCTTGGAGCCGTAGTCGCGGTCGTCCCACGTGTTGATGTCGATCATCTCGTCGCGCTTGAGTGTTGCGGCGTGGCCGTCGAAGTAGGCGACGTTTGATCCCATGCCGTGACGGCGGGTTGCGACGCGGAAGTACAGGGATCCTTCCTGGATGTGCGTGGGGTGCCAGATATCGTGGAGTTGGGCCTGGGCGGCGTCGGTCATGGGTTCGGACCGGAGCCAGTTGGCGATGACGCCGCCGGGGTCGTTGCCGAACTCGGTGAGGTAGACGGTGGAGCCGGGGCTGATGATCTGGTCCATGCGGGTGAGGCCGCGGCGGAGTCGCCAGTCGTTCCAGCCGCCGAGATCGACGACGCCGGGGGCGAGGAAGGGGAAGGAGTTGACGACGTAGTGGAGGCGGTGGCTGTCGCTCGGACGCGCGGGGTCTTTGTAGAATGGCGTGTCGGCGAAGAGATCGTCGGGGTCGTTGTTGGGATCGATGCGAGAGTCGAGGTAGGGTCGGAGCGCGACGGCCCAGCTGACGTAGAGCCTGCGCCACGCGGGGTTGTCGCGGTCGACGGTTCCTTCGCGTGGTGCGAGGTCTTTGTTGGCGGTGGTGTAGGTGGTGAGGGCGGTGGCGATCTGCTGGTGATTGGTCAGGCAGATCACGCGGCGAGCGGCGTCTCTGGACTTGCCGAGCGCGGGCATGAGGAGGCTGATGAGCACCATGATGATGGCGATCACCACGAGGAGTTCGATGAGGGTGAACCCACGAGCCTCGCTCCGCACTGCAGCGAATGGACGGTCCTCCCGACCCATGTGGCAAGCATACCACCGGATGTAAGTCGGTCGACCAAGTTGGATGGACATCGCGTCGGGTTTTGACAACCGACAGGCACTGAGATCAATCGCGCAGAATGTGCGCGAAGGTGCGAGTAAGAGGTTGGGATTTCCGGGGTTGGATCACCAGCCGCGGGCATCACCGATCTCGGTGATGGGTGCCCGGCCGCGGCCCGGGGCCATGTCAGGCGGGAGTTCGGGGACGGCGCGCAGGTAGGGATCGAGTCGGCGTGCCTGGCGGGGTGGGACGGGGAGTTCGTTGGGCAGCGAGCCTGTGTCGGAGCCGGCGGGCATGAGCGCCCAGCGCATGCGGTCGGGTGTGAAGGTGTCGTCGGTGCCTTCGCCCTTGCTGAATCCGACGACGAGTTGCTGGCCGACGGGGATGTCGATGGACCAGATGACTTCGCGCGTGCGCGTGTCGACGAGGGTGACGGTCCAGGGCTGGAACTCGTGGCTGATGTAGGTGAAGAGGTCTTCGCTTGCGCCGCGGCCGCCTTCGGCGTAGCAGCCGGAGAGGAAGGTGAAGGAGAGCGCTGCGGCAGCGGCGAGGCCGAGGCGTGCGAGCGTGCGGGCGGGGGTGCGAGCGGTGTTGCGAGCGAGGTTCATGCTGGTCGGCTCCGTCGGAGTCGGGGTGTGCGGGATCGGGCTCGGGGGGCGGGGGGCGGGTTGGGGCCGCGCGCGGGACCGCCCGAGATCAGGCTGATATCGTCCGACGGCGGGGCGGTGCCGCAGATTCGCGGCGGGAATGGCGTGGGGGCGGGGTGGGATTGTGACGCATGAAGAGCGAGAGCGACTCGAACGCGGATGGTGGGGCGGGTGCGGCGGGGAGCGCTGGGGGCGCGTGGGACGCGGTGCGCGTGGGGCACGGGTATGACCTGCACCGGCTGGAGCCGCGGCCGCCGGCGGGGAAGGGTCGGGCGCTGGTGATCGGTGGGGAGGTGTTCGAGCACGATCGCGGGCCGGTGGCGCACTCGGACGGGGACGTGCTGTATCACGCGGTGGTGGATGCGCTGATGGGGGCGCTGGGGAAGCCGGACATCGGGCAGATGTTTCCGGACAACGCGGCGGAGAACGAGGGGCGCGATTCGGCGGAGTTTGTGGGCGAGGCCGCGAGGATCGTTCGTGAGGCGGGGTGGCGGGTGGTGAACGTGGACGCGACGGTGATTCTGGAGCGGCCGCGGTTGAGCGGGTCGAAGGAGCGGATGCGCGGGAACGTTGCGCGGTTGTTGGGTGTGGAGCCTGCGCGCGTGAACGTGAAGGGGAAGAGCCACGAGAAGGTGGACGCGGTGGGAGAGGGACGCGCGGTGGAAGCGCACGTGGTGGTGCTGATGGCGCGGGGGTGAGGGGTGAGTGCGGCGGATTTTGTTACGCTGTGCCGATGTCTCAATCACTGTCTCGGGTGCTGCTGCATGTGGTTTTTTCGACGCGAGCCCGTGAGCCGCTGATCGGTGAGTCGGTTGAGGCGGAACTGTTCGCGTACATCGGCGGGATCTGCCGTGAGAAGGGGTGTCCCCTCTTGTGCGCGGGGGCCGCGAGTGACCATGTTCATCTGCTTGTGAGTCTCGGTCGGTCGATCTCGATCGGGGACTTGCTGTTGCACATCAAGCGCGACTCGTCGGCGTGGATGAAGTCGCGGCTTGGGGATGGGTTTGCCTGGCAAACGGGATACTCGGTCTTCTCGGTGAGCGAATCCGGGCGCCAAGGTGTTGAGGACTACTTGGCATCTCAACGCAAGCGTTACGCGGCGAGGACCTTTCAGGACGAGCTTCGCAAGTTGTGCGAGGCGCACGGCGTTTCGTTGGATGAGCGGTACGCATGGGCGTGAGCGCGCTCGGACGCCACGAGCACGCTTACAGTGTCTACCCGGGGTGGCTCGCCCTTCGGGCTCGCCTACCCCGGGCTGTCAACGAGCACGCCTACGGCGTGCGGAGCGAGCGATGGACGGAGAACAACGCGATGATCGCGCCGGCACGAAGAACGGAACACGTTCTTACGATCAAGATCGTGGAAGGCGCGGCCCGGTCGTGTCGTTGACTGGCGTTACTTCATGACTTCGACCGGAGCCGGAGCGGGCGCGCGAGCGGGGGCCGGGGCCGGAGCGGGTGCGCCGACGCGAGCGCGCGGGCGGTCGAGGAAGATCTCGACGCGGCGGTTCTGGGGGGTGTTTCCGCCTGGGTTGTTGGGGACGACGGGGTCGAACTCGCCGCGGCCTGCGACCTCAACGCGGTCGGGGCGGACGGCGGACTGGACGAGGACGTCTCGGACGGAGATGGCGCGGTGAGCGGAGAGGTGGACGTTGGTGGGGTGGCGTCGGGCGGTTGCGGCCGAGATCTGCTGGGAGTCGGTGTGGCCGATGACGCGGATGTCGTAGTTGGCGGCGGCGCCGTTGAGGATGGCGGCGAGTTGGCGGAGGGTGTTTCGGGCGTTGTCGTTGACGACGTCTGAGCCTGAGGCGAAGGTGAAGTCGCTCTTGAAGCGGAGGAGGCCGCGCTCGGGGATGTACTCGAGGAGGTCGGAGTGAGCGGCGGCGAGCTGACGGAGAGCGTTGTCGGTCTGCGGGTCGAGGGAGCCGAAGTTGAGTGCGCCGAAGCGTCGCTCGAAGTCGAGGAGCGCCTGCTCGGCGCCGGCCTTGCCCGCGCGGAGGTCTGCGAGGAGTCGGGTCTGCTCTTCGAGGGCGCGGTCGCGTGCGTTGAGTGCGTCCTGCAACTGCTGGTTGAGGTTGTTGAGCGACTCGTTCTGGGCGGTGAGGGACTGGTTGCGGTCCTGCAGCGCGCGGTTCATCTCGACGAGGTTGGCGTTGTTGGTGTTGCAGCCGCCGAGGTTGAGGCCTGCGGCGAGAAGCAGGCCGCCGAAGGCGAGGCGGCACGTGCGGATCCATCCTTGACGGGTCATTGGGCGCTCCTGTGATCGTTGGATCGGGTTTGGTGCTCGTTCGAGGGTCGGTCGCGGTCCGACCGCGTGTGCGGAAGGCCCGCGTTGAGCATCAGGATACCCTCATCATCGACGTGCCGTCGCGTTTTTGTCGAGACAAACCGGCGTGGACGCCGCGTGGAGCGCATGAAGCCGAACGTTCGACGCATCAACGCCTTTGCCGCGGCGGACGACCGTCGGGAGTGGTCGGGCGGGGTGTCTGTGCTGATCGAGGATGCGCGCGCGGCGGGGCGCGATGGGGCGTGGCGGTGGCGGCTGTTGGCGATCGGCCGACGCGGCGAGGTTGATGGGCACGAGGCGAGCGGGCGGGCGGAGGTGGTGGACCTGCCGGGGGCGGTGCTGCTGCCGGGGATGGTGAACGCGCACACGCACCTGGACCTGACGCACATCGGCCCGCACCCCCACAACGCGGGAGAGGGGTTTGTGTCGTGGGTGGACATGATCCGGGCGCGGCGGCACACGGACCCAGCGCGGATCGCGGAGTCGGTGCGGCGCGGTGTGGAGTTGTCGCGGTCGGCGGGCGTGGTGCTGATCGGCGACATCGCGGGTGCACCGCGCGGGCGGGGGAGTTTGGCGCCGGCGGTGGCGATGGAGGAAGCCGGGATGGCTGGGGTTTCGTTCCTGGAGTTCTTCGGGATCGGGAAGTGGATGTGGCGCGCTGCGGAGTGGCTGCCGGAGCGATTGGCGGAGGCGGGGAGGTTGGGGGGTGTGTCCGGGGGCGTGCGGATCGGGTTGCAGCCGCACGCGCCGAACACGGTTGATCGGCGGGTGTATGAGTGGTCGGGACGGTTGGCGAATGCGCTGGGGTTGCGGGTCTGTACGCACTGCGCGGAGACGCCGGAGGAGCGGCGGTTTGTGGCGGAGGGCGCGGGTCCGCAGCGGGAGATGCTGGAGCGGCTGGGGGTGTGGGATGAGTCGGCGCTGGAGTGCGTGGGGCAGGGGAAGGGGCCGGTGGAGCACGTGGTCGGGGCGCTCGCGGGCGCGGAGGGGCCGGTGCTGGTGCACGTGAACGACGCGGACGAGCGGGACGTTGAGCGGATTGCCAGGGCGGGTGCGTCGGTGGTGTATTGCCCGCGAGCGTCGGCGTACTTCGACAGCGAGCGGCACTTCGGCGGGCATCGGTATCGAGAGATGGTGTCGGCGGGGGTGTGCGTGGCGCTCGGGACCGACTCGCTGGTCAATCTGCCGGAAGGGTGTGAGCGAACCGTGGGGCAAGGGGGAAGGGGGATGGGCGTTTGGGATGAGGCGCGGTACTTGTGGAAGCGGGACGGGGGCAAGGCGAGCGCGCTGTTGAGGATGGCGACGACGGCGGGGGCAGAGGTTCTGGGGTGGGATTTGGGGGCGTTTCGTTGG
Organism: Phycisphaeraceae bacterium; assembly: GCA_019636535.1. GTDB lineage: Bacteria > Planctomycetota > Phycisphaerae > Phycisphaerales > UBA1924 > JAHBK01. Next base: position 116,254 of record JAHBXK010000007.1, on the reverse strand, counting down.
TTGCCCGTTGGGGAGGGCGCAGCGGGGGGAGAGGGGTGGTTGTCGGGCGTGAGCGTGGTTGATGGAGGGTTTGAGGGGCGTGGGGTTGGGGGGCGGGGGGTGGTTCGTGCGGCGTTAGAATCGGACGTGGCGGTCTACAATCTACTTTGATCGGAAAGAATGCGGTTTGGCAAGAAACGAGAGGCGGGGTGGGTCGTATGGTGAAAGCTGCGGGTGGGTTGGGTGGGGGTGGGGGAGCGGCGGGTTCGGAGCGGGTGCGGGGTTGGATCAGGAGCATGGACAGGCGATGAGCGCCAAGTGGGTGAGATCGAAGCGTTGGGACGACGAGCACTTGCGCGGGGCGCTGGTGCCGGTGAAGTGGGTGCTGCGCGCTTTCAGTTCGATCCCGTTGGCGGTGGTGCTGCTGACACTGGTGTCGCTGTACGGCGTGCTGGCGAGCGTGCCGCTGGGGTTGCTGGCGCTGATCCCGACGTGGCTGGTGTATGCGTCAACAGTGCTGGCGGCGATCGGGGTGTTGGCGGTGTTGCCGACGTGGGGGGCCGTTCGGTGGTCGCGGAGGCTTGGCGCGGGTCCGGGCGGGCGGTTCGCGATCTGGGTGCTGGGCATGGTGGTGCTGAGCGTGGCGGCGTGCGCGCTGTGGTATGTGTTCGCGTGGCCGGTGCTGCGGTATGACGCTGTGAAGGGGACGGGGCTTCGGTTCTTTGCGTCGTTCGTGGAGTCGCACCAGAGTTTGCAGTTTCGGCGGCTGCCGGGTGTGGAGATGAGCGAACTGGAGTTCTATGCGTGGTGGCCGCTGAGCGTGCTGCTGGGTTTGTTTGTGATCAACCTGATCGTGGCGACGCTGAGGCGGATCGAGTTTGACGTGCCGCGGATCGGGGTGATCACGGTGCACACGGGGATCGTGACGATCGCGCTGGGGTCGATCGTGTATGCGGGGCTGAAGCAGGAGGGGGACACGCTGCTGGCGTATGGGGGGATCGATCAGGCGGGGAGGCCTCTGGCCGGGCCTGCGGTCAACTACTTCTATGACAACAACGACACCGCGCTGTGGATCAGCGAGGCGGGCGCGACAGCGCCGCCGGGGATGTGGGAGCAGCGTCGGCTTCGCGGGGTGCCGCGGTACAACGACTACAACCTCGACGCGATTCCGCGCGGGATGGAGCGAGAGCCGGGGGTGATCGATCGCGGGGCGCTGGACGTGCGCGTACCGGATCGGGCGGGGGAGGCGATGGATCGGGCGGGGGTGCTGGCGCAGGGGGTTCGGTTTCGCGTGGTGGGGTACGCGGGGTATGCGGAACTGGAGCGGCGGTGGGTGGAGGGGGAGCGGGTGCCCGGCGCTGGTGAGGGTCGGCTGGTGCGCGAGGTGGAGGTCTGGCTGACGGATTCGGAGGGCAAGGCGAGCGATGCGGAGGGCGGGGGGCGCGCGGGGGATCGGCCTCGCATGGTGCATCGGTTCATTCCGTCGGTGCCCGCGGAGCGCGTGGAGGTGGTGGATGGTGTGCTGGCGATGGAGTACACGATCGGGATGGGGGAGGAGCGCTGGCGCGACTTGCAGTCGTCGATCCCGGACGGGACGCCACACGCGCTGGTGATCGAGCATCCGTCGAGCGGGTATCGGAACGTGTTTCCGATCCGGGAGGGCGTGGAGATACCGGTCGGGCAGACGGGGTTTCGGGTTCGCGTGGAGCGGATTCTGGAGCGGCCACCGTTCCCGATCATCACGCGCGGGTATGAGGGGGCAACGTCGAGCGTGGTGGTGGCGCGGGTGTTTCCGCCGGCGGGAGCGGACGGATCGGGTGGTGGTGCGTTCGAGCGGTGGGTGTATCACCGGTTCCCCGAGATCTCGCAGGACCTGGGAGTTGAGGATGGTGGGAGCGCAACCGGCGGGATGTCGGGTCGTCGCGACGCGGACCCGGTGATCCGGCTGTCGTACATCGATGCGTCGATCGTGCAGGTGTACTTTGATGAGTCGGCGTTGGGCGAGGGGGGAGCCGGGGACCAGCGCGTGCGGGCGCTGGTGCGGCATCCGGGCGGTCGGGCGGTGGTGACGCCGACGCTGGAAGTCGGAGAGGCGCTGCAGGTTGCGCCGCGGCTGCGGATGCGGCTTGGGGAGCGGTCGGAATCGGCGGTGCGGGTGGAGGTGCCGGTGGTGGTGCCGGAAGTTCGGCGCGATCGCCGGTTGATCGGGACGCATCAGGCGTCAGCGCTGGCGGTGGAGGTGATCGAGGAGAAGGCGGGGGTTGCGCCGCGGGTGGTGTGGCTGCCGTTCACGCAGTACGTGAGCGTGGATGCGCGGAACGCGCGGACGGTGACGCTGTCGGACGGGCGGTCGATCACACTGGCGTTCGGGCGCGTTCGGCATGCACTGCCGATGGCGTTGCGGCTGAAGGACTTTGAGATGATCCCGTATCCGCACTCGCAGACGCCGCGGGACTATCGATCGGACGTGGTGGTGATGAGCCGGTGGAACAACGTGCTGCGGGATGAGATGAGGAAGACGAGTCTGAACGATCCGCTGCTGGTGCGTGTGCCGTTTCAGGAGCGGCCGGACGTGCCGGGGCCGATCAACATGCTCGGCCGCGCGGTGAGCACGGTGATTCCGGTGCAGTACAAGTTCAGTCAGGCGGGGTGGGATCAGTCGGGGTGGCGGGAGAGCGTGGCGAGCGTGGAGCGCGGGGAGGCGGAGCGGCCGCACGCGCGGTTCACGATCCTCGGGGTGGGGAACAATCCGGGGATCTACGTGATCGCGGCGGGTGCGATCATGATGAGCGTGGGGATTCCGTGGGCGTTCTATCTGAAGCCGGTGCTGGTGAAGCGGCGGAGGCGGAAGTTGCAGATGCAGTTGGCGCGGGAGGGGAAGTTGCCGGCGCGCGTGGCGCGGGAACTGGGGATCGAGTCCGCGGGGATGAACGGGGTGGCGCACGAGCGAGAGGCGGAATCGGCGGTGAAGGGCGGGGCAGGAGCGGCATGATGCGGAGGCTGATCGGCCTGTTGATGGTGGTGGCGGGGGTGGGCGTGAACGGTTCGGCTGTGCTTGCGCAAGGGCCGGCGGGGAACCTGCATCCCGAGCGCGAGGCGGTTGCGCAGGTGGAGGCGGTCAATCCGTTCGGTCAGCCCTCGTCGCGGACGCTGAGCGTGGACGAGAAGCGCGCATTCGCGAGCGCGGTGGATTTGGGGCCGCTGCGGGACCTTGCGGTGTTTCACAACGGGCGTGTGAAGATCCTGGACACGCTGGCGCGCGAGACGGTGTCGACGATCATGGGTCGGCGTGACTTCATGGACTTCAAGTCTCGCGAGGACGGGAAGACGGACCGGTATCGGTACGACCCGTTGTTCACGATGCTCGATCTGGCGATCGACCCGGCGTATTACCTGGACAAGCCGCTGATTCACGTGGGGTACCTGCCGCTGCGCGAGGCGTATCTGGATGCGATGTACGCGGACCCGACGGAGCACGAGTGGTGGAAGCGGCTGGGGAGGCTCAAGCCGCTGGATTTGGTGCGAGTGGGGGACGAGGTGGAGTCGCGGCTGGGGCTGGATCAGCCGATGCTGCGCGGGCAGAGCGACGTGCGGACGGCGTTCCAGTTGTATCGGGAGAGTTGGCGGAACTACCTGGTGGTGGCGCCCGCGTCGGGGGAGATCGAGTGGCACCACCTGTCGGAGTATGGGCCGGAGACGGCGGCGGGGCGTGCTGCGCTGGAACTCGGCGCGGCGTGGCGGGCGGGGGATGCGGCGAAGGCGAACGAGACGATCCGCGTGCTGGCGGCGGAACTGCCGGCGATCAACGCGGAGTTCTATCCGACGACGAGGCGTGCGCTGGAATCGGCGTACAACCGGTCGAACGCGTTCGAGTGGGGGTATTGGCTGTACGCGTTCAGCCTGCTGTTTCTGCTGCTGGCGTTCGGGACCGGCAGAAAGTGGCTGGCGGTGGCGGGGGTGACGACGCTGTTCGCGGCGGTGGGGTTGCACGCGTTCGGGTTTGTGGCGCGGTGCATCATCGCGGAGCGGTTCGCGATTCAGAACCAGTTCGAGTCGATGACGGGGCTGAGTCTGTTCGCGGCGGTGGTGGGGCTCGGGATCATGCTGGTTCGGCGGCAGTGGCTGTTCGGCGCTGCGGCGGCGGGGGTTGGGTTCATGGTGCTGATCACGGCGACGCAGACGGGGATTCCCGGTGTGCGGGTGGAGCGCGAGGCGGCGATCCTGAACACGAGCGTGCTGCTGAAGTATCACGTGACGACGGTGCTGGTGAGTTACGGGCTGATCTCTCTGGGGTTTGTGATCAGCCTGTTCTATCTCGGGACGTACTACGCGACGCGCGGGGCGCGGATGTCGGCGGCGGTGGGTGGGGATGCCGGCGCGGGCAGAGCGATGCCGGCGCCGGTGGAGGTGAGTGCGCACGCGCTGGGGATCGAGGACGAGGCAGCGCTGGTGGGGCCAGCGCGGGTGCTGGCGGACCTTGACAAGGCGCTGATGATCGTGCTGCAGTTGGCGTTCTGGACGTTGGGCGTGGGGATCCTGCTGGGGGCGTGGTGGGCGGACCACTCGTGGGGCCGGTGGTGGGCGTTTGACCCGAAGGAGTTGTGGGCGCTGGTGACGTGGATCGTGTACCTGGTGGTGATCCACCTGCGGTTTGCGCTGACGGGTGAGAAGCGAGCGTTGACGACGGCGTGGTTGAGCGTGGCGGGGTTCGTGGTGATGCTGTGGACGTATTTCGGGGTGAATCTGTTGTTGCCGGGATTGCACGCGTATGCGTGAGGAAGCAGGCATCGGGCATCGGGCATCGGGCATCGGGTAGCAGGAGTCGGGCATCGGGGAGAAGTCATGGGCGGCTTGGGCGGTGACACGAGGCGCTTGCAGTCTCGGCCGCTATCACGAGCGTTTTTCGAGGTCGACGCGGCGACGCTCGCGGAGCGGCTGCTGGGGTGCGTGTTGGTGCGTGAGCTTGCGGGGGGCGAGCGGATGGCGGGGAGGATCGTCGAGACGGAGGCGTATGTCGGCGTGAGGGACCGGGCGTCGCACGCGTTCGGCGGTCGTCGGACCGCGCGGAACGAGTCGATGTACGGGCGGGCGGGGATCGCGTACGTGTATTTCACGTACGGCATGCATCACTGCTTCAACGTGGTGTGCGCGAGCGCGGGTGACCCGCAGGCGGTGCTGGTGCGAGCGCTGGAGCCGGTGGAGGGGCTGGCGCGGATGCGGGAGCATCGGGCGGGCGCGGGCGCATCGGATGGCGGGGCGCGCGGGCCGGCGATGAAGGAACGGATGTTGTGTTCGGGGCCAGCGCGATTGTGCGAGGCGATGCGGATCGATCGTGCGATGGACGGGCACGACCTGAATCGAGCGGGAGCGGTGTGGATCGGCGAGCCGAGCGGGGAGGAGCCGGCGGTGCGGATGGAGCGAGGTGAGCGGGTACGGAGGGCGGCGCGGATCGGGGTTGATTACGCGGGCGCGTGGGCGTCGAGGCGGTTGCGGTGGGTGCTGGATGGGAACCCGAACGTCAGCCGGCGCGTTGGGGGGAGACCCGGGCGTGGGCGTGCGGGGAACCCGGTTGGAGTCGGCATGGTCGCGTGAGGGGGCGTGGCGGGGGTGGTTGAAGTCAAGTCTGAGCGCGATCGTCGCCGAAGCAGAGTTTCTCGGACCTTGATTTCTGCGACGTCGGGAAAGGCGGAGCCTAAAGTCTCGTCCTGCCTCGCTGTTGGGTGGCGGCGCTCGTGTGTGCAAGGAGTTGCTGGGCGTGAAGAGTCAAAGACAGGTCGATTGGGCCGCGATCCGTTCTCGGGCGGCGGCGTTTCCTGAAGAAGCGTTCCAGTTTGTGCGCGAGGGTTTGGCGCACACGGTGAACTCTGTGCATGGCGAGGTTGAGCGCGACGCGTCGCGCGTTGCGGACGAGCGGTATCACGTGACGGGGCAGCAGTTGTGCCTGGGGCTTCGCGACCTGGCGCTCGAGCGGTACGGGATGCTTGCGCGGACGGTGATGAACAAGTGGGGCGTGCGCAGGACGGACGATTTCGGCGTGATGGTGTATGCGCTGATCGACCGCAACGAGTTGCGGGCGGGTGAGCGGGACTGCTTTGACGACTTCTGCGGCGTGTTCGACTTTGATGAGGCGTTCGCGCCCGAGTCGGCGCTGCGGTGAGGAATGCGTTGAGTGCGGGATGATGATGTGGGGTGGGTGTGGTTGCGCGCCCGTGATGCTGCTTGGAAGGGGTCGGTGGTGAGGGGCGAGGTGCGCGAACCGGGGGGTTGGGCGAACAGGAAGGGTGCGGCGAGCGAACCGACGGCCGGGGGCCGGTGGGGAATGGGCGGTCGGCTGGTCTATGAGGCACGGGTGGGGGTTTGGGGCGGGCGTGGGGGCGGGTTTTCGTCCCGCCGCGTCCCGCGGGGAGCCGATCTGTAGGATTGACGGCCGGGGAGGGGACCGGGGGGTGGAGAAAGCAGGGATGGCCGAGACGCCGGGAGCAACCAGGGCAGAGGGCAAGTCCGACGGCAGGGCCGAGACGGGCGCGCGGGCGTCGTCGGCCGCGGCGGCGGGTCGGTTGCCGGAGGCGGATGCGCAGTTGTACCTGCACCCGCAGACGCTGGCGCGGCTTGGGTCGCTGGAGTTGCGTGCGAAGATGATCGTGGAAGGGGTGATGAGCGGCGCACACAAGTCGCCGTTTCAGGGGTTCAGCGTGGAGTTTGCGCAGCACCGGCCGTATGTGCCGGGGGACGACCTGCGGCATCTGGACTGGAAGGTGTACGGACGGTCGGACAAACTGCACCTGAAGCAGTATCAGCAGGAGACGAACCTCGACCTGGTGGTGATGGTGGACTCGAGCGGGTCGATGGACTTCGGTTCGCGGTCGTTCGGGGAGGCGTCGGGGGCGGGGCGGACGGCGTCGCCGGACGGGCGGGCGTACTGGTCGAAGTTCGACCACGCGACGGCGGTGGGGGCCGCGCTGTCGTACATGGCGCTGCGGCAGGGGGACCGGGTGGGGCTGGTGGTCTTTGCGGATGAGGTTCGGGCGATGTTGAAGCGCTCGAGCGCGATGAGCACGTGGCGGCAGATCGTGGGGGCGCTGTCGACGCAGCCCGTGGACAGGCCGACGAACTTCGGGCGGGTGGTCGATCAGACGCTGGCGAAACTGACGAACCGGTGTCTGATCGCGCTGGTGAGCGACCTGTTCATCGATCCGGAGGAGTATCGCTCAGCGCTTGCGCGGGTTCGGCACCGTCGGCACGACATGATCGTGATGCAGGTGATCGACGAGCAGGAGCGCACGCTGGACTTGAACCAGGTGGCGCCGTTCGAGGGGTTGGAGGGTGAGCCGCGATTGCGCGTGGACCCTCGCGCGATCCGGTCGGCGTATCGGGAGATTTTCGCGGAGCACCTGGAGACGATCGAGCGGATCACGCGATCGCTGGGCTTCGACTATCAACGGGTGAACACGCACGATTGGCTTGGGCCGCCGATGGCGGCCTTCATGTCACGCCGGAACGCGCAGATCAAACGGAGCAAGTTCGGATGACACGGAAACAAGGTGGTGCGGTTGCGGCGGCGGTGTGCATCGGTGCGATGTTGGCGGCGGGGTGCGCCACGATCACGACGACGGACGGCACTCGGATGAACCGGGGGATGCCGGATCACAAACTGAACGACAAGATCGGGCCGCCGGACGCGGTTGGGCAAACACTGGAGGGTCGGACGCGGTACTACCTGCCGGACGATCCGCCGGAGGAGGCCTGGGAGGGCAAGGGGCTGGAGGCGGACTATTACTATCTGGATCGCGGGTACAAGATCACGTCGGTTGACGGTCGCGTGCGTGAGACGGGCTCGATCACGCGAGAAGAGTGGGACGAGATCATGCCGCTGGTTCGTGCCCGTCGGGGGCGTTGAGCACTGGCGGGGGATTGTGAGCGACTGACGAGCGAGCGAAGATGGGCACAACGGCGGGCGATACACCGTGAACTTCCTGCACCCGGGTCTCCTCGCCGCCGGGCTGGCGTGCGTGGCCATACCCATCCTGATTCACCTGTTGATGAACCGACGGCGACGGCCGGTGCGGTGGGCGGCGATGCGCTTTCTCTTGGAGGCGTATCGGCGTCAGCAGCGACGGCTGCTGATCGAGAAATGGCTGCTGCTGGCGACGCGGTGCCTGATTTTCGCGCTGTTGGCGGCCGCGCTTGCGAGGCCGGTGGTCGGGTCGTTCTTCGGGCCGGTGGGCGGGGGCGCGCCGCGGACGGTGTACCTGTTGATTGACAACTCGCTGACGGCTCGGCTGGAACGGGGCGAGGAGCAAGCGCTGGAGCGGCACAAGCGGACCGCGCGCGAGGTGTTGACGGCGGTGGCGGACGCCCGGCCGGGGACGGTGGGGAGCGGCGGTGCTGCGCGGGTGTCGGTGGTGACGCTCGCGTCGCCGGCGGAGGGCCTGGTGACGCCGGCGTCGGCGGACTTTGAGGCGGTGGCGAGGCTGATCGATGAACTGACTTCGACGGATGCGCGGGCGGACCTGGCTGGGGCGCTGTCGATCGTGGCGGAGCAGTCGCGGGCGGATCGTGCCGCGGCGGGCTCGAGCGCTCTGCCGCCGCCGGTGGTGGTGGTGATTTCGGATCTTCGGGAGGGCGTGTTCGACGCGACGGATTCGGCTGCGCTTTCGGCGGCGATGACGGTGGGGTCGCTGCCGGTGGGGACGCGGGTGCTGGTGAGCACGGACGGATCGCCCGCGGACGCGGCGAACACGGCGGTCGTGTCGGTGGAGCCGCTGCGGCCGATTTTCTTTGCGGGCGGGGGCACGAGCGCTGCGCAGGTGGTTGCGCAGCAGGTGCGCGTGGCGCTGGCGCGGAGCGGGGGTGGAACGGACGCGACGACGGTGCGGCTGCGGCTGAGCGCGGCGGGGGCGGTTGAGGGGGATGGGCCGTCGGGCTCGGCGGTTGTGCGATGGAACGCGGGTCAGCAGAGCGCTGAGGCGGTGGTGACGGTGGCGGGTGAGATGACGGCGGGACAGTCGGGGGCGGTGCTGCGGGCGCGGATCGACGACGATTCGCTCGACGCGGACAACTGGTTTGTGAGGCCGGTGGAGGTTCGGCAGGCGCTGCGTGTGGGGATCGTGGCTCCGCGGAGGTTCGAGGCGCGAGTTCGGGCGGATCGGTTGGATGCGTCGCAGTGGCTTCGGCTGGCGCTGACGGCGGCGGGAGAGGCCTCGACGAGCGCGGCCGGGGGCGTGGAGGTGGTGGAGATCGATCCGGCGGCGGTCGATGCGGCGCGGCTTTCTGCGCTGGACGCGATCATGGTGACGCGGCCGGACCTGGTGGCGGATGCGTCGTGGTCGCGGCTGCGGCTGTTTGTGGAGTCGGGGGGGTTGCTGATGGTGTTCCCGCCGTCGGCGGCAACGACGCACCTGTGGCCGGATCAACTCTCGCAGACGCTGGGGTTGCCGCTGAGCGCGCCGCGCGAGGCGGTGGTGGTGGGTGCCGGCGGTGGCGGGGAGCAGGGTGCTTCGCTTCGGCTTGCGGTGTCCGGCGCACGCGGGGGTGCGGAGGATGGGGGAGGGAGCGCGGGCGATTCGGCGGGTTTGTTGAACATCATCGCGGGTGAGCTTCCCGAACTGCTCAGGCCGGTTCGTGTGTTTCGGCACTTGCCGCCGCAGGCGGGCGGCGCCGATCTGGACGCGTTTCGGCGGGGCGTGTTGATGACGCTCGAGGACGGGACGGCGGTGCTGTGGGCGTCGGCGATGCGGGCGGACGCGGGACAAGCGCCCGCAGCGGCGGGGAATGGGGGCGAGCGAGCGGGGATGGTGATCTATTGCTCGCTGGCGATGGATCCCGCCTGGACGGACCTTCCCGCGAGGCCGCTGATGGTTCCGCTGATGCAGGAACTGGTTCGGCAGGGCGTGGGTGCGGCGCGACCGCCGACGGTCTTTGCGGCAGGGGTGTTTCCGCTGGCTGCGCCGTTGCCTCGGCGGAGCGTTGAACTGGTGCAGATCGCGGGAGCGAGTTCCGCGGGGGCGGGAGATCGGAGCGCGGGGCGTGGGGGGTCGAGGGCGGGGCTGGATGCGGCGGGGTTGGGTGCGCGGATCATGGTTGATCCGTTGACGGGCGCTGCGCGGACACCGATGCGGCACGCGGGGTTGTTTCGAGCGATTGATGACGCGGGGGCGGTGACGGCGGTGGTTGGTGTGAACCCGGACACGCGCGGATCAAGGGTGGGGGTGCAGAGCGAGGACGCGGTTGCGGCAGCGCTGGCTCGGACGCTGGACCCGTCGGATGGTGTGGGAGCGGAGGGGGCCGGTGGCGTGTTGGCGGTGACGTTCTTCGGGCCGGGCGATCGCGCGGGCGCGGTCGGGACGGCGGAGCGAGATCGGCCGGACGCGGCGGCGGCGGTGCGGTCGGTCTTTGGACAGCGTGCGGAGGATTCGGCGTTGGCGCTGCGGCTTCTGATCGCGGCGCTGGTGCTGGCGGTGGCGGAGGTGGGGCTTGCGCGGAGGGCTTCGCACGCCTCGGTGACGGGTGGGACGAGCGAGACCGTTGGGGACGTGCTGCGCGGGGAGAGGGGGGTGGCGGCGTGAGCGCGATGTTGCTCGGCTGGCTTGGTGGCGGTTCGTTGAACCTCTCCGATCCCGGGGTTGAGTTCGGCTTTGCGCGTCCGTTTCCGACGTGGGTATGGGCGATCGCGCTGGGCTTGATCGGGCTGCTGGTCTGGCGGGCGTACGTGCGGCTGGAAGGGCCGCGATGGGCACGGTCGGTGCTGGCCGGGTTGCGCGGGCTGCTGCTGGTTGCGCTCTTGGTGCTGATCAGCGGTCCGCAACTGGTGAAGCCGAACGAGATCGATGAGCCGGACTGGGTGCTGTTCTTGCTTGATCGATCGTCGTCGATGGGGATTCCGGACGCGCCGGGGGTTGGTTCGGCGAGTGTGCGACGGACGCGTGACGAGCAGATGCGGGAAGCGCTGGAGCGCGTGACGCCGGCGGTGGAGCGGCTGGTTGCGGAGCGGACGGTGGTGTGGTTCGGGTTCGACGGCTCGGCGTACGAACTGCGGGCTGAAGAGGGTGAGGCTGGCGCGGCGGAGGGTGTGACGCCGGCGATTCCGGTGGTTCCGCCCGCGGAAGGGTCGCGCACGGACATCGAGCGGGCGATCGATCAGGCGCTTCGGCGCGCTGCGGCGAGGCCGATCTCGGGGATCGTGCTGATGAGCGACGGTCGGTCGACGTCTGAACCTTCGCGGGCGCTGATGCGTCGGCTGGAGGCCGAGCGTGTGCCGGTGTTCGCGCTGCCGTTGGGGGATGCGGCGGGGATCGCGGACGTGGGCGTGCGGCGGGTTGAGTCGCCTCGGCTGGCGTTTGCGCTGGACGCGGTGCCGATCGAAGCGCAGATCGAGCGGGTGATCGCGGGGGTACGGCCGGACGGTGTGGACGCGCCGGTCGAGGTTGAATTGGTTGATCTGTCGACGGGCGAGGTGCTGGACACGCGGACCGTTCGATGGCCCGAGGGGGAGGGGGTTGTGTCGGGTGAGGGTGCGGGGGAGGCGGTCACGGCGTCCGCGTCGGTGCGTCTGACCGCGCGGTCGGGCCGGCCGGGTGAGGCACGCTGGGCGGTTCGGATCCGACCCGATCCGGCGAGGCAGGACCTGATCCAGGACAACAACTCGATCGACGTGGCGCTGGAACTGGTCGATCGGCCGCTGCGCGTGCTGTACATCGACGGGTATCCGCGGTGGGAGTATCGGTACGTCAAGAACCTCCTGCTGCGCGAGCCGTCGGTGCGGTCGGCGTCGCTGCTGCTCTCGCCGCGGCACCAGTACATCCAGGAGGGGACTGTCACGCTCGAATCGCTGCCGCGCTCGCCCGAGGAGTGGGCGGAGTTTGATCTGTTCATTGTGGGGGACGTGTGGCCGGGCGTGTTCACGAGCGAGCAGTTGTTTCAGTTGCGCGAGCGCGTGGCGGTGGGCGGCGCGGGGCTTGTGTGGATCGGCGGCGAGAGCCACACGCCGGGTTCGTGGCGGAGCACGCCGCTGGCGGATCTGCTTCCGTTTGCGCTCGGCGCGGAGTCGGGGGAGACGGTGCCGGTGTTTGATCGGCCCGTGGTGGTGTTTCCGACGCCCGAGGCCGATCGGCTGGGCGTGCTTCGGCTGGCGGATGCTGCGGTGGAGCGGGGCGGGGGAGCCGATGACGGCGGGAGTTTCTGGCCGCCGGCGCTGTCGGACCCGCGTGTGGGCTGGAGCGCGCTGCAGTGGGTGCAGCGGATCGGGCGCGACCGGCTGAAGCCGACGGCGGAGGTCTTGGCGGTGGCGGTGGCCGCGGATGCTGCGCCCGTTGGGAACGGCGACGTGTCGTCGGTGCTCGCCGAGTCGTCGCCGCTGTTGATGTCGATGCGGTACGGGGCGGGTCGGGTGATGTATGTCGCGACGGACGAGGTGTGGCGATGGCGGTACGCGCGCGGTGAGCCGTACACGGAGCGGTTCTACCTGCAGTTGTTCCGGATGCTGGGGCGCGAGGCGCTGAATCGCTCGGGCAAGCCGGCGCTGCTCGACGTGGCTCCCGCGCGGGCGGAGGTGCAGTCGCCTGTGCGAATCCGGCTGACGCTGCTCGAGCAGTCGCTGGTCGATGCCGAGCCGAGGTCGGTTCGGGCGAGGGTCTTCCGCGTTGACGGGCCGGGTTCAGTCCGGCCCGCGGTTGACGGAGATGCGGAGTCGGCTGAGGTTCTGTTGACGCCCGAGTTGGGCTCGGATTCGCCGGGCCGGCTAGCCGGGGGTTCGGCGGGTGGGCCGACGGCCTCCAACGCGTTCAGCGCGGTGTATGTGCTGGGACGGGCGGGGGAGTATCGAGTGGAGATCGTCGATCCACTGTTGACGAGTCGGGTGAGTGACTTGTCGGCGAGGCTTGAAGTGGTGCGATCGGACGACGAACTGCGGCAGCCCGCGGCGGATCACGGGTTGCTGGCGAGTCTCGCGGATGTCTCGGGCGGGCAGGTGCTCTCGACGGCGGACCTGGGACAACTTGACCGGCTGCTTCCGAACCGGCGGATCAAGGTCGCCGGGGAGCCGCAGACGCGGACCCTGTGGGATACGCCGCTGGCGTTGGCGCTGGTGGTGCTGTTGTGCACGCTGGAGTGGGTGGGTCGGCGGTTGATGCGGCTGGCGTGAGCGGGGGTGGGTGGGGGCAGAGAACGGCATTGTGACGGCGAACCGGGGGTCACCCCCGGACATATTACCAACAGAAGTGTGGATCGACCGGGTACGCGGCCGGGTGTGGCTGGATACGCGCGAATGATGCGCACCGGCGTGATCGTCAACGCCGGATCGTGCGAATCGGTATGTGTTGGCGGCGTTCGGCCGTCGGACGATACTGGAAGTCCCGGCATGGGTCGGGGACCTGGAATGGGGGTTGTGGAGCGCGAGGGGGGTGGGTGACCTTGAACCGACCGGAGTCCTGCTTGAACTCGGACCCGAAACTACGACCTGCGGCCATTGACCGGGTGATCGCCGACTTGCGTCGGCTGAGACGTTCGGCAAGGCTGATGCTGACGGTGCGCGGGGTGGCGTGGATCGCGGCGGGGACGCTGGCGGTGGCGCTGCTGGCGGGTGTGATCGACTTTGTGGTGCGATGGCCGCGCGAGTTGCGGGTCTTTCTGTGGACCGTGACGCTGGTCGCGATCGTGGTGGCCGCGTGGCGGGTGTTGCGCGCGGCTGTTCGGTTCGCGCCGAGCCTGACGGAGGTGGCGCTGCGGCTGGAGCGGTCGTTTCCTGGTCTGTCGGGGCTGCTGGCGGGCGGTGTGGATTTGGCGGACCGGGCGTCTGCGGACCCGATGGCGCGGGCGGTGGTGGAGCGTGCGGCGACTGCTACCTCGGGTGTGCGGGTATCGTCGATCCTTCGTCGGCGGCCGGTGTACGCGGCGGTGGGAGCGCTGGCGGGGATCATGCTGTTGTTCGTGCTGATCGCGGGCGTGGCGCCGAGGCTGACGGCGATCGGCGCGCAGCGTGTGTTCACGCCGTGGGCGAAGGTGGACTGGCCGAAGCGGACGGCGGTTGCGGACGCGACGGGCGTGCGCGTGCACCCGATGGGCACTGCGCTCGCGCTGCGTGCTGCGCTGCTGAAATCGGACCGTGACGCGGATCAGACGCGCGTGGCGGCGGTGTATCGCGTGGTGTCGGGCTCGAAGGCGGTGTCGCCGGAGCGGCGCGTGCTGTTGACGAGCCAGAACCGGCCTGTGCGGGCGGGGGACGCGGAGTCTGGCTTGTTGTTCGAGCGGTTGATCGAGCCCGCGGGGTTGACGCTGCCCGATGTGCAGGGCGGGGCGTCGGCCGCGGGACAGGCGCTGACGGAGTTGACGCTCGAATACTGGTTTGAGACGGCGGACGATCGGACCGAGGTTGCGCGGACGCTGCTTGTCACGCCGCCGGCGGTAGTGGGTGCGGAGTTGGTCGTGATCCCTCCGGCGTACGCATCGGTTGAGACCGACGGGGCGGGTGATGGTCCGGTCGCGGTTCAGTTGGGCGCCGGGAACGACGATCGGGCGATCGCCGCGCCGGCGCTGGCGGGGTCGTGGGTGTCGCTGCTGGTGCGGTTCAACAAGCCTGTGTCGCCGCGTGCGCCGAGCGTTCGGCTGGGTGAGGACTCGGCGTGGCTGCGCGCGATGCTCGGCCCGGACGTGGCGACGACGGTGGCGTCGGCGAAGTCCGCGGTGGACGGCGAGGCGGGCGTTGCGTTCTCGTCGGTCGAGGGCGGGCGCGCGTGGTCGCTGAATCTGCGGTTGGACGAGACGATCCGCGTGAACGTGCGTGCCGTGGATGAGCACGGCATCGAGACGGTTGAGCGGTCGATGTATGTTCTGGAAGCGCTCGCCGATGCGCCGCCGACGGCGACGATCACGAAGCCGTCGGAGGATCGATCGGTGTTGCCGACGGCGGTCGTCGAGGTTGAGGCGGAGGGTCGGGACGACGTCGGGTTGTCGTCGATCGTGCTTGAGCGTCAGCGTGCGCGCCGGCCCGCGGGGAGCGCGGGCGCTGCGGCGGAACCGGTTGAGGATCGGGCGCAGGTTGGTGCTGAAGGGGGTGAGGGTCCGACGACGAAGCGATTGGTGATCGCTCGCACGCTGGATCTGAGCGACCTCGACCTTCACCCGGGCGATGAACTGTGGCTGACGGCGCTTGCGGCGGATCGGTTTGAGATGGACGGGCGCCGGCACGAGGCGGTGCGGTCGAGCGTGCGCAAGTTGCGGATCATGTCTCGGCAGGAACTGGTGGAACAGATTTGGGCGGAGTTGTCGAGCGTTCGGCGGAGCGCGATTCAACTGGACGAGGATCAGTCGCGGGCGATGGATCAACTCGCGCAGGCGGCGGCGTCTTCGGCGGAGCAGGCGGCGCGCGCGCAGGCCGGGATCAGCGAGCGGCTGTCGAGGCAGGATCAGGCCGTGTCTCGGTTGCAGGAACGGTTGAACGAGAACGCGCTGACCGATGAGGGGCTCGACCGGCTGTTGAACGAGGCACGCTCGTCGATTCGGCGGGCGGGTCAGCGATCGAGCCAGGCGGCGAGCGATGCCGCTCAGGCTGCGCAGGCGATGGGTGAGCCGGACGGCGGGGAGGAGGCCGGTGTATCGGGCGCGTCGGGCGAGTCGGGGGAAGCGAGTTCGGGGGAGCCGGGCTCGCGGGGTCAGCGGCAGGCGGAGCAATCGAAGCGGTCGGCAGAGCGCGCGCAGCAGGATGTTCGCGACGAGTTGGCGAACCTGGTTGACATGCTCGACCAGGGGCAGGACACGTGGGCGAGCCGACGCGCGATCGAACGTTTGCTTGAGGAGCAACGGTCGCTGGAAGAGCAGACCTCGCGTCTTGGCGAGAGCACGAGCGGCAAGCAGTCGAGTGAACTGACACCGGAGGAGCGGCGGCAGTTGGCCGAGGCCGCGGCGGAGCAGCGATCGCTGGCCGATCGGGCGCGCGAGGTGGTGGAGCGGATGCTGGAGCGTCAGAGCCAGTTGGAGCGCAACGACCCCGCGGCGGCGGAGGGGCTTGCGCAGGCTGCGGAGCGGGCGCAGCGCGAGGGCGTGACGGATCGCCTGCAGGAGGCGGCCCAGCAGATCCAGCAGAACCAGACCGGGAACGCGGGCCGACAGCAGGCCGCGGCGGCCGAAGCGATGGAGCAGATGCTGCGCGACTTGGATCAATCGGCGCAGAACCGCGATGCGGTGTTGCGCCGCGTGCTCGCGAGTTTGATCGAGTCTCTGCGGACGCTGGTGAACGTGCAGAGCAATGAACTGGCGTCGCTGATCACGGCGATGGGCGGGGACGGTGGGGAGTTTGCGGACGCGGCACCGCGGCTGGCGGGCGGCATGACGCGGCTGCACCGCAACACGCTGGGCGTGCTCGATGAGGCGTCGGGCGGGCCGCGCGAGGCGCAGGCGGTTGGGCGACTGATCGAGCGGGCGGCGCGGGCGCAGCAGACGGCCGTGGTGGCGCTCTCGGATCGGCCGCCGAACTCGGACGAGGCGATGGATCAGGAGGAGGCGAGTTTGCGTGCGCTGCAGGAGGCGCTGGCGCTGGCGATGCGGACCGACGAGCAAGCGCAGAATCGGGAGGAGGCGCGGGCCAAGGCCGAACTGAGCAAGGCGTACGGACGGGCGCTCGACCGGCAGGTCACGATCCGCGACGCGACGGACCCTCTGGTGGGGCAGGAGCCGACGCGTCGGACGCGCAACTCGGCGAGGTTGCTGGGGCAGGATCAGGAGATTCTGCGTCAGGAACTGGCTGAGGTGCGCAGGCAGACGGAGGGACTGCGGGATGCGAAGGTCTTCGACTTTGCGCACCAGCGACTTGACGAATTGATGGACCGGGCTGCGAAGGTGCTGGTCGAGGGCGAGGCGACGGACGACGTGCGTCGGCGGCAGGTGTCGAGCATCCGCGTGCTCCGGAGTTTGATCGAGGCGCTGGATGAGTCGAGGAAGAAGGACGATCCGTTCAGAGAGAACGAGCAGCCCGAAGGGGGCGGCGGGCAGGGCTCGGGGCAGGGTGGCGGGCTGTTCCCGCCGGCCGCGGAGTTGAAACTGCTGAGGTCGCTTCAGGAAGAGGCGCTGGCGCAGACGCGATCGATCGACGAGTCGGGTCTCGCGGCGAGCGATCCGCAGACCGTTGAGGAGATCGGCCGGCTGCAGCGCGAACTGGCCGAACAGGCCAAGAGCCTGCTGGAACGCGTTTCGGGCGGATCGGGGAACAGGCTTGAGCCCGGCGGTGGTGGCGGTGGCGGGGAAAGACGGGGCGAACCGCCGGGAGGTGTGCAATGAGAAAGCGCGACTGGGTTCGAGGGTGGTGGGTGGTTGTCACGGCGGGCGCGCTGATGGTGTGCGCTGCGCCGTCGCTCGCCAGTGCGGAGCCGGAAATTCCGGCGGGTGCGCCAAGCGAGCCCGAGCAGGTTGAGGACCCAGGTCTGCCGGACCTCGACGAACTACTCGGTCTGCCTTCGACGAGCAAGCCCCGACAGCCCGACGCGACGACCCCGGCCGAGACGGACAAGGAACTGCAGCGCCGACTGACGGCGCAGGAACTCGGCGATGCTTTCAAGCAGGCGATCACGCTGATGGGCGATGCGGCGGAGCGGCTGGAGAAGCGGCGTGATTCGAGCCTGAACACGCAGCGCGTGCAGGAGGACGTGCTGCGCCGGCTGGACGAGTTGATCTCGCAGTTGGAGCGGAGCAGCCAGCAGCAACAGCAGCAGAGTTCGTCGAGTTCGTCGCAGCAGCGTGACGACCCGCGGAACAGCGACGAGGCGGGGCGGCAGGAGCAACAGCAGCAGACGCCCGCCGATCAGGCGGGTGCGGACAACACGGGGCAGGTGAATCCGCCACCGTTTCAAGAGGGTGCGCTGCGCCCAGCGCTGGAGAGTGCTCCGGCGGCGTGGGGCGCGTTGCCCGCTCGCATCCGCGACATGCTGCTGCAGGGCGCGGGGGATCGATTCAGCACCACGTGGGAACGCGCCACGGAGTCGTATTACCGTCGGCTTGCGGAGCAGAGGCCTGAATGATGTGCATGCACGTGAAGTTTGTGCGTTCTGAGAAGGGTGCGGTTGCGTGCCAGCGCCGGTGTTTGACCGCGCTCGCGCGGGTTGTCTGTGCGATCGGGGCGTTCGTGCTTGCGCAGCCGGTCGGAGGGGCGGTGCGATCGACGAGTGACACGAGCGCGGAGTTTCAGCCGAACGCCGAGAAGTCAGAGCCTGCGCCGGTTGCGCCAGCACCGGCTGGGAACGCTGCCGAGCCACGGCGAGACGTGCGGCCCGACGGCACGGCGAGCGCTGAGAATCGGCCGATGGAGGACGAGATCACGCCGGAGTTGAACGTGGCGGTGGAGCGGGGCCTGGCGTGGATCGCTGCACAACAGCAGCCCGACGGGTCCTTCGGTGAGGGTCGCTACGGCAAGAACATCGCCGTGACGAGCCTGGCCTGCATCGCGTTGATGGCCGACGGCAGTCTGCCCGGTCGCGGGCGGTATGCGCGTCAGGTGGAGCGTGGCCTGGAGTTCGTGCTGCAGAACAGCACCGAGACGGGGCTCTTGACGTCGGACGCGAGCAACGGGCCGATGTACGGGCACGGCTTCGCAGCGTTGTTTCTTGGTGAGGTGTACGGCATGACGCGCGGGGGCGGCGACACCGAGCGCAGCCGGCGCGTTCACGAGGCGCTCGTGAAGGCGTGCGACCTGATCGAGCGGAGCCAGAACTCCGAGGGGGGGTGGCGATACAACCCTGTGCCGTACGACGCGGACGTCTCGGTGACGATCTGCCAGATCATGGCGCTTCGCTCAGCTCGCAACGCGGGGCTGGACATCCCGAAGGAAGTGATCGATCGCGCGGTCGAGTATGTGCGGCAATGCCAGAACCCGGACGGCGGCTTCAAGTACCAGTTGTCGAGCGGGTTTTCGGCCTGGCCGCGGAGCGCGGCTGGGGTGGCGTCGTTGCAGTACGCGGGCATCTATGACGATGAGTCGGTCCGCCGCGGGATCGAGTATCTGCTCTCGACGGCGCTGCCGGGTTCGGGGAATATCCCGGCTGCGCATTACTACTACGGGCACTACTACGCAGTGCAGGCGATGTACCTGGCCGGGGGGGATGTGTGGCAGCGCTGGTGGCCCGCAACGAGGAATGAACTGCTGGCAAGGCAGCAGGAGGACGCCAGTTGGGCCGATCCGAGCGTCGGTCCGGTTTATGGGACGTCGATGGCGCTGATCGTTCTGCAAATGCCCAAGCGACTGTTGCCGATCTTTCAGAAATAGGATGTTCGTTGCGTCGACCTCGCCTCCATGGTTGAAACCCGCATCCAACCCCGCCGAGTGCCATTGCCCGCGCTGCTGGCCGCTGCGGCCGTGGTCGGCGTTGGGCTCGCGGGAGCGGGGTTTGCTGGCGGGGGGCTCAGCGCGCGGTCGTCGGGAACGCGTGCGGAGTTGGGGCAGGCGTCGCCCGTACGCTCCGTGGCCAGCGCGCAATCGGCGGTGGCGATGACGATACTCGATCACGAACTGCGCGCAACGCCGGTGCTCGTCACGGCGGTCGAGTTGCGACCGGACGGGCGCGGCGAGGTTCGCGTGCTGGAATCGGCGGGTGGTGCACGCGAGCGGCGCATCGGGTTTCACGAGATCGCTGCGCTCGGGCCGGAGGGATTCTGGTCTGCACGAGGGGACGACCACCGGCACGAGGCGAGGCTTCGTCCGAGTCCGGGTCGGGCCGTGCCGGCACGACCGATCGATGAACCTCCGAGAGGGCCGCTCGAGGAGTTGGGAATCGAGCCGGTCGGACCGGCCGTGGTGCGGGCCGATGCCCGCGCGGGCTGGATCGAACTGACCGACGGGCAGGTGCTCGCGGGCGCGCTCGCTCGCGCCGATGCTTCGGGTGAGCGCGTGGCGTGGACGGCCTCTCGGCTGCTCGGCCATGCCGAGGCCGGACGGGCGATCGTCGACCGCCGCGTCGGCGCAGCGCTTCGTGCCGACGACCCGGACCTGATCGATGGTGCGGGCTCGGTGTCGTTCGGCTTCTCGATCGATCGCATCCGCCGGATCGTTGCGTGGTCTGAGTCGTTCGCCGAGCGTCCGCTTTCGACTGATGATGGCGTCTCTGATCTGGTGCTGCTCCGCAACGGCGACTTGTTGCGCGGCTTTGTTGAGGGGATCGCGAGCGATGCCGCTCCGCCCGGAGGGGAGGCGGGGGAAGAAGTCGTCCGCGGATCGAGGGCACGCATCACCATCGAGTCGGCGGGTCGGGTGGTGCAGGTGCCGTACGAATCGGTTGCGCAGGTGGTGCTGCAGTCGCCCGCGACACCGGTGGCTGCCGGCCCGAGCCGACCTGTGGCTCGTGTGGTGCTGGCCGACGGCACTTCGCTCTTGGTCGGCTCGATCTCGACGTTGCACGCCTCGGCAGGGGGTCAGCCCGTGCCGGCCCGGCTGAAACTCTCGGTGCCCGCGCTGCGCAGCGCATCGATCGCGGAAGAAGCGGGGGAGCCCGCCTCGGTCACGGTCGACGCGGCGGACGTTCGGTCGATCGTTCCGATCGCGACTCGGCTGACGCCGCTCTCATCGCTCGCGATCGTGCGTCACGAGCCCGCCTCGGATCGACGGCGCGCGGATGCGCCCGTGCGGCCCGTGCTGTCGCCGCGGGAGTCGTCCGGGACGCTCGGCGCTGCGCCGATCGGTCTCGACGGCCCTTGCGTTGTCGAGTGGGCGCTCTCGATGGACGCGGACGCTGCGTCGGCGATGGGCGCAGGAGCAGAGCGGCCGGTGTGGTTCGCCGGGCGGGTGTCGCTGCCTTCCGTTGCCGCTCCGTGGGGCGATTGCGATGTGCGGCTCGAGTGGCTCGGCGAGGGCTCGGCCGGCCCGATGGTGCTCGGCTCGGCGAGGCTCAACGGCGACATGCCGTCGGTGAGGCTCGCGGGGCCGGTCCCGGTCGGCTCGGCGGGGTCTGCATCCGGACCCGGCGTCGGTGGGGTTGGGGGGATCGGTGGGGGTGGGGCGAGGTTGCGTCTGACGGTCGAAGCGGGGGCCTATGGCCCGATCCGCGATGCGGTGGTGCTGGACGAGTGGCTGCTGCTCGAGCGAGCCGGGCAACCATAAAGAGTCCGAGAGTGTGTGCGTCGCAGAACCGAGGATGCCGGGCCGCGGTATGGTCCTGTGTCGTACGCGTGCGCGAAACCTGGTCACAGAGACTCGGATACCCGGAGATCATGGTGTGACGCTGCTGCTGGCGATCCTTGGTGCGGTTGGGTGCGTGCTGATCGGGACCGGCGTCCTGACGCTTGTGGGCGACCGCATGGCGGGGCGCGGGGCGATGCCGACACAGCGGGCACGGAATCGCGCCTGGGTTCGGATCGTGGTCGGTGCAGCGCCGATGTTCGCGGGTATCGCCCTGGTGGAGGGTGAGACCGGGCATCGCGCCGAGTACGTCTACTTCTGGTGGGCGGGCGCGTGCGTGATGGCGCTTTCGGGGCTCTTTCTTGTTGCGAGGCTGACTTCGCCGCCGGTTCGGGGCCGGGCGGGGAGGTGGCGGGGACCTTTCAATGTTCGCCGCGTTGCCGTGACGGCGCTTGTCTTTGCGATGCTGCTCTGTGCGTCGTGGGTCGTGCGGTCGGCTCCGCTGATGCGAGACCGCGGCTGGTGGGCGCCGATTCCGTCGTGGGCGCTGCTGCTTTTGCCGTCGAGACTACCGGATCAGGTCATTGGAGCGAAGTGGTCGTGCAACTTGCACGATCCGTGGTCGCACACTTATCGCGCGCTCGGCGTGCATCACCCGGTGACGCTGGTTGAGCGTGCCGACCACGGTGTGCTCTCCGATCGTCAACGGGCTGCGCTGATCGACGAACTCGAGAGACGCACGATCGAGTGCGGCGATGACTTTGCTGCGACTGCACTCGCATCGGTCGGTGGTCGCTCGCCGCGCGTGGAGGCAGCGCTGCACGTCAGTGTTGAGCGTCAGATTCGCGAGTTCTGTCGGGCCGAGACGGACACGGAACTGAAGGCTCGGAGCCACATCTGGCCGCTGCAAGAGTCGAGGAGTTCTTGGGGCGGCTTCTGGAACAACCGAACCGCCTCGATCTCGCCGGAGGACGCCGTGCGGCTGGGTGAACTCGTCCATCATCACGATTGGTTCGTGTCGAACGCCGCGATCGACGTTCTGGCGGTGTGCGACCGGCACGCGTTGCCGGCGATCCCAGACCTGCTCATAGTGGCTTCGTTGGACGAGCGTACTTCAAAGGCGTGGAGCGCGAGAAGCAGCGTTGTGAGCGTTCTGCGTCGAGATCCGTCGCTCGCCTCGGAAGTGCGGTGGATCGCGCACACGCATCCCGACCCGTGGGTTCGCGAGCAGGCGGTCGTGGCGATACAAAAATCACGGCCGTGGAGAGCCGGTCTTTGGATTCGATCGAATGGGATGATGGCGACAGCGCTGCCGATGCGGTGAGCGCCCCAGGCCGGATCGGCCTGGTCGTGTGCTTTGCGAGCGCGAGATTGTAATTCACTACGAGATGTAGCCAAGACTACATGCGGCGCCTACCGTCCGCCCATGTCTCCGCTGCCAAGCCTGTTCCGAGCGTCGATTCCGAGGCGGTCGCGGCGGGGTCGCCACCGCCCCGAGGGGGCCAGCGCTCGTACAGCGATGGCGGCGTCGTTGCTCCTGGCGTGCAGCGCCTCGGGAGCGAGTGCGCAGGTCGCGTTGGCGGAGGCGGCGTCTCTGACCGAACCGCCGGTCGCTGCGCCGGGACATCCTCGCGAACCACGCGGCGGGCCTGCACGGCCGCACACGCACGGTGACGGTGACGGCGACGGACTCCCGGCTGATCCGTCCGGAAGCGAACGCGACTGGCTGGGCGGACGGCCGTGGCTCGAATGGGATCACGCCGCGGGCGATGTGGGCGGTCTGCGGACAGCGCTCGACGACGCGGGGATCTCCTTGCATGTCGTCTACACACTGGACTGGTCGACGGTGTTCTCGGGTGGCGTCGGCCGGCGTGCCGCGACGGACACGCTGCTCGACATCACCGTTGAGGCCGATCTGGAGAAGTTGATCGGCGTGAGCGGAGCGTCTGTGTTCTTCAACTACTACTCGACGGACGGACGCGGGCAGGGCCGTGCTGGCGACTTTCAGGGGTGGTCGAACATCGAGACGGCGGAGAACGACGATCAGATCGGGGAGTTGTGGTTTCAGCAACGACTGCTGGACGATCGTCTGCGGATCAAGATCGGCAAAGTCGATGCAAACACCGAGTTCGCGTATGTTGAGTCCGCCTCAGAGTTTCTGAACTCGTCCGCCGGGTTCAGCCCGACGATCGCGTTCCTGCCGACGTACCCGGACCCGGCGACGGGTGTGCTGGGCTTTGTTGAGCCGTGTTCCTGGCTGTACGTCGGCGCGGGGCTGTTCGATGGTGCCGCGGGCGACGGGGTACGCACCGGGCCGTCGGGGCCGGCGACGTTCTTCGGCGACGATCGGTCCTCTGATTGGTTCGTCATCGGCGAGGCGGGGGTGAAGTGGCGATCGTTGCCGACGAGCGAGCGGGGTGGGCCGCGGTGGCAGCGGGGTCGAGCGGCGATCGGCTGTTGGGCGCAGACGGGGACGCTTGAGCGGTTCGACGGCTCATCGGGGTCCGGCACGCGCGGTATGTACTTGCTCGCCGAGCAGCAGGTCTGGGCGGCGGAGCCGGCGTCGAACGGAGAGTTCGGCGAAGGGGCACCGTCGGGAAGTGACCGCGGTGTGTGGATGTTTATGCAGTTCGGGCGAGCCGACGAGCGGATCTCCGAAGCCGGAACCCACGTCGGACTCGGCCTGACGCTGAACGGAACACTCCCGGGCCGGGGGAGCGATGTCGCGGGGGTGTACCTGTCGTGGGTCGACCTGAGCAACGAGCCGAACGCCGGGTTCGATTCGGACGAGACGGCGGTCGAGGTGTTCTACAAGGTGCAGGTCGCGCCGTGGTTCAGCATCAAGCCCGACGTGCAGTTCATCCGGAATCCCGGCGGGGATTCGAGTATCGACACGACCGTCGTCGGCGCGATCCGATTCGAGATCACGTTCTGACGGTTGTCGGGTGTCAGCGCGGGTTCAGCCGCCGCTGCGTTCCTCGACGTCGGCCCGTGCGTCGGCACCTCGCTCATCGTCGGCACGCCGGTCGCCGCGCTCGCGCAACTCGGCTTCGAGCGCTTTGCGGATGATCGGGATGATCTGGAGCGAGCGCTCGATGCGCTGTCTTGGTGTCAGGCCGAAGACGTCGCCCGTCTGCTGGCGGTCGCTCGCTTCGGGCAAACGCTGGCGGAGCAGGCGTTCGTCTTCTTCCAGCCGGGCGATTTCCTGCTCGAGCGTTCGAACGGGAGGCTGGTCGAAATCAAGCCAGCCCTCGGGCTGGGCGAAGCCGCGGCGGCGATCGACGACGATGACGTTCCCCTGCCGGATGATCTGCCCCTGGTTTGCCCACGCCGCGCCGACGACCCCGCCGACGCCGTCGGCCATGACCTGCTCACCCGGATCGGGTTCGAGCGAGTGGCCCGCGCCGCCCGCGCCCAGCATCTGGGGGGTTGAACGACCGAGGATGCGCACCGCGCGGGCCTGTTGCGCGGCCTCCTGAGCAACCCAGACCGCCGATGGCCAAGCGGAGCGGCTGAGCGTGGAGTCCTTCGGTCGGATCTTCTCGGCGCCGACCGTGCGCTCGCCCATTCGCGCCCACCACGCGCGTGCCATGTCGCGCGGGAAGATGGGCGAGCCCGAGGCCAGGTCCATGTACGACCCCAGGATGACGCGGACTTCCATCCGCTGCTCGCCGCGTCGGATGATGATGGGCAGTTCGTCGCCCGGATCGCGCGAGATGATGTGGGCACGAACCATGTCGCGCGACAACGGTCCTGAGAGTTTGAACCCGTTGATCTCGACGATGACGTCGCCGGGCTTGAGCACCTCCGCCGAGCGGAAGCCGGGCACGAGGTTCTCGATGGCTACGAACGAAGAGGCCGAATCCAGACCCGTGCCGCCGGATGCGTTGGTGTAGAACTGCACGCCCATCGCCGCGCGTGGGGACGTGACGAATCGCTCGCGAGCGAGGGTCAGCACGCGCATGCGCTGCTCAGCGCTCAGGTTCGGGCGGTCGAGCAGCGCTTCCAAGTGCTTGAGTGTCAGCGACCGCATCTCGGCGAGGGCCAGGAACGATCGCTCGCGTTCGGCGAACGATTCGTCGTCGAGGCCGAGCAGCAGTGAATCGATGAGTTCCGGCGTGGGGGACTCGGGGGTCGGTCCGACGAGTTCGAGCGGTTGGGCCAAGCGCCCGCCTGCCTGTGCTGAGGCGTGCCCGGTGATGAGACCCAGGGTGAGCAGTGCGAGGGCCAATGTGCGGGTGATCGAACGGTCTTCACGCACGATCGGCGGTGCCGATGAGTGACGTTGTGCGCTCCGCCCGGCCACGGTCATCGGATCCTCCGCGTCGTTTGCCCGCTCCATGGTGTGGTTCCAGTAGGTTCAAACCGCCGGTGGGTGGTCGGATACACCTGATACAGGCGAATCAGACTGTTGTTCACTCTACGGGCTGGTGATGATCGAAACAAGGTCCCCGGCGGCCCGGGCGATCTGACCGGTGGCCAGATCGACCTTGGCGAGGATGGGGGCGGGGTCGAGTTTGCCGAATCGCCCGGTGGCCGCGATGGGTGCTGCGGCCTCAACGATGAGTGCTTCGATCATGAGTTCGGGTGCCGCTCGGGCCTCCTCGGGCGTGAGCGGAAGGCCGTGCTCTCGTCTGTACCCCCGATAAAACGCCCCCAGAAGGGCCTGGTCGATGCCGATCCGCCATTCGCGGGTGGATGAGGAGGGTTCGGGGTGGCCGGTGATCAACCCAGCCCGGCCGTTGGTGCCGGTTGCCGGGCTTCGGCCCAAGGCGAACTGCATGGCTCCGTTGACCAGGTCGGCGAGGCGTGGCGCGATCCGCACCGAGTCGAAGTCGAGGATGGCGGCGATTCGCAGGGCCGGATCGTTCGAAACGGCTGCGGCCGAGCGGCTGCCGCGGAGGCCGGCGCTCGGCGGGGGCGGTTGGGTGCCTCCGGCCGAGGGTTGATCACGAAAGAGGACATTGCCGGGGTGCCAGTCGGAGTGGATCAACTGCACGTCGTGGGAGCCCACACCAGATTCAGTCGCGGTTCTGGACGCTCGCTCGTAGCGCGATGCGAGCGACTCGCAGAGCGAGCGCAGATCGCTCGCGTGGGCCGAGAGTGTCAGGGGTGCGAGCCGGTCGGCGAGGCCTCGGAGCCCCGGGGCAACGCTCGGCTGGTCGTGATAGCAACCGCGCGGGGCGGGCCACCCCGTGCGTAGGTCGGCCAGTGCTCGGTGCAAGCGGGCGAGGAGCGCTCCGGCGGCGTCGGCATCGTCGATCGATCGGTCGTACGTACGGCCCTGGATGAAGCGATAGACCTCGTAGACGCGCCCGCCGAGTTGCAGCATCGAGTTGTTGCCCGAGACCGTGCCGACGAGTTCCGGCGCGGGGAGGCCCGCGCCTTCGAGATGAAGGATGACCTCGTGCGTGAGCGCGACCGTCCGCGGGTCGCTCGCGTGGCCCGGCGCCCGGCGCTTGAGCAGGAACGTGCCGCGATCGGAAACAAGGACGACCTTCGGGGCGGAGCGCGAGCCGGCCTTCAGGCGTGAGACGTGCCTGACCGTGCCCAGGTTGTAGTGGGCGCACACCGTGGTCAGTTCGCCCGCGGTGATGCGGCCGTCATCGTGCTGCACGCCCACGGGTTCCCTCCGCGTCCCATTCCGGTGATCGGCGTCGTCGGACTCACATCCGGGTTACTCGACGTTCTGCACCTGCTCCTTGATGCGGTCGATCGCCCCTTTGATCTCGACCGTCCATCTGGCGATCTCGGCGTCGTTGCACTTGCTGGCGATGGTGTTCGCTTCGCGGAGCATCTCCTGCGTGAGGAAGTCCAGCGTGCGTCCGATGGGCTTCGGGTCCGCTTCGGCGAGCATCTGGCGGAACTGCTCGATGTGACCGCCGAGCCGCGTGATCTCCTCCGACGTGTCGGCGCGCTCGGCGGCGATCGCGATCTCGCGCACGACGTCGACGGCCTCGACGGTCACGCCGAGATCCTGGATCATGGTCTGGATCCGACCCTTGAGCCGCGCCTCGTACTCGGCCATCACCTTCGGAGCGCGTGTGCCGATCAGTTTGAGCCGGTCGGCGATGACCTCGCGGTTGTGGAGCAGATCCTGCATGATGATCTGCCCTTCTTTCTCGCGCATCCGGATCAGGGCCGTGCAGGCACGCTCGACGAGTTTCAAGAGCGCTTCGCGAGCGCGTGCCAGTCGCTCTTCTTCGTCGGCCGGGGGCTGCAAGACGCCCGGGAGCGGCAAGAGCGAGGCGAGTTCGACTTTGACGTGGCCCTGTGCGACCTGCGGAACGTCGGCCAACTGCTCGATGTAGCGGTCGAGCGCCTTGGCGTTGATGGTGTACGCGGCGTTGGCGGATGAGTCGGAGTGCTTCACCGACATGAACACCGAGCCACGGTGCAGGCGGTGGCGCAGTTCCGATTCCAGTTCGGCTTCGAGACCCTGGAACTCCTCGGGCAGGCGGAGCACGGCCTTGAAGTACTTGCTGTTGAGCGAGCGGATCTCAAGAAAGTAGTGTGAGCCGGAGTTGCCGCCGGTCGTCGGCTTCGTTCCGCCGGCACCCCCCGCGCTGGCGGGCGGCTCGATCACGCCTTGCTCATTTACACGGCAACTGGCCTCACCAAAGCCCGTCATGCTCCGAATCACGCGGCAGAACTCCTGACTCTTGCGCTCACCGGGCAGAGCGGCTGGACCATGGCTGGCCGACGACCATCGCCGGAGAGCCTGCATTTCCCCCCCCGCGCGGTCGACCCATCGAGTGTATCGAGGCTTGCGTGACCGCCGGGCGGACCGCTCGACGATCGATGATTCAACTTTTGGCAATCTGGTCGGCGGTCACTCGCCTGCGGGTTCCGGCTCAGCGCTCGGTTGGGCGCCCGGCTCGGCTGGCGGATCGTCGGGAGATGCAGGCTGAGCGGGTGCCGGCTCCGGATCCGGCGCGGGCGTGGGCTCGGGCTCGGTCGAGGGTGCCGGTTCCGGCGCGGCGGGCGCAGGGTCGGGCGTCACCGCGGGCGGAGCGACCGGCACCGGTTCGATGCGGATCGGTGAGGCGCCGCCGTCGATTGGTTGCACGGGCACAGGCATCGGTGTGACGGGCACCGTGCCGCCGCTGGGTGATGGCACGCTGTTCGATGCTGGGTCGGTGCTCACCGCGTCGGGCGTTTGCGCTGCGGCTTCTTCCGGGTCGAGCGCAAAGTTCAAACCCACGGCCGCGACGATATAGAAGACGAAGATGCCGATCGTGGCGAAGGTGAGCGCATCGCCTGTCTTTGCGCCGAAGGCGGTCTGGCTCGAACCTGCGCCCATGCCGAAAGCGCCTGCGAGGCCGCCGCCCTGCGGACGCTGGATCAGCACGATCAGGATCAGCAGCACGCAGACCAGCAGGAACAGCGACACCAGCAGGCCGATGACCCAGCCTGCGAGACCGAACGTGAGAAGACCAAGAGAGGTGGCCATGCCGAAACGACTCCGCGGGACGCCTACACGCGATCGATGAAGCCGATGATCGCGAGGGCGTCGAATTTGACCGGACTTTGTTCGGGCCGACACGGCCCGGGCGAACCGGTGCGAGCGTGGAGTTTAGGTCTGTCGAACCTGCCGATCCGCATCGGCCAAGTGCTTGTTTGGCGATGGCCACATCGCTTTCAACTTCGGGGGGCGGCCGCGGCGGCGACAATCTGGGCAAACTCGTCGGCCTTGAGAGAGGCCCCGCCGATCAGCCCGCCGTCGACATCCGGTTGGCCGAAGAGTTCTGAAGCGTTCGAGCCCTTGACCGACCCGCCGTACTGGATTCGGGTGGCATTCGCGACGGCGGGGCGGTACAGGTCGGCAAGAACGGACCGGATGCGAGCATGGGCGGTCTGTGCGTCGGCGGGTGTTGCGGTCTTGCCGGTGCCGATGGCCCAGACGGGCTCGTAGGCGATGACGATGCGGGCCATCTGGTCTGCCGAAACGCCGCGCAGACCGGCACGGAGTTGTCGTTCGTTGACGGTGTCGGTCTGCCCCGCCTCTCGCTCTTCGAGTTTCTCGCCGACGCAGAGGATGCAGGAGAGGCCCGCGTCGAGCGTCGCCCGGGTCTTGCGGTTCACAAGGTCGTCCGACTCGCCCAGAACGTGGCGTCGCTCGCTGTGCCCGGTCAGCACGAAGGAGACGCCGCAGTCCTTCAGCATCGCGAGGGAGACTTCACCGGTGAAAGCGCCGTCGGGCTCGAAGTACGCATCCTGTGCGCCGAGCATGACATTGCTGCCACCCAGCGCGACACCCGCTTCAACCAGGTACGGGAACGGCGGGAAGACCACGACCTGGGTGTTGTGCGTGTGAGACGAGCAGGCGGAAGTCACGGCCTGAGCCAACGACCGCGCTGAGGCACGGTTGGTGTTCATCTTCCAGTTGCCGCCGACGATCGGGATTCGCATAACGGTGATCCTTCGCGCGTGTCATTTGCTCTGGTGCGGACGGTATGAAGGAGGGCGATGGTTCACGCTCAAAGGTCGTGGGAGTAGTTCGGTGACTCGCGCGTGATCCGGATGTCGTGCGGGTGGTTCTCGACGACCGTCGCGGCGGTGATCCGCACGAACCGCGATTCGGCCTGAAACTCGGCGACGTTGCGGCAGCCCAAGTAGCCCATGCTTGCGCGCAGGCCACCGACGAGTTGGTACACAAACTCGGCGAGCGTGCCTCGGTACGGCACGAGTCCCTCGACGCCTTCGGGCACGAACTTGCGGGATCGGTCGGTCTGCCGCGCGCCGGTGGTCGATGCGGGATCGATCGAACTGCCGGACGACGCTGCCGCTGAAGAAGCGGACGACTGGCCGTACCGGTCCGCGCTTCCCGCCTCCATGGCCCCCTGGCTGCCCATGCCGCGGTAACTCTTGTAACGTCGGCCCTGCGTGATCACCAGTTCGCCCGGCGACTCTTCAAGCCCGGCGAAGAGCGAACCGAGCATGACGCAGCTGGCGCCCGCGGCGATGGCCTTGGCGATGTCGCCCGACTGGCGGATGCCGCCGTCGGCGATGACGGGGATGTTGCGCCCGCTCATGCGGATGCCGTGCACGGCGTTGAAGATCGCCGTCATCTGCGGCACGCCGACGCCCGTGACGACGCGGGTCGTGCAGATGCTCCCCGGCCCGATGCCGGCCTTGACGGCATCGGCGCCTGCCTGCGCGAGCGCGATCGCGGCTTCGGCGGTCGCGATGTTGCCGGCGATCACTTCGCATCCGAAGCGACGCTTGATCTCGCGGACGGTCCTGAGCACGTTCTCGCTGTGCCCGTGCGACGTGTCGACGACGACCACGTCCGCGCCGGCGGCGAGCACGGCCTCAACGCGGTCGTACTGCTCCACGCCGCACGCAGCGCCGCAGCGGAGCCGGCCGCGGGCATCGGTGTTGGCCCGTGGAAACTGCGACAGGCGATCGATGTCCTTCTGCGTGATCATCCCGGCGAGCGAGCCGTCGGGGTTCACGAGCAGCAGTTTCTCGACCTTGTTCTTGTTGAGTATGCGCTCGGCCTCCTCGATCGTGGTCTCGGGAGAGGCCGTCACGACGCCGTTGCCCGTCATCACGTTGCGGATGGGCGTGAGTTCATCCTCAACGAACTTCAGATCGCGGCGGGTCAGGATGCCCAGCACCCTGCCGTGTGTGCGCAGTTCGCGCGAGCCGTCCTCGGTGACGGGGAAGCCCGACACGTTGTGCTCGCGCATCAGCCGGCGCGCGTGGGCCACCGTGTCGTCCGGGCCGAGCGTGATCGGATCGTCGATCACGCCGTTCGCCGAGCGCTTCACCTTCGTCACTTCGCGGGCCTGCGCATCGATCGGCAGATTTCGATGGATGATGCCGATGCCTCCCTCCTGGGCGAGCGCGATCGCGAGCGCAGACTCCGTCACGGTGTCCATCGGTGCGGAGACCAGCGGGATGCGCAGCGCGATGTTCGCCGTCAGCCTCGTCGAAGTGTCGGCGTCGGCGGGGAGGACGTCGCTGTAGCGCGGCAGGAGCAGCACGTCGTCGAACGTGATGCCGTTGGAGACGATCTTGCCCAACGATGGGTCGGTCGATGCTTCCATGGTTGGGGACTCCTCTGCGGCGTTCTGGCCGTCCGCGGCTGAACGGGGAGCGCGGCTCGGCGGTGCGGTCGCGGGGCCGGAGGCGGGAGCGGGAGGTGGGGGGGTGGACGAGGAAGTGCGTGCGGTGCCGAGTATCGCCATGCACATTGATCGCGACTGGTGAGGGCGAGTCAAATCACGCCGCTTGCCAACAGGCAGGAATGATCGAAACCGTTCGGTCCGAGGGGCATCCGAGCCTGTTTCAGTGCCTCTTTCGGGTCGGATGGTGTCCCTTTGTGATCTCCTACGTTCTGAGCCTGCGGCTTGCCGGAGGGCCGTGAGAGGCGGACGATGCCCCGGTGAAAGGCCCAAACGTGAAAGCTCGCCCTACTTCCACTCGACGCTCGACGAGTCTGAACGAAGCGGATGCCGGGGTGCTGCGCTATGGGCTTCCCTGCGCGGTCGGGGGTGACCCGGCCGCGATCGACCGCCTGCTCGGGACGGAGTATCTGCTCACCAACGGGCTTGGCGGGTTCGCGATGGGAACAGCGATCGGGGTTCCCACCCGACGATACCACGGCCTGCTTGTGGCGGCGACGAACCCGCCGGTCGGACGCGTCGTGGTGTTGCACTCGATCGTCGAGCGTCTGGTGGTGGCCGATCCGGCCGGCGACAGACGTTGCACGGACCTCTCTTCCTACGAGTTTCTCGATGGAGACCGACGCCGCGTGCTCCACCCGGGCGGGCACGACCTTGTTCAGAAGTTCACGTGCGAAGACCGCGTGCTTCAGTCCGATACCGGGGGATGTGGATGCCGGCGAGTCCGTTGGCGATCCACTGTCAGCGACGTGGGGATCGGTCGCATTGAGATTGTCAGGGAACTGGTGGTTGACCAGGGCACGAATTCGTGCGAGGTACGGTACGGTGTGACGCCGCTCGACCGCGAGTCTTGGCCAGACGACACGACCGTTGAGTTGCTCCTTCGGCCGATGACGCCTCTTCGCGACTTCCACTCGCTGCGGCGCCGGCAGGAGTGCGACCGGTACACGGTCTCATCGGCAGCGCCCGGAGCCGTCAGCATCGGAATCGATGCTCTTACCTCGGCTCTGTCAACGAAGGATGGTTCGTTCGTTGCCGACGCACAGTGGTGGTACGGCGTGTTCTATCGCGCTGAGGCCGACCGAGGCCAGGACTGTCTCGAAGACTTGTACAGCCCGGGTGAGTTCGTTGTGCCGTTGAAGCCGGCCGCCAAGTCTGTCTGCGCTCAAACGTGCCTTCGCGCGGAACTGGTTGCTCCGAGGGTTGTTGCTCCTTCGACATCACGGAGGAAGCACAGGGGCGCAGGCCCAAGCGATGCTGTCACGGCATCGTCGGGCATCAACAGTGTCCCGATGCTCAGGCTGCGCTCAGCCGCGCGCGACTTCGTTGTTTTCCGCACGGCCTCGATCCGCGATCGGGATGGTCGCGTTGCTGAGCCCCTTGCTGACCGAGGAGTGTCGGTCATTGCCGGCTACCCGTGGTTCAGCGATTGGGGACGCGATACATTCATCTCGCTCCCCGGCCTCATGCTGTGCGAAGGACGCTTCGAAGAGGCTGCCAAGACACTCGAGACCTTCGCCGCGGCGGAGCGCAGCGGCCTGATCCCGAACGTCTTCAGCGATCAGACCGGTGAGCCCGAGTACAACACCGTCGATGCTTCGCTCTGGTTCATCCACGCGGCTTGCGAGCATGCCCGTCTGAGTCGCAGCGACGCGATCTTGCGGGGAGGAGTTGGCAGGGCATGCCTTTCCATCATCGAACACTACCGACGCGGCGAAGCGGGTGGGGTCGAACTCGCCCCAACCTTCAACATCTGCATGGACCCCTTCGACAAACTGATCATGGCCGGCACGGAGTCCACGCAGTTGACGTGGATGGACGCTCGCCGCGACGGGGTCACGTTTACGCCGCGTCACGGCAAGCCCGTCGAGATCAACGCGCTCTGGTACAACGCGCTCTGTTCGCTGCGTGACGGATTCACGGCGATCCAACCCACCGTCTCCGCGAACCTGCGAGACCTTGCGAGGGCGGTTCAGGTTTCATTCACCCGTGCGTTCTGGTCCGGACATTCCGGGGATGGCGCCTCGGGAATGCGCGCGGAGTTCACCGGATTTCTGTTCGATTGCCTCACGCCCGCGCAGATCGACGGTCGTGCGGCGTGGATGCCCGCGGCCGAGATCCGACCAAATCAACTGTTCGCCGTCAGCCTGCCGCACTCGCCGCTGAGCAGGGCGCAGCAGCGTGCCGTTGTCTCCACAATCCGCGACCGATTGCTCACCCCGATGGGTGTGCGAACGCTCGACCCGTCCGACCCGCGCTACCGCGGGCGCTACGAAGGCCGCCTCTTCGATCGCGACGCCGCGTATCACCAGGGCACGGCATGGCCCTGGTTGCTGGGTGTGTACGCGATGGCCGTGCTGCGGGCCGGTGAGTTCAGCCGGGAAGCACGCGATGAAGCGGCGCGTGTGCTCGAACCCATCCTTGCCGAGATGGACCCTTCAGCCGCCACCCGACCAGGTTGCTTCGGCCAGATCGCCGAGGTCTACGACGGCGATGATCCGCAGCGTCCTTCAGGCTGTCCTGCGCAAGCCTGGTCGGTTGCGGTGATTCTTGAGGCGATGCACACGCTGCACACGGGACGCGCGGAGTGACTGCTCGGCGTCGTGCCTGGTGAGCGAAACTTCATCGCACCTTGGTCAAGGCCAACGACAGCACGACGAGTATCGACGTCACGATCCAGAACCGTGTAACGACTTGCTGCTCCGTCCAGCCCAGCATGTGAAAGTGGTGATGGATCGGCGCAACGCGGAACACCCGATAGCCCGTGCCGGTGCGTCTTCGCGTGTACTTGAAGACGCCGACCTGGATCACGACCGAGCCGATCTCGATCAGGAAGATCCCGCACATCATGAGCAGCACGATCTCCTGGCGGATCACCACGGCGACGTACGCGAGTGATCCGCCGAGCGCCAGCGACCCCGTGTCGCCCATGAACACCTGTGCCGGCGAGCAGTTCCACCAGAGGAACCCGAGGCACGCACCCGCGATCGACGACACGAATACCGCCAGTTCGTCCGACTCGACGATGTGCGGCACGAGCAGTTGCTGCGCCAGTGTCTCGCGACCGGCGATATAGACCAGCACCGTGAATCCCGCGGCCACGATCGCGGTGCATCCCGCCGCCAGACCGTCCATCCCGTCCGAGATGTTCGCCGCGTTCGAGACCCCGGCCACCATGAGCATCGCGAACACGACGAACACGACCGCCGGCAGGAACACCAACGACGGGTTGAACGTGAACACGCCCTCGCCCTGCTTGATGAACGTCTTCTGAAACGGGAGATTCAGCACGTGCCCCGCGAACGGCGGCGACGAGGCGTGGTGATACAGAAACACACCCACCAGCAGCCCCAGCCCCAACTGGAATGCGAGTTTCTCCCACGCGTGCAGTCCCTGCCGGCTGCCTCCCGGCCGCGACGCCTGCGTGAGTTTCAGCCAGTCATCCACCCCGCCCACCGCCGCGAGCCACACCATCACGATGAGCGCCAGCACGATGTAGAAGTCGCGCAGGTCGGCGAGCAGGCACGTTGCACCGAGAATCGCTCCGCAGATCAGGACTCCGCCCATCGTCGGCGTGTTGGCCTTGGATTGGGCTCTGGCGCGGAGGGACTCCGCGTCGGTCATCCCTGTATCGCCGATTTTTTTGAGCCGCAGCCAGCCGATCACCGGTCTCCCGGCCAGCACGACGATGAAAAACGCAAGCGCCGCGGCCGCCAAGGCACGAAACTCCAACTGGTCGAGAATCATGAACAGCCAGTCGATCTTCAGATCGATCAGCCGTTGCCGGAGTTGGTCGTAGAGGATGTAGAGCATCGTTCGGCGTGCGTTGCGAGAAACTCGGCCGCGCGCGAGAGGTCAGATCACGTTTGTCGTCCTTGCACGCGCAGAGGTTGAGATCTCCGGACGCGCCGTGCCCTGAGCCCCCAAAGTTCCGTTCGAGTTGGGATCCGCCGCGCTCTCTGCGGACACGCCGAACTTCGCTTCGATCGACGGGATCAGCCGCTCCAGCTCCATTCCGCGCGAAGCCTTCAGCAGCACCAGATCGCCCGGCCGCAACAGGCCCGCCACCGCCTCGCGATGCTCAACCGAGTCGATGGCGCTCAGGTGCACGGCTTTCGAAGTCGGCCATCCCGCGGCGGCCAGCGCATCGGCCGCGTGTCGCATTCGGTCACCAATGAACACCGCCAGATCGACGACGCACGCGCTCTTCGGCCCCATTGCGGCGATCGATCGCCCGATCTGGTCGTGCAACTCCTGTGAGTTTTGACCCAGTTCAAGCATGTCGCCCAGAATCGCCACGCGTCGGCGGGGGCAATCACTTTCCGCTTTGATGCTCATCGTCGGCATCGACTCCACCGGCGCGGTCAGATCGCCGAGCATCTTGAGCGCGCACAGCATCGAGTCGGGGTTCGCGTTGTAGCAGTCGACGAGCAGTGTCGGTCCGTTGCAAAGCGTCCGAACCTGCGAACGGAGTTCGGGCGGCTTGAACGCGGCGAGCGCCGCAGCGATCTTCGCTTCATCGACGTTGAAACGTCTCGTCACCGCGATCGCCGCCAGGGCGTTGAAGGCGTTGTGCTCACCCGGCGTGCTCATCACGTACTCGTGGCGCTTGTTCACCGTGAACGTCAGCAGAAACTCCGCGCTGCGCAGGCCGGTCGTCGTGTCGGGCTTGGTGGTGGTCAGGTGGCGGCAGTCGGTCAACTGCAGCAGCGTTTCACCGGCGGTTCCCACGGTCATTGGCTCGGCCGATCGACCGAACGCCACGACCGAAGGCAGTCGCTTGCCCCGCACCGCCTGCGTCAGTTCCGGCGAGTCTGACGGCAGCACCGCCACGCCCTTGGGATTGAGCGACCACAGGATTGATGCCTCTTCCTTGGCGACGCCGGCCAGATCACCAAGGCCTTCCAGGTGCTCGCGCCCGATCGATGTGATCACTGCGATATCCGGCTTCAGTACCTCCGCCAGAATTGCGATCTCACCCGGCGCGTTTGTTCCCACTTCGCATACAAGGAACTGATCAGTCGACTTGGCGCTCAGCACCGTCAGCGGCACGCCCACGGCGTTGTTGAAACTCTTCGGCGACGCCGTGCCCCGAAGCCCGGCGCTGCGGAGCAGGTGCTCGATCAGTCGTGTCGTCGTCGTCTTGCCGTTCGAGCCGCACACCGCCACCACGCGCGTGCGCGACAGCGACTGTCGATACGCCTGGGCCAGCCGCAGGAGCGCCCTGCCCGTGTCCGCGACCTTGAGCACGCCGAATCCACCCGGCGGCTTGCCCGCGATCTCGGTCCGTGCCCCACCGCCCGCGCGAGCAAGCAACTCGTCGCTCAACGCCGACTCGTCATCGATCACCAGCGCTGACGCTCCCGACTTCGCCGCATCGATCAGAAAGCGATGGCCGTCGAAGCGGTCGCCCTTGAGTGCGAAGAAGATGTTGCCGGGCTTCAGTGTCCGTGTATCTGTGCTCACGCCCGTCATCGGCGCGTGCAGCGCCGGCAGGGGCAGGTCCGCGGGGCGGTCCGCCGGCAACTCCATTTCGGGTACTCGGCAGGCCCACGTCCCGGCCGTTGCCGTCCGCAGATTGTCAGGTGTCAGGAAACTCATGGTGGTCGTCGCGTTCACGATTGCGGAACTGGAGGGTCGGTTGTGGTCGTGGATCGTTCAGAATCGCGATCGGATCAGCCGCCTGCCTTCCCCGGCTCGAACAGTGCCTCCGTCGCCTCGATCGACTCATTGAGTGACAAGTCGTCGTACACAGGTTTGCTCCCCGGTGTATTCGCGGTCAGTCCGGTTGATCGCACGGAGATGCCCCGAGCAAGCAGGGCTGCCCTTGCCACTTCGCGATCATCGAAGTGCCGGGTGATCGTTCCCCCGGGTCGCGAGGGATCAGGCAGAATCTGGTAGTCCTCGTGCCCCTTCCCGCAGATCGCGACGACGTCTCCCCGGCGAGAACCTTCGGTTGCACTTTGAGCGCGCCTGATCGCAAGCCGGATCGCACGCTCGCGGTCCGGTTCGACCGTGACTCGATCACGGAACTCGGCCGGTATGCCCGAGAGCACCTCGTCGATGATCGCGTCGGGTGATTCGCGCCGGGGGTTGTCCGACGTGATCACGATCTGATCTGCCAACTCGGCCACTGCACGACCCATGCGAGGGCGCTTCGTTCGGTCCCGATCGCCGCCGCACCCGAAGACGCAGATCAGCGAGCCCACGTTCTCATGAAGAGACGTCTCAGCGTTCATCGCATCGCGGACTGTCGACAACGTTGTTCGGAGTGCATCGTCCGTGTGCGCATAATCCACGAAGACCCGGATCGGCGCTGCAACGTCTGTCACCGGCTCCAAGCGTCCCGGCGGTGGCTGCACGTGCTCCAGGGCTCCCAGCACGGCCTCCGGGGAGAGGGCTGGGATTGCTTCGGCCTCGAAAGTTGCCAGCACCGTGCAGACCGCCTGCAACGCGTTCATCGCGTTGAATGCTCCCACGAGGGGCAGGTTCACGGTGCGAGTGAGCACTGCGCCGCTCGGTCCCCAAGGCCCCGAGAGTTCCACGCGAGTTCCGGCTGAGGACAGCCCAAGCACCCGTGCCCGTGCGTCGGTGCTGGCCGACGGCTCGCTGCCGCCAGATGCTCCCTTTACCACGCGGCAGCGCACGATCCGTGTCCCCGCCGGGCACGCGCTCTCCATCGCGACAGAGACCGTATCGTCCGCGTTCACGATCGCAATTCCCGGTCGCTCACGGCCGAGTGTGTCCCGTGATGTACGCACCGAGGCGAACAGCATCCGTTTCGCCTCGGAGTAGCGGTCCATCGTGCCGTGATAGTCCAGATGGTCCCCGCTCAGGTTCGTGAACACGGCCGCATCGAACCCGAGAGCCCCCACCCGGCGCTGATGCAGCGCGTGTGACGAGACTTCGAGTGCTGCTGCCCGGCATCCCGCATCAACCATCCGTGCCAGTGTTCGGGAGATTTCCAGTGCCGGTGCGGTCGTGAGTGTTGCGGGCGCCACTTCCGTTCCGTCATCCACGCACACCGTCCCCATCAGGCCGCATCGCACGCCAAGGGCGTTGAGGATCTGATGGATCAGATACGTGACCGTGGTCTTGCCGTTCGTTCCCGTGACGCCGATGAGTCGAAGCCTCGAACCGGGGTGGCCGTAGAAGCGTTCGGCGATCTCCGAACTCGTTTGGTGCAGATCGGTAGTCCGAACAATCGGGAGACCCGCCACAACCGGCGTCATCTCGGCGTCATCGGTCAGCACGCACACCGCTCCCAGTCCGGCCGCTTGCGGGATGAACGCCCGACCGTCCGACCGCTCGCCGCGACGCGCGATGAAAAGCGATCCCGGCATGACCGTGCGGGAATCCTCGGTGAGGTCACAGATGCGCACATCGCCCGCGTCCGACGGCGCAAGTTCCGCGTCGAGCCCGGCGATCAACTCACGCAGACGCATCCACACCTCCCGCCATTCGGCGATGCCCCGACCGCGAGTCGGTCCACGCACGCTGATCGCCTCGTTACGACGGCACTCATCGGCGAGAGTCGTTGGCACCAGAGCTTGCGTGCGCGCACGATCGCCACAACGGTGATCCTATCGACCGCCCCGGTCCGGGGGGTGCAGAATTCACCCGAGCCTGTACTCTCCGCGGAGTGTCGGGGCTGCCATTCTCCGTTGCTCGGGTCTAGAGTGCCACGAACGGAGCCACGCTTGGATCCCGACGACCATGTTTGCCTGTGCTTCCGGGTCTCGCTCCGCAAGGTCCGCTCGTATCTCAGGCGTGAGCATCCGCCCGTTGCATCACTCATCAGCGAGTGCCTCGGCGCAGGCACAGGCTGCCAATGGTGTGTGCCCTTTTTGAAGCACCTCCACGCCCAGCACCGGCAGGGTCTCGAGCCCGACCTCAAGATCTCCCCGGAGCGGTATGTTCAGGCCCGCCTGAGCTTTCACGAGACCGGCGAGCGTGACCAGCAGGTGCTGCATGAGTCCGGGGCCGACGCCCCCGTACCGCCCGGGTCCGGTTCGGCCGCCTGATGGACGGGCCCTCAACGCGACGAAGACGCCTCCGAGCCTCCCGAGGGCCCTGACGGACGGGTTCCTTCCAGAAACAGATAAATGGTCAGAACCGCCCCGGCCACGACCGTCCCGACCCGGTGCCACACGACCCACCCGTCGGCTGCCGGCTCCAGCCAGACCCACACCGCCAGCCCCCAGAGAATGACCGCCAGCAGAAGCAACGCGGCCAACGTCTGCCGTCGC
This sequence comes from Phycisphaeraceae bacterium, assembly GCA_019636535.1. Lineage (GTDB taxonomy): Bacteria > Planctomycetota > Phycisphaerae > Phycisphaerales > UBA1924 > JAHBK01. The sequence goes on along the minus strand of JAHBXK010000007.1, from coordinate 76,805 downwards.
GGGTGGGCCATGGGCCTTCCCCGTCACGCGTGCCGACCACCCGACCGGGCCGGCGGCCCGGCGGAATCGGGCGTCCTCGCACAAGCATACATTCGGCGTGCACGCACGAAAGGCCGCACGATCGCGGCCTTTGGGGGGTAGAAATCACACTTTGTAGGCGACCAATCGTCGGCGCTCGCGCACGACGATCACTCATCGTCGAGCGTTCGCAGCGCCAGACCAAATTCGACGAGTTTCTCTTTGACCTCGTTCAACGACGTCGCGCCGAAATTCTTGACGCCCATCAGTTCCGCCTCGGTGTGGCTCATCAGGTCGCCCAAGGTCTGAATGTTCAGCAACTGCAACGCCTTGCGGGCTCGCACCGACAGGTTCATCTCGCTGACAGGCTTCTCGAGCGCCACTTCCTTGCCGCTACCCTTGAGCGTGTCGAGCATCCGACGACGGCTGGCGCGATAGGCGTCTTCCGAGCCCTGTCCCAGACGCAGTCCTTTGGTCGAGAGCATCTGCTTGATCTCGACGAGGCTCGATTCGCCGAAGTTCTTGTAACTGAGCAGTTCGGCCTCGGTCGTCCTCAGCAGGTCGCCCAGCGTGCGGATGTTCATCTTCTTCAGGCAGGTTCGGGCACGCACTGAGAGTTCGAAGTCCGTAACGGGCACGTCCAGCATGGCCGACCGCTTCGTCCGGTCCTTCTCGCCGTCATCGTCGATGACCATTCCCTTGCTGGCCAGGACGTCCTTCATGAACAACTTGGCGCGCTCGTGGTTCGGGCGCGTCTCGAGCACCTGTCGCAGGCACCGCTCGGCACGAACGAGATCGCCGCGATCCTCGTACAGCACGGCGAGATTGATCAGGGCGTTCAGCGGCGCGGGCGGGATCTCGCAGCACCGCTCGTACATCTCGATCGCTTCGTCTTCCTCACCAGCCAGGTCCAACTGAAAGGCCAAGTGAAAGAGCACGCCCGGGAACGTCGGGTCGGCCGCGACTGCTTTGCGGAACTCCACGATCGCCGTCTCGCGATCTCCGGCCTCGAGGGCCTTCTTCGCCACAACGTTGTGTTGCTCGGCCACTTTCGCATTCCGCTGCGCCTCGCCGGTACCGATCACCATATCCAGAGCGTGCTGGTTCGCCATGGGGTCTCCAAAGACCGCCCGACACCGCTCAGAACTCGCCCGAGCGGCATGGAGGGCGTTTGCTGTCAGATCGAACATGAAGGATAGGCGAGCACCCTGCGATTGGTGATTGCCACCACATCGCCCGCCTTTGCGGGTTTCCCACGGGCGGGTGCCGGAATCGACAATAGAAAAGCGGATCAGTTGATCTGAGTTTGGGTCAGTATGGTTTCGATCATTCGGCCGATCCCCTCGAAGACGTGTCGGATCGGGGCGTCGCCGTACATGTACGCCGGGGCGGTCACGACGCGGTTGTCGGTGTCGAGCGCCATCTGCGTGACGGGGCGATCCAGATGCCGCGCCCCCCACGATTCGATTGCTTGGGCTGTTTGGGTATCGTTCCCGATCGTCACGCCCACCGCCGAGTTTGCGAACACCCTGGCCGGGATCACCGGCGCGATGCAGCACGCCCCGATCGGCTTTCTTGCCGCGTGAAATGCTCGCAGAACGCCCTCGATCTGGGGATCGACGTGCATGTCGGACCCCTTGGTCGCAAAGTCGCAGAGGTTCTTTGCCGCGCCGAACCCGCCGGGCAGCACGACCGCATCGAAGTCCTCAGCGCGAAGTTCGCTCAGCGGCTGAATGTCCCCTCGTGCGATACGCGCCGACTCGACGAGAACATTGCGTGATTCGTCACTTGCGGGCTTGCCGGTCAGGTGGTTGACAACGTGCATCTGGGGTTTGTCGGGTGCAAAGCACTTGGCCGTTGCGCCGTACACCGATAGGTGATAGAGCACCGCCACGGCCTCGTGGATTTCTGAGCCGTCATAGACACCGCACCCCGAGAGGATGACGGCGATGCGCCGGGGAGCGAAGGGCGTGCCCGTGTTGGCGACGGTGTTCATGGCTGTACTCCATTGGAGCAATGTCCGGATGTGGACGTGGGGGACGGACGATCGGGCAGAAACCGGGTAGCTTGTGCAAACCGGCCCAAAAACACGATAGGTCCGGCAGGCTTGCCCGGCCGGTCAGCGTGTGTTAGGCTTGGGACAATCGATGGCTTCATCGGGGAGCAATGTGCCCCCCGCGGCATCGGGAATCGAATTGATCGGGCGAACACCGGGTGATGATGGTTTGGATAGAGCACCCCGTCTCCGCCGCGCCATTCGGTGCGGGGCGATGAGTCGCCGCCGGTCTCCAATACGAATCAGCAGCCGGACGGACCGAGTCTTGTTGCGCGGCCACGGTGTGATCGATGCCGTGCCGAGCGGCGATCGTCGGAGTCGGTCGCAGTTGTCAGAAACGTTGATCCCGAGGATCGTGCGGCCGTCGCGCGGGTTGCTCGACGGTTCGATCCGAGTTTCCTTCCAGGAGTTTTGACCATCACCCCGCCCCCCCAGACCCGCCCCGGCTTCCGCGATGGACGCGACCAGGTCCGCCGCACGCGCATTAACCACATGATCCGGATCAGTCCGATCCGCGTCGTCGGCCCGGACAATGAGCCGATCGGCGTGATCGAGACTTCGGACGCGCTGCGACGCGCGGACGAACTCGGGCTCGACCTGGTGGAGATTTCTCCCGATGCTCGCCCTCCCGTGTGCAAGATCATGGACTACGGGAAGTACAAGTACGAACTCTCCAAGAAGGAACACAAGAGCCGCGCTGCCTCGAAGTCGAACGAGATGAAGGAAGTTCGGCTCGGCCGGAGCGTCAAGATCGATCCGCACGACGTGATGATCCGCGTCGAGCAGGCCCGCAGATTCCTCATGGCCGGTCACAAGGTTCTCTTTGCCCAGCGATACCGCGGGCGCGAGATCGCCCACCGCGAACTGGGCCTGCAGCGCCTTCGCGAGATCGTCGAGAACCTCTCCGATATATCCAAGGTTGAGATGGCCGCTCGTCTCATGGGCAAGCAGGCCACGATGATGCTCGCCCCTGACAAGGTGAAGATCGAGGCCATCAAGCGCAAACTCGCCAAGGAAGAGGCCGCGAAGAAGGGCATCACCGAGGAACAGGCACTGAAGGCACAGGAAGAGGCCGCCAAGAAGGCACTCGCCGAAGCCGAGGCGGCCGCGGCTGCGGCAGCCGAAGCAGAGGGCGACGCTGACGCCGAAGATGACGAGGATTGAGCCGCTCGTTCGCTTGACCGTGCGATCACGGAGTGCCGCACCTTAGCCGGGCTATCGGACCGTGTGTTCGGAGCGTCTACGCCGATTGTGCCGCCCACCCGAAGCGGTGGTGAGCCTGCGCAGATCAACCCGAAGCAGCCGGCCGTCGATCTCCATCGTGCGCATGTCGGGGCGTCCGGCTCCGGTATGCGGTCGAGAGGGAGATCGTCCATGCCCGCCGTGCGTTCATCCGGCCATGCGTTCAGGGGTCTGCTTACTCGCCCGCTGCGTGCTCGTCGCCACTGTGGGGCGCTCTGGGCACCGGTCTTGTCGCTCGGTCTGAGTCTCTGCTGCTCGGCCGCGCCGGCGCTCGCTGTCGTCTCGGCCAATCGCGACGAAATGACGCGTCCGGAGCACGGCTGGGTCGGGCGTTGGAACGGATCGAGCGCAGTGCCCATTGCCGAGCACTGGTTCATTACCGCCAAGCACGTTGGCGGTCTTGTCAACGGTTCGATCACCATCCGCGGTGAGCACTACGTTGCAGCCGAGATCGTCCAGCATCCCAGTTACGATCTGATGCTCGTTCGCACCGTTCAACCCATGCCGGGTTGGCACGAGCTTGCCGATGCCGATCTCATTGCTTCCGGCAATCTGTGTGTGATCGCCGGATACGGCGCGGTTGCCGGTGACGAACTCGCCGACGGCTACACATGGAGCGGCGTACGTCGCGAGACCTGGGGCGCCAACATCATCGAGTCGGCTGGGTTCCTGCTGGCGATCAGTTTCACGAACCCGGCCAGTCCGATCGCGGTTCCGCACGAGTCGATCTTCGCCGTGAACGACTCCGGCGGCGGGATGTTCGTTGTCGACTCCGACGGCGGCCTTCGCCTCGCGGGCGTCGCGGTGAGCGTCACGGGCTGGGGCGCTTCGCGCTGGGGCAACTCGGCGTACGCGCTCAACGCCGCGCAGCTGCGAAACTGGATCATGCCCATCATCGATCCGAGTCGACCTGTCGCGTCGAGCGTGCAAGGGCCGCGCGCCGGCTTATCGCTGTGGCTCGTGGGCGCGATCGTTCTTCCCGCGGCTTTCGGCGGGGTGGTGGTTCGCCGGCGGCGGAGAACAGCCATCTCCGCTAGCGCTGAATGATCTCCAGCCGCGCGTACTCGAGCACGAGCGTCTTCGTGCCCGCATCGCGGAACTGGATCTGCGCCCGAGCCCCCGAACCCCGCGTCACCGAAAGCACCTTGCCCAAGCCGAACTGCGGATGCCGCACGGTCGTGCCTGCTCTCAATCCTCCCGCTCCGCTCATATGTTTGGCGTTCACATCGCTTGACGCTCGCGACGAGGCGGCGTCGCGCATCGCGTCGTAACTCGATCGCCCCCAGACGGGTTCCGACGCCCGATCAGAAGCGCCCGCACCTTCGTCCCAGCCCGCCTCGGCAAAGTCCGATCGATCGAGCATCCGCACGTGCTCGCCGGGCAGTTCTTCGATGAACCGGCTCGGCACGGTCCGCTCAGGCACCCCTCGGAACGTGCGGTACCGAGCGCTCGTCAGATGCAGGCGCTTACGCGCACGGGTGATTCCCACGAAGCACAGCCGCCGTTCCTCTTCAAGGTCCGCCTCGCTCTCCAATCCCCGCGAGTGCGGCAGGGTTCCCTCCTCCAGGCCGATCATGGCCACCGCATCGAATTCGAGTCCCTTGGCCGCGTGCAGGGTCATCAGCGTGACCGCTCCCTGGTCCGGGTCCACGGTGTCCGCGTCGCTCACCAGCGTCACGCGTTCCAGATACGCGCGGAGCAACTCCAACACCGACGGCTTCGAAGCCGCACGCACCGCCGCTGCACCGTTCGGTTCAGCCTGATCCTCGCCGCCGGATTGCTCCTCGGCGAAGGCCTCAGCCTGCTCGGCAAACCCGAATGGATCATCCGCTTGCATCGCCTCGGCCGTTGGCTCCGATTCCACCACCAACTCCGCCGCGGGGTCTTCCTCCGCAACGAACCCGTCCTCAAACTCTCGGGCGCTCGTGATCAACTCCGCCAGGTTCTCGAGTCGATCTTCGTCCGACTCCGTGCGTCCTGCCTTGTACATCGCTTCCAGTCCGCTCTCTCGCACCACCCGTTCGACCAGATCGGCGAGACTCTCCCCGGCGAGCGATCCGGCGAGCAGCGGCTGCTCCTGGGCGTTCCCGAACTCGCCGCGCCATCCGTCCAAGGTCTGAACGAAGTTCCTCACCGCGTTCGCCGTGCGAGCGGGCAATCCCAACGCGCCCGGCCCGTTGCGCAACAGATCGAACAGCGGTGAGCGCGGGTCCCACGCCCGGAGTTTTTCCAGCGTGGCGTCGCCGATTCCTCTCGCTGGTGTGTTCACGATCCGCTCGAGCGAGACATCGTCCGCCGGATTGGCGACCACGCGCAGGTAGGCCAGTGCGTGCCTGACTTCTTCGCGCTGGTAGAACGCCGTCCCACGCGCAACCGTGTACGGCACTCCGGACGATCGAAACTCGTCCTCCACCACGCGAGACAGGGCGTTGGCGCGATAGAACACCGCGCAGTCCTTCCACGCCGAGACTTCTCCGGACTCTTCGCGGAGCTTTCGCAGCCACTCGACTGCCAAGCGGGCCTCGTGATGTTCATCCCTGCACAGGGTCACTTCCACGGATTCACCCGGCGGGTTCGCCGTGTGCAACGGCTTGTGCTTGCGCCGGACGTTGTTCCGGATCAGTGCATCCGCGCACGCGATGATCTTCGCCGTGGATCGGAAGTTCTCACCCAGCGGGATCGCGCGTGCGCCGGGATAGGTCTGCTCGAAGTCCAGGATGTTCGAGATGTCCGCCCCACGCCACCCGTAGATCGACTGGTCGGGGTCGCCCACCACGCAGATGTTCGGAACAGCCGAGACTTCGTCCTTCAGCGTTCCGCCGCACAACAGCGACGCGATCTGGAACTGTGCCAGGTTTGTGTCCTGATACTCGTCGATCAGCAGGTAGCGCCATCGTTCGCGGCACGATGTCCGCACAACGGGGTTCTCTCGGAGCATCCGCTCGGTCAGCAGAAGCAGATCGTCAAAGTCCACGGCGTTTGCGGCGCGCAGCAGGCGCTGATAAGCCGTGAAGATCCGCGCCACCATGCGGTCGGAAAAATCTCCGGCTCGCTTCTCGAACGCCTCCGCGTCCGTGAGTTCGTTCTTCAGGTTGCTGATCCGGCTCAACACGCTTCGAGCGGGCCAGTTCGTGCTCGAGAAGTTCAGTTCCTCGATCGCTCGCTTGACGAGCGCCGTCTGGTCGGCGGTGTCGTAGATCGTGAAAGTGGGAGTCAGACCGCCCAGCGACGCCTTGGCGATGTCGGCGTGCTTCCGAACCAGGCGTGCGCACAGTGAGTGGAACGTCGTGATCGTCAATCCGCGCGTCGCGCGCGAAGCGACCGAGCCGCCAGAACCGCCGTCGTGTCCGGTGCCGAAGAAATTGTCCACGCGCTCGCGCATCTCGGCTGCGGCCTTGTTCGTGAATGTCAGCGCCAGGATCTGCCATGCCGGGATGCCGCACGAGATCAGGTGCGCGATCCGCCGTGCGATCACGCGTGTCTTGCCGCTGCCCGGACCGGCAAGCACCAGCAAGGGTCCGTCGATGTGCTCAACCGCGCTGCGCTGTGCCTCGGTCAGGTCCGCGAGCGCTCGATGGAAGTCTCGTTTGGGTGCCCGTGCGGCATTGCGATCGGTGGGCCGCTCAGCCTCGTTGGGGGCCATGTCTGTGCGCGAATGCAGTGCCAAGTCGCCGGACCTCCGTGTCGGTTCGATGCAGGGTAGGGGGCGATACTCCAGGCCTCACGGGGCTCCTCTGACGCAGTTCGACCGAGGCGGGCCTCAGGCATCCTTCGGCGGATCCACATCGGGATCGATGGCTGCTGCGGCGTTTGATTTGCCTCTTTCATCGTGCTTGGGAGCCTGCGTCGGAGCCCTCGCATCCGTTGCCGAGTCGATACGGTCCGCAACATTCCTTGGGGGTTCGGCAACTGTGGCCGCAGTCCTCACCGAGGCCGGTGTTCCCGGGGCGGACGCACCCGCAAGCAGATTCGGTGGGGGCGGGAGCGGGTGCGGCGTCGCATCGCGGGTGATCAGCACCACCTCGCTCGGCAGGTGCTCGGCCACGCGTGTGACCACGTCGCCTTCCAGAGCACGGGCGAACGCCTTGCGTCGGGTCTTGCCGAGGATCAGTGTGTCACAACCGAACGTCACGGTGTAGTCCAGAATCTCTTCAACGATCTCGGGTGAACTGACGTAGATGGGAAAGAACGGCACGCCGTACTGCCGTGCCAGCATCGCGGTGGAGCCGAGGCTCTCCAGTGCGTCCTTGTCGTCCTCGATGCTCGGCAGCGCGCCCGGCCCTGTGTCCAGAATCCTGAATGTGCGAACGTAGATGGCGAAGAGCGCTGCGCCACGCCGGCGGGCCATGTCAACCGCGAACTCGGCCTGTCCTCGTCCGCGGGCCGCGAGCATGATCCGAGCCTTGCCGGGGTCCATCGGCAACGGCTCTCGGTTCAACTCGGCGAGATAGTCCGTCGGCACACCCAGTTCGTCGACCACCACCCCCGCGGCCACGGCCTCGCGGCGCCGCTTCTGCGCGTTGACCACCCACCTCGCCGCGAACACTCCCGCGATCAGGATTCCGGCGAAGATGGACGCTCGCGGTTTGCTGACCACGATCGTGATCTCCACGACCGAAAGAAACAGCCCGAGAACCAGTATTCCCGCTCGCTCCCATCGCAGTATGGGCAGCGCCCGGTTCCACGCGCAACTCAGAAGGTTGATGCTGATCGCGCCGACTACACCGATCGCATACAGCTCCGCCAACGCGGGCATGTTCGGTCCGATGATCAGCATCACGATCACCGGCAGTATGCACGCGACCAGCAGTCCGATCCACGGTACACCCGAGTAGTTCAGCTTCGTCAATGACCGCGGCAGTTCGCGGTCGTGCGCCAGCGAGAACAGCACCGACGTCTGGGCCATGATCGCCGTGCTGACCGCGCTGATCAACAGAAAGCCGAAGATCAGTGCCGAGGCCTTCCCCAAGAGCCAACCGAAGCCCTCCCCGACCGTCCGTGTGCCGGCTTCGATCGCCAGCACCTTCATGGCGGTGTCGCGCACCGCGACCACCTGCGGGTCCTCACCGCTGGGCCCCACCCCGTGACCGACGGCCACCTCGCCGCCGGCTGCGATCGCCTGGTCGTACCAGGGCGTTTGAACGCTCGTCAGTGCGGGCAACGCGACCAGCGCAATCCCGAAGACCAGATTGAGCGTGACAACCTCCGCCATCACGGGCCAGATTGTCCGGCGAGCGGTCTTCACCACCGGCTGCTTCATCAAGCCGGTCATGTTCGCGACTGCCTCGACGCCGGAGAGTGCGAGAATGATCGCCACCAGCACCTGCCATTGGTGCATGAGCGGCTGGCGAGATTGGTACGTCCAATCGGTTGCGCGCAGGCCGTCGGCGACCTTCGGCACGCACAGGATCGCAATGATGAGTGAAAGCCCAACCGCCAGCACCGCGATCAACAGCGCAAACCGTCCCGCCGAGCGCGAACCGAACCAATTGATGAACCCCAGTCCCGCGATCGCGATCGTGCTCAGCAGCACCGTCAGATTCGTCGGCACACCGAAGTAGTGGAACGCGGTCACCACGCTGATGGCGGCCGTGATGATGTACCCGCCTACCAGCAGGGTGCCGCCGACAACCCCCAGCGGCACCGACACGCTTCTGGCCGCCGCGTACACGCCGCCGCCCTCAGGGAAGCAGCGGCACACGACGGTGTACGCCCAGGCGACCGCGATCAGCACCACGCTCATCGCCGCGAGGAAGTAGGGGCTCGCGGGACCGGCGAAGTAGAACGCCAGCCCGATCACGTACAGCCTGCTCGTTCCCCAGTCGCCGAACAGGAGCGGCCCCGCGTGGAACCACTTCAGATCGCGCGGCCGTTTGCTGGTAACAAGCATGGTCGTGAATCAGACTGGTCGGGGCGGTCGCTCGGTGTGTGAGCGAGAGGAGGGGAAACTGAGTCGGCGATGAACGTGCGGGAAGTGGGCGGTCAGGCCGGACGAACGCCGCGTTGAAACTGCTGCAAGCGGTCGGAGTGTGACTTGCGAGCGTTCTCGAGGATGTGCCTTGGGATTCTCCAGACCGCCTGCTCGTCCGTCACCGAAGCGCAGTGATCGATCAGACACTGATACAGCATCTTGAAGGCGTCCCGGGGTTGGTGCATATGTTCCAACGACTCGATCAGGTCTTGTCTCGAGACGTCTTCGGCGAACAGGTCCAGGAGCGAGATCGGGGTTGCACCCGCCGGACGGCACGCCTGCACTCGTGCGTTGCACAAGTCGTAGAGCATCGGGCCGGACCAGGTCAATCGCTCGATCATGTTCTGCTTGTCGAGGCGTGCTTCGTGAAAGAACGCTGCGCTCTCGCGGAAAAGCGCGTGCCGAAGTTCCATCGGAAGGAGCATCTTCACGCCCATCCCGGGATGTTGAAGGAACTTGTTGTTGAACATTGGCCACACCACCGATCTCATACGGTCTGGGTCTCCCGAGATCAGCGTGGGTTCGTCGACGCGGTCCATGACCACGATCATCGACGCGTATCCGAACCGACGGAGCACGCGTCGCAGCCGCTCAAGCATGGCGTATCGCTGATCATCCGACGAAGTGACGGGCAGCACTGCGGGGTCCAGCAGCGCCGCATCGATCTGTCTCAGCGATCGCGCGTACGAAATGTCAGAGCGCGCGATCACGCGCAGCTGCCGACGCACGCGATGCCCGATGCGTAAGTACGTCAGCCGGTCCCACACCGACCGTTTGACGATGGCCAGCAGATACACGAGCACCGCAGCGATCGCCAGATATGCCCACACGTCCAGTTTCTCGCTGAACCGATCGGTCGCAAGTTCATACCCGATCAGCGCTGCGGGCACCACCCAACCGATGTACGCGAGCGACGCCCAGACGTACGCGCTGGTCGGCAGCTTCAACCGCAGCACACGCCGGAGCCGCCTTGTCCGCGCTGCTGCCCCTCCGCCCCCGGCTCCTCCGCGATCTCCGCCCGGCCGATCCGATCCGCCGCGTGCGCCGGCAGAAGATCGGTCCGAGGTACTTCCTTGCTCAGCTCCGCCCGCCGCGGATGCCGCCAGCGAATCGACCGTTCCGGTGATCGCCGCCGCGAACCCCGTGCCGGCGGTCCCGCCGCCGCTTCCTTCGGGTCGGTCATACAGCGATTGCAGAAGGAGCAGTTCCTGTCGGATTCCTGCGTCCGCTCGCCGGATCGTCTTTCGCGGCTCATGACCGAGGTCCAGCGGATCGTCGTCCTGCCGCTCCTTGAGCAGCGTGTCGATCATCCGTGGAACCACGATCGAGAGGAGTCCGTCGATGTGATCGACCAGCCGGAATTTGCTTAACGCCTCTGCGGGGTTGGGCTTTCGCTCGCTGTCCACCCGTGCGATAAACCGATCCAGAATCGGGTTCAGGTCGTCGTATGCAACCAACAGGCATCGCGCGTCCGGTCGGGACGTGTTGAATGTTGCGATCCGATCGGCGATCTGAATCCGGATCGCCGTTTTCCCGCTTCCTTTCTCGCCGAATACGATGCTCGTCGAGGGCCGATCAGGCTGTCCGATGATCTTCTCAAAGTCGGCGTGCGTTGCGGAGTGCGGCACGCCTTGCGCGCTCGCTCCCGGTCCTGCGTCACCCGGACTCTCCCCGGTTGCCTCTCGGCTTGTGGTCGCTCCGTTCGGGACGCCGCCTGGGCGCTCGGTCGCGTGCCGGCGGGAGCGCGAAGCACCCTCCAGACGCAGGAACACAGGATCCTGCCGGGCTTCCTCGCCCCGGAAAGGGTTCTCGTGGATCTTCCAGTGCTCGAGAAAGGCCTGAAGGTTCATCGAGGGTTGGCCCTTCGGTCAGTGATCGACCTTGACTCCGAGCATCGGCGCGGCTCTGTCCAGAATCTTGTCCAGAGTCTTCTGATCCTTCGCTTCGAGATTCAGCCGAAGCAGGGGCTCGGTGTTGCTCTTGCGAACGTTGCACCACCATCCCTGATTGTCGAAGCAGTCGATCGTGACGCCGTCCAGTTCGTCGATCTTGGCCTTCGCTCCGAACTCGGCCTTCAGCGCTGCCAGCGCTGCGTCCTTGTCTTCGATCTGGAAATTGATCTCGCCGGACTGAACGTACTTCCGCATGGGGTTGACCAACTGGCTCATGTGCTTGCCGGAGTGCTTCAGCACGCTCAGAACCACTGCCATGGCGATCGCTCCGGAGTCGGCGTTGAAGTTGTCGCGGAAGTAGAAGTGTCCGCTCAGTTCGCCGCCGAAGATCCCGCCCTTCTCCGCAAGTGCCTGCTTCATGAACACGTGCCCGACGCGGGACCTCACCGGCACGCCGCCGTGCTTCATGATCTCGTCCTGCACCGCCTTTGTCGAGCGAAGGTCGTACACCACCGCCGACTTGGGCGACTTCTTGAGGAACCACGGCACAAGCACGCCGGTCAGATGATCGCACCCGACGATCTGACCCTTGTCGTCCACGATCACGCACCGATCGGCGTCCCCGTCGAAGCAGAACCCGATGTCGGCCTTGTCGGCCTTCACACGCTCTTGCAATTGGCGCAGGTTCGACGCAACAAGCGGGTTCGGTTCGTGCGCGAACTCGCCCTTGTTGTTGTCGAAGTTCAGTTCGATGATCTCGATTCCCGGCGCTGCGCCGAGCGGCGACTTCTTGCCGAAGACCATCGGCACCATCGTTCCGGCCATTCCGTTCGAGGCATCGATCACCACCCGCAGCGGCTTGCCACCCGCGGGCAGATCGAGGAAGGACCGGACGTGCCTGGCGTATGCCTCCCACAGGTTGCGCTGCTCGATCCGTCCACCGGCCGGCTGGGCGGTGGCCTTGTCCACCATGGCCGCGTGCTTTCGGACGTCGGCGAGACCCGTCGATTCCCCAACCGGCTTGGCCTTTCGCTTGGAGATCTTGAACCCGTTGTACTGCGGCGGATTGTGGCTGGCGGTCGTCATCACGCCACCCGCGCAATCCAAGTAGTTGATGGCGAAGTAGATGAATGACGTGTCGACCAGCCCGACATCGATCACATTCCCGCCCTGTGCGGATATCCCCTGAATGAGTGCCTGCGAGAGCGATGGCGAACTTCGCCGCATGTCTCTTCCCACCACGATGTTGTGCATCATCGGGGATGTCTCACCCGCTGTGCGAGCGTCGGACAGGAGGTACTTCGAGCATCCGTAACCGATCTGCCACGCCATCTTCTCGTCGAGCGGATCTGGATAGGTCCCACGAACGTCGTAAGCTTTGAACACCTTACCGAGCATGAAGGGCTCCTGAGGAAGAGGCAAGGGTATCGGCGCCTGCGCGGGGAATCACGCGAGTTCGGTCTGCGTTCGCATTGTTGACAGAAATGTGCTTGCTCAGGGTCAATCCGCTTGCGGCGCATTTTTTGCGCGTGCTCCATTGTCGGAGCCGCGCAGAGCTCACGTAAACAACCGATTTGCGTGAACCGCGCCAAGGAGCGAGAAAATCGCCGGTGATCGCTCGAGAGTCGCGCTGGACAGAGAGTCACCCGCCATACCATGACGCATTGTGGGGTTTCTCCCTGACACTGGTCGGCGAGTCCGCCGACGATTCAGCAGACAACAACAGATACGAGGAGACTACGAAATGAACATCAGATTGTGGCGGAAAACGGCGTTCACGGCCATCTGCGCTGTGGGGGCCATGGTGCTTTCGGGCTGCAGTTCGGACACGCACGGCGGTGAATCCAGTCGCTGGAACTCGGACGCGTGGGCCAACACCATCCCGCGTCAGGCCGAGCCGGCGCCCCGTCAGGAGCCTGCGCCCGCGCCGCGGCGCGCTGCGGGTTGCCCAACGTACAACCCTCCCGTCGGTCAGGGCATGACCGTCTCAGGCCTTGCTTTCCCCACCGGCAACCCGGCCACGAGCGCGGTGCAACTGCATCAGGTGATGCCGCGCCAGGTCCGCCTCGGCCGCGAGTACGGCTACGAGATCCACGTCACCAACCTCACCGAGGGCAACCTCCAGAACGTTCTGGTGACTCTTGAGAACACCGACAACCAGACCGTTGTCAGTTCGGTTCCTTCCGCGACGCGCGGACCGAACAACTCGACTCAATGGGTGATCGGCGACTTGGGCGCCTGCAAGACCCAGGTGATCAAGGTCACCGCACGTGCAGAGAAGGTTGGCACCAGTTCCGACTGCATCAGCGTCTCGTACAACAACGCCCTCTGCGTTGCCACCAATGTTGTTGAGCCGGCGATTGCCATTACCAAGCAGGCACCGGCCGAGGTGCTGCTCTGCGACCCGATCAACATGCGCATCGAGGTCCGCAACACCGGCAACATGGCGCTCGACAACGTGATGGTCAAGGACACTTTCCCGCAGGGTCTGACCACCACCGACGGCAAGTCCTCGGTTGAGGTTGATCTCGGCACGCTCGCCCCGGGACAGGCCAAGCAGGTCAACATCGCCGCCAAGGCAACACGCCCCGGCACCTACCAGAACACCGCCACGGTTGCTTCGGGTGATATCACCGCGACTTCGAACTCCACTTCGACGCTCGTACGCCAACCGACCCTTGAGATCGCGGCCGAGTGCGGCACCCGGACGAACATCGGCCTGCCCAACACCTGCAAGTTCACCGTCAAGAACACCGGCAACGGTGTTGCCGCGAACACGGTGGTCACGGCCGTCGTTCCGGCCAACGCGCAGTTCATGTCCGCCGACAACAACGGCGCCATGGCGGGTGGTCGGGTCACGTGGAACGTCGGTAGCCTGAACGCCGGCGAGAGCCGAACGTTCTCCATGACCGTTCGTACGACCGGCGCGGGGGCGGTCCGCTGTGAGGCTTCGGCCACCGCCGTGTGCGCCTCGGCCGTCAGCGCCAACTGCTCGTTCGAGGTCATCGGTCTGCCCGACATCCGCACGCTGCTGACGGACGATGACGGCGTCGTGTTTGTCGGCGACCCGCACATCCTCCGCTACGAGGTTGGCAACCAGGGACAGGTGGACCTGACCAACGTTCGCGTGGTCGTCACGCTCCCCGAGGGCATGGAGTTCGTCGCGACCGACGCGCCGCGCGCACCGGCCATCGAGGGTCGCAAGCTCACCTTCACCGGCATCACCGGCGTCCTGAAGCCCGGTGAGAACCGCCGCTTCACGTTGACGGTTCGTGCGACCACCCCGGGCGAGAAACTCGTCATCGCCGAGACCACCTGCGATCAGATCCGGACTCCGATCCGCGACGACGAACTCACCAACTTCGTTGGGAAGTGATCCCGTCCGTCTCGATCGGACACCTGTGAGCAATTGACAAGCGCGGCGGGCCGAAAGGCCCGCCGCTTTCCTTTTTGAATCACCTCCCACCCGCATCCTCGCTCAAGGCTCGCATCGCATCGAAGGATTGCGAAAGTCGCGATTGCAGAGCCGGGCGGTCGTGAAACGCATCATCACGCCAGACGACTGCGTTGCATCTCTGCCTCAAGATGCTGCTTCAGGTGCCGGCCCGTGTAGCTCGATTCGTGCCTCATCACATCGTCGGGAGTCCCCTCGCACACGATCGTGCCCCCCTTGTCTCCGCCCTCCGGTCCGAGATCGATGATCCAGTCCGCGCACTTGATCACGTCGAGGTTGTGCTCGATCACGACGAGCGTGCTTCCCGCGTCCGCAAGCCGATCGAGTACGCCTAGAAGTTTCCGAACGTCCTCGAAGTGCAGGCCGGTCGTTGGCTCGTCCAAAACGTACAGCGTGTGTGCGCCGCCGTTCACTGCGGGCTGCTTCGAGCCCGCCGCCGGCAGATCCAACTCCTCCTCATCCAAACCCTTCTCATCCTCCGTCTCGCGTCCGATCGGGCGATTACCGTTCGGGAGACTCCCACCCGTCTTGCCCAGTTCGGTTGCCAGTTTCACGCGCTGCGCCTCACCCCCGGACAGCGTCGTGCTCGGTTGACCGAGTTCCAGGTACCCCAGCCCAACGTCGCGCAGGCACTCGACGAACCGCTTGATACGCGGGTGATTCTCGAAGAATCCGCAGGCCGTCTCGACCGTCATCGAGAGCACGTCCGCGATCGACTTTCCCCGATAGGCGACCTCCAGCGTCTCCCGGTTGTATCGCTTGCCGCCGCACGCTTCGCACGTGACGTACACGTTCGGCAGGAAGTGCATCTCGATCTTCTTCAGCCCTTGCCCTTCGCACGCCTCGCAACGACCGCCCCCGGCCTGTGAACGCACGTTGAAACTGAATCGTCCCGGCTGGTATCCGCGGATCTTGGACTCCTTCGTCGCCGCGAACACGCGTCGGATTTCGTCGAAGATCCCCGTGTAGGTTGCCGGGTTGGATCGCGGCGTTCGACCGATGGGACTTTGATCTACTTCGATCACCCTGTCCACATGCTTGAGCCCCACGATCTTCTGGTGCTTCCCCGGCCGGTCCTTCGAGCCGAGCAATTCACGCTTCACGCCTCGCAGGAGAATGTCGTTCACGAGCGTGCTCTTTCCCGAGCCGCTCACGCCGGTCACGCAGATCAATCCGCCGAGCGGGAATGTTGCGTCGATCGACTTCAGGTTGTTCTCCGAGGCGTTCTTCACGACGAGCGCTCGCTTAGCGCTCAGTCGTCGCCGCGCGTGCGGCGTGATTCTCTTCAACCCCGACAGGTACAACCCCGTCTGCGATAGCGACTTTCCGTCCGTCCCCAACTCCGCGTGGCCGTTCGTGCTGGCTGCGAGTTGTCTCGGAACCCTCGCCCGAGTCTGCGCGATAATGGTCTCCACGGGCCCCTGCGCCACCACACGGCCGCCGTGCACGCCCGGACCCGGCCCGATGTCCAGCACCCAGTCCGCTGCGCGGATCATGTCCTCATCGTGCTCGACGACGATCACCGTGTTCCCGCCGCCGCCCGTATCGGCCAACTTGCGCAGCGTTTCGATCAGCCTTGCGTTGTCTCGCTGGTGCAGGCCGATGGTCGGCTCATCGAGAACGTAGCAGGCGCCCACCAGTTTCGATCCGACTTGCGTCGCCAGCCGGATGCGCTGGGCCTCGCCCCCCGACAGCGTCCCGGTCTTGCGATCCAGAGAGAGGTAATCCAGTCCGACCGACTCGAGGAACCCCAGTCGGCCCAGCACCTCCTTCACGATCGGCTCGGCGATCACGCGATGCTCGCTCGTCAGCCGTAGACCCGCAACGAACGCAGCGGCGTCCGTGATCGTCAGTCGGGCCAGTTGTGCGATGTTCAGCGCGGTGCGGCCGTCGCTTCCACTTCTGCGCCCGCCGATCATCGTGCCCGATTCCGTGCGTACACGATCCGGCACGTGCGCACTTTCCACCAGCACGTGCAGCGATCCGATCCGCAGCCTATCGCCGTGGCACGTCGGGCACTCACGCTCACGCATGAATTGGCCCAGCCACTCCCGGCTGAACGAACTCTCCGTCCGTTGATACCAATCGCGCAGGCCGGTTGTTACGCCCTCGAACGTTGCGCCGTGTTCCTTCTTGTCCTCGGCGGTGCACCCATGAAGCAGGATCCGCACCGCCCATGCCGGCAGGCTCTCCACCGGTTCGTTCGGATCAACCCCGAATTGCACGCAGAAATGACGCAGACGCTTTCGGTAGAACTTCCCCATCGGCGGGGGCACTTTCCACGCCTTCACCGCCCCTTGCGAGATCGATAGCGACTTGTCCGGGATAACCAGGTCTTCCTCGAATTCCTGGATTGCTCCCAGCCCGTGGCACTGCTCGCACGCTCCCTGAGGCGAGTTGAAACTGAACACGCGCGGTGACAGTTCCTCCAATGCGCACTGCGGATGCTCCGCGCACGCGAACTTGTCGCTGAACACGCGGTCGGTCCACGTATCGGGGGCCGACTCTTCCGCGATCACGACGGTCCCCTCGCCGAGCCGCAACGCCGACTCAATGCTCTCGGCCAGGCGCTGACGCGCTGAGCCATCGTCGTCGGGCCGAAGCGAGATCCGGTCCACGACCACATCGATTGTGTGCTTCTCGTACCGCCCAAGCCCCATCGGGTTCTCGCCACCGATCTTCAGGGTCTCGCGGATGTCAAGCACCCGCCCGTTCACTCGCACCCGGCTCCAGCCCTTGCCCTGCGCATCTTCCAACACTTCCTTGTGGAACCCCTTTTTCGCACGAACCGCCGGCGCAAGGATCATCAACCGGTGTCCGCTTTCGGGCGACTTACTGCTCGAAGCGCTCCCGATCACCGTCTGCACGATCTGGCTCGCGCTGCTCGCTTCGATGGGCTTGCCGCACCGTTCCAGCACCGTCCCGTCCTTCTTGACCTTTGTCGGATGCCAACACCGCGGCTGGCCGCACCGCGCGTAGAGCAGCCTCAGATAGTCGTAGATCTCCGTGGTCGTTGCCACGGTTGAGCGTGGGCTCGCGGTGCCGCTGCGCTGCTCGATCGCGATGGTCGGGGGCAGCCCTTCGATATCGTCGACATCGGGTTTCTTGAGTTGGTCAAGGAACTGTCGGGCGTACGCCGAAAGCGACTCCATGTACTTCCGCTGTCCTTCGGCGAAGATGGTGTCAAAGGCCAGCGACGACTTCCCCGAACCGCTGAGCCCTGTGATGACGACCAGCCGATCGCGAGGTATGTCGACGTCGATCGACTTCAGGTTGTGCTCGCGAGCCCCTCGGACTCGGATGCACTTGGTCGGATCGAGCGACGTAACCGTATCTCCCATCGGTTCGCCCGCACGCATGGTCGCATGCTCGGGCTTTGCTCGGACTTGCTTGCGCCTGTTATCCTCGCCACGGTTGTCCACTCCGCGCGAATTCCCGATCACGGGCTTGGCTTCTGCCTGAATTGCGGCAACTCGCTTGCGGGCCATCCACTCTCCGATTCCCGACACTCGTCGACTCCTGAAGATCGTAGTCGATGCATTCCAACGTCCTGCGCTTCTTTCGATCCCTGTTCACCGACGGATGAACCGAAGTCCGGCAGATGTGTACGCTCTGCCGTGCGCCATGATGACCGTGCCCAATCACTCGATGCTTGGCCCTCCCGGCTGCCCGTCTGGTTGCCCGGAGTGGCGATCTTCCTCGCGATCACTCTTCCTCACCTCGATCAGGGCGACTTTCGCACCGACACCGCCTGGTACTCGGCGATCGGTGTGCAGGCGTGGCGGTCAGGTTCATGGGCCGAGTTCTGGTCACCTCTCGCCGAGCCCGGTCAGCCGTACTTCAACAAGCCACCGCTCGCCCTGTGGATCCACGGTCTGCCGCTCTGGGCCCTCGGTACCGATCTCTGGATTGCCCGCATCGGAAGTGTGTTGGCCGGGGCGATCACGATCGTTCTGACCGTTCGCCTCGCCCGGCTCCGAGCGTCCCCGCTCGGCGCGGCAACCGCCGGGTGCGTGCTGGCACTTACTTATGAGTTCTTCCGCCGTACCAAAGAAGTCTCGCTTGATCTCTGGCACACGACCTTTCTGATCGCTGCGTTGATCTGTATGGCCTCCGCGGTGCTGGGACGATCTTCGGGTCCGACATCGAATCTCCGCACAAACGGCTCGTGGTTGTTCGGCGGAGCGATGGTCGGACTCGCGCTGATGTGTAAGCCCATGCAGGCCCTTCTAGCCATCCCGATCGTTGCGGCTTGGGCGTTCGTAGTCAGCGCCCCGTCGTTGCGACTGCGCGTCGTGATTGGCACCAAGTTGGCCTTGCTTGCCGCACTCGCCGTCGCTGGGCCTTGGCATCTCTCGATGTACTTGATTCACGGCGAAGAGTTCACGGAGCGCTTGTTCGGCGGCGAGATCGGTGATCGGTTGACGGGCAGCATGGTCCAGTTCGATGTGGAGTCCCAGCGCCCCACCTTCTACTTCGAACAACTCGCTCGCACGTACTGGCCTTGGCTCGCGGCGGTTTCGTTGTCGTTCTGGCTCCTGATTCACGAGCGACGCACCACCGAGTCATCGGTTGCGCTGCCACCGCCCCTCAGCACGCTCAACGCGCTTGTGCCGGGCCGCTGGTCCATTGTTGTGCTCGCCATCCTGTGGACGTGCGTCTGGCTTGCGGCCCTCTCGATCTTTCCTGACAGACGCGACCGCTATGCGATCGTTTTGTGGCCAGCGCTCGCGATCGTCTCGGCGTCATTGGTCGATTCTCGATGGTTTATGCGCGATCGCGACAGGCGGTCGCGTCACGCACTGATGCGTACGCTCCGAGCAGCGCCCGCACTGGCTGTCGTCGCGGGAGGGCTCTTTGCCATCCTTCCTGTTCGGGTACAGCGGGGAGTCGATCCGCAGTGGCCCGCCCTCTTTGAGTTCCTGCGCAACGAGGAGTTTGCGGACCGTTCGATTCACGCCGGAGGCATCCACGGCAACATGAGCGCTAGGCTCTACCTTCAACTCGGCCACTGGCCGTTGAAGATCCCGAACCCCGAGAGTTTGGCGGCAGGCGATCTGCTGCTCTACCACGTCAAGGGGTCTCAAGGTCCGGGACCGGGTGAAACAACCCTCTTCAAGGAGCGTGACGTCTGGCTCACGCGGTTGGATGATCCGCCTTGGCGGCCCGTGTCACGCGAAGCGGCTTGGGAGTGATCGGTCGTACGACTCGCGCCTTCTTCCGCAATTCGCGCAGGGGTATTCCGAATAGACCCGATACACATGGAGGACACTCGTTCATGAAACAGCATCACACAAGGGCGCTCACGCCGGCGGTCATCGGGTTGGCCCTCATGTTGTTCGGCTTGGCGAATCCCCTGCTTGCGACCGATCTGGCCGGGCGATGGTCCGGTCAGATCAACACACCGGGCATGGCGCTCCGTATCGGCGTGAACTTCTCGCCGCCGCAGGCGGATGCTGCGCCCGCCGGCGATTGGACCGGAACGATCGATATCCCACAGCAAGGGGCGAAGGGACTTCCTCTCGCCGACATCGAAGTCGAGGGTGATCGTGTCGCATTCAAGATCGCGAACATCCCGGGTGACCCGGCGTTTTCCGGCGTCATCGCCCCGGACGGCCAGTCCATCAAAGGGGATTTCAAGCAGGGCGGTCTCAACACGACATTCTCTCTCGACCGAGGTGAACTGAGGAAGATCCGCAGACCGCAGGATCCCGTGCCTCCATTCCCGTACCACGTTGAGGAGATCAGTATCCCTGTTGGTTCACCCGATGCCCAAGGTGAAGACGGCACGCCCAAGGGGTTCTTCCTATCCGGAACCATCACCAAGCCCGACGGCGACGGTCCGTTCCCTTCGGTGATCCTCATTTCAGGCAGCGGTCCACAGAACCGCGATCAGGAACTGATGGACCATCGCCCATTCGCGGTCATTGCCGATCACCTGACGCGAGCCGGCATCCTCGTGCTGCGATACGACGATCGAGGCACGGCCAAGTCCGGCGGCACATACGCCGGGTCAACCATGAAGGACTTCGCCGATGACGCCGAAGCGTGTCTGCGCCATCTTCGCGGCCGAGCCGACGTCGGGCCGGTCGGCCTCATCGGGCACAGCGAGGGCGGGCGTGTGGCGCCAATGCTTGCCGCGAGAGATCGCGACGTCAGATTCCTCGTTCTTCTGGCCGGTCCGGGCGTGCCTGGCCACGAACTGATGGCACGACAGAACGAACTCATCGTTCTCGCATCCGGGGCCACACCCGAAGCCGCTGCGGAGGTCCGAGCCGCGGCAGCTGCCCTCTTCGCGGCCGTGAATGACGATGCGCCGCGCGATCGGCAAATGGAACTTCTACGCAACCTCGTCGAGGCACAGATCATCGCGGTGGGTCAGTCAGTTCCGGAAGACGAGCAGCAACGCGCAGCGTTGGAAGAGACGCTCACCCAACAGGCCGAGAACATGCAGTCTCCCTGGTTCCGTCACTTCCTCATCGACGACCCACGTCCGGATCTCGCGCGAGTTCAGGTACCCGTTCTTGCGCTGAACGGGGTTCTCGATGTACAGGTCGATCCCGATCAGAACCTCAGCGCCATCGCCGAAGCGCTCAAGCAAGGCGGCAACACAGACACAACTACGCTGCGCCTTCCCGGCCTTAATCACCTCTTCCAGTTTGTTCCCAACGGTTCTGTTGCGCTCTACGCGACCACCCCGGAGACCTTCAATCCTTCCGCGCTCAACGCCATCCGGGACTGGATCCTGGAGCGATTCCCTGCTCCCGCTTCCGAGTAGCGACTCGGTCGGTTGTTGGTCGTTGCTCAGGCAGCGAGGACTCCGGATCGATCGATCTGAAAGGCCGGGTTGATGGGCGGCGCAGAGGTTTTGCCGGTTGTGCCACTCACGTGTGTCGGGCTGGGCGGTCGGATCGGGTTCCGGTAGGTCGCAGTGTCCATTCCTACGCTTCGTGCAATGGCAACGACTTCAACCACGACCCCGGCCGTATCCGAAGGGGCCGGTCGGGATCTCTGGCCGCACAGATGTTTGCTCGGGCTGGAGGGATTGGAAGCCGACGCGCTGCGGACGGTGTTGCAGACCGCGCGTGGGTTCGCGGAGGTGTCCACGCGAAGCGTGAAGAAAGTGCCGTCGCTTCGCGGGAAGGTGGTGGCGAATCTGTTCTTCGAGGAGTCGACGCGGACGCGGCTGAGTTTCACACTCGCAGCGCAGCGGCTGAGCGC
Organism: Phycisphaeraceae bacterium; assembly: GCA_019636535.1. Classification (GTDB taxonomy): domain Bacteria; phylum Planctomycetota; class Phycisphaerae; order Phycisphaerales; family UBA1924; genus JAHBK01. Next base: position 54,951 of record JAHBXK010000007.1, on the reverse strand, counting down.
AGACGTGATCGACCTGTCGGGCTCTGGATCGAGCGTGGCCAAGGGGGAAACGGTGGTGGACACCGCGCTGAACGTCGAGGCGATGGGCGTCGACGCGATGGTCGTTCGGCACAAGGCATCCGGGGCGCCGCACCGAATCAGTGAGCATGTGCGGTGCGCGGTAGTGAACGCGGGCGACGGCAAGCACGAGCACCCCACGCAGGGATTGCTCGACATCTACACGCTGGCCCGAGCGCACGGGCGGCTGGAGACATTCGACTTGTCTGGGCTCCGGGTAGCGGTCGTCGGCGACATCGTGAGTTCTCGCGTTGCTCGGTCGAACATTTTCGGTCTTCTGGCGCTGGGCGCATCGGTGGTGTGCGTGGGGCCGCCGACGTTGGCGCCGCGAAGTCTGGAAGCGCTGGGATGCACGGTTGAGCACGATTTCGACCGGCTGATCGACGGGGGCGGGCTGAGCGCCGTGAACATGCTGCGGATTCAGTTCGAGCGGCACTCGGGCGAAGGTGGCGGCGCGGCGGGTGGTGTCGGAGTGGGGGGTGGGGGGGCGGGGGCTGTTGGGGCGAACACGACCGGGAACAAAGCCGGGTCTTCGAGCCCTGCGTTTCCCAGCATTCGCGAGTATGCGCAGTGCTACGGGTTGACGGCGGAGCGGGCGTCGCGGCTGCCGGTTGGTGCGGTGGTCATGCACCCGGGCCCGATGAATCGCGGGGTGGAGATCGCCGACGACGTGGCAGACGGGCCGCGGTCGGTGATCTTGGAGCAGGTTGCGAACGGGCTGGCGGTGAGAATGGCGGTGCTGTTCTTGTGCGTCGCGGCCGCGGAGTGCTGAAACTGTGGTCGTGCTCTCGGTCACAATGCGACTTGGACTCGTAACGGCGAGAACTGGGATGTGATCCGCCAGAGACAAGCGCATGACCCAAGATTATGGGACGCTATGGATCTTGTGGGAATGTGACGACTGGAGAATGAGGGGGCGATGCGCGGGGCGGGGTGGCAGCATGTCGCTTCGGACTGATTGAGTGATCACACGGCGGACCCGATATCGGGGAGGTCGGGACGGCGTGATGCCGCCCCCGCTGCGCGCGTGACGCGAGCGGGGGAGTGTTCAGCCAAGCGCCAGCCTGAACGGGAGTGACAGGACATGGTTCCCAAGCCGCACGTGAGCCAGGCGATTAAGGGACTTCGGCGGTGGGTGGTGCTGAGCGCGCTGGTGGTGGGGTTCGCAGCCGCAGTGCAGGGATTGGTGTTCGGCTTTGTGCACTACACGGACATCCGCCACACGACGGTTGAAGCCGCACCGCCCAAAGAACTGAAAATCGTTGAGTCGTCGGGCACTCGGGCTGCTGGTGCGGCTTCGGTTGTGAACCAAGCGCCGCGTTCGTTGCGAGGGCCCGGGCAGACGATCGACGCGGGCGCGCCCGCAACGCCGGTGGCGGGGTCGTTTGTCTCCGGGGTCCGAGGTCTGACGGGGGAGGATGATGGAGCGGTGGAAGTGAACCGCGTGGCGAGCGTGCATGACGGCTATCTGCGTCGCGCGAGCACGATCGCGACCGTGGCGGGGTCGATCGCGGCGCTGACGCTGGCGATGATGGTGTTCATGGGTACTGTGATCGCCGGGGGCGGTGCGGTGCCCGGCGTGGAGCGTGCGGTCACTGCGTCGTTCTGGGCGATCGTTCTAGGGATCTTGTGCGTGCCGTGGAAGGACCTGATGCCGTCGATGCCTATTCCCGGGGTCTTTTCGGGGTATGAGGGGCTGGTGACGGCGAGCGAGGCGGTGAACGCGGGCGGATCGGGCTGGACCGTTCTGATGGCCAAGTGGCTTGTGATGCCGGGCGTTGCGGCGTTGTGCGCCACGCTGGTGGCGACGTGGTTCTGTTCTGGAGTGCGCCGGGGCGTGATCGTGACGAGCGTGACCGAACTTGACCGGCAAGTCGAGCGGGAGGTCGCGGAGATCTCACGACGTGGAGTGCACGCCACGACGCCGCGGACTCTGGGGGCGCTGAACCGTGCGATCGGCGAAGTCGATCGGGATACGGGAGACGGGTTGGACCGTGCGGCGAGCGTCGCGTCGTCGCTCGTCCGAGAGACACGGTCGGCCATGAACGGCTTGGAGACGGAGTTCGAGGCTCCGCGTGCGGGGAGCCACCCCGGTCGGCTGATCTGACGGAAGCGTGGTCGGCGCATCGAGATCGGCCTTTGATCGGCGCTACAGGCTCGAACGAACTATCGTCACGACAACAGCCATGCCGACCAGTAGGTAGATGATGAGCCGCAATACTGTCGCGTGCGCTCGACGGTGCGGATGAAGAAAGTCCGCTGCTTCGCGCCCGGAGTTGACCGCGCCGCACTCGGGGCAGATCACGACGTTGGCAGAGTGCGTGCGCGTGCGAGATCCGTCGCCATCGGCACTGACGCGGGGGAGATCGTGAAGTGGGTACTTGCAGGTGTAGCACAACGCGATGCTTGGAGGCCGATTCTCCTTGCCGGCCAGGGCGAGCACCGCTTCACGATCTGCCTCAGAAACGCCGAGCACCTTCTGCCCGCGGGAACGCATGATGGCCATGGCCGTCTCGGCATCAACAGCGCGGACGAGCACGTTGTACCCGCGGTCTTCGAGCGGCTCGCTTGTGCCGGTCTGCGCTGAGGCATCAGGCTCAAGAACCCGGCGCACGGATCGAGACTGGCGTGAACTGACTCGCACCTGAAAGAGTCGGTCTTCGCCGGGATCCATGATCGAGATTGAAGGTCGGCCGGTGAACCACGTCGAGACGGTTGTGCGAGTTTACTTTCGTGGGTGAAACCGCTGGTGGATCTCGCGCAGGCGCTGAGAGTCAACGTGGGTGTAGATCTGGGTCGTGGCGACGTCGGCGTGTCCCAGGAGTTGCTGGACGACCTTGAGATTGGCGCCGCCGAAAAGCAGGTGTGTGGCGAAGGAGTGGCGGAGCATGTGGGGGTGAATGTCGCGCAGGCCCGCTGCCGCTGCGTGCCTGCGGACGAGTTGCCAGACGGCGACGCGTTCGAGTGGCTTGCCCGTGCGGGAGAGCAACAGCCGACCATCCGCGCGGACGGGGTCGCGGGCCAAGAGCGGACGGGCGGAGTCGAGATAGGCTCGGACGGCCTCACGAGCGGGCTTGCCGATCGGTACCAGGCGAGTCTTGTCGCCCTTGCCCGTGATCCGGACGACGGCCAGATCGAAGTGAACGTCATCGACTCGGAGGTCGGCCAGTTCGCTTGCGCGAGTGCCGCAGGCGTACATGAGTTCGAGCAGGGCGCGGTCTCGCACCACGAGCGCGGCGCGCAGATCATCGGTGCGAGGCGCGGCATCCTTACGAGCGCTGGAACGATCGGCGAGTTCCGCGCGGTTGGGGGACTCGATGAGCGACTTGACCTGGCGCGGGCTCATGACCTGAGGGAGTTTCTTCCACGGTCGCGGTCGGTCGAGCAACTCGGTTGGGTTCTCCGAGAGCAAGCCGGTGGACATGGCCCACTTGAAGAACGTCCGGATTGTGGCGAGGTGTCGGACGACCGAGGCGGCGGACATGCCCTTGGCGGTCCGGAGCGAAGCGAGATGATCGGACAGGTCTCGCGGCGTCACATCAGCGATCGAGATTCGGCCCGCATTGTTCAACGCAACAAGCAGGTCCTCGCAGTCGCGCTGGTACGCCGCGACGGTGTTGTGCGAGAGGCCGCACTCAACCCGTGTGTAGGTGAGGAAGCCGCGGAGCATCCGGTCAAACTCGGGGCTGAGAGCGGGCTGTGGGCGGGTGCGCGGGCGGCCACGGCGGCGGGGTGGAGATGAGCGGGCGGAGGTTGAGGATGGAGAGCGGGGCATGGGCAATTGAGGAGACGGGCCGGTCTATACATCGGCGTTCGGCAACAGTGAGCGCGCAACAAAGCACCCCGGGCGGTTATGCCCGGGGTGCCGAGTTCACGGAACGGAGTGCGTCAGTCTCGGATTAGCCGAGGAGCTGGAGCGCGGCCTGGGGCTGGCTGTTGGCCAGAGCCAGGATGTTTGTGGAAGCCGAGACCAGGATCTGGTTGCGGGTGAGTGCCGCGGTCTCGGACGCGAAGTTGGCGTCGCGGATGGTGGACTCGGCGGCCGAGGTGTTCTCGAGGGAGACGCCCAGGCTGCGTATGGTCGCACCGACGGTGTTCTTCTGGAAGGCACCGAGCCGGCCGCGGGTCGAGGAGACGATGTTGATGGCCTCGGCGACGGCCTTCTGAGCCTTGTTCAGGTCGCCGTCCACGATGTTGAGGGTCTTGCCGCTGGCCAGATCGCTGAGGAACCCGACGGTGCTGTTGCCCAGCTTGCGGGTAGCAATGTTCTGGACTCCGACCGAGACCTTGCCGGCGATGTCCACCTGTCCGGCGAGCTGGAAGTCAGCACCGCCGCCCGTGATGGTGAACGCGTTGACCGCGCCGCGTGTCTGGGCGGTGTTGTTGCTCGAGTTGTCGCTGAAGGTGACTTCGACGTCCAGGAAGTCGGTGTTGATCCGGGCGGTGCGACCCTTGGCGGTTGCGGAGATGCCGTTGATGGTCGCGGCGATGTCCTGGCCGTTGTCGCGGATGCCCGTGAAAGCCGAAGTTGACCCGAACGAGAAGCCGGTCGTCGAGGCGACACTGAAGTCGTTCGACTGCAGGCCGAAGATGCCGACGCCGGTGCCCGTGATGTTTGCGGCGTTGACGACGCGGACGTTGACGAACTCGGCCGAGCCGTACTCGCCCGAGTCCAATCGCAGGCCAGTGCCCGACGCGGTTGCGCGGACGCCGGTGACGTCGGCAAAGGTGTTGATCGCGGAGACGATGGACGAGACAGTCGTGCCCGACGCGAACGAAAGCTCGCGAGAGCCGAGTGCGCCGGCAACTTCGATGGTGAAGGCGCCGTTGCCGCCGCCGCCGAGGTTCAGTGCACCGCCGGTTGAGAGGAACAAGCCACCCTTCTGGGCCGAGGTCGTAACGACCGCTTGAACAGCGAGGTTCTGGTTGAAGGCGAGCTTGGCACCGTTGACGCGGTAATCGCTGACACCGGCCGCGACGCCGCTGGCGGTGTAGTCAAGGTTGCCGTTCAGAAGCCGCTTGCCCTGGAACGAAGTGGCCGCGGCGATGCGATCGATGGTCTGCAGGATCGAGTCGATCTGCAGCTGGTTGGCTTCCTTCTCAGACTGAGAAAGGCCGGCGTTGTTGGCCGATCCGGTGATGAGGCCCTGGAGCTCGGTCAGGAGACCCGAGATTTCCTGGAGACCTCCCTCGGCGATGTTGGTGACCTGGTCGGCGCGCTCGGCGTTCGCGATCGCGGCGTTGATGGCGGACTTCTCGCTTCGGAGATTCTCCGAAGCGATGAGGCCCGCAGGGTCGTCCTTTCCGCGGTTGATCCGCAGACCGGTGCTCAGCCTCTCGAGCGAGGAACTGAGCGCAAAGTTGTTCTGGTTCAGAACACGCTGTGCGAGCAGGGACTGGATGTTCGTATTGATCCGACTCATGAGTGCCTCCGTGAACTCGACCCGTGCTTGAAGGCTGCGAGGGAGGCTGACTGTGTCGTCAGGTTCTCGCCGCTCGCGTGCGGCTGAACCCGTGACGGACGGACGGTCGTACGGACCGTGTCGCCCCGCCCGGCATCCGTACCGGGCGATGAAGGGTCAGCCCCGCTTGCCTGCAAGCCGGGTTGTCTCGGAGTGGATCGACTTGGGCAGCCAGCGAGTTAAGTCGTGAATTGCGAAGAAACAGGATTGGGGGTCAAAGAAGCGATAAAGCCCGCCCCCCCGGGGGGGAGCGGGCCTGATTACCGGCCGATATTGCGCGAGACCGGGGGTTAGCCGAGCAACTGGAGAACCTGCTGGGCCTGCTGGTTGGCGAGCGTTAGGACGCTGGTGCCTGCGCTGGTCAGGATCTGGGCGCGGGTGAGTTGGCTGGTTTCCTCGGCAAAGTCGGCATCCCTGATGCGTGACTCGCTCGATGTGAGGTTCTCGACCGCGGCTTGTAGGCTGCGGATGTTCGTTTGCAGGGTGTTCCGCTCGAAAGCGCCGAGCCGGCCCCTGAGCAAGGAGATCTCGTCGAGTGAACTGCTAAGAACCTGGCTGGCAGCTTGGAAGTTCTGGCTGTTGAGGTCGTTGGCCCCACCTGAGCGGATACTCGCCAAGAAATGGAGAGCGCCGTTGATGAGCGTTCCGCCGAGCCTGGAAGCGGCGACGGACTGGATTCCGACGTTTGACTGCAGGTTGGTGGAAATCTCACCGCCGAGCTGGAACAGCGCACCTCCGCCCGTGATGTAGAAAGTTGAGTTTGAGTTGTTGGTGGTGGCAAAGGATTGCTGGAGGATGAGTTCCATCGCCAGGGAGGTGCTGTTCTGGACGGAGATTTTGAGGCCGTCGCCTGTGCCCGTGACACCGTTGACGATGGCGCTGACGTCGCGTCCCTTGTCGTAGTTCGCCTGACTGAGATTCGCGACGAACGCGGTGTCGGAGAAAGAGATCGAGCCAGGAATCTCGGCCGCGGCCGAGAGTTGGAAGGTTCGGAAGAAGCCGCCGCCCGGGGGGCCGCCGAGGCGCTTGACGGACACGAATGCGTTTGATCCGAATGCGGTCGAGGTAAAGCGCAGGCCGCTCGCGGGGTCCGCGGGATTCAGAAGTGTCGCGGAGATACCGGTCGCGGCGCGGAAACTGTTGATGCCCTGGATGACCTCGGACAGCGGTCGGCCCTCACGGAACTCGAGAACTTGGACGCCGAGCGAGCCGGCGATCTCGAGGGTGACCGTGGAAGAGATGTTCCCGGTGGGGGTCGAGAGGAAGAGGCTTGCGGTCTGAGCGGAACTGATGACGTCGACATCGACCCGGATGCTGCTCTGACCTGCGAAGTTGGCGCTGAAGACGGAAGACTTGGCGATAGCGGCCGAGTTCAGGCCGGAGAGGACGTAGTCGAGTGAGCCATTGAGGAGTTTGAGACCGCCGAAACTGGCGGTGTTGGAGATGCGTGTGATGGACTCGATGGCCGAGTCGATCTGCCGCTGGTTGGCGGCACGCTCTTCCTGACTGAAGGCGCCGGTGTTGGCGGCCTCGACGACCAGTCCGCGCACGGAGTTGAGCAGATCGGCGATCTCGGAGAGCGCGCCCTCCGCGGTCGCGATAACGCTTGAGGCCCGCTGCGAGTTACTGACGGCCTGATTGGCGCCGGCGATCTCTGAGCGGATGCGCTCGGAGACAATGAGCCCCGCGGGGTTGTCCGCGCCGCGGTTGATCTTCAGGCCCGTGGCGAGTCGCTGAAGACGCACCTCTAGGTCCTGGTTGGCCCGGCTCAGATTGGCTCGGGCGATCAGTCCTGAGATGTTCGAGTTGATCCTAGCCATGGCAATCCTCCGTGATTGAGGCTCAGGCTGTGCGTGCCGGGAAGTCCCGTGAATTCGCCGCGTACATCCTGCGGCGCGAGTTCAATGACGCGATTGAGCGGTGAGTTCAGGCCGATTGGGCGTTCGGGAAGCCTGTCGCCGGCGGACCGCCCGCCGGGTTCTGGTTAACGGGTGTGATCGCGGGCGTGGTGGCTCGGGCAAGCCTTGCTGCGCCCAGCGATCCGCGTGCGGCAAAGCCCGGGCGCGCTCGCGGGCCGACGCCGTTGACGTCGTTGTTGTTGATGCGGCTGGCACGCTCGTTCTCGCTCTTGATCGCGTCGTACACCTCCTTGCGGTGCACGGCGATCCGCGTCGGCGCGGTGATTCCCAGCCTGACTTTGTCCCCCCGGATATCGACGACGGTGATCTCCACGTCGTCGCCGATCATGATTGTCTCGTCGCGCTGTCTCGAAAGAACCAGCATCGATCGGCTCCTTCCTTGTGTCGATGTGCCCCAGGCGAGTAGTCCGGACGCTCACGCCGCGCGGTCGTCCGTGACCGGCGTGATCGTCGCACGAATGAAGCCGGGCGGTGCGAGCGCTGGACGCGCTGCGGCTCGCCCGGGCGGGAAGCGCGGGTCGCGGCGGCTCAGGCCGATGCGGCCCGTGCCGGGGCCGACTGTTGCCGGGCCAGTTGAACCAGCGGATGACGCGTCGTCCATCGCTTCTCGGCGAGGACGAACTGCTCCCCCGATCGGGTGAGCGTGTTGATCACCAGCGGTCCCTGGAGATTGCCCGTCAGGGTCTGATCGACCTTGTTGACGATGACGAAGACCTGGGCGTCTTCGAGTCGTGCCAGCGCGAGATCTCCCATCTGCTCGGCGCGGATGGGAACGGAGTACTCGGGCACGAAGAAGGACGGGTCGGTGACCACGAAGGCCAGCGACGGGTCATCGAGGGACTGCAGCCAAAAGAAGGCCGAGTCCTCGGCGGGCTCGAGCAGGCAATAGCGACGGTACTCGCTGAAGCCCAGGAGCCCCTTGGTGAACTCGATCACGCGGTCCTCCGCGATCTCGACGTTGCCGAATCTGGTTGTCCGCACTTGCATCGGTGCGCTCCGCTCACCTGACCTGGCAAGGCCCAGGAGTGACCCCGGCTACTCCGCCGAGCGACCTCCTGTCGCCTCCGGACCCGTGGTCAGTGCGGGCCCTCAAACACATCAAACTGAAAGAGACTTGGCCGCCTTTCAGCGGAGGAAGTCCAAGAGCGTGAGGTTCTGGCTGATGGCCCCGGAACGAAGGGCCGCCTGAAGTTGGGTCTGAAGGAGGCTGAAGCGGATAGAGGCCTCGCTGTAGTCGACGTCCTGAAGAGAAGAGCGCATCTGCTCGTCGATGGTGATCAGGTCCTCCTGGCGTTGGACGGCGCGGATCACGCGGTTTGCGTGGACGCCGACGAGTGCGCGTGCCTGTGCCAGACGGTCGTTGGCGCGCTCGAGATCCTCTCCAGCAACCGTTATGCCAGAACTGTTGTTGGCACGAAGGGCGTCGCGCAACTCGATGAGCGTCGTAAACAGGTTGTTCACGCGCACTTGTGCACGATCTTGCGCGATCAGCGTCGAGGTTGCGCTGTCGTACGATCCGTTCAGGAAGCCGAGGTCCTCTGCGGCGGCCGAGTTGTTGAGTTTCTCGACGGCGATGGGTCCGCCCGAAACGGTCTGGGTGAGCGCGATGCCGTTCGCGCCGTTGGTAAGACCCGCCGAGAAGTCGCCCGGGGCCAGGGGGGGAGCATCGGGGTTCAGGGGGGGCTGGCCGATGGCGGTTACGAACTCGGAGTTGATGCGGTCGATGAGCGCCTGGACGGTGATGGTGTCTTGCGGCCGGAGATCAACGTCGAAGAACTGGCCGTTGCCGAGGGTGATGCGGAAGTCGGTGTTGTAAGTACGGTCGGCGATGCCGGTCTGGGGGTTGATGCGGTCGGTCACGATTCGAATGCCGCGACCATTGTTGAACTCGCTGAGCGATGTCTGGGCATTGAGAGAGCGAATGCCGAGTTCGGTGGCGGTGTTGGCGCCGCCGGGGACCTCCTCGATGCTGAGGGAGGGTCCGGAGACTTCGTTGAAGATGTCCAAGCCGCGTCCGTTCGAACTGATCGCCATGCGGACACCGGGAACGGCGGCCTGAACGGCAGAGATGATGTCCCCGACCGTCTGGGCCGAGGAGAGGTCGACATCGGAGATCTGGCTGCCCGTGCCCTGCCCGAACCGGAACCGGACCGAGCCGAGAGGGAGCGTGAGCCCCGAGAGCGCTGAGACGGGAGTGAGGACGCTGATCCGCGGGTCAAGGTCTGTCCCATCGGGCGTGGAATCATCGAAGACGATACCGGAAAGACCGAGGTCCGCGGCGGTGATGCCGGTGCCCGGGTCGACGAACTCGAGTGTCACCCCCGCGGCGACGTCAAAGCGAAGGCTGTTCGCGGAAACAGCGACTCCGGCCGGGCCGAGCACGGTGGTTCCTTGTTGTGCTTCATACGCCTGAATGGCGCTCTGCAGGGCGTTGACGACGTCGGCAACGGTGTCGACAGAGGACAGATCAACGCGGACTTCAGCGCCGCCGTTGACGCGGAAGGCGATCTCGCCTCTGGTGATGCCCAAGGCGCGAGCTCCGTTGAGGTCGCTGAGCCTGGTGCCGGCGCTGATAGCAGGATCGAGGTCGATCGTGGACCGGAGTCGGCCGCTGGTCTCGCCGATCGCATTGTTCCCGCCGAGCGTGATCGGGATCGAGTCCCAGGTACCGAGGTCGGTGACAAGTCCAGAGCCCTGACCGACGTAGCGGAAGCCGCCGCGGAGTTCCTCGATGGGAGCGCGGGTGGGGGTGCTTCCACCGAAGATGAACAGTCCGTTGGTCTGCCGGTTGGCGAGTTGGAAGAGCGACCGGATCATGCCGTCGATGACGGTGGCCTGATTGGCGCGAGTCGCGGCGTCAGACGTGATGCCGATCTGATCGGAGGCGATGCTCTTGGCCTCCTGCACGAGCGTGGTGGCATCGCCGAGGGTGGAATCAAGGTAGTTGAGCGTGCCCTGAGCGGCCGAGAGGTTCTGAAGCCGCTGCGAACCGCGCTCGAGGCGGTCCTGCAGGATGCTGATGGCGCTCGCTGCGACACCGTTGTCGCTGAAGCGAGTGACGGACTTGTTGCTCGCCAGTTCGGTCTGGACGCGCAGGAGGTCGAGGTTCGTGCGATTGAGTGAATTGAGCAGGAACCTGGAAGACATCAGGTTCGGGACGCGGGAGAGGTTGGAGGGGATGGAAGACATGCTCGCGTGGCGAGTGTGACTCAGACGATGCTGAGGAGTTCCTGAGTGAGTTGGTTGACGGCGTTGATGAAGCGTGCGGCGCCCTGGTACTGCTGCTGGAAGGCGAGGAGGTTGATTGACTCCTCGTCGAGACTGACACCGCTGACGGCCGAACGCTGCGCTTCGAGGTTCTCACGGACAAGCGTCGTGGCACTCGCGCGGTTGGTTGCGGCGGCTGCGTTCGACCCGACTTGCTGCGCGGTCTCGATCCACGCTCCGGAGATGCTGCGCCCGCCCAAGGCGGCGTTGCCGGCGTCGCGCAGGGCGAGGATCGCCAGGGCCGCGGCGTTATCGACCATGTCCTGACCGTTGAGCGCGCCCACCACGAGGAACTCGGGAGAGTCGATGAGGGCTCGGCGAACATCGATGTCGCGGGCGGAAGTGCCCGTGAAGTAAGTGTTCACACCCAGAACCGCGAGCACCCCGGAAGAGTCCTCGGAGAACTCGAACGAGAATCCGGAGTCGGCGTCGATGCGGAGCCGGCCGTCGGCCCCGACAGAGGCCGAGACATTCCCGACGGCGTTGAGTTGCGCAACAATGTTGGCAAGGCTGGTGTCGTCAGCGGTGCCGGGATTGCCTGCGTTATCGATCCCATCGAGGTCGATGTTGATCCGGACGGTCTCGGTGGCCCCCGTGGATTGGTTGCGAACTGTGACGAGGAAGCCTCCGTTCACCGGAGCGAAAGGGAGGCCGTTGAGGCTGATGTTGTTCGGATCGTTGAGGGCGAGCGACTGATCCGCAAGCGCGATCGGGAGCGTGACGGTTACGGTGTTCAGCGGCTTGCCTGGGTAGCCCGCGCTGTGCACGCGGTTGACCTGGAAGATGAGTTGCGAGGCGATTCGGTCGAGACTCTCAACCGTTCCGTCGACGTTGTCGGTTCGCTGGCGGAGCAGTGCCCCGACCGTTCCGGAACGGACATCGAGTTGCGTTCCGTCCTGACGAAGGTTCACGCTGACGCTGAGGTCGTTGCCGATGGTGGTCGTTCGGAGTTCGATGCCGCGGTTCTGTCCCGCGAGCACGACGGGGATCGAGCCAACGAGTACGTCGAGCACGCCGTTGGCCTGTTCGACGGTGGTGACGTCCACCAGCGCGCTGAGTTCACTGACGAGTTGATCGCGCTGGTCGCGAAGCGTGTTGCTGACGCTGGTCCCGGCTTCGGCTTGGACGATGGCCGTGTTGATGTCCGCGATACGCCCGAGCAGGTCGTTGGCGGCACTGGTGGAAGAGGCCAGTTGCCTGTCGATCTGGGCACGGATCGCGGTGAGGTCGCTTCGCAGGGCCCGCATCGAAGCCGCCAGGGTTCGGCCTTGGTTGATGACCAGTGATCGGGCGCCCTGCTGGTTTGGGCTGTTCGCGAGTTGACTCCACGCGTCGAAGAAGCGCGAGAACTCGCTCGAGAGATCGTTATCGCTGAGTTCGTTGAGGGTGCTCTCGATCTGAGAGAGCAATTGGAGGTCTATGTTCGCCGAGGATTGCTCGCTGATCCCGGCCCAGAGACGGGCCTGGATGGCGGAGTCGATCTGCCGCCGGATGCCCTGCACCTGAACGCCGCGGCCGAGGAAGAACTCGCCCGCACGAGCGTCCCTCGACGGCGAGAAGGAGATCGTCTGTCTGGAATAGCCGGGGGTGGTCGCGTTGGCGAAGTTGTTACCCGTGACCTGAATGGCCACCTGGCTGGCGGTGAGCGCTGAGCGACCGATCTGGAGGGAGCTGGTGAGTCCCATGTGACTTAGACCGCAAAGCGCGTGCCAGCACTAACGGCGAAGATCGAGGACCGTCACGACGGGGGTTCGTGTGTCGATCGCGGCGGTTGGTCCGTAGGTTCCCGCGTGCGACAAGTGTCTGCAGACCTGCCGCATCAGCCCCTCCATGTGCGAGGAGAGGGTTTCGGCGGCTTGACGGACGGCCTCATGCTCGATCTGAAGAGCGTTGAGCAGTTCACGAAGACGATCGCCTAGGGCGACGAGTCGCGAGCGAACCGGCTCGGTTGCCCGTTGCGCGAGCGCGGAAAGACGGCCGGAGTCGGGCGTCACAGCGCCTTGGAGTGCAACAACCGCGGCCCGGCGTCGGAACTCGTGCCCGCGGATGCGTTGGAGTCGCTCCTGCTGTTCCTCAAGGCACCGATGCATGGCGGAGACATCGGCCTTGGCGATGGCTTCGCGGTGTGCGCGCGCGAGGTTGAGAAGGGCTTCGTGGTCCGCAACAAGGTCTCGGAGGGCGCTGTCGAGTTCGGTGATCGGGTCGGGGCGCTCCTTGAGCGCTGCAGAGACAGCGTTGGGTTGCGTGACTGCGCGAGTCATGGTTCCGCTCGGTCGATTGGGAGCGTGGGAGTCAGGCGACGACGGGCCTGATGTTGGAACGCTTGATCAGGTCGGCCGCGATGCGGTCGACCAGCGGCCAGCGCGACGACCTGACGATTCGGTCGGCAGTCGCCTGATCGGCAAGTGACTGGAACTGCCTTTCTGCCTGGCTCGGAGCGAACGGGGGTGAGGCGGAGTTCGTCTCGCGGAGCTGTTTCAGCAGCGGCTGAACAAATGTGATGGCTACGAACTGCTCGGCCGCTTCGCGGGCGCGGGATTCGTCGGTCCGTCCGTCGTGCACAGGTCGGGTTGACCTGCCGAGCAGGTCGGCGAAGACGCGGTCAGGATCGGAGTGCCCTGATGCAGCACTGGTCAGAACCGACCCGCGGATCGTGTTCAGGAGCGAGGAAGAGCCTGTTGCTGCCGAGGGAGTCAAGAAATCACTCCGTAATGAACTGAGCGTGGAGTCTGCCGCTCTGATTGATCTGTGCGAATATCTGGATCTGCTCTCGGACCGGAACATTGAGCTGCTTGAAAGCGTCGAGGAGGTCCTCGATGCGTGCGCGGTCGGCATTGGTGCCGGTGGAGCCAAAGTGCGTCCAGTTCTGACGCTCAACCATCGGGTCCTGTGGGGAAGGCGTTCTGGGAGGCGTCACCGTGGTGACGACGAGTCGGTCGCTGCCGACGGTCACCGCGGAGATTTCGACGTCGCCGGTCACGATGATGGTGCCGGTGCGCTCGTTGACGACGACCTGCGCTGGGAGATCGATCAGGGTTGGGCTGAACCGCTTCGTGAGGATCGAGGCGATGAAGGAGTTGGGATTTGAACGTTCGCGATCGGGGATCGTGACTCGGATGGCGGTGTCATCGATGGCGAAGGCGACCTGAGCCGCGGCTTCGTAACCCTGCTCCAGATCGGTGGTGAGGCCGTTGATCTCGGCCGCGATCATGCGCGCAACGGAGTAACTGCGGTAGTGGGGGCGCAGAAAGAGATCGAAAGTGCTGCCCAGCGGCAGCATGCGGATGTCTTCGATCAGTTGCACGCCGCCCCGGATGCGTCCGACGGTGGGAATCTCGGTGTCCTCGATGACGATCGGTCCGGAGGCAAACGCGAACACACCCTGCCCTGGGAGTGGGCCCATCATCGGGCTGATTTCGAGTTGTCCACCCCTCAAACTGGTGGATGAGTGCAGGACCCGGACGAAGACGTCGAAACGATCACCGCTTCGGCCCCCACTTTCGGGGATTTCACACCAGATCGACACCATCGCCACGCTCTTGGCCTTGGCGAGGGCACGAATGTCGCCGATGGGATTGCCGTTGTTGGCGTAGACCTGTGCGAGCGGGCGGGCGACCACGACTTCACTGCCGCTGTCGCCCGTGCCACGCAGGCCCGTGACGAGGCCAATGCCGCGGAGTTGGCTGGCGGCCTGATTCTCTAGGCGGACCATCTCTTGGATGGAGATGACGGGGTTGTCGCGGCGGGGCCTTCGCTGCGGCTGCGTGGTGGAGCCTTGGCTCGGATCAAACTGGCCGGCGATGGGCTGGGTTGTGCCCGGTGCTGCTGCCGCACTGTTCGGCACAAGTTGCGCGTCGGCAGGCCGGACAAGCGCAACGGTGCACACGAGTGTGGCCATCAGGGCGCAAACGACGCGGAGCGTCTTGGAAGTCAGGTGGGGCGCATCCATGCTGTACGCGTGGGACGCAATCCGCGCGCCAGAGTTGAGCAACGCGGGAAGGGCTCTGGTTTGGTGTGAACAAGCGCGTCGTAAACCGGACAGGCGTCAAGGTCAACGCGGCCTGCCGGGCGTGATGCGTCAATCGGGACGTGTGCGGGGCCGATTGGAAGGGGTCGATTGGCCGACCGCGCACTGCGGTCGCCCGCGCGTGGCCCGCGGCCCGCCTCACACCCCTCCGGCTGGAGCGCTCGATGAACCTTCTGGACATTCTCAAGACGGCGTTTGAGGCGGACGCCTCCGACATCCACCTGATCAGCGGGCATCAGCCGATGATGCGCGTGCACCAGGTGATCCAGCCGATGGAATTCCCGGCGATCACGCCCGAGCAGTGCCGGGGGTTTGTCGAGCAGATGGCGTCGAAGGAGGCGCTGTCGAAATTCGACCAGATCAAGGATTCGGATTTCTCGTTTCAGGCACCGGGTCTGGCGCGTTACCGTGTGAACTCGCACGTGCAGCGCGGCACGGCGGCGATCGCGATGCGCACGATCAAGACGAAGGTCCCGCCGCTGGCGAACCTGAATCTGCCCGAGGTGATCGCCAGGCTGACGTACCTGCCCCGTGGGCTGGTCCTGGTGACGGGTGACACGGGCTCGGGCAAGTCGACGACGCTGGCGGCGATGATCCAGGCGATGAACGAGCGGTACCGCAAGCACATCATCACGCTGGAGGACCCGGTCGAGTACGTCTTCCAGAGCAAGCGATGCCTGATCGAACAGCGCGAACTGGGGCAGGATATGCCGAGTTTCGCGAGCGGACTGAAGCACGCGCTGCGTCAGGACCCGGACATCATCCTGGTGGGCGAGATGCGAGACCTCGAGACGACGGCGCTGGCGATCTCGGCCGCCGAGACGGGCCACCTGGTGCTCTCAACGCTGCACACGGTGAATGCTTCGCAGACGGTCGAACGCATCATTGACATGTACCCGGCGGGACAGCAGAACCAGATCCGTTCGATGCTGGCGAACACGCTTCAGGCGGTGGTGTCTCAGACGCTGTTCAGCCGGATCGACAAGCCGGGCATGGTTCCGGGTGTCGAGGTCCTGTTGTGCACGCCGGCGGTTCGGAACCTCATCCGTGAGAATCGCGCCTTCGAGATTCCGAACGTGATCGAGACCAATCGGGCTTTGGGCATGTGTTCGCTGGACACGGCGATCGCCGAGTTGTACTTCAACGGGATGGTCAGCCGCGAAGACGCGATCGCGCAGGCTGCGTACCCCGACAAGTTGGAGCGGCAGTTGGTTGCGTAAGCACAGCGCCGGGCGTCAGGCGCCGGGCATCGTAGTTCGCGGTCACGAGGCCGAGTTCGATCAGTTCGCGGAGTGACGAGCACCAGCCATGCCCAACTACCGTTACCAGGTTCGTAACAACTCCGGCGAGGTGCAGATCGGCGTCGTCGCCGCGGACAACGTCACGACGGCGGCGAGCATTCTTCGAAATCAGGGGTTCCGCGTGCTGTCGGTGACGCCGGTGGGCTCGTCCGCAACCGGCGGCAGTTTCGCGCAGCGGATCGCCGAACTGAACGCGGGCAAGCCGAAGACCAAGCACGTCCTCGATTTCACGACGCAGTTGGCCGTCATGATTCGCGCGGGCATCAACCTGCGCGCAGCGCTCGAGGGCATCGCGGAGCAGACCGAGCACCCGAACTTCAAGAAGGTCATCGTCCAACTCAAGACCGACGTCGAGAGCGGCAAGCAGTTCTCAGAGGCCATCGCGCGCCATCCAAAGCTGTTCGGCCCGCTGTACGTGAACATGGTGCGTGCGTCGGAGATGTCCGGGTCCTTCGCGAAGATGTTGGACCGGATCGCCGGGTACATCGCGCAGGAGATCGAGACGCGGAAGATGGTCGTCGGCGCCGCGATCTACCCCGGAATCATCGGGACGATGGCGGTGGCGGTGACGGTGTTTCTGCTGACGTTCGTGCTGCCGAAGTTCAAAACGGTGTTCGCGGGCAAGGAGGAAGTCCTGCCGTGGGCCACAACGTTCCTGATGAACCTGTCGGACTTCATGGTCCAAAACTGGTACTTCTGCGTCGGCGGTCTGGTGCTCTTGATCGGTGGGTTGTGGGCGTTCGGCAAGACGGATGTCGGTGGGTTCTTCTTCGATCGGACGAAACTCGTGATCCCGGTGGTGAAAGGGATGTTCCGGGCGCTGTACATCTCTCGGTCGCTGCAGACAATGGGGCAGTTGATCAACGCGGGAGTCCCCATGCTCGACACGCTGGCCATCACGGGTGACATCTCGGGCAACCGGCTCTACAAAGGACTGTGGAAGTCGGTGTATGCGAGCGTGAAGACGGGCAAGAAGATCGCTGCGCCGCTCATGAAGACCACGTTGCTGCCGCGCGCGGTGGTGCAGATGGTGAGCGCGGGCGAAGAGTCCGGTAAGTTGGGTGAGGTGTTGGACGAGATCTCATCGTTTTATGCCAAGCAGTTGAAAGAGCGCATCAAGGCGGTCACGTCGCTTATCGAACCCATCATGATCATCGTAATGGGTTCAATCGTCGGCTTCATCGCGATGGCGATCATCCTGCCGATCTTCAAGATGAGTCAGATCGTCCGCTGACCGATTGCGGAGTGGGGAGGACTTCGGCGGCGGAGGCGTTCGGGAGGCGTGTTCGACGCGCCGGCGGCGGTCCGTCGGCGGGAGCGATTGCGGCATGCTGACTCGGCGTTATCCAGTCGGACTGAAGGTGCACCGCGGCGCATGGTCGCTAAGCCGTCGCAGCGGTGCGGGCTTCACACTGATCGAAACCTCGCTGGCGCTGGTCATTGTGGGCGTCGGTGTGCTGGCTCTCATCGACGCGCAGCAGAGTTTCATCCGAACGAACGGTTGGAGTAGCCACGCCGCAACTGCGACGTACCTTGCCAACGAGATTCGGGAGATGACCCGTCGCCTGCCCAAGCACGACCCAACAACAGGGTTGTATTTCCTGTCCGGTTCCGACGGTGCTCAAGAGCTGCGTGGGTGGGGTCCAGAGCCTGGCGAGGTCGAACTCAACGACTACGACGATCTGGATGACTTCGATGGGCTGCGGTTGGCCTTCAACGGCACCCCGGGGCGTGACGACGGTGACCTCGTGGGACCGGTGGATGCGTTCGGCGAGGTCATTCCGGAGATCACGCCGGATGGTCAGTTTGTGCGTGATGCCGAAGGACGTGTCGTGCCGCTGCGCGGGTGGGCCCAGTCGATCCGCGTTGAAAAGGTCGACCCAACGAACTACTCCACGGTTTACCCGGCCGAGACAACTCTGCCGGCAGACGCGAGCGGCTTTGCAGGGTTGGCGGTGGACGCGTTCCCACTTCGTGTGACCGTGACGGTGACCTATCAAGGCCCTTTCGATACCGAGGAGCAGGTGGTCGCTGTGGTGACGTGGATCGTTCCGTGACCGGCCGGCGGAGGCTGTAGGGGATATCGACCATGCGGTTTGGCATGCGTGGACGTTCGGTGCGTGACAGCGTGGCCCGTAACGGGCGGGCGTGGTCGTGGTTCGTCAGCCGGCGCGGTGTGACGAGCATCCTTGCGATGATGTTCATGGTGATGTTCGGTTCCTTGGCGGTGGCCATGGCGATCGCAAGCCAGGGGAACCTGCGAACGGCCAACACGCACCTGCACGTGGTGCGGTCGATGGGGGCAGCGGAGACGGGGTTGCGTGTCGCGTCCCAGACTCTCGCCGAAGCAACGAGGCGGTTCTACGTGGACAAGGGGGTGGTGGACTCGGACTTCGGCGCCCGATTGTGGCGCGGGGATTTCAGTGTGGGCGACGGGCGCGTCGAGGTTCGTCCTGCACGGAGCGGGCGCGTGGACGCGATCACGATCGCCGGCTTGGCCGATGCGGTTCTGGCAGCGCACCTGCACGACGGGAATCTCTTGACGGTGACCGGATTCCCCGAAACGGCGTCGGCGTTCGACCCGACGGGTCCGATCGATGAGGACCTGTCCGCAACCGGCTGGGTTCGCACAGGCCTGGTGGCGATCGATGGAGACGCATCGCAATCGAATGCGCGTCCCGCTGCGTATCAGATCACGTACGCGCCGCTGGCCAACGGCACCGACGTCCGCGTCATTGTGACCGGTTACAGCTCGATCGGCGCGGCCGGCTCGGAGTACCTGTATAGCAGGGCGCCGGACGGAGAGGTCGTGCGTCCGATCGTTCGGCAGATCCAGCAGGACTTCCGGATCGCGAAGCAGCCTTCGCACGCGATTCTGTCGCCGGCGAGGATCATGATCGGCAAGAACGTGCGAGTGACGGGCAACTTGGGCGCACTCTACACCGATGTTGAACGGGAGCACGGGCACCCGATCACGATGAAGTCCGATTTCTACGGCTTGGACTCGAGTCTGGACGCGCGGCTGGACGCCTTCTACGCGGCGCTCGCGGCGGGGGACGTGGACGGCGACAATCGCCTGCGTGTCGGGCACGCGATCGAGGGCGCTGCTTTGGCATCGATCGACCCTGAGGGCGACTTCCCGGCGGGTTCGTTCGCCGATGTGAACAAGGATGGATTCGTCGACGAGATGGACTTGTTCATCGCGAGGTTCGATACGAACGGGGACGGGCGCGTCAAGCTGTCGAACGCACTGACGGCCGGCACGCCCGCTGCAAACGATGCCGGCGCACCCGAGTTCACGCTCGACGACGATCTGGCCTTGCTCATCGACAGCGCCAATCCGGATCGGAATCGCAACAGCATCTGGGGATTCGTCGATTCGAACAACAACGGCCGATGGGATCCGGGCGAAGAGATCATGGACGTTGACTCGCGGACCGGTGCATTCCGAGATCGAGTCCTGGGTTGGCGCGACGGATACATCGACCATCGGGATCAGTATGCGAAGGTTCGCGGGCGCCTGACTTTCAAGGCGACTCAACAGGCCTGGTCGAGCGCGCACGAGGCGTACGCCGCGCAGTTGCGCGGACCCATTCGGCCTGACCGTGGTGACGGTCCGGTTCGGTTTGGTGCGGACGACGACGATCTGCCTGCGATCGGGCGAGACACGTTCGCCGACGCGCAGAACCCGCTGCACCTCGCCGCGGACGGGGCGAGTTTCGAGCAGCAGGTCGCGCAGCAGCTGGGAATCGCGGCCAGCCAACTCTCGACGTACATCGAGGCCGGCACCGATTCATCCGTTCCGCGATACTGGCGAGGTGACTTGGACGACGCCTACGTCTTCTCGCGAACGGGCAGGCACCTGTACGAGCGGATGCCGTTCGGATCGCCCGCTTTCAGCGACTGGTACTACCGGCCTCGTTACGAGAACATGACGTTCCGGAACGTCCAGATCCCGCGAGGGAACAACGCACTGTTCATCAACTGCACGTTCATCGGCGTGACGTTCGTGCGGACGTACGTCGACAACACGCACCCCATGTGGTCGAGTTACGGTCGGTTGGTGTGGTCAGAGTCGGCGGGCAGGCCAGTGCCGACAACAGATCCGCTGGACAAGAGCGATTTTCTGCGGTACACAACCGGGAACGTCGTCGACGGCCCGGCGAACTACGACCAGTTCGACGACCCTCCGACGATCGACGGCTCGGTCCGAACCGGCGCAGCGCGAGACACGAAGCAGTACTCGAACAACATCCGCTTTCACGATTGCCTGTTCGTGGGTAGTCTGACGAGCGACACGCCGCAAGCGTTCACGCACGTGCGGAACAAGCTGCAGTTCACGGGCAAGACGCGGTTCTCGCAGCAGCACCCCGATAGCCCGGACAATCCCGGCATGAATCCGGACGAATCGGACCGTGAGGTGATCGCCAAGTCGAGCCTGATGACGCCGCACTACTCGGTGGACCTCGGCTCCTTCAACAGCCCGACGGATACGTACGGTGACGGATCGCAGAGCCAGAACATTCAGTTGCAGGGCACGATCGTGGCCGGACTGCTGGACATCCGAGGCAACACGAAACTCGACGGCACGATGCTTCTGACCTATGCGCCCACAGCGGGCGAGGGTCCTTTACAGCTTCGCGGTGAGGCCGTCGGCAACCCCGCGAACTTCAACTCGACGATCGGCTACTTCGGGCCCGAGGACGGCGACGGCGAGGCGCTGGACCCCGAGTCGCTTCCGATCGTGAACGGCCAGCGCATCGTCGGGTGGGACTTGAACGGTGACGGTCTGGCGGACCTCGGGCCGGACCAAACCCCGACGTCCGCGCAGATCGCGGCCGGTGCAACGGCGATTCCGTTCTACGGCTACGGACGAATCGAACTGAACTGGCGGCCCGACCTGCCCATGCCGGATGGCGTTCTGTTGCCCCTGAGCATGCTGACGCTGCCGGAGACCTACCGGGAGGGTAAGCGATGAGAATGCGTAATCGCCGCCGGGGCGGGTTCAGTCTCGTGGAGATGCTGATTGCGCTGACGATCAGCGCAACGCTTCTCGTTGCGACTCTGACGGCGTTCCACGCTTCGTGGCTGAGTTACAAGGACACGACCGAATCGGCCTCGACGCACGTGGTGTCACGGATCGTGATGCACCGTTTGCAGGCAATGCTCCGCACAGCGTCGGACTTCCAACCTTATCCGGAAGATGTGTTCGATGTGACGCAGAACCCGGGAACGAGCAGTTGGATCGAGTTCACGACCGTTCAGGACCTCGAGGCTGGCCTGAACCGCAGGACACGGATCGAACGCCGCGACTCGGAACAGGCGTTCGAGGGCGGGCGCCAGCGTTTCGAGTTGTGGTATGTGCTCAAGAACGGCGCCGATGACTCGGTGATCGACGAGCGACCGCTGCTCGCGGACCTCTCTGAAGTGATGTTCATCGTGGAGTACGAGCCCGGTCCGCGTCTTGTGCGTGCGACGGTCGATCTGACCATCGCACCGAACGATGAACAAGACCTGGGTGTGGGTCGACGCGACTCGACTCCGACGATCCGGTTGGTGGCGAGCGCTGTGCCTCGCGTGATCGACTGAGCGAACGCGTGTAACGAACGGCTTATGCCGGGCAGTACCGGCTCGGCTTGCGTAGTGACTCAACCGCAACAGGGATCAGGTTGCACAGGTCGGTGGCCGTCATGCCTGTGTCGGCGCGTTCTCGCCCCGACCAGAGTTCGGCCGCAAGCCCATGCACGTGTACGGCGGCACAGGTTGCTTGAAACAGGTCAAATGGTCGATCGGCCGATCGCGTTAGTACCATCGGCGACTGGTTTGTGCCGGTTTGGCCGAGGCGAGTACGAACGTCAACGAACTGCGCGATGAAAGCAGCGATGACACCGCAGAGCACATCGCCGCTGCCGGCGGTTGCCAGGCACGGGTGGCCGGTGGTGTTGATGTGGGTGCGTTGTCCGTCTGTGACAACCGAGTCATGCCCCTTGAGCACGACGACTCGCCCCAGGCGCTGGGCCATCTGCTCCGCCGCGTTTGCCCGAGAATCGGCGAGTCCGAGATCGCCTCGCAGGCCCATCGCAGAGCACAGGCGGCGAAACTCGCCGGGGTGCGGCGTGAGGACGGCCGATGCGTGGAAGTCGCGGAAGAAGTCGGGGATCGAACCGAGGCAGTTGATCGCGTCGGCGTCGAGGACAACCGGTGAGCGTTCCTGCTGAATGGCTCGGAGCGTGGCGGCACAAGCGCCAGGCGTCTGCCCGAGACCAGTCCCGACGACGAGCACGTCGCTCTGATCGGTGAGACGGTCGATGGTCATCGACGCGGCGTGAGGCTCGTACCAGCCGTCGGCGTCGGTGGGGATCGCCTGGCCGGTGGCACTCGGGCAGATCGTGAGGATCGAGTTGAGAATCGGTGCTGGTGCGGCGATGCGGACCAGGCCGGCGCCAGCGCGAAAGGCAGCGAGGGCTACCAGCGCAGGGGCGCCCAGCATGGTCGATCCGCGGGCACCGTGCTTATCGAGCAGATCTCCGCACGAACCGCCGGCCACTCCGATGGTGCCATGATCACCCTTGTGGCTCTCGGTCCGGCGTGCAGGGATCGGCGGGAACGGATGTGACTCGGACGTTGGCATGTCAGGGGCGCTCCGATCGGGTCTCGATGACATCGACGGAGAGCGTGCCGAGCAGTGGTGCCAGACGGACCATGGCGTTGACCGACTCTTCTTCGCCGAGCGTGCTGACCTCGAGCGCGATGTGGGTTGCGTCGAAGCCGCGAACAGTCCCGAGCGATGCGTCCACATCAATCCATCGGCACGCGCCGGTCTTTGGGTCGATGATTGCGGCCTGGGTCCACATGTGGTAGCCGAAGACGCCGCTTTCACCCAGAAACTCGTCGACGTAGACCAGGCCGCTGACCACGCGGGCGGGGATGCCCTCGGCCCTGAGCAGTGCGCAGAGGAACACGGCGTGCTCGGTGCAATCGCCCTCGCGCGACTGAGCGACTTGGGAGGCGCTGGCAAAGCCAACGCCGAGTGATTTGGTGCGGACGTAGTCGTGAACGTACCGGCGGAGCGCTTCGATCCGCTGTTCGCGTGAAGTCTCGCGGCGATGCGGCTTCGCGGAGGTGTGGAACGCTTGGAGCGCTGATCGAACGGTCGGATGATCGTGATCGATCAGGACGGATGATTGCAACAGCGCGGGATCGGTGCAGTCTGTTGCGTGAGAGGGTTGTGTAGAACGCGCATCGACGGTTATCCGGAGTGAGCCGTCTTCGAGAGTCTCCACAGTCTGAGCGCTCGTGCTCGGGGCAGAGAGCGGTCGAGGCCGATCGATCTCGGCCTGCGCACGCCGGTCGATTGTGGGTGTGGCTCGGAGTCGATAGACCGCATGCGTGATGCCTCGAGGGCGCACGATCGGTCGATTGGGACGCACGAGTGTCGAGGCCATCAGTTCCGGCGGGTCAAGTTCGCCCAGCGCGAGTTCCTTGTCCGCCAGCACGACCTCGATGCGGAGCGTCCCGAGACGGATCTCGCTCAAGATCGGCCGGCCACGCTCGTCAACGAACTCGTGGTTGACGATGTCCGGATAGAGATCAACGACGGATGACCAGCGGATGGCGGGCACCGATCGACCGAGTACTTCAACGTTGGATCGACCCACGACGGTCCGTGTGTACCGGATGGGCTTGAGGCCGGTGGCAGGATCAATGGTGCGCACGGTGATCGTGCTTGCGCCGGCATCGAGGCGCTCTTGCACTCGGTGCGCGGCTTTCAGCGGAGCGAGCCAGTCGCCCGGGGGCGCGGCGGCAGTCCGGCGCGAAGTGCGTCCGTCCGCTGCGATGGTCTCGATGCCGACCTTGCCTTCGCGAAAGACGTACGTGGTGCGGACGGGGCCGGCACCCATGTTGTTCGTCGAGGACATTCGGAGCAGTTGACCGTCGGCCGTCTCGACGGATTCACTGTCGACCGCGATGTCGACGCGGTCGTCACCTCTGCGGATCGACAGCCGCATGGATGTGGTGAGTGTCTGCTTCGCTTCGGCGATGCTGACGCGCTCGTGGAGATGGCCTGCACGAGCATCCTGGAGCATGAGTACATACCAGCGTTCCTCATCGGCGTTCCCATCGGGAGCATCGGCTCGCAGGGCGCCCGAGAGGACGAGTACCCCCAGGATGCCGGCAATCGCCCATCGCACAACCGCAAGTCCGGACCGAGGACGGCCGATTAGGCAGGGCCGTGTGGGTGTGGCGAATGGCTGCATCGCACACGATCGTACCGGTCCTGGGTGGCTTTCGGTCCGCCTCGTGCCGATAGTTGCCGGATGCCCGAGGCTCCTTCCACCAGTTCGGCCGCAACCACGTCAGCCCCGGCGACCGCACGTGCCGCGTCAGCCGATGGGCAAGACGCCGACTTTGCGGGTGGGCCGACGGTCATCTCGCTGCATCCTCCCGGTCGTGAGCCGCCACCTCCCCCACCCGCGTGGGCGATCCATCGGCGGATGTACAACTGGGTGCTGGGACTGGCGCACTCGCGAAACGGAACGCTGGCGCTGTTCCTGTTGTCGTTCGCGGAGTCGAGTTTCTTCCCGGTTCCGCCGGACGTTCTGCAGATCGCGCTGACCCTCGAGAAGCGGACCAAGGCGTTTTACTACGCGTTCATCAACACACTCGGATCGGTTCTGGGTGGGGTGGCGGGGTATGCGATCGGGGTCGGACTCTGGGAGGTGATCCAGCAGCCGTTCTACCGTTACATTGCTCCCAAGGAGAAATTCGACGCGGTCGAGAAGCTCTTTCAGGAGCAAGACTTCTTGGCGATCTTCACCGCTGCCTTTACGCCGATCCCCTACAAAGTTTTCACCATCTCGGCGGGGGTTTTCGAGATTTCGCTCCTCATGTTCATCATCGCTTCGGCCGTCGGCCGCGGAGCCCGGTTTTTCCTTGTGGGGGGCCTCCTGTACGTGTTCGGTCCGCCGATCAAGACGTTCATTGAGCGATACTTCAACCTGCTGACGATCGTGTTCACGCTGCTGGTCGTCGGCGCATTCCTGTTGCTCAAGGTTTTCCACTGATCGAAACCGGGTATTTACCAAACTGTGTACGCGACAATGCGATGTGCGTCGCGACTGATCGGGAGCGGACATGGCCATTCTCGTGACCGGCGGAGCCGGGTACATCGGGTCGCACGCGGTTCAAAGGCTGCTGCGCGACGGGCACACGGTTGTTACGGTCGACAATCTGTTCCGTGGGCATCGCGAGGCGATCGAACGGCTGACGGCCGAAGCCGGCGGTCGTCTGGTCTTCGTGCCGGCGGATGTCTGCGATCGGTCGTTGATGACACGCACCATGCTCGAGCACGGTGTGGACGCCGTCATGCACTTCGCGGCGCTGGCGTACGTGGGGGAGAGCGTCGACAATCCTCTAATGTACCACCGCAACAACGTCGGTGGAACCATCGCCTTGCTGGAGGCGTGCGAGGAGGCTCGTGACGCGGGCGGACCTGGTGTCAGTCGGCTGGTTTTCTCGTCGACGTGCGCGACGTACGGCGAGCCGGAGCCGGGGTTCATTCCGATACCGGAGACTTGTCCGCAGCGGCCGATCAACCCTTACGGGTGGAGTAAGTTGCACTGTGAGCGGGTGCTGATGGACTACGCAGATGCGGAGCGTCGCGCGGGCCGCCCGTTCGCGTTCGCGGCGTTAAGGTACTTCAACGTAGCCGGGTGCGACCGCGGAGGTTTGCTGGGCGAGCATCACGTTCCGGAGACGCACCTGATTCCCGCGGCGATCCAGGCGGTGCTCGGGACTCGGGAGCAATTTGGGGCGTCGGGCGGCTTGACGCTGTTCGGGACCGATTATCCGACTCGGGACGGCACGTGCGTGCGCGACTACGTTCACGTCGAGGATCTCGTCGATGCACACACGGCTGTGTTGCACTCGCTCGAACCGCGCGGCAATCCGCCGATGCGGTGCTTCAACCTGGGGATCGGGCGGGGGTACTCGGTGCGAGAAATCATCGAGAGCGTGGAGCGTGTGAGCGGCCGAAAGGTCCCTGTGTCGGAGGGTCCGCGGCGGGCCGGCGATCCACCCGAGTTGTTCGCCAATCCCGAGACGATCCGGCGCGAGATCGGTTGGTCGGCCGGGATCGTGGATCTGGACGACATTGTGCGCAGCGCCTGGGAGTGGATGTCGCGGCACCCGTGCGGCTACCACACCGAGAGCGGCTCATCGGACGATCGATCGCACGCTGTGGGGCGGAACGGACGCGCTGTGCGAACAATCAAGTCGTGAGTTCACCGGAGCGGTCCAGTTCATTGGGGCTCGTTCTGAGTCCGTACTTCCTCGCTACGCGTGAGGCGCCGGCGATGGTTGCGCTGACACTTGGCAGTTGTGTTGTGACGCTTCTGCCGACGCCGACTCAGGGGATCGATCGTGAGAGCGCTCGACGAGCGGCCGACGCTGCGCCGAGATTTCTCAGGTTGCTCGACGCGTGGAGTTGGTGCGGATCGCTGTGGAGGTCGAGTGTTGTTGCCGCGTACGTTGAGGAAGAGCGGTGCGGCGAATCGCTCGGTGCGGCGTACGAGCAAATCGAACAGACTTCAACGCTCGCTTCCTTGCGGCGTGTGACGCGTCACGCCTCGCAGATCCGGCGTGCGGAAGTGTCATTGGCGAACAAGGACAACGATGCAGCATTCGGGTTCCTGGACTTGCTCTGCGCTGACTTGCTCAAAGGTGGCGGTGACCCCGGCATCAGCGTTCCGGTGGTGGCAACCTTGGATCGCTTCGGCGTTGAGCATCGCATGGTCTGTGTCCGCGGCGATGCCGATAGCCTGACGCAGCGGATCGAGTCGCGGCTCGCGACCAAGGTCTTCTCCTTTGGAATGCCGGTGCTGCTTCGAGCCTCCGGAACCGTGATCGGTCGCCTTCGGCATGACTTGCGAAGCGAACTCGCCGAACTTCGCTCGTGCGTCGCGGAGGCCTTCGAGGCCAAAGCGGCGTCCGCCCACGCGTTGCGCGTGACCGCGGAGTGCTACGCGGCCGCGTTCGGTGACTGGGCCGGTTCG
The DNA here is from genome assembly GCA_019636535.1 of Phycisphaeraceae bacterium. Lineage (GTDB taxonomy): Bacteria > Planctomycetota > Phycisphaerae > Phycisphaerales > UBA1924 > JAHBK01. The sequence goes on along the minus strand of JAHBXK010000007.1, from coordinate 27,864 downwards.
GTTGTCGGGCATGACGACGATCTGGGTGAGCGCGTGACCGCCGGGTTTGTGTCCGTCACTGGGGTAATCTTGCCGGTGGATGCGGCCATGCGCTCCGCGCAGGTCGCTACGAGCGCTGCTCCGATTCACTCGCAGCGAATTGCGGGAGTCCATCTCGTCGGTCGGTCATCGGAAGGACATCGCGGTAGGCCGGAGAACGGAGCCATGGCGAAAGCGGTACGCGCATTGGTGATTCGCGAGTCGAGAATCCGGCCTGCGGCCGGATGAGCAATCTGAGCGGGTGAGTATGAGCCGGGAATCACAAGGTCGCGCAGATGATGCCGCAAGCGGAGTGCGTGCGCACGCCGGACCCGCCAACAGACTGGCCCGGGAGGCCAGTCCTTACCTGCGTCAGCACGCTCACAACCCGGTCGACTGGTGGCCTTGGGGAGAGGCCGCTTTCGCGGAGGCTCGACGCCGCGACTTGCCGATCTTCCTGAGCATCGGCTATTCGACGTGCTACTGGTGCCATGTGATGGAGCGAGAGTCGTTCGAGTCGGAGTCGATCGGGAGGATGTTGAACGATGCCTTTGTGTGCGTGAAGGTCGATCGGGAAGAACGGCCGGATGTGGACGATGTCTACATGGCGGCGGTGCAGGCGTTCACCGGGCGTGGCGGCTGGCCGATGAGCGTCTTTCTCGAGCCGGCGGGGTTGAGGCCTTTCTGGGCGGGCACGTACCTTCCGCCAGAGGATCGGCCGGACCTGGGTGCGCCCGGCATCTTGAGGGTGACCTCAGCGCTCTCGGCTGCGTGGAGAGAGCAGCGGGAAGAGGTGCTCGAGCAGGCGGCAAACCTCGCCGAGGCCGCGACGGAACGGATCGTGGAGTCGTTCGAGCCGGTGCGGCCGACGGTGGAGCACGTTCGCCGCGCGGTGGTTGATCTGCTCCGACTTCACGACCGCCGATGGGGCGGCTTCGGGCCTGCGCCGAAGTTCCCTCAGCCCGTGTTCGTCGAGTTGTTGCTGGCCGTTCGCAGCGCGGTCGACGAGTCGACGAGGTCTGCGATCGATGCGGCGTGCCGGGGAACGCTCGACTCGATGGCCATGGGGGGGATCTTCGACCAGGTTGGGGGAGGCTTTCATCGCTACAGCGTGGACGAGCGATGGACCGTGCCGCACTTCGAGAAGATGTTGTACGACAACGCGCAGTTGTCGCTCGTGTACGCGCTTGCATGGAACACCTACCGAGATCCGTTCTATCGCAGAACATCGCTGCGCACGCTGGAGTACGTGCAGCGAGAGTTGACCGACGACGCCGGGTCGCTGTGGAGTGCGCAGGACGCGGAGGTGGGCGCAAGAGAGGGACGGAACTACCTGTGGACGCCGGAAGGAGTCAGAGCGGCCCTGTCACCTGAATTGGCGCGGGTGGCGCTCGAGGTGTACGGCCTGAACAACGGTCCCAACTTCCAAGACCCTCACCATCCGGGAGAGCCGGCAACGAACGTGCTGCGTTGGGCGGATCGACCTGAAGCCCTCGCCGAGCGGTTGGGTGTGAGCATCGATTCGCTGGAAGCAGCGGTCAAGGAGATCAACTCGGCATTGCTGGAGGCTCGGAACAAAAGGGAACAGCCATCAACCGACGACAAGGTCATCGCGGCTTGGAACAGCATGATGGTGCATGTCATGACGTGCGCGGGTGTGCTGTTCGACCGGCCGGACTTAATCGGGCACGCGAGTCGAGCCTTCGAATCGCTCTGGAACCGGCTCGTAAGCAAAGACGGCACGTTGATGCGCACATGGAGAGACGGCCAGACAGGCGCTCCCGGAGTGCTGGAGGACTATGCGTGGGTGGCGCGTGCGGCGCTTTCGCTGGCGCGTCAGGAGCGTAATCAGACCAGGCGGGACGAATTGGTCAGGCGGGCACGGTTGATGCTCGATGCAACGGGACGGCTCTTTGGCCAAGCCAGATCGGAGATCGTGTTCGACTCGCCTGCCGACCGAGCCGACCTGTTCGTTCGGCCCCGGAGTGCCTACGACGGGGCGATGCCCTCCGGCATCTCGGTGCTGATTCATGCTTGGCTGGACTCGGCGGAGGTTGGAGGTCAACCCGAAGCCGCCGAGCGTGCCATCGCGCTGCTCGCATCGATCAGCGGCGCGATCGATCGTTCGCCGACCGCAACGGCCAACTCAACCTTGGCGCTCTGGAGGTGCTTGCAGCATCAAGACGCAGTTCTCAGGGCGCGAGTGTCGAACCTGCCCCAGTCTCGGGCGCGTGCGTTGAACGACAGTCAGGACGAGGAAATGCCCGTAGAGGTGCTGGCATCGGTCGATCGTGTTGAGGTTGCGATTGGGAATCCCGCATCGTTCGAACTTCGGTTGGTCGTGAAACCGGACTTTCACATCAATGCGGCGGTGCCGTTGGCTGGTGGCGGGTTGGGCGCGGGAACACCGTTGGTCGGGCTGCGCGTTGGTGTGATCAACGGCACGGGTGTACGTGTCTACGCAGACTATCCCGAAGGAGAGCCGGCTGGCGAGCGGGGAGAATTGCGGGTGCATCGTGGCACACTCGATCTGACCGTGGCCATCGAACGCGAAGCGGAGTGGTCAGGCCAGCCGGTATTGACGTTGACATACCAAGCGTGCACGGAGACCGAGTGCCTGCGGCCTACGACCGTGGAACTGGACATCGCCATCGATCGGGCGTGAGGACGGAATCAGGCGGCCTTCGCGGGGTTTGCGCCCGGCGAAGGCGGCAACTGGCCCGCTTCTTTTGCGGCCGGCGCATCGGGTTTCGAAGTCGACCGTTCTGGAACGCGAATGATCGCGCCACAGTTGCGGCAGCGAACGTTCTTCCCGCGCGAACTGGTCGGCACAGCCAAAATTTTCCGGCACGTCAGGCTCGGGCACATGATGCGCACACTCTCAACCGGCATCGGTTCGCTCCTCGCGGTAGTCGTGTATCGGTCTGTTATCCGGTCGGGTTGATCACCCGGCCGCTTACACAGGCCGGAGTTGCGGTCAGCCCAACACACGCCCTGTCGCGCATGGCGTTACCGGACCCGATTCCTATGCTTCCGGTCGGCCCACTCAGGTCCGCACCAGGAAGCAACGATGGGCAACCGTCCGACTATTCAATCGACTCTTCCCACAGGCAAGCAGGCGACCTCGGTTTCGCCGCTCGCCGGGCGATGTACGGCGGTGGTCGGATTGCAGTGGGGGGATGAGGGAAAGGGCAAGGTCGTCGACCTTCTGGCTCCCGCGTTCGAGGCGGTCGTTCGCTACAACGGCGGAGCAAACGCGGGGCACAGCGTTGTGGTGAAGGGAGAGCGGTACGCGCTGCACTTGATTCCCTCAGGAATTCTGTATCCAGGCAAACTGGCGGTGATCGGCAACGGCGTCGTCGTCGACCCGGAAGTGCTGCTCAAGGAGGCGGACGGGCTCAGGAGTCGTGGCGTGGACGTTTCGGGCTTGGTGATCTCGGATCGCGCGCACGTCGTCATGCCGTACCACAAGGCCGAAGACGAGGTGCGCGAGCGGCTGATCTCCGAATCCGGCGGAGTTGGAGCCAGAGAGGGCGATGGCAAGGGCGGGATCGGAACGACCAAGCGTGGCATCGGGCCGTGTTACGCAGACAAGGCGCAACGTGCGACGGCGGTGCGGGTGGGCGATCTTGCAAATGTCGAGGCACTCCGCACGAAGCTACGGCGGATCTGCGCTTTCAAGAACGCCACGCTGGGCGCGGTTGGTTGCAGGGCGTTCGATCCCGAGGAACTGACGATCTGGGCGGCCCAGATGGGTGAGCGATTGCGGACCTCTATCCGCGACACGACGATGCTCCTGCACGACCTGTTGGAGACCGGCAAGCCAGTTCTCTTCGAGGGTGCAAACGCGGCTCTCCTTGACGTTGACCACGGGACGTACCCGTTTGTGACCAGTTCCAGCACAACGGTGCTGGGCATCCCGGCGGGGACGGGCGTGCCGGGCAGCAGGATCGATCGCGTGTACGGCGTGGTGAAAGCCTACTCGACGCGGGTGGGCAACGGACCGCTGCCGACCGAGCAGATCAACCCGATCGGCAACAGAATCCGAGAGCGGGGCCGCGAGTTCGGCACCACGACAGGCAGGCCCAGGCGCGTGGGATGGCTGGACTTGGTGGCCGTGCGATACTCGGCGATGCTCAACGGCGTGACGGACTTGGCGGTCATGCTGCTGGACGTGCTCGCCGGCTTTGACGAATTGCACGTCTGCACCGCTTACCGTCACAAGGGGGTGTTGATCGAGCGATTCGTTCCCGACTCCGAGTTCTTGTACGAGGCGCAGCCCGTGTACACAACGATGCCGGGTTTCAGCCAGGAGATCACCGCGGCAACGAGCCGTGCGGATCTGCCCGCTGCCGCGCGTGCTTATCTGGACCTGATCGAGAAAGTTGTGGGCGTGCCGATCTCGATCGTCTCGGTGGGGCCGGACCGAGCCCAGACCATACTGGCGTGAGCCAGTTTGCAGGAACGGCGATCTTGCGCGAACCGCGCAATCACCCGGGCGTACGATGTCGCGTTGCCCATCGGCATGCTCTCGCATGTTGCCGAAGCGTGCCGGCGAAGATGGCGAACCCGCCGCGTCGCGATTCCCAAGCACGTTCCATGACCACTCCAGCATCCGCACCATCCGCCGAGCCGATCGCGATCTCGCCATGGGCCGATGATCCATCGGCGCGTGCGATCGTTGAGCGATTGCGGCAACGGAATCGTCACGCTGACCCGTTGTCACGCATCCCGGACGTCCACCCTTCCCGCATCCCCCGCCACATCGCGATCATCATGGACGGCAACGGGCGATGGGCGCAGAAGCGAGGTTTCCCTCGCATTTTCGGGCACCGCAACGGCGCGGGTGCGGTGCGTGCGGTGATCGAGGAGTGCGGGCGTCTCGGTGTAGAAGTGCTCACACTCTATTCGTTCTCGATGGAAAACTGGAAGCGCCCGCGCGAAGAGATCGATGCGCTGATGTACCTGTACACAATGTACATCGAGGCGGAGACGCAGGGTCTAATCGACAACAACATCCGATTCGTGCAGATCGGTCGGCGCGAGGGGCTTCCCGACGAAGTGGTGGCCGCGGTTGATCGCCTGACAGCCGCGACGTCGGGGTGCACTGGTGCCACCCTGTGCGTGGCTGTGAACTACGGCTCGCGCGCTGAAATCACGGACGCGGCAAGGGCGATCGCCCGAGATGTCAAGTGCGGGCGTCTCGACCCGGACACGATCGACGAAAGCACGATCGAGCGTCGCCTGTACACCGCGGGACTGCCCGATCCTGACCTGCTGATCAGGACGGCCGGAGAACGCCGTCTGAGCAACTACCTGCTTTGGCAACTCTCGTACGCCGAGATCCACGTGACCGAGGCGCTCTGGCCGGACTTTGGCATCGGCGACCTGCACACGGCGGTGCGAGACTTTGCGTCGCGATCGCGGCGATTTGGTGGCTTGGAAGCCGAGCCACCGACTGATCGCCCTGACCGCTGATGCGACAGCCAGGGGACGCGTGCGGGCTGCTGGCACCGGGCGCTGCGCTGACTTACCTTTGCCCGTGCTCAGGCACCGCATGCTTGTCGGCTCCTTGCTCATCGCCGCGATCGTGGTGCTGCTGTGGCTCGATGAGTGGATCGATCGAACGGTGGCTCCCGCGTGGGCGCTCAGGTGGCTGCCCGAGGGGTACGAAACCTGGCCACCGAACATGGTCCTTCTGCCGCTAGCCTTGGTGCTCGTGGTGATGGCCGCGAGAGAGTTGGCGGCGATCTTCAAGTCGGGCGGCATCCAGGCTTCGCGGCGATGGCTCGGGTTCGCGGCGGCACTGGGCCTGATCGTGTGTGCGCTGGTGCCGAGCGGTGGTGGTCCGGTCGACGCTGCGGCGCTGGTCGCATCGGCCGGAGCGGCGGTGCTCGTCGTTTCGCTGTTGTGGCACATCAGGGGCCGGACGCTGCAAGGAGCCACCGCAGCGGCCGGGGCCGCCGCGTTCGCGTTCATTTACCTGGGCTTGATGCTCGGATTCCTCGTAGCGCTCCGACGTGACCAGAGCACTTGGACAATTCTGGGTGTGCTCGTGATCGTCAAGTCGTGCGACATCGGGGCGTACTTCACCGGCCGGCTCGTCGGTCGGCACAAACTGATCCCCTGGCTGAGCCCCGGCAAGACGTGGGAGGGGCTGTTGGGTGGGGCGGCTTTCAGTGCGTGCGTAGCCGTGGCGGTTGCGCTGATCGCAAGGTCGATTGAGCCGCCCCCCCACTCGATCGCACGTCCAATCGGGTTTGTCGGGCTCGGGATCGGGCAAGCCGCCCTGTTCGGGGCAGTGTTGGCGGTCGTCGGGCAGGCCGGTGACCTCTTGGAGAGCGTGCTGAAGCGGGATGCCGGGATCAAGGACTCAGGGGCGTCCTTGCCGGGGTTTGGGGGTGTTCTGGACGTGTTGGACTCGGTTCTTTTGGCAGCGCCGGTGGCATACTGGGTTCTGACGAGGGTGTGATCTACCGGGCTTGGGCTTGGCCAAAACGGACTTCGTGATCTGGGATGCCCGGGCAGCGATCGTGAGGTATACTTATCTCGGTCGATCTGGCAACCCGATGGGGCCTCGCGGAATGAACGTGACTGTGCAGTTACTGGAACTTTTCCAAGTTGATAAGGAACTCCGCGGTCTGACGAGCCGTGTGGATCAGGCCGAGAAATTCCTCGCCGAGCAGGAGGGGTTGCTCGGCGATTTGAGCAAGTCACGCAACTCGATCGAGAATCAGGTCAAGACTCTGAAGGCGACGGTGGCGAACGAGGAGGGCGAGATCGCCCGACTCGACGAGCGCATCAACACCGTCCGCGAGCAGATGAATCAGGCTCGGAACTCGAAGGAGTACAACGCCTTCCAGACCGAGTTGAACACCTTCAAGACCGAACGCTCGTCGGCGGAGACGCGGTTGCTCGAAGCCATGGCGCGGATGGAGGAATTGAGTGCCAAGCTGGAGAAGATGAACACGGAGCACTCCGAGCGTGACAAGATCACGCGCGGCGCCGTCACCCAGCGCGACGCAGGACTGGCTGAGGTTAAGGACCGGCTCGGTGTGCTGAAGGCCAAGCGTGACGAACTCGCCGGGGCGATTCCGGCGTCGATCCGCGTCGAGTTTGAGCAGGTGGTCCGGGCGCGCGGGGATGATGCCATGGCGACGGTCGAGATCATCGACCGGCGTGCGTACGAGGCCTCGTGTTCGTCGTGCATGATGACGATCCCGGTGGAAGCACTCAGCGGCCTGATGTCGGGCAAACTGACCAAATGTCCCAGTTGCCGCTGCTTTCTGTTTCTCGAGGAAGGCGCGATGGACAAGCCCTCCGCCAAGACCACCAAGAAGCGCACGAGCAAGAAGCAGGCGACGGCGACCGGCGCTGAGTGACCACTTCAAGGCTGCGGCCTTCAGTCAATCAGCGAAACACGGCTTCAGCGCCCGAAGAGGGCCGAGTCGGTTGCTTCACGCACATCGTCGTCGTCGGCTTGGTGGTCGGGAGTCCACCACGTCTTCGAGCCGACGTGTTCGGCGCCGGCTCGAGTGAGTGCACGGCCGCGGCGCGTGCGTGCAAGAAACCCGATCTGCAACAGGAACGGTTCGACCACGTCTTCAAGCGTCCCCGCGTCCTGATTGAGCGTCGCGGCGACGGCTTCGAGACCGACGGGGCCGCCGCCGTACACCTTCGCGATCGTCCGGAGGTACAGGCGATCGAGTTCATCAAGTCCGAGCGCATCGATGCCTTCGAGTTCGAGGGCATCACGGACGGAAGAGGCAGAGAGCCGACCGTCTCCACGCACCTGGGCAAAGTCCCTCGCTCTGCGCAGGAGCCGATTCGCGATGCGCGGTGTGCCGCGGCTGCGAGAGGCGATCGCGCGGAGTCCGCCGTTCTCGTCGTCACTATCGAAGTCGTCCGCGGCGACGCCCATGAGCCCGCAGGACCTGCGAACGATCGCCAGGAGTTCCGGCAACTCGTAGTACCGAAGGTTGTGCGAGATGCCGAAGCGGCTGCGGAGCGGGGCAGTAACCTGGCCCGCGCGGGTCGTGGCGCCGATCAGCGCGAACGGTTGGAGCGGGATCTGCACCGTGCGCGCATTCAAGCCGCTCTCGACCTTCACGTCGATGCGGAAATCCTCCATCGCCGGATAGATGAATTCCTCGACGGCGATCGGCATGCGATGAATCTCGTCGATGAACAGCACGTCGCGTTCGCCCAGCCGTGTCAGAACCTCAACCAGATCGGTCGGACGGGTGAGCGCGGGGCCGCTGGTCACGTGCACCCGCGTGCCCATCTCCTCAGCGATGACATGCGCCAGCGTGGTCTTGCCCAGGCCCGGAGGCCCGTGCAGCAGCACGTGCTCCATCGGCTCGTTTCGCGCGCGAACCGCCTCGAGCGTGATCGCCAACCGTTCGATTAGTTCTCGCTGGCCTACGTACTCGCTCATGCGGCGGGGCCGGAGCGACCAATTCCGCTCTTCGGCGAGTGGTTCGGGTGCAGGCGAAACCAGACGTTCAACCGCCATGCGACGAGTGTACGGCTTCGCGCTGGCGTGGGCCGGCCGTGCAGTTCAATCGCACGGGCGGGTTCGCCCCTCCACCTGCACCCATGCTCCCGGGCCGCGCTTGCCGACACCGCGAATCCAGTACATTCTCGGGGACGTGTTCGCCGGATCTCGAACGTCTGTGTAGCCGTGCGAATCTGTCGGAACGGTTGCGAGCGGGCCGTCTGAGGTACGCGGCTTGCCGGACGGATCGCCCTCAAAGACCTGCACGCGTTCGACGCCCTCGATGGGGTCCCAGGTCAGTTGCACGCCGCCGCAGGCTCCGGTCGTGGCGGAGGCGTTTCGCAACGGAGGGGGAGCGCCGTGGAATCCGGGTTCGGCAGAACCGGATCGTCCAGTGCGTTCGGTCTCACCCCGGAAGCCCTCAACCCAGTACCAGTAGAGACGCCCGGGCTCTGCGGAGCGATCCTCGAACTGCGGGCGAGTGAGGCCCTCGTCCGGGCCGATCATCACGGCCTCTTCCGGACTGTCGGTCTCCGCGCGGAAGACGCGGTAGCGGTCGGCTGCGCGAACATTGCGCCAGGTCACGAGCACATAGTCGTTGAAGGCGCCGTCGCTCGCGGAAGTGTTCTCGGGTGGAGCGAACGAACCGCCGCCGGTCTCTTCGAAACGTGGGAGCAGTTCCGGAGCGCAAGCGAGGTTGTAGGCGGTGATGGCGCTGCAAACCGACGATTGATGCAGGTAGCGCTCGATGGCAAGATCGATCCGATCGTTTTGTGTGTGCCATCCGAAGCCGTACTCTGCGCGGCCGACTTCAGTCCAGAAGAACCCCGGCACACCAACGGCGACGAAGGATGCATGATCGGAGCCGCCGGACTGCTCGAAGCGCTCATCGACTCGCAGATTGACATTGAGTGGCTCACCCGTCACGTCGTCAACGAACAACCCGTTGACCGGCGCTGTGGCCGAAGCCAACATGGGAAGCATCTCTCGCACGAGTCGAAGGCCACCCTGTGTATTCGTACCACCATCGTCGACGAACATCGCCGAGACCCTGGAGAGTTCCGCCGCGCTGAGCGACTTCACGTACTCGCGTGAGCCGAGCAGACCCTGCTCCTCTCCAGTCCACAAGATGAAGCGGATGGTCCGGTCGGGCTTGGCGCCCGCGGCCATGAGCAGACGGGCGGTCTCCATCGTGACGGCCGAACCCGTTCCATTGTCCGTGGCACCCTGCGAGCCGGGGCCGTCCCAACTGTCGAGATGGCCCGAGATGATCACGACCTCGTCGGGCCGCGTCGTGCCCGGGATCTCGGCGATCGTGTCGTACACGGGCCAGGGGCCGGCGGACATGTCGTTGGTCACCAAGAACTCAGCGTGGACTTCCTCGGAGTCGGTCAGACGCGAGTTGAGGTAGTCGTAATCGCTCAATCGGACCATGACCTCGACATCCGGTGGGATGCCGTCGAGCGTCGCTTCTCGCCAGCCGGGTGAGGAGGTGGTCCAGACGCGTTCGTCGCGCGACGAAGTGATGTAGCCGAGCACGGCGTGGCGCATGACCCGTTCCTCGACCGAGGCGTCGGCGTCGAGTTCCTTGCCCTCCGCAGCGGCCTTGTGTGCATCACGCCGCTGCCGAAAGCGTTCGCCAGCGAGTTGGCCGACACCCCGAATGCCCGTGCGTCCGGTCGGTGAGGGCGGAGGGATGAGCACCCAGGCCCCATCGAAGCGGTCCTTCATCGACTCATACTGCTCAATGGAGTCGGGCATGCGAACCACGGGTCCGCGCTTCGGCCCATCGGTGCCGGCACTCCAGGCGAGCGTGCTCAGTTGCACTTCGCGAACGACACGCCACTCGGGCTCCGCATCGGCATCGCGACCCCGCCGTCGTTCGGACGCCAGGATCTTGCCCCACGTCTCACCACGATCGAACCGGATAGGGATAGTTCCCCACTCTTGCAGGTGGACGTTGCTCAATCCCCACTCATTGAATCGGTCGGCGGCCCAGCGGTTGGCTTCTTCGCAACGGGTGGAGCCGGTGAGCCGGGGACCAATCTCCTCGCACAGGTGGCGTAGATGGACCATCACTTGGTTGCGATTGCGACCCTCATCGATGATGCGTGCGATCACCGCATGGTCACCCATCGGGATCGGTTCGATCTCCACGGGGTTGCCGTCAATGATGGCGGTTCGACCGATCGGCTCGGGCGCCACGGTCGAACTTGCGCAGCCGGACATCCAAGCGCCGAAGGCGCAAATCAGGGCAATCGCCAATCCGTTTGTGGCCGCGCCATCACGCATTGTCCTTCGCACACCCGCAACGATCGTCTGCATGGCCGGCTCCTGGGAACTCGGGCAGTCTACAGCCCGCGGCCTCTCAGGTCGCGTCGGATCGCCGGAAAGACTCGGCAAGGGTCAGCGAAGTCCGTTCGGCGGAGTCATCGGCGGATCGGCGATGTCGGCAGCCCCTTCTGTTGCCAGAGGCGGAGCAGTTGCTCGATGTCGGTCGGCTCCCAGACCATGTCTTCACCGGTGGTTACGCGGAGCGACTCGCCCTTGTGGTTGAATGTGCCGGTCTGAGTCGGCGAGTCTTCCGAGACATTCGTTTCGACCGTCCAGATGACGTTTGTACCGCGCCCGGCCCGCGAGACACGATCGCGGCGCATCGAGACGCCTTCCAACTGCGGCTGGTAGCCGTAGAACGCAAAGTCTGATTGCACGCCCTGGTCGGCGAAGATCCGAGGCAAGAGAAGCATGTCGACCTGGGAGATGTAGCCGTCTGATTTGAAGTATGGCTTGAGTGTGCGCGGTGGCTGACCCGATTGTTCGATGACGATGTTCAAGTCTTGCATTGTGCGAGCGCCGAGTTCCTGCGCAGTGACCAGTTCGCGCCCGGATGCACGATCGCGGAGCACCATGCGGATCGACCAAGCCTCTTCCGAACGGTCCGGCGCCATGAAGTAGACGGCCTCGGAATCCGCCGGCCCCTGCGGCGTCATCACACGCCCTCGGACCGAAGCCAGGAATCCCTGCTGTCGATCGGCACGTGTCCACGCGGCCTTGTTTCTGCGCGGGTCGACCTCGCCACGCTGACCCTTCCAGAGCTTCACGCCCCGGTAACCGACCTCTTCCGCATCGATCGCCGCGCCCGACGCCGCGGGACGAGACAGCCTGTACCAACGCTCCTGACCGTCCAACCAGCGGTCGTAGTCCGCCGGGGTCACCAGGCGGAGGAGTTCCTGGCCCGCCCGGATGGCCATGCCCCGTTCCTGCGACACGAGTTCCGCGTCCAGGAACTTCGCGGTGGCAACACTTGTCTCGTAGATGCCTTTGGCTGCTCCGAAACTGCTCTCGGGGACGATCAGTTCAAAGACCACGAACTGAGTCGGACTGGGCTGGAAGATCGTGTAGCCCTTGACGAGTTGAACATCGTCGGCCCGGGGAAGCGAGACGTAGAACCGCTCCGCGTCGCGATCGTTGATTCTGAGGTTGTTCGATCGTTCCAGCACCCTCGCACGGGTCTGCAGCACGACCTTCTGCTCGGGGTCGAGCACACCGACCGAGCCTTGGAGCAGCCGGATTGTGTGATCCGCAGCATCGGCGAGCGATGTTTGGCCACGCTCCGTACGGGGTGTCTGGATGTTCATGATCCAGCCGCCATCGGCGGGCATAATCTGCGCTGTTCGAATATCCCCAATTCTGGTGGATTCCAACCTGCAGCCGAGGGGGATCCGGACGGAGAGCCCCACCTCATCGATGTGGAATGCCTCGCCCAGTTCGACCGCACCAGTGGTTGGCCTGGGTCGTGACTGTGCGCCGCCTGAGCCGGGCTGTGCCAGACTCGGGCTCACGATGCTTGCCGTAATCAGCAACAGGGCGATTCGTGCAATCGGGATCGAGCGGGATAGGGGGAGCATGGAATCACCTCAACAGGGGGTTCTTGAGTCCGATAATGTGCGGTCGTCTCGGTCGACTCTGGCAGGGCCTCATCCCGACGAACGCACTTCCATCGATCATCGGACGGTTTGGGGGGCGGTGGTGTGGATTGGTACGCCGTGCGATCATTGCGCGTTGTGAAGTCGTGAGGCTCAGTTCAACAAATCCTCACGATGCCGTGGCTTGGGTGTTGACTCGGCGAGCCTGCCCCGTACGCTTCCGGGCTCTGGCGGGCGTTCGCGCCCGCGTTTTCTTCTACTTAGCGAGGGCAGCGCCGCACCTGCAAGTGTTGGCAGGCTCCGCGGGCCGCGTGGACGCGGCCAAATCTCCGGGCGAAAGGATCGCCTGACGTCGCACGGGCCAAGGCCCGACACCTCGTGCGGCGGTTGCGTTGTCGGGATGAATCGGACGGTTCCCACGGCGGAGCGAAGTCGCCCGTCGAGAGGTTTGGATGAGCAAGGCGCAAGCATGAGCGGACAGAAGATTCGCATCCGGATGGAGGCCTACGACCACCTCGCCTTGGATTCCTCGGCGAAGGAGATCGTGGACCACGCCAAGCGCACGAACGCCAAAGTGGCGGGTCCGATCCCGCTTCCGACGCGCATCGAGCGATACACCGTGCTGCGCTCACCGTTCATCGATAAGAAAAGCCGGGAGCAGTTCGAGATCCGCACGCACAAGCGGATCATCGACATCATGGAACCCAACGCCCGTACGGTGGAAGCGCTCAATCGACTGGTTGTTCCCGCGGGCGTGTTCGTGAAGATCAAGGCGTGATGCATTCCCGGCCGGTGGCGTGTTCGCCCCGGCCGCTTTGTTTGACGGAGATCGGTTCGGTAGTGAGCAAACACCTCCAAGTCTTCCTCTGCCTCTCAAACGAGAGTTGCAAGAAGCGGCCGGCGGCGGGAATGGCCCGCGAGATCGGTGGCCCCGAGGGATGTGACGTATGACGACGACACTGTTCGGTAGGAAACTTGGCATGACCCGGGTCTTCAATGACCAAGGTGTGCTCGTGCCCGTGACGGTCCTCGAGGTGGGTCCGTGCGTGGTCACTCAGATCCGTACCCCCGAGAAGGACGGCTACGCGGCCGTGCAAGTCGGCTACGACGATCTCAAGCCCCGCAACTCCACGATCCCGATGATCGGTCACGACGCCAAGGCCGGGACCGAAGCCAAGCGTCTGCACGGCGAATTCAAGATCAATGCCGGCAAGATCGGCGAATACACCCTGGGTCAGACTCTGAAGATTTCTGATCTTGGTGGCGTAACGTACGTTGACGTCGTCGGCACGTCGAAGGGCAAGGGCTTTCAGGGAACCATGAAGCGACACGGCTTCAAGGGCCTCTTTGCCAGCCACGGGACCGAGCGAAAGCACCGTTCGCCCGGCTCGATCGGCGGTCTGTGCTCCAACCGCGGCTTTGGCGGCGGCCTCAAGAAGGGCAAGCGCATGGCCGGGCATATGGGCGATGTGCGCGTCACGGCCCGATCGCTCGATGTGGTCCGAGTAGTCGAGGATCGAAACTTGATTCTGGTGAAGGGCGCTGTGCCGGGCGCCAACAACGGATTTGTCATGGTTCGTCCCGCGGTTCGCTTGAACCGTGCTAAGACGAAGAAGGTGGCCGCGAAGAAGTGAATTGATCCGCAGTGTTGCGGTATGACAGTGGGGGACGGGTTGGGGTGGGGGAAGCGTTGGTTCCGTCGGTCGCTCAGCGTGAGCGGTCGGCGGGTCCGGAAGGTCCGAGTCGGATACCTCCGGACAGAACAGAGAATCGCGGCCCGGTGGTCAGGACCAATCACCGGATCGCAAGCATGCCGAGTCGATTCCGACCGTTGCCCAGCGAACAACAGGGCGTCAGGCGGATAGGCGAGGGAACCGACTGCCGGATGGGCCGGCGTCGGAACAGAGGCGTCAGACGAGGTAGGACCGATGAATGTCCCCGTCTTAAATATGAAGGGTGTCGAGGTCGGCAGCATGGCCATCGACGCCGAGAAACTTGGAGGCGGCGTGAACGCCGCGCTGATCAAGCAGGCGTATGTTCGCTATCACGCGAATCGCCGTGTCGGCACCTCCAAGACCCTTAACCGTCACAACGTTGAGGGGTCGACCAGGAAAATCTACAAGCAGAAGGGCACTGGCAACGCGCGCCACGGCGACCGCAAGGTCCCGCAGTTCCGCGGCGGCTCGCACGCGCACCACAAGCAGCGCGAGCACGAGGACTATCGCCTCGATATGCCCAAGAAGATGCGGCGCAAGGCCAACCTGAACGCGCTGCTCTCCAAACTGGTCGACAACGAGGTCCGGGTCATCGACTCGATCTCGATGTCCGCTCCCAAGACCAAGGACTTCGTCGAGTTTCTCTCGGCGATCAAGGCACCCCGATCGGCGTTGATCGCGGTGAACGCCGAGAACCAGAACGTGCGCAAGTCCGGGCGAAACGTCGAGAAGGTCACGCTGACCAATCCGTCGCAGTTGAACTGCTTCGACATGCTCAACCACCGCTATCTGGTCATCACCAAGGCGGACCTTGAGGCGTATCTGGCCGGGCCTTCGAGCCAGACCGGCAAGGACGCCAAGACCAACCCGCTCGGCCGCAAGCCCAAGGAGGCCGCCTAATGCACGCGACCCACGTCATCAAGAAGCCCGTCGTGACCGAGAAGGGCACGTTCGCGATGAACGAACTCAATCGGTACACGTTCCAGGTCGATCTCCGCGCCAGCAAGGATCAGATCCGCAAGGCCGTTGAAGATCTCTACAAGGTCAAGGTCGAGAAGGTGAACACGCAGACCCGCAAGGGCAAGATGCGGCGGTACCGCTACGGCCTGACGCAGGAGTCCACGATCAAACTCGCGAGCGTGCGGTTGAAGGATGGCGACACGATCGAGTTGTTCTGATTCTGAACCGGGAATTCGCCGCACCGAGCACGACGCCACGAACGAACGAGACGACCCATGCCGATCAAGATCTACAAGCCGACGAGCGCCGGACGCCGAAACGCGTCGGTGAACGCGCACGCCGAGGTAACCAAGAAGCGTCCGGAGAAGTCGTTGCTCCGACCGTGGCACGATTCCGCCGGAAGGAACCACCACGGCAAGATCACCGTCCGCGGCCGGGGCGGCGGTGTGAAGCGCATGTACCGCCTGATCGATTTCAAGCGGATCGACCGCGACGGCATCGATGGCAAGGTTGTCGGCATCGAGTACGACCCGAACCGCTCAGCGCACATCGCGCTCGTTCAGTACACCGACAAGGTGAAGCGATACATCATCGCGCCGCTCGGTATCAAGGTGGGTGAAACGATCATCGCCAAGGGTGATGGCCCGGCCGAACCGAAGGTCGGCAACGCGATGCGTCTTCGCGACATTCCGACCGGTCTTGACGTCCACTGCATCGAGTTGACCCCCGGCAAGGGTGCGCAGATCTGCCGCTCGGCCGGCATGTACGCCCGCCTGATGAACAAGGAAGGGGGATACGCCACCGTCATGCTGCCTTCGGGCGAAATGCGGATGGTCAACATCGACTGCCGGGCCACCATCGGCCAGGTTGGAAACACCGATCACATCAACCGTCAACTCGGCAAGGCCGGGTTGTCACGTCACTTGGGTGTCCGCCCCAAGACGCGTGGTGTCGCCAAGAGCCACAACGCCCACCCGCTGGGCGGCGGCTCGGGCCGCTCGAAGGGCAACCGTCCTCCGGTGGGTCCGACCGGCGTGCTGGCCAAGGGCGGCGGCACGCGGAATCCCAAGAAGTCGTCGAGCAAATTGATCGTCCGGCGCCGTGTCTCGAAGCGGTTCGGACAGAAGAAGTAATCCCCGGAAGACACCGAGAACCGTCGCAGCGAGCACGCCTCGCACGAGGATCAGAAGATGAGCCGAAGCCTGAAGAAAGGTCCCCACGTCGACGAGCGGCTCTATCGCCGCGTCGAGAGAATGAACCAGACCGGCAAGCGCGAGCCGCTGAAGACGTGGTCGCGTTCATGCACCATAGTGCCCGAATTTGTTGGGCACACGTTCAAGGTGCACAACGGTCGCCAGTTCCTCGAGGTCTTCGTGACCGAGGACATGGTCGGCCACAAGTTGGGGGAGTTCAGCGCGACCCGGACGTTCCGCGGTCACACGAACAAGAAGGAAGGTATTGAGGCAGGCGTCAAGAAGTGATCCACCCTCCGGACCGCGTGCGACGGCCGCGTCATCCGGGCATTCGAAGCAAGGAATCCGCCGTGAAGATCCGTGGCGAAAAACTCAGGAAACTCGCCGACCAGCAGGGGGTGAGCGTCGAGCAACTGGCGCAGGTGGTTGAACGAACCGGCCTGCCCGCGACTCGCGCCCTGTCGGCCATCCGCAATTGGATGCGAGGGAACGACCACCCCCGCTGTCGGGCCGAGGACATTCAGCGTATCGCGGGCGCCCTGGGTTGCCAGGTCGGCGACATCGCGCAGTTCCGCTCCACGTTCAAGCACCACAAGGGCTCACCGCGTAAGGCGAAGTTGATCGTCGATCTGATCCGCGGCAAGGACGTGATCACCGCGGAGAACATGCTGACGTTTACGACCAAGCGTGCCGCGGTCGACGTGAAGAAGGCGCTGCTTGCCGCCCGCGCGGAGGCCGAGCAGCAGGACGCCGACGTGACCGCGCTGGTGGTTTCCGAGTCGACGGTCGGGCACGGGCCGCACGCTAAGCGGTTCCAGCCCAAGGACCGCGGCCGTGCCCACCCAATCCTGAAGCGTTCGTGCCACATCACCGTCGGTCTGGAGGAGCGTAAGTAATCATGGGTCAGAAGACGCATCCATTCGGCCTTCGGGTCGGCATCACCGAAGCGCACCGCAGCCGCTGGTTCGCTCCCAAGGCGCTCTACGGCGAACTCCTGGTTGAGGACGAGCGCATCCGTCGCTTCCTCGACAAGCGATTGAACCGTCAGCCCCCGCACGCGGCGGTCAGCGACGTTCACATCGAGCGTACGCGCGAGGAACTGAAGGTCATCGTCAAGACGGCTCGTCCGGGCCTTGTGATCGGCCCGAAGGGCGCCGAAGTCGACCGGCTTCAGGAAGAGATCCAACTGATGACCGGCCGCAAGGTCGCGATCTCGATCCTGGAAGTCAAGAACCCCGACCTCGACGCCAAATTGGTGGCCGAGAGCATCGCCGACCAGTTGCGCAAGCGCATGGCGTTCCGACGCGCGGTCAAAATGCGTGCCGAGGGAGCGATGCAGGCGGGCGCACGCGGCGTGAAGGTCGCGATTTCCGGACGCCTCGGCGGCGCCGAGATGAGCCGGACCCTCGATGTGCGTTTGGGCTCGCTGCCACTCAGCACGCTTCAGGCGAACATCGACTACGGAACGGCCGAGTCCGTGATGAGTTACGGCACCATCGGCATCAAGGTGTGGATCTACAAGGGTCTCTACGAGCAGGGCGTGACCGACGAGGCCGAGAGCAAGGCGGCCGGCGGTCGGGCGAGGGCACGCGGTCGGCGTTGATCGCGAGGACGCAGGATTCAGTCAGTATCGGGCCCGACGCGGGCTCAGGTTCGGAGTGTGACGCATGGCGATGATGCCCAAACGAGTGAAGTTCCGCAAGGAGCAGCGGCGTGTCCGCCCGCGCAAGGCCACCAAGGGCAACTACGTTGCCTTTGGCGACTACGGGCTTCAGGCGCTGGACGGTGCGTGGGTCGCCGCACGCCAACTCGAAGCGGGCCGCGTCGCCGCTCAGCACTTCCTGAAGCGCGAAGGCAAGTTGTATATCCGTGTCTTCCCGGACAAGCCCATCAGCAAGAAGCCGCTGGAGACGCGAATGGGCACCGGCAAGGCGGAAGTCGAGTACTGGGCGGCCCGCGTCAAGCCCGGCACGATCCTGTTCGAGATCGCCGGCGTGCCCGAGGCGACGGCCAAGCGGGCGCTGGTCCGCGTGGCCATGAAGATGCCGATCCGGTGCCGATTCGTCGGCCGCCGCATCGCAGTGTGAGTCCGAGCGTTCTTTCACGAGAGTTGTGCGGGCCCGTTGGCCCGAAGAGTTCGAAGACCGAGACAAAGCCATGGCCAAGAAGAAAGAAGACCCACTCTCCGCCGACAAGGTCCGCGCATTGAGCGACGAGGAGATTGGTTTGGAAATACAGCGGCAGCGCGAGGCGCTTTATTCGCTCAAGACTAAAGCCGTCACTGAGAAGGTGGAAGATACATCCGAGTTCGGCAAGGTCCGCAAGCGGATCGCGCGATTGGCCACCGAACGCACCGCCCGCCGTCACCGCAAGACCGTCCGCGCCTGAACGGCACGCACGCACGCAGTCCGCACGTCCGAGTCACGATCAGTTTGTCCCCGAGTTCACCCGAGCAACGAGCCCACCCGATGCCCACGTCCAAAGCCACCAAGCCCGCAGCGACCAAGCAGTCCGGCGACCTGAAGGCCACCCAGATCGGTGTGGTCGAGACAGACGGCCGCAACAAGACCCGCAAGGTCGTCGTGAACTTCAAGGCCATGCACCCCAAGTACGGCAAATACGTGTCGCGCCGGTCCGTCATGCACGTGCATGACGAGAACAACGAGTCGCGAGCGGGAGACACCGTTGAGATCGCCCAGTGCCGTCCCGTTTCACGGACCAAGCGCTGGCGGCTGGTGCGGATCGTCAGCCGTCCGACCCGCGTGGAGCACGTTGCCTGAACCGACCGCAGATTTGATGTTCGACCGATCGAGCCCCGTCCGTTCCGTCCCGAGCACGTCCGACCGAGACCCCGACCATGCTGCAGCAAGAAACCAGGTGTGAAGTGGCCGACAACTCCGGTGCCAAGATCGCCTATGTGATCCGCGTGTACGGCGGCTCGACCGGCAGCGGCAAGTTCACGCGCCGCACGGCCGACGTGGGCGACCGCGTGCTGGTTTCGATCAAGAAGGCGCTCCCGGGCTCGGACGTCAAGGCGGGCGACAAGTCCAAGGCCGTGGTTGTCCGCACGACCAAGCCGACCCGCCGCCCCGATGGCTCGTACGTCAAGTTCGATGCCAACGCCGTGGTGCTCATCGCCGACGACGGCAACCCCAAGGGCACACGCATCTTCGGGCCGGTTGCCCGTGAACTTCGCGACCGCAACTACATGAAGATCGTCTCTCTGGCGCCCGAAGTCGTTTGAGTTCGTTTCACCTCTGTTCACTGTTTCTCCCCGCATTCCCGACGCTCGTCCGAACGAGCGACCCAACGAGCAAAGGAAGATCACGAGATGGCACGGCACGTTCGAAAGGGTGATCTGGTGATGGTGACCAGCGGGTCGCTGCGCGGTCAGACCGGGACCATCATGCGCGTCGACACCAAGAACGAGCGCGTGATCATCAAAGGTCTGAACCTTCGCACCAAGCACATCAAGCCCAACCGCCTGAGCCCTCAGGGCGGCATCGTCACCCGCGAAGCCGGGATCCACATCTCCAACGTCAGCCCTGTCGTCGAAGGTAAGCCCACGCGTGTGCGGTTTGTGACCAAGCCCGACGGGAGCAAAGTCCGCGTCGCGGCCAGCAACGGGCAGGAACTCGGCGTCGTTCGGGGTCCTGAGGCAAAGAAGAGCGCCAAGTCCAAGTGAGATCACGGGCGACCAACCGTTTGCCCGCACCAGCAAGATCCAGCAACGAGCGAGTCTGAACCATGGCCAAGGACACGACAACCAAGCCGAAGAAGAGCAAGCAGGCCGATTCACCCGAGGATACCGGTCCGCGCACCACGCCACGCCTGAAGACCCGCTACGACGCGGAGATCGGGAGCAAGGTCGGTGAGAAATTCGGACTCAAGAACCCGATGCAGCGCCCCCGGCTCCGGGCGATCGTGCTGAACGTGAACCTCGGCCGGCACCTCGAGGGGACGAAACTCCCGCCGACCGTCCGTCAGACCGCGATCGAAACGCTCACGAAGATCACCGGCCAGAAGCCCGTGGTGATCAAGGCCAAGAAGAGCGTCTCGAACTTCAAGGTCCGCGAGGGGTACGAAACGGCGATCATGGTCACGCTCCGCCGCGACCGCATGTGGCACTTTCTCGATCGCCTGATCAACCTCGCCACGCCGCGTATCAAGGACTTCCGCGGCCTGAACGACCGAGCCTTCGACCGGCAGGGCAACTACTCGATGGGCCTGACCGAGCAGGGCGTGTTCCCCGAGATTAACATGGCCGAGGTGAACTTCACCCACGGCATGAACATCAACTTCATTATGTCCGACTCGAACCCGGAGATGAGCCGTTTCGTCCTGGGCGAACTCGGCATGCCCTTCAAGAAGGACGAGAAGGCGGCCTGACGACGCCTCGGAACATCGATCACACACCGGGCGCGACGCCGCGCCCTCGACCGAACGGAGACGACCGAGCATGGCCACCAAGGCACAGACCGCACGAGCCAAGCGGACCCCCAAGTTTTCCTCGCGCACGGTGCGCCGCTGCGAGTTGACCGGGCGCGCACGCGGCGTGTACCGCAAGTTCCGCATCAGCCGCATCATGCTGCGCAAACTCGCCCTTGAGGGCAAGATCCCCGGCATGCGCAAGTCAAGTTGGTAA
Source organism: Phycisphaeraceae bacterium (assembly GCA_019636535.1). GTDB lineage: Bacteria > Planctomycetota > Phycisphaerae > Phycisphaerales > UBA1924 > JAHBK01. The sequence goes on along the minus strand of JAHBXK010000007.1, from coordinate 6,910 downwards.
GCATCAGTTCCCACCGACCCACATTCAGACCCAACGACCACGAATCAGCAAGAACGAGAACGCCCGATGGCAGTCAACGACCCAATCGCCGACATGCTCACCCGAATCCGCAACGCCTCGCGGAACCGCGCCAAGGCCGTCGCGTGCACCAACACCAAGGTGTGCCGCGCCATCGCCGAGGTTCTGCGCGACGAGGGATACATCAACGGCTTCGAGGTCGTTGAGGACGGCCGCTTCGGCAAACTGAAGGTCTCGCTCCGTTACGGCCCGCGTGGCGAGCAGATTCTGCACGACCTTCAGCGCGAGTCCAAGCCCGGCCGACGCGTCTACCGAAGCGTTGACGACTTGCCCCGCCCGCTCCAGGGCCTTGGCATCTGCGTCGTTTCCACCTCCAAGGGCGTCATGTCCGACCGCAAGGCCCGCGCCGAACGCGTCGGCGGCGAGCTGGTCTGCACCGTCAGTTGATCACGTCAGCGTTTCCGCTGTCATGCACGAGTCTTTGTTCAAGAGATCCCCTCCACCCCGAGTCGAAGCCGTCCGCCAACCTGCTTGAAAGTCCGTTCGGCGGATGAGGAGCAACAGACCATGTCAAGAATCGGAAAGAAACCCATCTCCGTGCCCGCCGGCGTCAAGCCGTCGATCTCGGCGAACAGCATCACGATCGCGGGTCCGAAGACCTCGCTCTCGATGAAACTCCCTTCGACCGTCAAGGTGAACTTCGCCGAGGCGGACAAGTCGATCACCGTCGCGATCCCCGAGGGGACAGCCGAGGATCGTCAGGCCCGCGCCGATTGGGGCACCACGCGCGCCCTGATCAACAACATGATCGAGGGCGTGACCAAGGGCTACGAGAAAACGATGGAGGTCGTCGGCGTCGGCTGGACGGCAACCGTGCAGGGTAAGAAACTCAAGATGACCCTCGGCTTTGCCAACGCCATCTTTATGGACATTCCGCAGGGACTCGACGTCACCGTCGAGAAGCAGTTCGTCACCATCAAAGGGCCGGACAAGCGCATGGTCGGGCAGTTCGCTTCCCAGATGCGCGCCCATCGCAAGCCCGAGCCCTACAACGGCAAAGGCGTCAAGTACAAGGAAGAGGTCATCCGTCGCAAGCAAGGCAAGGCCTTCGGCGGCTGATTCAAGGTCAGAGTTCACGCGTTCACGAAACCAACACGCCCCGTTCTCATCAGGCGGCTCGAATCATGGACAAAGGCAAACACAAGGCATTCCGCAGGCAGCGACGGCACAAGTCGATTCGTGGCGCCGTCTCCGGCACGCCCGACCGTCCCCGTTTGGCAATCTACAAGTCGCTCAAGCACATCCACGCACAGGTCATCGACGATCTCGCCGGACGCACCCTCGTCTGTGCGTCGAGCGTCGAGGATGGTGTCGCGGACAACAAGGGCAATTGCAAGAGCGCGGCCTCCGTCGGCAAACTCATCGCCGATCGGGCGGTGAAGGCCGGTATCAAGCAGGTCGCGTTCGACCGGGGCGGATTCCGCTTCCACGGGCGCGTCAAGGCCCTGGCCGATGCCGCACGCGAGGGCGGCCTGAAGTTCTGACACAAGCACTCAAGACCCAGCGATCACGCATGCCCGGCAACGTCCGGCCCAGCACAGAAGAAGCCCAATGGCAGAACTCATCGACGAATCATCCAGTCTCGAATCGACCACGATCGGCGTCTACCGCACCGCCTCAACCGTCAAGGGCGGTCGGCGGTTCAGTTTCGGTGCCCTCGTCGTGGTCGGCAATCGCAACGGCCAGGTGGGCTTCGGCTACGCCAAGTCCAAGGAAGTGCCCACCGCGATCGAGAAGGCGCAGAAGTACGCGAAGCGCAGCCTGATCAACATCCACCGCATCGGTACGACCATCAACCACGAGGTCGAGGGTCGCTTCTCAGCGTCCAAGGTCCGACTGATCCCCGCCGCGCCCGGAACCGGTGTTGTCGCGGGCACGGTCGTTCGCTCCATCCTCGAGATGGCGGGCGTCAGCGACTGCCTCACCAAGTGCTACGGCTCGACCAACGCTCGCAACTCGCTCAAGGCCACGTTCGAGGCCCTCCAGCAGATCCGACCGGCAACGACGGTCGCCGGTCTCAGGGGTCAAGACCTCGGCCGCACCGAGATCGAGGACAAGATCGAGCGCGGCAAGGCGCACATGCCCGAGCGTCCCGCCGGCCAGCGCGCCCGCGGCCCGGTCAACACGCTCGGCTCCGAGCGTCGTGGTCGTGGCGGTGGCGGTCGTCCGCGTCGTCGTGACCAACAGCAGCAGGACGCGCCCGCCGCGGCCCCATCTGCGGACGCGGCTTCGCAGTCCGCTCAATCGGCTTGATTGCTCTTTAGATTCCAACGCTCTGTTCAACCGTCCAGCACGCTTCGATCCGGGAGATACCCGACCATGATGATCCACGAAATCACCAAGGATGCCGGCAAGTACAAGGCGCGCAAGCGCGTTGGCCGGGGCACCGGTTCTGGCGGCAAGCGTGCCGGCCGCGGACAGAAGGGCGCTTCGTCCCGCTCCGGCTATGCCGCCAAGCAGGCGTTCGAGGGCGGGCAAATGCCGTACTTCCGCCGCCTGCGCAAGTTCGGCTTCTCCAACTTCAAGTTTGCCAGTCGCTTCTGGATCGTGAACCTGCGTGCGATCGCGCAGCACCCTGACTTCGCAAAGGGCGGCGACGTGAACGCCGATTCGCTGATCAAGGCGGGCCTGATCCGCGATCTCTCGCGCGACCTGAAGATCCTCGGCGACTTGGGGGATCAGAAACTCAGCGTGAAGTTGAACGTGAACGCGGCCCGTGTCTCTGACAAGGCCCGCAAACTCATCACCGACTCGGGTGGATCGGTCGTCGAGTCGGGCACGCGCCGCGACTTTGTCCGGGGAGTCGATCGCAACAGCGACGACCGAACGCCCAAGAAACTCACCAAGAAACTCAATCGCAAGTCCAAGGCCCGCAAGCCCGTCGCGTCCGGTGACGAGGGCGAAGGGGCCGAGGACGCCAAGAAGAAGGGCAAGTGATCGGCGGCCCGTCGCACAGGCCCAGCCCGCGACATGACCGACCCGAACGCGGCCGAGTGACCCCCTTCCCCGCACGGACGCCGACGAAATGCTCCAGGCTCTGATCAACGTCTTCCGGATCGCCGAACTGCGAAACAAGGTGCTCTTCACCTTGGGGATGCTCGCCGTCTATCGGATGGGCCACTTCATCCCGCTGCCCGGCGTCAACCAGGAGGCTCTGGTCGAGTTCTTCCGAAATCAGGTCGAGTCAGGATCCGTGCTCGGCAAGGCAACCCAGGTCGTCACGATGTTCTCGGGCGGTGCTCTTGGGCAATCGACGATTTTCGGTCTGGGCATCATGCCCTACATCTCGGCATCGATTATTTTCCAGTTGCTGGCGAGCGTCGTGCCGAGCATCAAGGCGATGCGCAACGAAGGTCCGAGCGGCCAGCGCAAGATCCAGGAGTGGACGCGACTAGCGACGCTGGGTTTGTGCCTCGTTCAATCGGTTTTCTGGCTGCAGTACATCGGCAGCCTTGGCCTCGTGTACCCGCAGTGGATGAGCACGCCGCTGTGGTGGGTCATGGCCGTGTCGGCACTCACCGCCGGCACCATGTTCCTCATGTGGCTCGGCGAACAGATCGACAAGTACGGCATCGGCAACGGCGTGTCGATGATCATCGCCGCGGGCATTCTCGCCAACATGCCGTCGGCCGTCGTCTACCTGATCGACAATTTCGGCACCGAGCCCGACGCCCGCATCGGTGTTTCGGGCCTGATGTTCATCCTCGCCGGGTTCGTTGTGGTTGTCGGTGGTGCGGTCATCATGACCATCGCCCAACGACGTATCCCGATCCAGCAGGCCAAGCACACACGCGGCCGCAAGGTCTTCGGCGGCCAGAAGTCGTATCTCCCCCTTCGCGTCAATCACGGCGGCGTGATGCCCGTCATCTTCGCCTCCAGCCTCATGATCTTCCCGGCGATCGTTCTCACCGCGATCGCCAACGCAGTCAAGGGCGGCGGTGGGTCCAATTCGGCGAGCACGTTCTTCGAGTGGTTGTCGTTGCAGATGTCCTTCGGCAACTTCCTCCATGTCATGTTCGAACTGGTGCTGATCTACTTCTTCAGTTACTTCTGGATCACCGTCCAGTTCAACCCCGAGGAGATGAGCAAGAACCTCCGCGACCACGGCTCGTTCATCCCTGGCCTGCGTCCCGGACCTCGAACAGCCGAGTACCTCGAAGCCGTGATGGAGCGCATCACGTTCGTCGGCGCGGCGTTCCTGTCGGTCATCGCGCTCGCGCCCACGGTCATCCACGGCGCGCTCGGTCTGCCGATGAACGTCACGCAGTTCCTCGGCGGCACGGGGTTGCTGATCGTGGTCTCCGTGCTCCTCGACTTCATCCAGCGCCTCGAGGCCAACCTCCTGATGCGCAACTACGCGGGCTTCCTTGCCAAGGACGACGGCTCGAGCGCTGGCCGGATTCGCTCCGCCCGGGCGTCCTGAGCCGCTCGTTCCGCTCCCGATCTAGAATCGCCCCGTCCCGGCACGTCCGCCGGTCACTCGGAGATGTATGCCCAAGCAAGACGACAAACTCACTCTGGATGCGGTCGTTGAGGAGTCCCTTCCCAACGCCATGTTCATGGTCCGACTCCCAAACAACCACAAGGTTCTCGCCTACGTCTCCGGAAAGATGCGAATGAACTACATCCGCATCCTCCCCGGCGATAAGGTCACCGTCGAACTCAGCCCCTACGACCTGACTAAAGCACGGATCACCTACCGTCAGTGACCGGGCGCGATTTTTGGATTAAGTTCGGTATGTAAGTCCGCGATGCACGCGGTGGGGCTGGAGGGTGATCGCGGCATAAACCGCGACGTTTGGCAAAGGGCTGCCTAACATTGCCTCTACGCCCTCGCGGGCTCGCTGCCGCCCGGGCTGTTTGTCTCGAAGTCCCGTTCGCACCATTCCGTTGGCTCTGGCGAGAACCTCAACAAGGGGTCTTGGAGGGTCAGCGGCTTGCCCGAGAATCGCCATGAAAGTCAAAGCAAGCGTCAAGAAAGTCTGCGCTCACTGCCAGGTGGTTCGCCGCAAAGGCAAGGTGCGCGTGATTTGCAAGTCCGAGCCCAAGCACAAGCAGGTCCAGGGCTGATTCCGTTCCGGATTCTGAACCCTCAAGCCTTCGAACCTATCAGGAGTCGTCCGTGCCACGTGTTGCCGGTGTAGACATTCCAGACCGCAAAAAGATCTACTTCGCCCTCCAGTACATCCACGGGGTCGGCCCGCTGTTCGCGCGCCAGATCCTGCAGCAAGCGGATGTCGACGAGAATCTTCGCGCGAACGAAGTGGACGAGCAGAAACTCGCCCAGATCAACGCCATCATCGACGCCGGCTTCCTCGTTGAGGGTGCGCTGCGTCGGCAGGTGCAGCAGAACATTCAGCGCCTCAAGGACATTCGGTCCTATCGCGGAGATCGTCACCGCCGTGGGTTGCCGACACGCGGCCAGCGCACGCGATGCAACGCCCGCACGCGCAAGGGCAAGAAGAAGACCGTCGCCGGCAAGAAGGGTGTCAAGGCGAAGTAATCGCCAGCCGTTGTCCGGCGTCCCAACCGGGATTGCCGGTTCACAGTTTGATCGGCCGGTGCTTCGTGCCCGGCCAATCGGGTACGACCCAAGCGGTCGGATGATCCGAGGAGTTCTCGAAAGATGGCCAAGAAGTCCAAGAAAGTCCGCAAGAACGTGACGCGCGGCATCGCGCACGTCAAGGCGTCGCAGAACAACACCATCGTCACGATCACAGACCCCAACGGCGAGACCGTCTGCTGGGATTCGGCCGGGACGATGGGCTTCAAGGGCGCCCGCAAGGCAACGCCCTTCGCTGCGACACGTGCCGGCGAGTCCGCCGGGCAGAAGGCCCGAAAGATCGGCATGTCGGAGATCGAGGTCTACATCCGCGGCACGGGCGCGGGGCGCGAGTCAGCCGTAACCGGCTTGGTCTCGACCGGCCTGCGCGTCAGTGCCGTTGAAGACCACACGCCCATCCCCCACAACGGCTGCCGCCCGCCCAAGCGCCGCCGCGTCTGACGCAGAAACGCCCCGATCGGCGCGTGCCTGGTCTCAACGCAGGCACCACCGCCGCTCGGTTCACGCCGGATCGATCACAGGCACCCATCGCACAGCAGGGCCCGCGGCAAGAGTCGGCAGCCGCGGCAGCCCGATAAGCGAAATCCGGGTGCGACTTGTTCCCAAGTCCGCCGACATTCGAAAGGTCATCGCATGCGCGTCCGCTGGCGAGGTCTCGAACTCCCCTCCCGTGTCACCTCCGACCCCAAGTTCCGCTCGGACACCTTCGGCCGATTCATCGTTGAGCCGTTCGAGCGCGGCTTCGGCACGACGGTCGGCAACTCGCTCCGGCGAGTGCTGCTCAGTTCGCTCGAAGGCGCCGCCGTCACGGCGATCAAACTCAAGGGGGCTCCACACGAGTTCACGTCGCTCCCCGGCGTCATGGAAGACGTCACCGACATCATCCTCAACGTCAAGTCGTTGATCGTCCGGATGGAGTCGGATGAACCCAAGACGATGCAACTGGCCGCCGCCGGGCCAGGCGACGTGACCGCCGACCTGATCGAGGCGGATCCGGCCATCACGATCATCAACAAGGATCTCGTCATCGCCACGCTGACGGACAAGGTCGACTTCGAGATGGAGTTGCGCGTCGCCAAGGGCCGCGGCTACATCCCGGCCAGCGAGCAGTACAACCGTCAGGAGGAGCAGGAGATCGGCCTGATCCCGCTCGACGCGATCTACAGCCCCGTCCAGCGCGTCCGCTTCAAGGTCGAAGAGACCCGCGTCGGTCAGCGCACGAACTACGACAAGTTGATCATGGACATCTGGACCAACGGCACGGCCACC
>JAHBXK010000069.1 GCA_019636535.1 Phycisphaeraceae bacterium | reverse complement strand
GATAACCGCGTGCCCACCGATGTCGAGCTCGAGGCGGCCACCCGAAAGAGACGCTCTCTGCAAAGGGCCGGTCACTCCCTCAAGTGCTCGCAGCTTCGTCTGGAAGCCAGGCGCGTCTCCACCTTTCGACTTGATGAGTCCGGCGACCAACGTTCCATCGCCCGCACACGCGACGAACACGCTCATACCGTCGGCGAAATCCAGTCGCACGTCGCCAAGGTCCCCCGTGCACTCGACACTGTAGAACATCACCTCTACCTGGAACGCCGAAACTCTGGTCCCGACGCGGCGCTCCAGCTCTACAATCCCTCGGGTCATCACAGCACCGTCCCCTGCAAGAATCTCGCATTGCTTGCGCCACCCGGCAGGAACGTGACGAACTCTCCCATCGGACTCGTGACGACCACATCTCGGCCACGTCGGAAGAACTGCACCGCCCGCTCCGTGCCCCCGGGCCCTTGTCCACGGAAGACGCCACTTCTTACCTCGTCCGCGTTACCTCCAATTCGTACCGCGTGCGGATCGCCGCGTGCCGAGGCCGGCGTCGTCGTTCCGTCGCTCGTCGGCCGCCGCGTGCCCTGTGAACCGGCGGAAGCGCGATCAGCGCGTGGTCCACTTCTGGCGAGCAGGGGTGGACCAATTCTGGCGAGCGCCGAAGCCGCCCCCGAAAGCGAGGCCACGGCGACCCACCGGATTGACGCTATCGCGCCCTCGCGGCGCTGCGCGGCTCGGCCAAGGCCCGGGCCGCGCGGTCGTCCGTCAGGACCCCCGGGAAGGGTGTGTCCGCGCCGCCAGTTGCCCCTTCGGACCCCTCGAACCCGCCGCGGCCCGCGCCCCCTCACTCACCTCCAATTCGGACCGCGTGCGGATCAGGCGCCCGCCCTCCGGAGGGAAAACAGGCGCGGTCGCTTCAGCCAACTATCTCTATCCCGATGAGAATATTCCCTTCGCCGAAATCGAGGTTGATGTCTGGTCCTTCGTAGTCGTCGACAAGATCACGCAGGCTCACGCTTCGTTTCACAACGCCCGGTGCGGACCCAGGATGCCCAGGTAGCCTCAGATAGGCAACGTCCTCGTCGTCCTCGCTGATCTTGAGATCGAATCCGTGTTCTCGCGACATCGGCTACCTCCCTATGAGAACGGTCTTCAGCTTCGCGGTGCCATTCTTGGCCCGCGCGCCCTCGGTTCGGCTCGCCGCGCGGTTCGCGGAACGCTGGCCTGGTTCTAGTGCGTATCACGCCGGCCCTTTCGCAGTCCGTCTGCTAGTGCATCCTCGTGATCCTCAAGGCTGTCCGCCACGCCACTTCCGACGAGCATTGCCTCCTTGGCCTCCCCGAGAGAAAGTCCGAACACCGTCCGCAGCATGCGAATCGCGTCGATATCGTTCATCCCTGCGCTACGCGCAGCACAGTAGACCTCCACCGCCGACGAACCACTGCGTCGAAGGGATTCGTACTCCTCGAACTCAGTCATAGTCCTATCACCTTGCTCAAAATGTTCATGGCGCCTCCGCCCAGTGCCGCGGGCGCCTCCATTGTTCCTGCAGTGAAGCCCGCACGCGAAAGCGTTGCTCTGAGAGCAGAGTTGGTGAACTCGGCACCCGCCAGCTGCAGTTCCGTAGCTCCGAGACTCCTCCCGAGCGCCGCGGCCTGACTACGGAACTTCGACATGAGCCGCACTCCCTGGCCGGGTGCATTGATACTGAAGATGCCCGCTACCAAACGACTTCCCTCCATGCGCGCAAAACCAATGATGCCTGAAGCCTGCTGAAATGCGACCGTTTCTCCGTTAAGAAACGCGCGTCGAGCTCCTTGATCCAGCCCAAAGTCTCGAAGCGCCCTTACCCGCCGAGCGAGAGCCGGCAGTCCGCTTGCGGCGAACCTTGAGTTCACCAACGCCCCAATCGCCCGTGCCCGCGGCGTCAGCCGATTCACCATCCCGGCAGCGCCCCGCGCCATCCCCACGGCACGCCCTGGCGGCACGACTGCCAGCAACGTGCTCACGCCCGCGATCGCACGGTCTCCTGCGCTCGCGTCGCGATCGGCGAACGTACCCAGGTCTTCGACGGCGCCTCGAACAGCGTGAGCCGCCGCGAACTCGAGCACCACGCCCGTCGGATTCGACGACGCTCGGTTCACCACGAAGGGGAGGTCGGGGTTGAGGTGGGGCGAATGCCTGTCCATCAGGTTCCCGACCTGAGTGGCGGTAAAATGTACTGCGGTGTCGACGTCGATAGGACGTTGAGGGACCTCCGTGTCGATGTGGCTCGGAGCGGCCGAACGGGTGCCGACGACGCGGTCTGGATCATCGAAGACACAAATACTGCAGCTATCCCCTCTGCTCGGCGTGAATCCGGACGGATCAACAAGGTTCATCGGGTCGTTCAACACATACGAG
>JAHBXK010000068.1 GCA_019636535.1 Phycisphaeraceae bacterium | reverse complement strand
ACGAGTACATCTTCATGAGCGTGGAGATGACGTTGAACAGGTGCGGGGCCTTTTTCGGGTCGCCAATGGTGCGGAGCCAGCGGCCGAACTCATCGATCTGGAAGAGTATCGCGGGCTCGGCTTCGACTGCCGTGACCAGCCCGGCGTCGCTGGCGAGGTCCTCGTTGCCCTCGAGCCCGTTGAGACCGGCTTTGAACAGCACCGCCTTGTTGATGAGCCGGGCATTGTCTTTGCCCGAGCCGGACCCCGCGAGGCACACGACGTACAGGTTGGTGCGGTTGCCTCGCTCGTCGCGGACCTTCCGCCCCGCGAGCACGGCCTGCAGGCACATCGCGCCGGCGAGCGCAAGCATCGGCTGCCAGCGGTGCGCCGTCTCCTTGTTGAACGCCATGACCTCGGAGATGAACCCCGGCACGGCGAGGTAGCGCTCGGGGAGCGGGCCGGGATCGCTTGGCGTGTCCTCGTCCGGGGCTGCCGTTTCGTCGCTCGCCTTCGCCAGCGCAGCCATGAATCCCGATAGGTCCACGCCGCCCAGCTCCTCGGCCTTCTGAGCATCGCGGAGCCAGCCGAGCGGACGGTCGTGCGGTTTGTTGGCGGCGTCGGTCACCTTGTGCCGCAGTTCCTTCTCACTCCACGGCGGATCGCACCGCGGGTTGTACCGATCCCACAGAAGCGAGAATGCCGCCTCGGGATCGAGGCCGAATCCGTGCACCATCGCCGTCGCGGCGGTGTAGGTCTGGCTGTGCCCGCCCGAGCCAGAGATCGCTGGTGGGATGCGGTCCAGGTACGCCGCGGCGCGGCGGAGCACAGCGTCGCCCGCTGGTAAGCGATCGCTTCCGAGTGATCGGGACTGGGAAGCGATCGTTTCCTTCAACCCGTGACGCGCGTCGGTCACGGCCTCGGCCAGCGCCGCGACTGCGGCAGCCAGTTCCCCGGCGTCGACCACAGCGGGCTCGCCGTCGAGCGGGTCGTACGGCTCCCCGCTGGGGTGGATGCTCGGGCCGACGACCGTCTGCGCCCCGGTGCTCCGCAGCTCGACGATCATCTTCTTCGACACCGGGTCCTGGTGCTTGCGGGTCTTGATCCCCTCGCAGATGTACCACCAGTGCGACGCGGGTTTGCCCGGCCGCCCGGACATCGCGCCCGTCGGCGGCAGGAACTTGGACGCAAGCGCCACCGCCTCCTCGCAGTCGAGGTCGACATCCACCAGCCACCCGCTCGGTTCTCCCAGCAGCACGCCGATGTTGCCGGTGCCGTTGAAGTGCGCCGGCAGGTCGGTCTCGGAGAGCCGCAGGTTCGTCCACCCCTTGAGCACGGGGATCTTCTTCCGCGCGGGCACGGGGATCACCGCGTACCCGCGGGCGAGGTACGTGCGCGCCGACTCAAGCAGGATGGAGGGGCCATCGCTCATCGCTTATTCGTTGTCCTCGCGGCGGCGGATGGTGGCGCCCATGATCTTGAGCGTCTGCGCCGCGGCCTCGCGGTCGCGTTTGCTGGCGCGGTAGTCCAGCAGGCGGTCGATCTCGATCACAGGCTTGATCGCCAGGTCGAAGCCGTACGTCCCAGTGGCCAGGCCCGCCGCGTGGCCGATCGCCCGCGTGCATGAACTCGCCCGGTGCGTGCCAGCGGCCGCGATCAGCAGCGGGATCTCCGCGCGGGCTTCGGTGTGGTACATCAGGCCGCCGACGCTCCGCGCCAGCAGCGAGCCGATGCCCTTGGTGTCGTTCTTGTCGATGGGCGCGGAAACCACGTGGCGTCCGAGCAACTGCCCGTCCTTGTCGGTCTCTTCGATCGTGATCGTGATCATGCGGAACTCCTTGTTCAGAAGGGGATTTCGTCTTCGGGGATGCCGTACGTCATGCCCGCGGGCTCCGGCGGCCGGTCCGGAAGGCCTTCGTCGCTGTCAAGGCGCGGGGGCTTATCGCCGAGCACGTGCTGCGTGACGCGCTCGAACTGGTCGCCGGCCTTCTTCTCGACGGTGATCGAGAGCGTCGGGGCGAGCGCCCCGGCCTTGGCCATGTCGACCGCCTCCTCCGTACCGCCGGGCACCGGCTCGACCGAGCGAGCCTGCCACCAGGCCTGGGCTTTCGTGCGGGCGTATCCGGTGTGGTCGAAGCAGACCCACTCGCGGAAGAAGCGGTTGAAGCCGACGCGGTACTCAACCCGCATGGTCAGCGGCGCGGATGGGTCGCTGCGTTTGTAGTGCACGTGGTACGTCGTCTCGCTGACACGGTGCTCCTCGCGCGTGGTCTGGCCGCTGAGGATGCCCTCGGTGCTGGCCTTCGCCTCGTGCTGTTGCCTGTTGGGCTCGGGGAATTGGTGGCCGCACTGCGGGCAGGTCTGGTAGCCCGCCGCGATGAGGGCCTGGCAGCTCGGACACTCCTTGGCTGGCGCTTCGCCGTCGCCGCGATCATCGGTGGCGATGCGGATCGCGTCGACCGGGCCGTGCCGGAGCACGTTGCCGCCGAAGTCCAGCACGAGGCAGTCAGTCTTGCCGGGATGGAGCCGGAAG
>JAHBXK010000067.1 GCA_019636535.1 Phycisphaeraceae bacterium | reverse complement strand
TGTCGGCCGCATTCGTCGACGGCGACACGGAAGCTCCCATCGATCCCGATGTTGTGAAGCTATCGATCCGCACGCCCGCTGGTGTCGTGACCACGTATACGCACGGCGTCGAGAGCACGATCGTGAAGGAAGCGGTCGGTCAGTACTTCGCCCACATCGACGCGAACGAGGCTGGCTTCTGGTTCTACCGCTGGTGGTCGACCGGGTTTGGCCAGACCGCTAAGGAAAATGAGTTCAAAGTTCGCACAGCACAGGCCATCGAGGCCTAGGTCCGGGGGATCGTAGGTACTTTTTCGGGCAAGCCGCATGGTTTCCCACCCCCGCCACGGCCCCGCAAGACATAGTCCGTCCGGAAAGCGCACATGAAACTTCGCGACCGAATTAAAGAGCTACGCCGGGTCAAAGCCAGCGACATCTTGCCGAACCCTGCGAATTGGCGAACGCATCCCAAGGCGCAGCAAGACGCAATGCGTGGCATCCTGGCCGAGGTCGGAATCGCTGACGCCTTGCTCGTTCGAGAGACGCCGGCTGGGCTGCAGCTGATCGATGGCCACCTGCGTGCCGACGTGGCTCCCGATAGCGAATGGCCCGTCCTGGTGTTGGACGTGGACGACAAGGAAGCGGCGAAGCTGCTGGCCACGGTTGATCCGCTAGCGGCGATGGCCGAGACCGATCCGGAGAAGCTGCGAGAGCTGCTGACGCAGATCGATGTCGATAGCGAAGCCCTTCAGCAGATGCTGAACGAACTGGCAGACGACGCTGGCCTGCAAGACGACGGGGCTGAAATCGTCGAGGACGAGGTGCCCGCTCCGCCGGATGAGGCCACGACGCAGCTAGGCGATCTGTGGATCCTGGGAAACCACCGCTTGCTGTGCGGCGATTCCAGTAAGCCCGAAGACCTGGATCGGCTGCTCGAAGGCGCGACGATTCATCTGGTCAACACGGACCCGCCGTATAACGTCAAAGTCGAGCCGCGTTCGAACAATGCGATCGCCGCCGGCCTCAGCTCGTTCCAGGGAACCACGCATCACCAGGGCCTCGACCTGGCGCGGCATCCTGAGAAGTCGAAGCCGACGCAGAAGAAAATGCGGGCCAAGGACCGGCCGCTGGCGAACGACTTCGTTTCCGACGACGAGTTCGACCGACTGCTCGCGGCATGGTTTGGGAACATCACCCGCGTGCTGATCCCGGGCGGCACGTTCTACATCTGGGGCGGGTATGCCAACTGCGGCAACTACCCGCCGGTGCTCAAGCGGTGCGAGCTCTACTTCGCGCAGGCGATCATCTGGATCAAGGAGCACCCGGTCCTCACGCGGAAGGACTTCATGGGCAACCATGAGTGGTGCTTCTACGGCTGGAAGGAAGGCGCGGCGCATCGCTTCTTCGGCCCGGCCAACGTGCCCGACACCTGGTCGATCAAGAAGGTCAACCCGCAGAGCATGGTCCACCTCACGGAGAAGCCCGTGGAACTCGCGCGGCGAGCGATCGAGTTCTCATCGCGCCCCGGCGAGAACGTGCTCGATCTCTTCGGCGGCAGCGGCTCCACGCTCATCGGCGCGGAGATGACCGGGCGGCACGCGTTCCTGATGGAGCTCGATGCGCTCTACTGCGATGTCATCGTGCAGCGCTGGGAGAAGTTCACGGGCCGCAAGGCGGAGCGACTCCCGGCAAAGGGTGTGGCCGAAGAGAAAGCCGCGACGAGCGTCGCGGCTGGGAGCAAGGCGTGATGGGCGCTTCACTCGTCGTCGAGCGTGGGCAGAGCCCCGTCAGTCGCTTCGTCCCATTCAAAGGCGTAGCGCTCGGCGATGTCTTCGAGGTCGTGATCGGTCAGGTAGTCGGCCGTCTTGCGCTCTTGGCAGGCGGCGACTGCCCGCGCCAAGTCCGTCCACTCCTCAATGGTGAGCATCTGGTCCTGCCTCGCACCGAGGAGGTACAGGGCGGCCTGCAGCACGGCATCGAGTTGGGCTTGGGTCGGCGCGGGCTGCGGGGCGGGGTCGGCGTTCATGACTCAGGCTCCCTTCCCCGCGACAAAGACGCCGCGCTCGTGCTTCTTGAAGCGGGCGGCGGTGCCCTTGGCGGCGATCTCCCGGATGATCGCGGCGTAGAGCGTGGCCTCCGGCGTCTTGCCGCCGGGGCTCGTCCACAGGCCCTTCGCCTCCATCGCGGCGATCATCTCCTTGGCCCGCATCGGCACCTCGCTCGCGGCGAGCACCTGCGCAGCCGCGTCGAGGGCGCTGACGCGCTTGGGCTTAGGGGCCTTCGGCGTCTTGGGGGCCTTCTCCCCCTTCGCCTTTCTCCCCTTTGCGGCCGCGCCGACGTTCGCGTTGTTGGCCACCTCCTTCTCGCTGGGGACCTCGTGGTCCTGCTTCCCGCCCGCCAACCGGTCGTTGATCTCGGCGAGCGCCGCTTTGCGGAGGCGGTCTGTCTTGGCGGCTCCCTCCGCGCGGGCAGCGCTCTTGGACATCTTCGGGGTGCGGGGCGTGCGGGGCTTGGCGGGCTTCTTCGTCTTCGTGCTCATGGTCATCTCCGAACCGGGGGTTGGAACTCCCGTCGCACATTGCGGCGGGGAAGCGTGGCCGTCGCGGTTCCCCGCGACGCCGCGTGGGGCGGGTCAGCATCCCGCGACGCGCTCCATCTCGTTGAGCACGTCATGGACCATCGAGTTGGTGGCGGCGGCTTGGCCTCGGCGGTCGGTGCCGTAGACCACCTTGGCGACCTCGGTCGCCTTCGCGTAGCGGCTCTCCCGGTTCTCGTTGCGGGCGATGTGCGCGATGCATATGTCCTGCCTGCCCGCTCGCCGGGTGTGCTGCTCGATGGTCACCTCCGCGCCGCGCTCGGTGCGGCGAATGCTGATGTCTTGGTCGATGCCCTCGATCACGATCGTCTTGATGGTCATGGCGTTGCTCCTTGTGGTTGGTGGTTCTGGTCACTCGGCATCGTTCAGAAAGGCCTCGACGTGCTCGGGGTCCATGTTGCTGAGGAACCCGACCAGATCGATCAGGTCGCTGCGGACCTTCCCGAGGCTTCCCGCGAAGCCCCAGTTGCGTGGGTCGGCCTTGGCTCCCTCGGCGTGCTTGTCGAGTTCCATCTGCAGCACGTCCATCAGGCGGGCGATGTCGTTG
>JAHBXK010000066.1 GCA_019636535.1 Phycisphaeraceae bacterium | reverse complement strand
CACCGTGCCCGGCGAGGTCCGCAGCGCGAAGCGCGACGGCCTGCTGCTCAAGGGCATCCCGGTGGCGGTGCTCATCAACGAGGGCTCGGCCTCGGCCAGCGAGATCGTCTCGGGGGCGATCCGTCACTACGCGGACAAGGGCGTCATTGATGCGATCCTCATCGGCGAGCGTTCGTTCGGGAAGGGCTCCGTCCAGAACGTCTGGCCGCTCTCGCCGAACACGATGATGAAGCTCACCACCCAGTATTACTACCTGCCGGATGGCAACACGATCCACCGCCGCCCCGGCGAGTCCCAGTGGGGCGTCGATCCGCACCTCACCGTGCAGATGCTCCCCGAGCAGGTGTCGGAGGCGCTGCGGCTTCGGCAGGACGCCGATGTGGTGGCGATCGACGAGAAGAGCCAGGTGGTGGAGGGGACCGAGAAGCGTCCCGAGCCTGAGAAACTCATCACCGACAGCATCGACCTGCAGTTGCAGACGGCCCTCGTCATCCTTCAGACCAAGACGGTCGCCGGGGAGACCGGTCAGGCCCGAGTGAACAACTGATCCCTTCACCGGAAGACCAAGAGCTCGCGTAGAACTTCCGATTCACCCACGCCCCGCAAACGCGGGGCGTTTTCTTTCGCGCTCACAAGTAGGAAGCAACCACCACCGCCCCGATTCCGAGCAGCAGCAGCGCGATGGGCGGCGCGATCACCGCCAGAGCCGCTCTCCAGCCGGCAACCCTCATCCCCACGCACACCATGATCGCCGCGACCGCGATCCACCACGCCCACCCCGCCCATCCGACGAGGTACAGCCCGAAGCAGGGGATAGCCATCAGCACGTTCGCTCCCGAGCTGTAGCAGACCGACTGGAGCGTCCGTCGCAGCGGGAACTCCACCGGGCCGGTGAGCATCAGCATCCCGTGGATGCACAGCGACCAGACGAGCACGGGTACCAGGCTGAAGAGGACCGCGCCCCCGAGCCACATGCCGATGCTGGTGAGCATCGCGAGCGCTGCCCGTGGTGTCGCGACGCCCGCTCCCAGCCCGCCCGGCGCGACGAACCCGACCATCAGCACGATCGGCGAGGCGCTGATGAGCACATACGTCAGGTTGGTCAGCGCGCTGAAAAGCACCGCTCGCCCGGCGGAGGAAGCGGGGGGTGTGCCGCGGATCAGGTCCGCCGGACGCGTGAGCCCCAGCCCGATCGTCCGCACCCACGCGACGGCAAACGGCCGGATGCCGGGGCTGCGCGGCTCTGTCCACGGGTTCGCGATCGAAGTGGTCTGCTCCTCACGGACACCCTCGGTGGGGAGCAGCTTCATCTCGTCCATCGAGATGTTCCGCGAGCACCGCACGCAGTCGAAGCGGTCGGGGACAAGGTGCCCGAGGGGGCTTGTGCCGTAGTACGCCTGATTGCAGTGCGGGCAGAGGAACCGCACGCTGTTGGCCACGAACTCGTACCCGCTGGGCGCGAACGGCGTCCCGCACTCGGGGCAGATGCGAGCGGCCATGTTCCAGAGGGGATAATCGCAGGACTTGCAGCGCACGAAGGGCAGATGGTAACGAGGTCGGGGGCGGGCTTCACGACCATCGCCCCGGTCGGGCCGCGGTCGCTCACCCGGCGGCGTGAATGGG
This sequence comes from Phycisphaeraceae bacterium, assembly GCA_019636535.1. Lineage (GTDB taxonomy): Bacteria > Planctomycetota > Phycisphaerae > Phycisphaerales > UBA1924 > JAHBK01. Next base: position 1,893 of record JAHBXK010000066.1, on the reverse strand, counting down.
CGTGACGGAGCGCTTCGGCACTCCCTTCAGAACTTCCTCGTAGATGCCCTGCCACTCATTCACATGGTCCGGATACGAGCGAAGAACACTCGACGCGTGCACCTCGCGGGGCGACGGAACGAGCACCTCCCCCTTCACCATCCGCGTGATGCACGCGGCCAGTTCGTCCGGGCGTCCACCCGGGAACAGCAGGCCGTTGCCCAGAGGGCTCTCCGTCCGCGATGCATCCGGCTCGACGATCCAGTCCACCGGCCCGCCCAGCCGGGAGCAGATGACGAACTTCCCGGCGTGGAGGTTTTCGAGCAGCACCAGAGGCGAGTTCTCCAGCCAGATGTGCGGCAGGATCGCGACGTCGTACCCGCCCGCGCCGCCGCCGGTGCCGCCCGGCGCAAGCATCGAGACCAGTTGCGTGGTGTCGTACCCGCCGAAGACGCTGACCTCCGGGTAGATGCTCAAGCGCTTGCGGAAGCCCGAGTCGATCCCCGCGGCGTGGATGGTGATGCGGATGCGCTGGCGGACGTCGGTGGGGATGAGCGGGATCGCGCGCGTGAGGACTTCGAGCCCCTTGTTGGGACGCGTCGTGCCGAGGAAGCCGAAGCGCAGCGGCGTGCGGTCGGCCATCTCCGGTGACCACGGTCGTACGCGGTAGTAAGGCGATCGCGCTGCCGCGCGGTGGATCTGATCGAAGTGCGGCTGGCCGAGCAGGATGTGCCGCGTGCGCTCCTCGGGCACACCCATCGCCACATGGACGCGGCGGAGGTAGTCGCTCGGCGAGGTGACGAGCGAGGCGGACTTGAGGGCTTCCACGCCCGCGAGCCGGCGCTTGCCGAAGTCGTTGAGGACGCGGAGGTGAACCGTGGAGGATTGGACCTGCGCTGCGTGCGTTGTGCCGTTCGGTGTGCCGGATGCGGAAGGGCCGGGCGCGGACGGGTGGTCGTACAAACCGCCCGCGAGCACGCGCTCGTTGGCGTCCCGGGGCGCGCGCTCGTAGTCCCTGGGCCGCTCCCACTCTTCGAGGGAGGCGTGCGCGGAGGCATCGACCGCGCGCGGGGTCGCCTCCCAGCCGTCGAGCAGTGCCGGGTCGGGGTGGGCGTCGGGGTGCGGCGGCCGGGTGAGACGGGACTTGGCCTCCGCACGCTTGGCCCGGCCTTCGGGGTCCTTGCCGAGAAGTTCCTTGATGCGTGCGGCCGTGCCGTAGGCGGCCTTGCGCACCACGTCGGCCGCGTAGAGGCCGAGCAGGCCCTCGAGCGTGTCGCCCGCGGCCTTGGCCCTGCGCAGGTTCGCAACGTCGGAGCGCTTCAGGCACGACTCGCACCGTCGGCCGCCGTCGTAGTCGGTGCAGACGGAGCGCTCACCGTAAAGCAGGTCCACCTGGGGGCAGAGGTACCAGTAGTTGTGGAGCGTGACGACGACGGGGAAGCCCGCGCGGCGGAGGGTGGGGATCAGGTCGAGCGCCAGGCCCTCCTGCGAATGGATGTGGACGACGTCGGCGGGCCGACGCTCATCGCTCGGCAGACCGTCGATCTCGCCCTTGGCCCAATCGACCACGAGGCGCGTGGTGTCGGCGTCGGCGATCTCGGAGGTGAGGTTGCCGAAGTTCCAGGCGGCGGGTGAGAGGTTGGGGCTGTTGACAACCTCGAAGCAGGGGATGCCGCCTTGCGCAGCGTGCGAAGGCGCTTGTGCGTCCCGCGTTGTGCCCGGGCCCCAGCGCTCGCGCAGGCGGATGCGGGGTCGGCCCGGACCGGTGATCCCCCATGAGAACGCCATGCCGCTCTGGAGGTAGCGGACGCGGTGGCCGCGCATCGCCAGGCCGCGCGCGAGTTCCGAGGCGTTGAGGTTGTAGCCGCTGCCCTCCCAGGCCTGCGCGCTGAGCCTGGCCCACCCGATGATGGC
>JAHBXK010000065.1 GCA_019636535.1 Phycisphaeraceae bacterium | reverse complement strand
GGGTTCCCCGGGGACCCCCCCCCCCCCCCCCCCCCCCCCCCAAAAAAAACTCACGGGCTTCCGACGGGCCAAGAATCCGACATGACGCAAACCCCGACCCGACCCGCCGCTTCCAAATCCGCCGGCGCAGCGCGAACCGCCGGCGGCCGGAAATTCAATTTTTCCGCCGGGCCGGGTTGCATGCCGGAGGAAGTGCTGAGTCAAATCCGGGAAGAAGTCTGGGACTGTCGGAACACGGGCGTCGGCATTCTGGAACACAGCCACCGCGGGCCGACCTTCGACCGGATTCTGGAAGAGGCGGAGCGCGACTTTCGCGAGATCGGCGCGGTGCAGAAAAACTACCGCGTGCTGTTCATGACCGGCGGATCGACGGCCCAGAATTTCATGATCCCGATGAACTTCCTGCCGGCGGATGGAATGGGGACGGCGGATTACTACGACACGGGATACTGGGCGCATCAGTCGATCGAGCACGCGCGGCCGTTCGGGAAGATCCACGTGTGCGCGAGTTCTCGCGAGTCGAACTACGACCGGATTCCGGAAGAGTCGGAGGTTCGGCACTCGGAGCGTCCGGCGTACGTTCATTACACGAGCAACAACACGATTTTCGGGACGCAGTTTCATCGCGTGCCGAACGTTCCCGCGCCGGGCGTTGAACTGGTTTGCGATGTTTGTTCCGACATTTATTCGCGGCCGGTGGATTTTTCGCGGTTCGGGCTGGCGTACGCGAGCGCGCAGAAAAATCTCGGGCCGGCGGGCGTGACGATCGTGGTGGTTCGCGACGACCTTGTGGAGCGCGGCCGCCGCGACATCGCGACGATGCTGCAATATCGCACTTTCGCGGCGGGAGAATCGCGGCCGAACACGCCGCCGGTGTTCCCGATCTACTGCGTTGGGCTGATGCTCAAGTGGATCAAGGGCCGCGGCGGTCTGAAGCACTTCGAGGTTTACAACGCGGAGAAGGCGGAGATCGTGTACCGCGTGCTCGATGGATCGAAGTTCTATCGGGGGCATGCGCAGAAGGGGAGCCGGTCGCTGATGAACGTGACGTTCCGGTGTCCGACGCCGGAGATGGACGATCGGTTCTGCGCGGAGGCGGAGCGAGAGGGGCTGGACTTTCTGAAGGGGCATCGCGCGGCGGGCGGGATGCGCGCGAGTTTGTATAACGCGATGCCGCGCGAGGGGGGCGAAGCGCTGGCCGAGTTCATGCGTGAGTTTGAGCGGCGGAACGGTTGAGCGGCCGACGCGCTGAGCGCCGGGGAAGTGCGAGGATTTCTCGCGCGCGTCAGTGCCCGACGGGCGGCTCGAGTTCGCAGGCGCCGACGAGTTTGCCGACAACGACGGTGTAGGCGAGGTTGCCGTCGGCGTGATCGACGGAGGGGAGGAGGTCTTCGTCGAGCGTGGCGAGCAGGTCGGGGATTTCTTCTTCGCTCCAGTGGATCGCGTCCTGCGATTCGCCCTCAACGGAGGTGAGCAGGACGACGGTGCCGCGGACGGTTCCGTCGTCGAGGTAGTGCAGGTCGACGGCGGCGGCGTCGCGGCCGTTGCGCTCGGCGATGAATCGCTCGCTCGAAGATGTTCGGAAGGCCCTTCTCCACTTGATCATCGCGGTCCTCCGGCGATCAATGGTCCGGTGCTTGGTGGGAGGAGGCTTGTTGCCAGGGCGCTTCCGGCGGTGTGCCGGGGCGAAGTAGATATCCCACGGAGCGTGCGGAGCACGCGGAGCATACCAGATGGCCGAGAAGGCCCTAGAGATTTCCGGTTTGTTGATGCGTCCGGAGGCGGATGGGCGGGTGTCGCTCCACCCCGGACGGGTGGTGATTCGCGGGGGGCGGATTGAGTTGGTGGAGCGGACGGGGGAGAACCTGGGCGGGCGCACTGAGGGCACGGGGTCGGAACGCGCGGATGAGTTGGTGATTTGCCCTGGTTTTGTGGATGCGCATGTGCATCTTCCCCAGTTCGATTCGATCGGATCGGACGGATTGACGCTGCTTGAGTGGCTGAACGCACGGATCTTCCCGGCGGAGATGCGTTGGGCGGATGCGGGCTATGCGCGCGCGATGGCGGGGCGGGTGGCGAAGCGGCTGCTGGCGTCTGGGACGACGGCGGTGTGCGCTTTCTCGACGGTGCATCGCGATGCAACGGTGGAGGCGATGCGCGCGTTGGACGCAGCGGGGGTTCGCGGGTTTGTGGGTCAGGCGCTGATGGACCGGGGCGGGCCGGGGGCGTTGAACCGGCCGGCAGCGCAACTGCTGGAGGAGTTGGCGGGGACGGCGGCGGTTGGGGATGTTTGGCCGGTGGTCTCGCCGCGGTTTGCGTTGAGCTGCACGATGGGGTTGATGGAGGGGGCGGGTCGGCTGGCGCGGGAGCGCGGGTGGCCTGTGCAGACGCACTTTGCGGAGATGGTGCCGGAGTGCGTGCGCGTGGCGGAGGAGTTTGACGGGGCGGGGTACCTGGAGGTGTACGAGCGCGCGGGGCTGCTGGGGGCGCGGACGGTGCTGGCGCACGGAGTGTGGGCGACGGAGGCGGAGCGGGCGCGGATGGCGGAGACGGGGACGGTGGTTGCGCACTGCCCAACGGCGAACTTGTTTCTGGGATCGGGGTTGATGGATTGGATGCGGATGGCGGGGCGTGCGCGCCCGGATGAAGAGACCGGACAGGCGGGACGCCTGTCCCACCAAGGTGTGCGGCTGGCGCTGGGGAGCGACGTGGCGGGCGGGCCGGACGTGTGCATGGTTCGCGTGGCGCGGATGATGGTGGAGAGCGCGCGGGCGCGGGTGTTGATGGGGCAGACGCCGATCGATGACCTTTCGCGTTACGTGCCGTCGGCGGCGGAGTGCTGGTGGCGGATCACGCGGGGGAACGCGGAGGCGTTGGGGCTGGGTGATGCGGGTCGGATTGAGGAAGGCTGCCGGGGGGACCTGGTGGTGTTGCGGCCGGGCGTTGGCGCTGCGGCGTTCCCGGCGTGGATGGAACAGCCCGATCCGTTGGCGGGGTTGCTGTATGGGTTCGATGAACGGTGGATTTCGGAAGTGTGGGCGCGGGGGGAGCGGGCGGTGTGAGCGTTCAGCGTGATTCAGGACTATGGCTTCAACGCGGAGAAGAGCGGAAGGAACTCAGAGGACTCAGAGAGCGCAGAGTTGCTCAGAGAAGAGCAGGATGGATTGAACGCGAAGTCGCGAAGTTGCGAAGGAAAGCGGGAGGGGAGGAATCGCCCTGACCATGCCGAGGTGGCGAGTCTCGTGGTACAGCAAACAGAGAGCGTGTTGAGGCACGTTGCTGGTAGCGCGGAGGACAGTGAGAAGCAACTAGACGAGGCCTGTTGCTCCGCGCGGAGGCGCCGAGCACTCAACCTCTAACGTTCTAACCACCGAGATGGACGCGTGACCTCGATGGAAGCCATTGGGAGCGCTAGTGGACCCCGAAACGTGACCTCCTTAACGATGCTCGGGGTGCCGTCAAAGTCAGGAGCTGTGAGAAACGTACGCGGCCCTCGCGGAGACGCTAGGCCACCATTGCAGCGAGGTGACCCAGAGTTGTAGGAGCAGAACTCTGCGCCA
>JAHBXK010000064.1 GCA_019636535.1 Phycisphaeraceae bacterium | reverse complement strand
GCCCTGCGCGTCACGCACGTACACGCCATCGAGCGGCAGACGTCCTCCGCAGGGCGCGAGCGAGCGTGTGATCGGCCTGAAGGCCAGGTCGAGGCGTCGATGAGGCCGCTGCGGGCGGCCGGCATCGCGCAGGGCGGATGACACTCTGATCACGACGTCTTGATCACCTGTGCACGCTCAGGGCGGCTGTAATGGCGGCTCGCACTGAGAGCCGTCGACGCAGCGAGGAAAGTGGCCGTGCTGATCGACGCAGCAGATACTGCCGCCTGGATCGCACGCCGGACTGCACGCTTCGATTCCTCCGCTTGCCCCACTATCATCGCCGCGATCCCCGCCGTCCTCTGCCGAATCAGCAGAACCGGCCTCTTTTCCCGGAGTGGTGGATTCTCCGGATCCACACGCTACGAGAATCGAAACCGCCAAAAGCGCGGAACGCAGCGTTCGAGCAGAGCTAGCCATCCGGCTTATCGCCCAAACATGCACGAGCTCCGTGCGGCCGCATGCTGCATCGCATTCAGGGAGCCGGTCATCGCCTCGACATGGACCGCGCAAGCCGAGCGCACGTCCTCGAGTCCGTCTGCCTCGGCGATGCCCGAGGAATGTCTGTCCATCTCCGTCTCCATGTCTTCCATCATTTGCCGCATGCTGCCCATCGCTCCCGCGGAACAGTGGGACATGGCGCCGATCGACTCGTGCATGCGATTCATCATGGAAAGCATGTTGTCGTCGTGGCGCTGCATTTCCGCGGGCACCTCGGTCCTGTTCTGAAGGGCGAAGACTGCCGAATGATGCCGGTCGACCTCCTCTCGAACCTCCTGGATGGTCCGGCCGATATCGGTGGAGTCATGACTCATTTCGTCCGCACAAGATGCCGACGAGAAGAGCAGTACGAGAGAGGTCATGAGCCTTCGCATGGTGCCCCCACACAGTGCACAGGTCGTGCCGATTGGAATGGTCTGCGACTTTCGCGGGGTATAGTGGTCTCTTCTGGTCAAGGACACGAAGATGTTTCGCCAGCCAGCCAGCGACGCGAAAATCCTTCTTTCAGGGTGTCTCGACGCGTGGCTCACAGCTCACAGCGTTCCAGCTAAACCGCAAATCCAAGTTGAAAAATGGTCCGCGCCACCTGGGCGGCGCGAATCAGATCGCCTTCGACGCCCTCGACGACGAGCCTCCGCGAGCTCGTCCGTGACCTCGCGCATGAGAAGTAGGTCACCGTGAACCGGGGCCGGATGATGCCCTGGCGCGGCGTGCGTCGACCTCGACGGGAAACGTACGCGGCCCGTGGATTTCTCCCCTTGACCCCGTAGTAACGTACAGGGTTCATACTTCATGACATGGAGACCGAAAGCACTTCGCTGACGATCGGGAAGCTGGCCAGCGCAGCCGGCGTGGGCGTCGAGACCCTCCGCTTCTACGAGCGCGAGGGCCTTCTGCCCAAGCCGCCGCGAAAGCGCTCCGGCTACCGGCAGTACCCGCCCGATGCAGTCGCTCGGGTCCGGTTCATTCGACGCGCGAAGGAGCTCGGTTTCACGCTGAAGGAGATCCAGGAGCTGCTCGAGCTGCGCATCGATCCCGACAAGAGCTGCGCCGATGTCCGCGCCCTGGCCAGGGCGAAGATCGTCGATGTCGAGGAGAAGATGGCAGACCTCGTCCGCATCAAGGCGGCTCTGGAGAACTTGGCTCGGGCTTGTCGTGGCAAAGGGCCCACCAGCGAGTGCCCGATCCTCGAGGCGATCGCGAAGGAGGAACGCCGTGCCGACCGTTGATCTCGTGTACGACGCCGCGTGCCCCAACGTGAAGGCGGCGCGCGCGAACCTGATGCGTGCGTTCTCCCGCGCGGGCATCCCCGCGAGGTGGGCTGAGCATCAGATCGGGGCGGACGATGCTCCCGCCCGAGTTCACGGCTTCGGATCGCCTACCATCCTCGTCGACGGCTCCGATGTTGCCGGCCTCGGTACGGGATCGGAAGACTGCTGTCGCCTTTACGATCACGGCGGAGCGCCCGACGTCGAGCTGATTGCAGCCGCCCTCGAGCGCGCGCACGCGGGTGAAAGGGCCAGCGCGGCGTCTGCGTCGGCAGATGGGCTGCCGCCGAAGCGCAGCTTTTGGAAGTCGACCGCGGCCGTGATCCCGGCAATCGGCGTCGCGCTCTTGCCGAAGGTGGTCTGCCCGCTGTGCTGGCCTGCCTACGCCGGAATTCTTAGCGCTGCCGGGCTCACGTTTCTCATGGAGGACCGCTGGCTGTTGCCGATCAGCGCGGTGCTGCTCTTGGCCGCCCTTGCTGCGCTCGCATGGAGAGCCCGATCGCGTCGCGGCTACGGCCCGCTTGGGCTCGGCGCGCTGTCGTCGGTCGCGATCCTCGTCGCGAAGTTCGTGCTTGACGCCACCCCGATCGTCTACGCCGGCGTCGCTGCCCTTGTTTTTGCCTGCGTGTGGAACGCCTGGCCTCGGCGAGTCGCTTCGCCGAGCTGCTCGGCGTGCCGCGTCACGGAAGCCAACTGAAACCATCAACCCAGGAGAAGAAAACCATGAGCAAGAGAACCGTCGAAGTCTTCAGCGCCGGATGCCCTGCGTGCGAAGACACCATCAACCTCGTCAACCAGATCGCCTGCCCATCCTGCGAGGTGAGCATTCTCGACATGAAGGACCCGGCCGTCGCCAAGCGAGCCAAGGACCTCGGCATCACCCGCGTTCCATCGGTCGTCGTCAACGGCAAGCTCGCCGATTGCTGCACGGGCGCTGGACCGACCGAAGCCGGCCTGCGCGCCGCGGGAGTCGGGAGCGCGGCGTGATGCGGGCGCTCGCGGCGGCACTGCTCCTCGGAAGCATGCTCGGGTGCGATGGCTCCTCGCGAGCTGCCGCACCCGCTTCCGGGGAAGCGGCGCAGCCATCCACGAAGGCAGCGCCCGTGCCGAACGGTGCGAGCAACTCCGCGACGTCCTCCGAGGTCCAGCGGGCCACGCTGACGATCGAAGGCATGGTGTGCCAGGGCTGCGCCGAGGCGGCCAAGCAGACCCTCTCGCGCATCGACGGCGTGGTCTCCGTTGAGACGGACTTCCAGGCGGGAACCGCGATGGTCGCGTTCGACCCCAGCAAGACGAACGTCGACGCGCTGGCTGCCGCCATCGAGGGCGTGGACCGAGACCCGGCCCCGGCATTCCGCGTGACCGCGAGGACCGAGCGCCAGTAGAGCGTGCTTGTTGGCAGCGACGTGGAACGCTCCCGTTTTCGGAACAGCGGCTACAACCGCTCCGGCCACTCGCCGAGTACGCTCCACTCCCGTCCGCGCTCCGGAACCTCGATCGCCACGAGGTTTCCGGGCATGCGTACCTTGTTCAGTCCGATGCACGGCACGCCGTCGATCTGCGAGTCGAGGCGGGTGTGGTGGTGGCCGAAGAAGCAGACGCGGGGACGAACGCCGCGGACGAGGTCGTCGAGACCAGCGGCTTCGCTCGCCCAGTTGAGACCGCGCCGGTGCCGAGGAAACACGACGCCCGCCGGTGCGTCGTGGGTGAGGAGGAGATCGACGCGTCGTCGCGCGAGCAGCGTGTCGAGAGCGTAAGACATCCAAACTGCCGAAAACAACCGAGCTCGGCTCAAGAAGCTGCTCGCGAGGCGCCGTGAGCTTGGTTCACGATGACCACAAGGGCACGGCGAAGCCGCACGCCCACGGAACCCCCGCGTAGTCCTCGTGAGACGCGCCATCGGGGCCCCAGAAGACGGAGCGG
>JAHBXK010000063.1 GCA_019636535.1 Phycisphaeraceae bacterium | reverse complement strand
TGAACGGCATGTTCAGGCAGCGGGCGATCTCGTTGAGGATCTCGCGCTTGAACTCGCCGAACGTGGTCGTCGGCTGCTCGGCATGGACCTGGCCGAGCTTCCATCCGCCCGGAAGCACCGTGGCGAGTCGCTGCTCGAGTTCGACCTCGTCCATCGGCTCAAGCGGATCGGCCTCGCCGTTGGCGGGGCTGTCGGTGTAGATGACGGCGGCGAAGTTGGCGGCGGTCTCAGCGGCCGCGATCGTCGCCAATGTGTACCGGCGGAGCTGCGCGAACAGCGGGAGCGCCGGCGTGATGTCAGGGATGCCGCGGAGTTGGCCCGGCCGGTCCGCGCGGAAGTAGTGCACGACCGAAGATGCCGGAAACGTGTCGTAGGCCGTGACGTCGTCGATGGGCGTGCGGAACACGCCGCTGTCACCGGGGTGACGCTTGAGCACACGGTACGCGGAGGGGTTGCCCCACTGATCCAGAGCGATGCCGTCGATCTCGTCGTTGCGCCCGCGGCGAAGCAAGGGCGTGCAGACCTGGTCCGCTTCGATGAGCTTGAGATCAAGCGACACGGGCGATCCCGCCGACGCGATGCCGGGGTTGTTGATCAGAAGCGCAAACGCCTCACCGCTCTCTGCCCGGGCCAGCCGCATGGTGCGGAGCTTTCCGGGGAGGTCGATCGCCCGCGACCACTGCTCGAACGCGTCCTCGATGCGGGCGTTGGCCTCGACGTCGCCGGTGAGCATCTGCAGCCGGGGACCGGTGCCGATGGTGTCGTTGGCGAGCGTAAGGACGATGCCCTTGGCGTAGGAGTTGTTGGCGACCTCGTAGCGGGCGCGGTTGCGGAGGACGCGACGGACCTCGGGGTTGATGGCAGCGTTGGGAGAGAGGCCGTCCGCATTCGCCCAGTGCTTGCGATTCTCCGGGGTGGTCTTGGCCGAGTCGAACTTGGCGACAACCAAACGACGGCAGCCGCGCGATCCGCCTCCGTGCGGAGCACGCGACGCCGCCGGGGAGGGAGAGGCAGTCTGCGTCCCGCGACCGACCCGGCTCATGATGTTGGCAATGGCTTTCAGCATGGGCGTGGGATCGGGTCAGACGGAACCGGGGGGGACGATCTTGGCGAACTTGATGCCGAGGCCGGGCTTCCTCGCGGCGGCCTTGGACGCGAGGTAGCGGTCGGCCTCGATCTGGTCCTTCAGCGGGTGCTGCTCGACGGACTGACCATCCACGGACGCCTTCGCGGGCTGCGACGCGGCGTCGCGGAGGGCCTGGTCGGGATCCGGAGATGGTGGGGCGTCGGGCACATCGGTCTCCTCGTCTCGAAACGACGAGACGTCTCCCGGCTACATACGCCGTCGCTGGAGCCGCTGTCCGCTTTGCGCAGTGCTGGGGTCAAGTCATTCGATAGATCGAACGGGCTACGCCTGGGCTTCCCTGGTCGAGACACGCCGCCCGCAGTGCCGGCACTCCCGCCGGCGCACGATCGCACCGGCAATCCGCTTGAGGTAGAGCACTCGGAAGTGCTGGCATCCACAGCCACGACACACCAGCCCAAGGGGCTGGTCCTTCTCCGTCGGGACGACTCGCCGCACGCGTGGCATCAGCGACGGTCTCCTCGGATGGCCGACAGTCGAATGCGCGGCCGGTTTGGCACTCGGGCATCAGTGCCAAAGAGCACCGCACCCTGCATGGACGCGGCCACCGCCGCGCCGACGAGACCGTCGAGCCAGTGGTTGTCGAGCCCTTCGGCCCGCAGCTTCCATTCGTCCACGGTGCGGCCCCGGCCCTCCGTCCGCACGCGGTACTCGCTGGTGAGGTGCTCCGACAACAGGCGGTGTGTCTCGGGTTTCTGGCCGAACAACGAGAGACCTCCGGGATCGCCCATGGGCACCGCGAGACGCGCGTGCACAAAGCTCTTCCAGTAGTTCGTGTCGAACAGGACGTGTCGCACCGCTCGTTTGCCGCTCACGATCGGCACGCGCCAGTTCAGCCCGACCCGCTCGCCGCGCTTCCGCTTGTAGTCGCTGAACGGGAGGCTGCTCGCACCGACATAGCGTCCGTGGCTGGGCGTGAGCACGCTCGCGTGCGGGCTCTGGCGACAGAACTGATAGACCACGTCCGTCGACGAACCCCAGTTGGCGTCGATCAGGCATCGGTCGATCCGCACCATCGCGCCATCATCGCGCCGCCACTCGCGAGCAACCGTCGCCTCGATGAGACGCTCCAGGCCGCCGTAGATCGCGCCCTCGACACCGGCGCGGGGCGACGCCGCGCCAAGCGTCCGGCGCACATCCCGAAGCGTGAAGTACCCCTGCTTCTGGTCCGGCTCGGTGCCATAGTCGATGATGTGCCCCGTGAAGTCGTCTTCCCAGGCGGCCACGAGGTAGAACAGTGCCTTGCCCTGCACATCCACGAACATCGTCAAGTGCGAGCACCCGAGTGGGACAAGCCCGCGGGCATGTCCGTTCACCTTCGCTGCGATCTGGTCGGCGCTCAGGAGGTCGTCGGCCACCTCCACCTCGGGCAGCGGCTCATTCTGGTACTCGGCAAAAAATGCCGACTCGTTCTGCAGTCGGAGATTCATGGCGTGCTGCACCGCCGACAACTCGTCGTGGTTGAACCGCTCCGGCCAGGCGATGACCGCTCCCTCGTCCATCGCCGTCCGGTGCTTGCCGTAGAACGCCGTGGCATCAATGCTCCCGCGGTCGGCGCGAAGCCCCTCGGCCCGCACGCGGGCGTACTCGGCCCAGAGCTTCTCGTTCTTTGGGAACGAATAGACCATCTTGGTCCGCTCGCCCTGCCATTGCGGGTGCTTGTCGCGGTCGAGAATGCGGTCGGCCAGATCGTCAGGGCGGACCACCGTCAGCGTCATCAGGCCAGCGATCTTCCGTCCGGGTCCGGCCATGCCGAGGATTGCACCGGCGAGGATGCGCTCGCGATTGGCGCACTGCGACGGCGAGCGGGCGCTTTCGTCGGTCTGCGGGTCGTCGATCAGCACGAGCGAAGGGCGGACGCTCACCCCGTCGACACGCTTGTGCTTCATGCCACGGATGCGCCCCGTGATCCCCGCGACACGGATGATCGCGCCCGATGCCGCGGAGCCCGGAATCGTGGGCAGCACGATCTCCCGGGCGGTCCAGCCGATGTGGGTCTGCTTGCCCTGGTAGAGCTGCCCCGACGCCCGCTGGTGGATGCCCTCGAGCGAACGGATCGGATGGCAGACCTCTGGGAAGTCGCCGCCGAGGATCTCGCTGTTCTCCAGCTCCGCCTTGATCGAGTCGAGCATTCCGGCCGCGTGCTCCTCGTCCGATCCCACGAGCGCCACGAACTCCCGGTGCCCGTACACCAACGCCCACAGACACGCGATCTCGCACAGCGAGGTCTTGCCTGAGCCGCGAGGCATCGCCATCGCAAACAGCCCGCCCTCGAGCACCGCCTGCTCGATCTTGGCGATGACCTTGAGATGGTCATCCGACCACTTCAGGTGGAACGTCTGCGGGAAGTACGCCTCGCAGAAGAACCTGAAGTCGCGGGCCGCCTTCTGCCTCCTCGCTGCGTCCGCGACCGGTGGCAGGTCGCCAATGTCCCGTCCCGACAGCGAGAGCATCGCGTTGCGGAGCCGGGCACGCTCCTTCATCGCGTCGTAGCCCGTCAATCCCTCGGGCGCACTCGCGGCCTCGGCGATCGCCTCGTGCCGCGTCGCCACGAGCCATGCCACGTATCGGAAAAGATCGACCTTGCCCGCGTCACCGTCTGCCGCGACGCGAAACCCGGCGCGCGTGCGATGCCGGTGGAGCTGCCGCTCGCTGATCACCTCGCCCAGCGGCGTGCTGTTGAGCAGCCGCGCGAGTTCGCCGGGCTTGAGTTTGCGCGGGTCAATCGCCACCTGCGGACATCTCCTTCACGAGCCACGCGGCGTAATGCACGAGGTTCACGCTTCCGTCGGCGTTCACTGGAGCGCCCGCATCGATGTCGGCGCGGATCATCGCTTCTGTAACCGGCTTGCCGCCAAGCCGCGTGAGCACGCGGGCAACATCCGGTACCGGCAGCGCGGCGGGATTGAGCCGGGACATCCCCTGTCCCCCCGGCGCTTGACGGGAACTAGGCGCGTGTTCGGGAGTCATCGCGGACCTCCCGCGTGGACTTGCCCACATGGGCGGAAGAGTTGCCCACATGTCGCAGAATCATCGAGAAATGCAGGCCGAACGCCTTGCCTGTTCCCCGTCAGCCGGCCAATGTGTGTCCAACGCGAGCGGGAAAAACGCACCCCCCGCACGCGACGGAAACCACGAACATGAACGCGACCACGAAGACCACGCTCGACCTCGCCAAGACCCTCGCCAAGAGCGGGTTCCACATCCCCGCGATTGAGATCCACACGCCCGACGGCCGCACCTGGAACATCGCGACCGTCCCCGCCGGACGCGGCCGCCACCTCGACGGCCACTGGGGACCGCGCCCCGGAGCGCTGGGCGGCTTCCGCCTTTTCGAGATCGATCGCGATACCGACACCCCCAGCGAGCACGACGCCATCGACGGCGACACCTGGGCCGCCGATGAGTTGGTCGACTACCTCCGGGCGGTTGGCCAACCGAAAGACACGACGAGTTGGGACCGCAAGAACGACAACCACCCGACGAACTGAAGCCCGCGTAATGCGGGCTTCGCTGTTTACCAGAGACCACCAACCCAAAGGAGCACGACCATGACGAAGCGCACCCCCAAGACCACCAAGCCCGAACCGACCGCTGCCGAGACCTACGCCGCACGCCGCAACGACATCGCCCGCCTGATGGACGTGCTGCAAATGGAACTCGACAAGCACGCCGAGGG
>JAHBXK010000062.1 GCA_019636535.1 Phycisphaeraceae bacterium | reverse complement strand
CCCCCCCCAAGCCGCGGTGCGGTGGCACGGGAAGAGGTCGCGGTCGAGGTCGGTGCCCTCTCGCCGTTTTGGGGGGCACCCCGCCGATTGGGGAAGGGTTGGAGGGCATTGACCTGCAGCGCAGGTCAATGGCACGGGAAACAAGAACGAGCAAGGGTCAATGCCACGCCCCCGTCATGGTGATGCCACCCCGCCGCATACGGTTCGCCCTTGGCGGCGGCTACCGCAGCCCGAAAGCGAAAGATATCGAGGTACTCTGAATCATGTCCGCAACGAAAACCAAGCCCAAACAGAACCCTCAATTGGAAGTCCCGCGCGAACCCGGTCCCCGAAACATCATTCTGCATGCAGACGCGTTAAAAGCCCTAGCAGATCTGCCCGCAGGCCATGTGGACCTGACGGTTTTCAGCCCGCCCTACGACGGCATCCGGGACTATGGCAAGAACTGGACGCTTGACTACAAGACACTCGGCTCCGAGTTGTTCCGTGCCACGACCGACGGCGGCATGTGCGGAGTCGTCATCGGGGACGGCACCAAGGACTTTGCCAAATCGTTGACGACCTTCCGATGGGCCGTGGACTGGGTGGACCGCGCCGGCTGGCGATTGTTTGAGTGCTGCATCTACCAGCGTCACGGAAACCCGGGAGCGTGGTGGAGCCAGAGGTTCCGCGTCGATCACGAATTCATCCTGCTGTTCTTCAAAGGTGACCGCCCGCGATTCTTCGACAAAACGACGCTCATGGTCCCTTCCAAGCACGCTGGCAAGATGTATTCGGGCACCGACCGCCTTACCAACGGTGGATTCAAGAAGATCGAACTCAAGGCCGTCAACGACAAGAAGTGTCGGGGAACGCTCTGGGAGTATGCAACCAGTAACACGGAAGGCAATCGGACGAAGCTGGAGCATCCCGCGACATACCCCGACAAACTCGCGGAAGACCTAATCATGTGTTTCTCAAAGCCGGGCGACCTGGTGCTTGACCCCATGTGTGGCAGCGGTACCACCTGCATCATGGCGGCGAAGAACAAGCGAGACTACCTTGGCATCGAGATCAACGAGGTGTATCACCGAATTGGCCTGAAGCGCATGCAAGAGGAGGTGGCGAATGACGTCCGCCTTTTCTGAGGACATCGCAAAGGCCAAGAAGGCACTCGCGACGCTTCCTTGCGTGTGGGAAGGCAAGAAGTCTGTGCTTGAGCTGAAGGAAGCGGATTATAACTGGCGGCAGATGGAATGGTGGGCGTTCTACTTTGAACACCTTTGTCATCAACGCCTCGCGGGTGTGTTTCAGATTCCCGGTGAGCGGTTCGGCACCGTTGGCTTCGACCTTAGAGGCTGCGTCAACTGGGACATGAAGGCGAAAGCCATCAAGTCTGACGATCACAAGTGCATCCTGAACGATTGCAGCGCCATCGACGCCACGATCGCCAAGTACGGGGAGCATGGTGTCCTCATCGCGCTGTGCGACGTCGAGTACAACGACGTAAACCGCACATTCCAGCAGTGGCACAGCGAACTCAAGGGCGGCCTGTCAGCCTACGAGAAGGAACGTCGCACACGAACCGAAGTGTCACGCTATCGAAAGACAAGGGCCGAATTGGCGGAACTCCTTTTCCTCCGATTCGACAAAGCCGCGGTCGCCAGGCTCGGGCGGATGAACCAGGGCCGCAACTCAAACGGGGCGCCCAGACCACCCAAGTACATGCTCGATCTCGAGGACGTAGATGGCTTGCTAGAGGACCGTGTGGCGTTCGGAAAGTGACTCGCAGGCTGGGTACTACGGCGTCGTTCTTTTGGACGGCGGCGAACGTCGCCCCTCTCCGAATGGAGCGCCAAATGCCGTTTGACCGTGCCGGAATATTCGCCAGGTTTCCTTGGCTTCAACAGAGTGAACTGTCAATGGTCATCGGGGACGACCTCGACGCACTGCTCAGCGCCTTGGTGCTCCACCACGCAATGGGGTGGAAGGTGGTCGGTCTGTATCAGGAGTACACGACGATCTTGTACCAAGGCGACGCGTCTACGTTTCGCGATGCCGTATGGGTTGATTTGGACATTAGCCAGCCCACGATTCGGAGCATCGGACACCACATTCTCTACGACAGGCCCGGGCAGGACGAGTCTTCACATTCGCTCAATCTGAATCTGAATCGTTTGCGAGGGGTGACCGGCGCGATGGGCCGATGCACGACGAAGGGCGAGGCCTGCGGTTGTGGATCAAACACGTTTAGGCACAAGTACCCCTTGGGAACCGCACACTTCCTGCTCTGGCTCTATGACGTGAAAACTCCCGACATTGAGTGGCTAGACGCGCTCTGGTGGCACGCGGACTCCACTTGGATCAACGGCCAGTCTCACAAGTACGCGCCCAACGTCAAGGACTGGGTGCAGAACTACGTTGCGCCGACCACGCTGGCACGTCGCCTTAATCAGATTGACTCGCGGGGTTGGGAACAGAGTGTGGCCGAGAGGGTCATTCCGTTTCTCCAGCAATTTGGCTTTCAGCATGGTCGCTCGCAGACGAGATCGCGGCACCTTAGCATCAGTAACTGGCAGTGTCAGTTTCAAAGTCTCGCCGCAATCTCGCCTGACATCAACGGGTTCTGGAGTGCCGTTGGCCGCGAATGTCAATTGACACCGCCCCGAGTGCTGCCGGGGCCATGGACCCGGATCAAGGGACTTAGACGATCGGGGCTACTTGATGCAACGGTTGCTGCCGATGGCGGGCTACCCGAGTTCATCAGGAACAAAGGTGTCTTTTCCTACGTCATTCCAAATGGTGGCAGGATCAACTGGACTAGCGGCATCGTCGCTCCTTAGCTCGCCGACGGTGGGGGCATGGGAGGGGCGTCGTGGTGATGCCACCCTGCCGCGACGTGCGCGGGTCAGTTGTCGGGGTTGGATTCGGTGTCGGTGTCGAGATCGGTGTCGGTGTTCGAGTCGTCGGCCGGGTCGGTTGCGGGTGAGGGTGTTGGCGCGAGGAAGGGGAGGAAGGAGTTGAGCAGGTCGGGGGTGACGGTGAGGGTGTTGGGGCCGAGGAGCGCATCGGGTGAGAGGCGGGCGGGGTCGATGGGGTCGCTGAGGAAGGTGAGGATGATGGAGCCGGAGTTGACGCCGACGAGTTCGACGAGTTCGACGCCGGTGTCGCGTGCGTAGGTGATCTGGAGGGCGCTGAAGCAGGCGGCCTGGGCGGAGGCGGCGTCGGGCATGGCGGTGAGGAGGAAGCGGTCGTTGCCCATGGGCTCGACGGTGGCTGCGCCGCCAGCGCCCTCAACCATCTGGCGGAACTGATCGAACTGGGCGGGGCCCGCGCGGCCCGTGAGGAGTTGGGAGAGGAACTGGCCGAACGGCTCGGTGTCGGGGCCGCCGAGGGTCATGCCGAGGGAGAGGGTGCCGGGGGTTCGCGCGCCGGTGTCGGGGTCGGTGGAGGGGCCGGTGACGCGGATGCGGGCGTCGCCGTGCATGTTGAAGCCTGTGCGCGGGGCCTGCTCGGGGGGCATGCCGAGATCGGCCTTGAGTTCGGCGCGGAAGTCGTCGGGCATGTCGTCTTCGGTGATCTCGGGCTCGAGTCGGCTGATGAGATCCTCGAAGTCGAACTGCGTGAGATCGACGAAGACGCCCTGGCGGAGGAAGTTGTGGACGAAGAGCAGGGCCATGGCGTCGGGGCCGGTGGGCTTGGGGAGTGGGCGATCGGCGGAGCGTGCGAAGACCCATCGCGACTGGGGAGAGAAGGCCGCGTGAACGTCGAGCCAGTAGCCGGCGAGGGAACCCTGATCGACGGAGACGGAGGCGTTGAGGATGACGTCGGTGTCGTCGGCGGGATCGACGGCGGGGTCGGCGAGGTGGGCCTGGTCGATGAGTTGCTCGATGGTGCGCGGGGTGCGGAAGTGGAGGATGAACTCGCCGTCGAGGCGGACGCCGTCTTGCCGGGCGTCGTTGATGACCATGCGGACGCCGGTGATGGTGCGTGCGCGGAGGGAATCGAGGATGGTGGCGGCGCTGACCTGCTGGGGTTGTGCGCCCGGGAAGAGGACGACGCCGACGGCGAGGATGACGGCGGCCGCGGCAGAGGAGAGGCCGAAGAGGACGCGCGAGCGTGTGCGCGGCGAGCGGTGGAGGGTGTGTGAGGTTGCGGGGGGCGCGGCTTTGAAGGAGGCGAGTTGCTCGGGGGAGAGGTCGTGGGGGAGGTCGTGCGCAGCGATCGCGCCGAACTCGCGGAGGTTGGCGTCGAGGAGGTGGTCGGCGTGGTCGTTGTGGTCGTGGGTGGTCATGGGTCGGGGTCCGTGTGGGCGGGAGCGGGGGGCGGAGGAGACGGGGGACGGGCGGGCTCAGTCGAGGGATGCGAGGTTGGTGAGGCGCTTGCGGAGTGCCTGTCGTGCGCGGTAGAGCCGGCCTTCGATGGCGCGCGGGGTGGAGCCCTCGCGTTCGGCGATCTGCGCGTGCGGCACGCCGCGGAAGTAGTGCTCGATGATGAGGTGCTGGTCGTCGGCGGGGAGGTCGGTGAGCGCGAGGAGGATGAGCGTGCGGGTCTCGTCGCTTTCAAGGACGGAGGGCGGGAGGAGGCGCGTGGTGAGCTGATCGGCGAGGGAGGATGCGGCGGTGGTGCGAGCGGAGCCGGCGGCGGCGTCGGCGCGGAAGCGGAGGGCGCGGGTGTGTGTGCGCCAGTGTGAGGCGAGGAGTCTGCGGGCGACGGAGCGGAGCCAGAACTCGAGTTCGTGCTCGGGGACCGCGCGTGCGTTGCGGACGGCGGCGAGCCAGAGCTGCTGCATGAGGTCGGACGCGGTGTGGGAGTCGTTGGAGAGCCGGACGAGGAAGAAGCGGTAGAGTGCGGGTGCGGCGCGGTCGTAGACGGCTTCGATTCGGGCTTCGGGGGTGGAGGCGGGCGCTTCGTGCGGGGCGTTGGTGCGCGGAGGATGGAAGGCCTGTGCGCTGGAGGCGGGTTGCGTCGGGCCTTGCATGGGATGATGCTTGGCGTGCCGGGGAGGGCGCGTCGGGAAGGAGGGGGTTGTCGGGGGATGGAGGGCGATGGATGGGGGCATGGTGGTGCGCGGGTGTCTATGAGGAAGGAATCGCGCGGGTTGGACGGAGC
>JAHBXK010000061.1 GCA_019636535.1 Phycisphaeraceae bacterium | reverse complement strand
AGCGTTGTGCCGCGACCGGCGTGGAGATCCGTGAGTTTGAGGAGCAGTTGATCTATGAGAACGGAGAAGCAAGGTCGCTCTTCGGAAACGCCGTACCACTACGAGACCACTCCGGACAACCTCGCGGCTGTGTGGCAGCCTTCATCGACATCAGCGCCCTCGATCAGGCCATGTCCGCGCTCCGTCAGGAGCGCTCGCTCTTCGTGGGCGGTCCGGCCGTGGTGTGGAAGTGGCGCAACCAGCCCGGCTGGCCCGTCGAGTACGTCTCCTCAAACGTCGATCAGTTCGGCTACACGTCCGAAGACTTCACGAACGGACGGACTCGCTTCGCAGACATCCTCCATCCCGACGACCTGCCGAGAGTTGCGGACGAAGTGGCGTCGCACGTCGCTGCGAACCGTGACCGCTTCGAACAGCAATACCGCGTCCGAGACTCGGCCGGCAAATACCACACGCTCTACGACTTCACGATCGTTGCTCGTGATCCACGCGGGAACGTCACCCACTTCCAAGGCTACACCCTCGACGCGACAGAGCACGCGCTGGCGCAGGAACGGCTGATCGACTCCGAGCGACGCTACGCCGCCATCTTCGACAACAACCCACAGCCACTCTGGGTCTACGAAGTCGGCACACTCCGTATGCTCGAAGTGAACCGCGCGACGCTCGATCTCTTCGGGTACGGCCGAGAGGAGTTCCTGAAACTCACCCTCGCCGATCTTGTTGCGCCCGTCGATCGCGAGCGATTGCGTCACGCAGCATCGATCGTTCAGGGGCTTACCCGCACCGGTCCTTGGCGTGCGGTTCGAAAGGGTGGCTCCGAGTTCGATGCCGAAGTGTTCGGAAACGACCTCTCGTTGGGCGATCG
Organism: Phycisphaeraceae bacterium; assembly: GCA_019636535.1. Lineage (GTDB taxonomy): Bacteria > Planctomycetota > Phycisphaerae > Phycisphaerales > UBA1924 > JAHBK01. The sequence continues at coordinate 4,763 of JAHBXK010000061.1, read as the reverse complement.
GCCGTCGCGCATCGTGATGCTAACCGACGTCACCGACCGGCTTGCGGCCGAGCGAGCCCTCCGCGAAAGCGAGGATCGATACCGCCAGTTCTTCGACACCAACCAGGCCGTCAAACTCGTGATCGACCCCGCCGACGGCGCGATCATCGAGGCCAACGACGCGGCGGTCGAGTTCTACGGACACACGAGAGACGAACTGCTCCGCAAGAAAATCACCGAAATCAACACCGCCGGCGAGGCGGTGCTCAAGCCGCTGTTCGCCCAGTCGGCACTCAGTCAGCATCGCTTCGAGTTTGTTCACCGGCTAGCCTCGGGAGAACTGCGCGACGTCGAGGTCTACACGGGCCCGATCACCATCAAGGGACGAAGGCTGCTCTTCTCGATCATCCACGATGCGACCGAGCGCAAGGAAGCCGAGCGGAAGCTCCGCGACTCCGAGGCGACCAACCGCGCCCTGCTCGACGCCCTCCCCGACATGCTCTTCCGCGTCGACCGCAACGGTCGCTATCTCTCCTACCACGCCCAGAACGAGGCCGATCTCTACGTCCCGCCCGAGCAGTTTCTCGGCAGGACCATACGCGAGGTCATGCCTCCCGACCGCGCAGAGCGCTGCATGATCAGTATCGAGGCCGCGCTCCGGACGAACTCTGTCCATCGGTACGAGATCAACGAAGTCATCGGAGGCAGTCAGCGATGGTGGGAGGTCCGTGTGGCGCCACGCGGTGAGTCCGAGGCCTTGCTGGTGCTCCGAGATGTCACCGAATCACACAGCGCCAGAAGCCTGGTCCGCGACCTCCAGCAACGACGCGAACTCATGTTCAACTTCGCTCCCGTCGGGATCATCTTCCTCGAAACCGATTTCACGATGATCGAGTGGAACCCCGCGGCCGAGCGAATCTTCGGCTTCTCCGCACAACAGGCCGTCGGAGCGAGCGGCAACCTGATCATTCCCGCCGCCGATCAGCCCATCGTGACCAAAGTCTGGAGACAACTCCTCGACGAAAGACGCATGGTTCGCAGCACAAACCGCAACATCACCGCCGACGGGCGAATCATCATCTGCGAGTGGTACAACGCTCCGCTCGTCGACGCCGCGGGAAACACGTTTGCCGTGCTCTCCATCGTCGAGGACGTCACCGAACGCAAGGAGGCCGAGCGCCAACAGTCGCTCATGATCGCAGAACTCGACCACCGCGTGAAGAACAACCTCGCCACCATCGTCTCGCTGGCCGAGCAGACCGGCCGTTCCGAATCAAACTACCAGGAGTTCCTCAAGTCGTTCCTCGGCCGCGTCCGAGCACTGGCGCGCATGCACTCGGCGCTCGCTCACAGCAAGTGGAGGGGCGCACCCCTCGCAACCATCGCCACGCAGACGCTCGGCGCCTTCTCGCCGCGGCGCACAGCCTTCGAGATCAGCGGACCCCCGATCACGCTCACCCCCAAGTACGCGCAGGCAATCTCGCTCGCGCTGCACGAACTCGCCACCAACGCCGCCAAGTACGGCGCCCTTCATGACGGAGACGGCAAAGTCGCGCTCTCGTGGCGCATGCTCGGAGCTCAATCCGACGGTCCCGACCCCCACGCAACCGCCCAGGATGCCACGATCGAACTCACCTGGGTCGAGTCCGGAGGCCCCCCGGTTGTGCCCCCATCGGGCCTCGGCTTCGGTTCCGAACTCATCAAGGGCATGATCGAGCACGAACTTCGCGGAACCGTCGATATCCAGTACAACCCCGAAGGCGTCCGTTGCCTCATCCGCGTCCCTGCCCCAACGCCGGAAGAGCACGGAGACCTCACCAATGCCTGAGACGCTCCGCACTCGAGTGGCAGTCTTTCTCGACCGTGACGACACCCTGATCGATAACCGTGAACTCACACGCGACACCTCCTGCCCCGGCGACCTCGCCGATCCGGCCCTTGTTCGGCTCATGCCCGGCGTAGCTCAAGGCCTGAAGGCCATTGCGGCGTTGGGCTATGCCATCGTCGTGATTAGCAATCAAGGTGTGGTCGCTCGCGGCGGTGCTCCCATCTCCCGAGTCGAGGCCTCCAACCGCCGCATGAGCAACCTGATCCGTGCTGCCGGCGGGCCGAAGATCGACGCCGTCTATGCCTGCCCATTCCACCCGAACGGCACCTCCACGGCCTGGATGCGCGAACACCCTTGGCGAAAGCCGCTCCCGGGTATGTTCTTGGCCGCGGCCGAAGATCTCGGCATCGACACGACCCTGAGTTGGCTTGTCGGCGATGCTCAACGCGACGCCGACGCCGCTGTCGCGGCGGGGATCGACTCCCGCCGAGCGATCATCATCGGTGGTGCACGCTTCCCCGACTTCGCCTCAGCCGCGAAGCACATTGTGGCCGAGTCCGGCACCACCCGCCGGTGACCCGCGGCCATCAGCGCCCGCTCATCACGCGATTCCAGATATCGAGCGCGCGATCGGTCATGTCCGTTGCTCGTTCAAGGTCCAGGTCCATCATCGCCAGTGCATACACCCGCGGCATTCCCTCCGTTCCCGCCCGAACGCTGCGCCCTCGCCCGGTCGCATCGTCCTCACCGCCGCCCGACTCCAACGTCGATCGCATAAACGTCAGATACGTTCGAGCATCCCCTTCGCTGAACAGGCGATCCGCCTCACGCCCGAGCATGTAGTCCACGAAGCGCTCCGCCGCGGCTCGGTTCCTCGTGCCGCGCACGATCGCCACGGTGTGCGGCATCTGCATCGCCCGCTCCGGATACGGCACCAGCAGCATCGGCGACGCCATCTCGCCGCCCTCGCTCTCCCCGGCCGTCGTACTCGCGGGCGCTCGATCGTGCGTGTTCGCCACGAGATGATCGCTCGGCGCGAACCCAGCGAGCGGCCAGTCGTTCGCGAGTCCCGCGTAGACGTCGTCCGTATCCGTCAGCCCGATGTGCACCTCTCCCCGCCCAACCGCCCGCACCACCGACATGTTCCCGTCGTACATCCTCACCCCGTTGGCCTTCAGCCCTTCGCACCACGCCGTGAACGCTTCCTCCCCCGCGCTCATCAGCAGCGCACCCATGTGCCCGCGCGTGGTGCCGAACTCCGGCCGAGCGATCCCGATCCGTCCCTTGAATCGCTCGTGCGTCAGATCGGCCAGTCTCTGCGGCACATCCCGGTCGGCGATGTGCCTCGTGTTGCACACTATCACACGCACACGCCGCGCAAACCCGTACCACGTCCCGTCGCGAGCACGCAGCATCGACGGCCATCCGCCGCTCGAAGCGAATGCTTCTTCCGCCGCAGCGCTCGTGTACGGCTCGAGCACGCCCGCTCGCGCAAGCCGGATCATCCCCATCGCCTCAGACGACAAAAACACGTCCGCTCGCGGTGAGTCCTTCTCATTGATCAGCCGCTGCACCAGCCCGAACGTCTTGGTCGCCTCCGTGTCGAACACGGGCCTGAGGCGGATCCCCGTTTCACGCTCGAACGCCGCCAGCACCGGCTTGGCGTACACCGCGTCCGCAGAGCAGTACACGACCAACTCCCCGACCGCTGCCCCATCCGGATCGGCTCCCTGTGCGACGGACACGCGTTCGCCACTCATGCCCAGGCAAGCCAAGCCCGACAGCAACATCACGACAAGCGTCCAAGCGCTCCGCATCACTCGGTTCATGCCGGAGCATACCCGATACCAATTCACTCGGATGCGGCCAACCGTGCTCAGAACCCCCAGCGTCGCCACATCCGCCGCGTGCGCTGCGCATCGAATGCCTCCCCGCACTCCGGGCACGCCTTCCCCGCCACCGATGCGGAGAGGTCGTATCCGCACCGCAAGCACGCAAGCCCCGAGGAAGATGCCACCATCCGTCCCAGCCGACGATGACTCACGATCAACCACACCATCAGTCCCGCAAACACCGCCGCGCCCGACAGAAGAGTCACACCCGTGAACTCAGGAGTGATCAGGAACACCAGCAACACCACCGCCGGCAGGATCAGCGTCGCCACACCGAGCGCACGATGCACCAAAAGACTCCCCGGCGGTCGTTCACGCTGTGGCGATGGGCTCACAGTTCCACTCCGTGCGCTGCCCTCCACGCCTCCTGTCCGCCCATCGCCCTCCACGCCTCCCGATACCGCTCGGCCATCTTCTCCAAACTCGCGGGGATCACGCGAATCTGCCCGACCACCGACATGAAGTTCACATCCCCGCCCCATCGAGGCACCAGGTGCGCGTGCAGGTGCTGCGGCACGCCCGCGCCCGCCGCCCTCCCCTGGTTCAGCCCGATGTTCACGCCCTGCGGCCTCAGCGCCTTGATCATCAGTCCCATCCCGACATCCACCAGTTCCCACAGCCTGCGCCGTTGCTCGGCCGAGTAGTCCAGCAGCGTCGGCCTCGGCTCCCCCAGCGCCACCAGCAAGTGGCCGGCGGCGTACGGGAAGGCGTTCAGCAGCACCAGCCCGCTCGCCGTCCGCACGATCACGTGGTTCCGTTCATCCCCCGCCGGCTCCTGCCAATACCGCAGCAGAAAACTGCCAGTCTCCGATGCCCCGTCAGCCTGCGGCCGGACCGCGCGGCCTTCCGAGCCCACGGCCCCGTCGTCCATCGATTCGAGGTAACTCTGCCGCCAAGGCGCCTGCAGGGCCTCGGGCGTCGGGTCGTGCGCGTCCATGACCCAAGCGTACACGCCACCGACGCCGTCAACACCCGAGGCGCAGATCAGTGACCGAAGTTGTTAACGCTGCCGCCGACGCAGCCCGACGACCCCGCCCAGCATCATCAGAGCCAGCGCGCCGGGG
>JAHBXK010000060.1 GCA_019636535.1 Phycisphaeraceae bacterium | reverse complement strand
CCCCCCCCCCCCCCCCCCCCCCCCCCCCCCCTCCCCTCCCTCCCTCCCCCCCCCCGATCCGACCCATGCCAGACCTCATCACCCCCGACCCGCTCTCCCTCACGCTCGCCCAGGGCCTGGTGCTCATGTCGTGGTGGAAGCCGATCCTGATCCTCCTGCCGATCGTGCCGTGGGCCTGGGTCGTGTCGCACGTCTACGACAAGCACGCCAACATGTTCGCCCTCCCCCGCCGGCGGTGGAACCTGATCCACATGCTCACCGCGCTCGCCGGGTTCTTCCTGTGCATCCTGCTCCCCGTGGCGATCGGCCCCGGCCACGGCGGGTTCTTCGCCGGGTGGGGCGTGCTGATCCTCTTCCTGGCCGCCGACCTGGTCATCTACCCGCTCATGGCCAACAAGGACGACCGCGTCACCGCCAAGCACAAGATCACCCTCACCTACATCCTCAAGAGCCAGCAGGCCGGCAAGAAGAAGAAGGAAGAGAAGGTCACCGGGGCCAAGGTCGCGTACACGATCCGCGCGGCCGACGACAAGGGCAAGTTCACCATCGACGTCCCCGCCCCGCAGCCCGAGACACCCGAACTCGAGGTGCGCATCGCGGCGGAGAAGATCTACGCGCAGGCCCTGGCCGCGCGGGCCTGGCAGGTCGACATCCAGCCCGTCGCCAAGGACGCCTACGGCGTCTCCGCGCTGATCGACGGCGTCCGGCAGAACATCGGTGAACCGATGCCCCTGGCCAACGCCGTGAGGATCATGGACTTCTGGCGCGCGGCCGCCAAACTCGACGTCGCCGACCGTCGGCGGAGGCAGCAGAACACGCTGGAAGTCTCCGACAACGCGGGCCGGCACTCGCTCCGCGTCACGTCGATCGGTGTGCAGGCGCCGGGGGGGGCGGGGGGCGGCATGAGGACCACGCTGCTCTTCGACCCCGAGAAGGCCGTGATCCGCAAGACCGAGGAACTCGGCCTGCTCCCCACGCAGTTGGAGACGCTCAAGCAGATCGTCGACGAGGGAACGGGCGTGGTCCTGCTCGCCGCCAAGCCCGACAACGGCCGGACCACCACCTTTTACGCCGTCACGCGCATGCACGACGCGTACACCTCGAACGTGCAGACGGTGGAGATCGACCCGCTCACCGCGATCGAGGGTGTGCGGACCAACAAGTTCGACCAGGCGGTTGAGGCGGCAGCCGCGGGGGGGGGCGGTGCGGCGGCGGCTGGAGGCGGAGGAGGGGAGTTCTCGACGCTCGTGCGGTCGATCCTCCGCCGCGACCCGACGGTGGTCTCGGTGGCCGAACTCCCCGACGCGGCGACGGCCAAGGAGATCTCCAAGGCCGACCACGACCGGACGCGGATCTACGTCTCGATCCCCGCGCCCGATGCGCTGACGGCGATCCAGACGTGGGTGAAGGCCGTGGGCGACACCAAGGCCGCCGGGCACTGCGTGCACGGCGCGATTGCGCAGCGGCTGGTCCGCAAGTTGTGCACGAACTGCCGCGTGCCGTACGCCCCGACGCCGGACCTCTTGAAGAAACTCGGCCTGCCCGAGGGGAAGATCCAGCAACTCTTCCGCAAGGGCGGGCAGGTGCTCATCAAGAACAAGCCGGAGATCTGCCCCGTCTGCCAGGGGGGCGGCTTCCTCGGCACCGAGGGCGTCTTCGAGGTCTACCCGATCGCCGCGGAGGAGCGCGAGTTCATCGTGCAGGGGAACCTCGGCGGCGTCCGCTCGTCGCTCCGCAAGAAGCAGTTCCCCTCCATCCAGCAAGTGGCGATCCGCAAGGCCGTGGACGGTGTCACCTCGGTTGAGGAGGTGCTGCGGATCACGGCCGAGCCCGCGCAGGAGGGCGGCAGCGCTCAGCGTCCCTCGAACTCCGCCTCTCCCCCAACCGCCGCCGCCGGGAAACCCGCCGCGGCGGCGGGTCAGCCCAAGGCCTGATCGCGTTGCGCAGCCGCGCAGCCCCCTCCTTCTTCTCCCCTTCCCTTTCCCACCTCCCCCGTCGTTCCGTTCGAGTTTCCACAGCCCCGAAAGGGTGAGTCCACCATGGCCGACATCATCGTCATCGCCATCATCGGCGTCATCGCGTACATCTGGGGTTCGAGGGGGTTCTTCTCCTCGTTCCTGCACATGGTCTGCTGCATCGTTGCGGCGACGGTCGCCTTTGCGGTCTGGGAGCCGCTGGCGTACTGGCTGATGGACCAGACCAAGGTCGGCGGCTCGACGACGCTGTTGGACCTTGCGTGGATCATCGGGCTGATCGCGCCGTTCGTCGTGCCGCTGGCGCTGACGCGCCTGGCGATCGACAAGGCCGTCCCCACCAACCTCGACTTCGACGGGGCCACCAACATGATCGGGGGCCTCGCGTGCGGCGCGGTGTCGGGGTTCATCACGGCCGGGCTGCTGGTGATCGCGCTGGGGTTCGGCCCCGCAAGGAACCCGCTCTGGACGTTCCAGCCCATGGACTTCGAGACCAACGGCTCGATCGTCCGGCGGAGCAACCTGCTGGTCCGCGCTGACACGGTCACCGCGTCGGTCTTCTCGATGCTCTCCGAATCCACGTTCTACCCCGACTCGGGCGAGACGCTGGCCCGCTGGCGGCCGAACATGGCCGACGAGGGGCCGCTCAACCGGATCACCTTCCCCCCGCCCAACGGAGGCGGCCGGCACACGATCCACCCGACGGGGTTCGAGATCACCGGGCGCTTCCAGGTGGCGCCGAAGGACTCGCGCGAACTGCTCACCGACACGCTCAACCCGGACACGCGGCAGCAGTACCAGTTCCTCGACGGCACGCAACTCGGCGGGCAGGCGAGGCTGGAGGGCGTCGTGATCAAGTTCGGCCCCGCCGCCAAGGAACGGACCGGCGCGGTCATCGTCGGCAACGGCCAGATCCAGATGCTCGTCGAGAACCAGCAGACGGGCGAGACCCGCACGATCCTGCCCGCGACGATGATCTCGCAGGCCCAGGGCGACCGCCCGACGCTCGGTCGCTGGCGCTTCAACGCGCAGCAGACGTTCATCTCGTCGGTCGGTGGGGCGAGCGAGTCGATCATGGTCTTCGAGTTCCCGGTGCCGCAAGGGTTCAACCCGATCGCGCTGACGGTCCGCGGCGTTCGGCGGGACATGCGGTCGATGCCGGCGGGCCGGACGTTCGAGACCGTTGCCGCACGCGATGTGGAGATCCGTTCTGGCGCGATCGCGCCCCGGATGAACGTGAGCGATCTGGTCCGGACGGGCGCAGCGCGGGTGCGGATCGACCCGACGGACTACCAGGCCCCGATCCGCTTCGGCAACCAGATGCCCTTCGGGATGATCCTGCAGAAAGACAACGTGCCGGGGATCACGCTCAACGAGGGCGGGTTCATCGAGAACGGTGAGACCCGGCTGCCGACGCCGCAGACGCAGAACCGCGGCATCGAGCGCGTGCTACAGGTGCGCGGCATCGCGGTGGGCGACGACACCGTGATCATGCAGGTCACGATGGACGAGACGAACACGCAGTTCGGCCTGCTCACGCCCGCGATGGAGCGCCTCGAAGATCGCAACTTTCCGCCGGTGTTCATCGACAACAACGGGCAGCCCTACGCCCCGATCGGCTACTGCTACGAGAGCACGGGCCAGGAGTCGTGGATCCGCTTCACGCCGCAGACGCCTCTCGGCTCGCTGAACGATGCGCCGCTGACGAGCATCAGCCGGTCGCTCCCCGGGAACAAACTGGTGCTGATCTACCGCGTCTCGAAGGGCGTGAAGATGACGGACATGGTCGTCGGCCGACACGTGGTCGTCACGTTCGACAAGCCGTTCGACACGACGCCGTGAGTTTGGGGCTCTGATCTCGGGGCCTTGATCCCGAACGTGCGCCGAACGGTGGCTGCGCACCACGCACGGAGACACGGACGCGGCGTTGCCTTGGCCGCGAAGGGGCCGATGGGACAACCAGCCGATCACGAATGACCGCCCGCACCAACGAAAGAACGCCCGGCAAAGCGCCGGGCGTTCTGCGTTGTGTCAGAATCAGTTCGATCGGAATTGGCTCGGAGCGAATCAGGCCTTCTTCTTGCTGGCCTTCTTCGGCTGGGCATCGGCGTTCGCATCGGCGTTCGCATCGGCGTTCGCATCGGCGGATGGGGCTGACGCGGCGTCGGCCGGGCCCGATGCCTGCTCGGGCGCGGCTTCGGGCCTGTTGCCACGACGGCCGCCTCGTCCGCCTCGGCGTCCCTCCTGGCCTGGAACGATCAGGTTGCCCTCATCGTCGAAGTCCATGTCGGCCTTCTCGTCCTTCTCCAACTCGCGGTCGGCCTTGACGTGCAGTTTGATCTTCGTTTCGAGCTCGGTCTCGTACTTGACGAGGATCTCGTAGTCGCCGACGCGCTTGATCGTTTCGCTGAGACGGACGTCGCGAGGCCTGACGGCGTAACCGGCGGATGTGAGCGAGGTCGCGATCTCTTGCTGCGTGACGGCGCCGTAGAGCACGCCCATGTCGTTGCACGAACGGACCAGTTCGAACTCGTAGCCCTCGAGTTTGCTGATGATCGCCTGGCGCTGCTGGCGAAGTTCGGCCATCTGCCGCTCGGCTTCCGCTCGCTTTGCGCGGAGCGAGTCGATCAGTTCCTGGCTGGGGGTCGTGGCGAGGTTGCGCGGGAGGAGGAAGTTTCGGGCGTAGCCGGTGCGCACCTTGACGACATCGCCGACGATACCAAGGTTCTCGACGGACTCGGTGAGGAGAAGTTCCACGCTCTTGTTGGCCATGTGTATCGCTGTCCTTTCCCCGAGCGGCGTACTTTGAACGCGCCCGGGCGAGAAAGTTGAGGAGTGCCGGACGCCGGAACGGACCGGGCATCGCAACGAGCACCCCAACGCTGAGAGATCGTAGACGCTTTGCGAGAGGCCGACTCCGGTACGACTGCACAATTCGCGACGAGGCCGAGAGCTGACGGTCGAGATTGCAGGACCGAAAACGAAACGACCCCCCGCAGGTTTCCCTAACGGGGGGTCATTACTCCGGCATCGACCTACTTTCCCGCGAAGCAGTATCATCGGCGAGTCAGGCTTAACTGCTGTGTTCGGGATGGGAACAGGTGTGGCCCTGACTCTTTGGACACCGAAAGGCACGCATCGGCCTTTCGGCCGGGGCGAACCACTCAAGGGTCGCTGGTGCGGAGCACGCAGCGAGTCGAACGCGCGGCCCGGGAGGCCGCGCGAGAGTGGATACGAGCAAGTGAAACTGCAATCGAAGTCGGACAAGAGGGGAGGAAGAAGAACGTACATTCTTTGCGAGTGTTGAGACCGAACGCCCAAACATGGGGCGTCCGGTAGGTGTGATCAAGCGTTCGACCGTTAGTACCGCTCCGCTGAAGGCCTCTCAGCCCTTACACTTGCGGCCTATCAACCTGGTGGTCTACCAGGGGTCTCACGTCTTACGACAACCAGGCCTCATCTCGAGGGGGGCTTCCCGCTTAGATGCTTTCAGCGGTTATCCCTGCCGTGCGTAGCTACCCAGCTATGCGCCTAGCGGCGCAACTGGATCACCAGAGGCACGTCCAACTCAATCCTCTCGTACTAAAGTTGACTCCTCTCAAGCCTGGAACGCCCACAGCAGATAGGGACCGACCTGGCTCACGCCGGTCTGAACCCAGCTCGCGTACCACTTTAATCGGCGAACAGCCGAACCCTTGGGACCGCCTTCAGCCCCAGGATGTGATGAGCCGACATCGAGGTGCCAAACCGCTCCGCCGCTATGGACGCTCGGGAGCGATCAGCCTGTTATCCCCGGGGTACCTTTTATCCGATGAGCTACGACCCTTCCACACGGGATCGCAGGATCACTA
>JAHBXK010000006.1 GCA_019636535.1 Phycisphaeraceae bacterium | reverse complement strand
GATCAGCGCGCGGCCGCGTCACGGACCTCGGTCGTGATGTCGACCGATCCCTCGAGCCTCTGGGCCCGACCGAAGCCGATGCGGCCGTATCGGTGCGCACGGACGACCGGCCAGATGCTCGCGTAGGGGACCAGCACAGCACCCTTGACGTCGAAGTCGGGCTCGAAGATCACGATCGCCGCGAAGTCGAAGCCTTCGGCCTTGGAATCCTCGAATGCGACCCGTTCCTCGGTTCGCCCGTCAAGCGGGAGTTGTCGGCACTTGACCTCAACGCGGTTGTACATCGGCGCACGCACGTCGAAGCCACGATTCACGCCGCTCTTCACCCGGACCCCGCCGATCGCCTCGGCGACCAGGATCTCCGCGAAACACTCGGCATCGCGGATGCCGTGCGAAGCGAGCAGCCTGCGCGCTTCGGCCAGCATGTTCATCAGGCTGCGCCGTGATGGGGAGGATCGATGCATGCGCCGCAGATTGCAAATGGCGGGGGGCGGGGGGGCCGTGCCAGCGCGAAGCCCGGCTCATCGGGCCGGTGTGCCCGCCGAGACGCGGGCGCGGACGTTGTCCAGCACGTTCATGAAGTTGATGTAACTGTCGTACGGCGAGTCGTACGGCGAGAAGTACTTGTGCACGTCCCCGTCGGCCCAGTACTTGGTGCACATGTAGTAGAAGTGGTCGCTGGTGGTGAGTTTGCGCCAGTCCTCGAGCAGGTACCCCGCGTCGTCGAGCTCGCGCGCGGCGGCGGGATCGTTCGGGTTGGCCTTCACCGCCGCGAGCGCAGCGCCGTACCGCTCCTTGATCGGGCCCTCGAGTTTGTACGTCTCCAAGAGCGCGTTGGACTGCATCGCGTTGCCGAGCCAGGCCGTCAGGTCGCGCTCGGTGTCGGCCCACGAGATCATGTGGTTGACGTCGTAGTCGCCGACGGGGTCGAACCGCTCGAGCACCTCGCTGGGGGTGTTGAAGTGGTTGTGGCCGGGGTTGACGTCGAAGACCTTCTCCGGCAGCGCTTCGAGGAACCGGAAGATCCCCGTGTCGGCCCACTGGTGCTCCCCGAACGTCTCGTAGTCCATGAACAGGTTGCAGAGGTAGCCGTCGCCGTTGATCTGGTTGACCCACCCGGCGAACTTCTCCGCCGAGAGCGGCCACTCGGCCCAGCCGCGGTTGGAGAAGCGGAAGGCGATGTCGTCGCTCAGGCGGTAGTTCTTCAGGAGCAGGCCGAAGGGCTTGCCGTGCGGACCGGCGCCGGTGTGCGGCGGGCGGTAGACGTAGTTGGGGGAGCGGTAGCCCAGGATGCGGTCCACGCCCTCGCAGATGCCGCCGAGCCATCGCTGCTTCCCCTTGCCGCCGATGCCGGCGTCGGTCATCTCGCTGATGAAGTGCCCGACGTCGTTGTGGTAGATCAGTTCGGTGTTGCGGAAGACCCTCGGCGTCTGGCCGAACAGGTCCTGGATCTTCCTGGTGTGGGCGTTGACCTGCTGGGCGAACTCGTCTCGCGAGTAGAGGAAACTCAGCGAGTGGTAGTAGGTCTCGCCGACGAACTCGCAGCACCCGGTGTCGGCCAGGCGCTTGAAGGTGTCGATGACGTCGGGGCAGAACTCGGCCATCTGGTCGAGCACGACGCCGGTGAGCGCGTAACTGACCTTGAAGTTGCCCTTGTGCCGCTTGACCAGATCGAGGATCAGGCTCGTTGCGGGGCGGTAGCACTTGTCGGCCACCTTCAGGCAGATCTGCCGGTTCTTGTCGGTGTCGAAGTAGAAGGGGGAGGAATCGAAGACGGTGTACCGCTTGAGGCGGAACGGCTGGTGGACCTGGAAGTAGAAGACGACGGAGGCCATGGGGGGAGGGTACCCGACGCGGGGGTCGGACGCGGAGCCCGCGCGGTCACATCCGCACGATCTCGCCCGCGACCAGGCCCAGCAGGCAGACGGACAGGATCAGGCGGTAGACGCCGAAGGGCGTCAGGCCGCGCCGGTTGAGGAACCGCACCAGCCACTTCACGGCGATCGCCGCGGAGATCGTCGCGACGATGAACCCGACCACCACCGGACCGACGCCCAGGACCGCGAACATGCCGGGGTACGGCTCAGCGCCTTCCACGGGCGGAGCGCCCGTCGCCCGCAGGTCCTTGTACAGCGTGTAGACGCAGGCGCCGCCGAGGGTGGGAACGCCCAGCAGGAACGAGAACTGCGCGGCCGCCGCGGGACGCATGCCCACCAGCACGCCGGCGCTGATGGTCATCATCGATCGGCTGGTCCCCGGCCACATGGCGATGCACTGCAGCAGGCCGATCACCAACGCCCGGCCGGGCGTCAGGTCGTACAGGCCGACCTCCGCGGTGCGGAAGGCGGGCAGGCGGGCCTTGCCGCGGTCGATCGGCGGCGACCAGCGGCCGAGCCGCCACTGATCCAGGCCGATCATGAACAGGCCGCCGATCGCCAGGGCCGCGATGACCGGGCCGGGCGCGAACAGCCTCGACTCGATCCAGTCCTTGAGCAGCACGCCGATGACCGCGGCGGGAAGAAAGGCCAGCGCGATGTTCACGGCCAGGCGCAGGCCCCGGCCGTCGCGGCCGATCACGCCGCGGAGGATCACCACGAACTCGGGCCAGTAAAGGACGAGCACCGCGAGGATCGCCCCGCCCTGCACGACGATGTTGAAGGCGTCGACGGCGGCCTTGAGTTCGGGCCGGTCAAGACCGAGCAGGCTCGCGGCGATGATGAGGTGACCCGTGGAAGAGACGGGCAGGTACTCGGTCACCCCTTCAACGATGCCGAGAATGATGGCCTGCAGGATCGTCAACGCGTGCTCCCGAACGATGCGTCCAAGACCGGCGGAACGAACGGACGCCCGTCATCCGCGGAACCCTCACCCGGCATGTGAGACGGGGATATCGACCGATCGGCGTCGCAGGCTGCGAACATGGCGCCCCGAGGCAGACTCGCCATCGGCCGAAGATCACTCGGAGAAGTTCTTGACCATGTCGAAGAAAGCCCGTTCCGATTCCTCAACGCGCGGGCGGGGCCCGGTGAGGCGGATGAAGATCGGGCCGGACTTGCTCTCGACGATCGCCGCGCGGAACCCGTAGTCGGGCATCCTGGTCGTGACGGCGGTCGCCATGCCCGCGTAGGTGCCGTTCATCGCGACGGTGTGCACGTCGAGCCCCCGCACCGTGATCCGCTCGACCTTCGCATCGGCGGGCTGGCCGTCGGGCTTGGTCACCTGGAGGCGCCAACGTTCGATGTTGGAAGCGGCGCTGCCGCCGATGTTGGTGAAGAAGACCACCTGCGTCTCGCCCTTGCCCTCATCCGCCGACACTCGGAAGGCGGCCAGTTGCATGCGCGATGCGGGCTCGGCCTTCTCCCAGCCCGAGGGGATCGGGAAGCGCAGGTTGTTCACGGTCAGGCCGGAGGCATCGCCGCGCAGTTCGTCGGCGAGGTTCGAGGCGGCGTCCTGTCCGGCGGTGATGCGACGCGCGGCGTCGCGGCCGGTGGCGGCGGATCGACCGGCGAGGCTGGTCGGCTGCTCGCTCAGGCCGCTCAGGCCCTGCCCGCCGGTGGCAGAGGGGGGCGGGCTGGAATCGTCGCAACCGGTGAGCGTGAGCGCCGCCGCCAGGAGCCAAGCCCCGGCGATGCGGCCCGCGAAACGGGAGGTGGTCATGCTCGGAGTCTAGAACCGCTCGGCGAGGGGGGACCTGCCGGGGCGATGGTCCACGCTCGGCACGCGGCCCTCGGGGCACTAGCCTTCAACGACGCATGATCCGGATCCCCGTCAGCTCCATCGACGACCCGCGCATCGCCGACTACGCGAACATCCGCGATGCTGAACTCATGCAGCGCCGCGACCCGCTCGATGCGCGAGCCCACCGGGGCCTGTTCATCGCGGAAGGGGAGTTGGTCGTGCGACGGCTCGTCGGATCCGGCTTCCCGACACGGAGTCTCTTCACCGTTGACCGCCACGCGGACAAACTGGCCGATCTTGCCCCCCTGCTGCCCCACGACACCCCGCTCTACGTGGCGCCGCAGGACGTGCTGAACGGAGTCGTCGGCTTCAACATCCACCGGGGCGTGCTGGCCGTGGGCTTGCGCACCCCGCCGCCGACCCTCGCCGGGCTGCTGGATCGGTCCGGCCCGTTCCTGATCCTCGAAGACCTGTGCAACCACGACAATCTCGGTGGGATCTTCCGCAACGCCGCCGCGCTCGGTGGAACGGGCTCTGCCGTGCTGCTTTCTGCGCGGTGCGCTGACCCGCTGTACCGCAAGAGCCTGCGCGTGAGCATGGGGAACACGCTGGCGGTGCCGTTCGCGCGACTGGACGACTGGCCCGCGCCCGCCGGAGCGGACGCCAGCGCGATCCGCTCGGCGGGAATCCAGACGTGGGCGCTGACGCCGGCCCCGGACGCGACCGACATTGCCGATGCGGTGGCCGAACTTCGCCCCGATGCACGCGTGGCCATGCTGCTCGGGAGCGAAGGACCCGGGATCTCGGAAGAAGCGATGCGCACCGCGGACCGACGAGTGCGGATCGCCATGAACCGGGCGAGCCCGAGCGTCGACTCGCTCAACGTCGCGGTCGCGGCGGCGATCGCCCTGCACGAACTCGCCAAGCGCTCGACGGTCTGACGGCACGCTCGGCGATCGACCGTGCACGGCGTCGGCACTGGCACACCGGGACTCGCCGGCGTTCAATACGCCCACATGAACTCCGGCCTCAGTCGAACCGGGCGAACGCTCCTGACCTCCTTCGGGCTCGGTCGTCTGCGCCCGGCCTCCGGCACGTGGGGCTCGCTGCCGCCGGTGGCGCTGTCAGCAGGATTGATCATGGTGGGGCTCGGCCCCTGCGAGGCCTGCGGCGTGTTCGGCCCGGCGTGGTGGCTCTATCACCTGCTGCTGCTGGGCGTGTGCGCCGTGTTCTGCCTGGTGTGCGTCCGCTGGGGCGACGCGGCGGAGGCGGCCTTCGGAGAGAAGGACCCAGGCTCGGTAACGGCCGACGAAACGGCGGGGATGTGCCTGGCGCTGCTCTTCCCGCCGGTTGCGAGCATGGCCTCGCCGTTCGCTTCAGCGGGTCTGCTCGTGTCCGCCTTTGTCGCGTTCAGGCTCATGGACATCGTCAAGCCGTGGCCCGCGAACGGGCTGCAGCGCATCGCGGGCGGGTGGGGCATCCTGCTGGACGACCTCATCGCCGGGCTGTACGCGCTGGCAGCGGTGCAGATCGTCTGGCGGGCGTTGCTGTAGTCGATCGGACTCCGCACCGGAGCAAGACCTCGGGTGTGTTGGATTCGGAGTGCTCGAAAGTCACCACGCTCGAAACAGACCGCGTCCGTTCAGGAATCACCTTCTCAACCGTCGTCCTGCCATCAACCTTGCACGGCCGTGACCGGAGGAGCGAACCCATGACCTGCCTGCTGGCGCTGCTGGCCCTGATCTTCCCGCGACTGACGATCATTCTGCTGTGGATCTTCTCGTCGTACATCGGCGATGCGTTCGGAGGCAAGGTCCTTTGGCCGATCTTGGGCTTCCTGTTCATGCCCATGACGCTGCTGGCCTACGCCTTCGGAATCAACCAGAACGGCAGCATCGACGGCATCTACCTGGTGCTCGTGATCATCGCCGTGTTGATCGATCTGGGGATCATCGGCGGGTCGGCGTACGGCGGAGAGCGTGAGTTTGGAGGCCGCAGAGTCTGAGTGCTCCGACCTTCAGATAGAAACCCACCTGCAACTCAGATCTCCCGCCGGTGCAACACCGGCATCGCGGCGAGATACTCCGCCGCGGGTGTTCCACCGGCAATCGAGCCGTCCGGCTGCGGCTGCCCGAAACGGTCGTACGGACCGTCGTAGCAGACGCGGTGCTTGTGCAACATGACCACGCGTGGGCGGAGCCGACGGAGCAGTTCCTTGTCGTGCGTGACGATGATGGAGGTGCGGGGCGAGCGGGTCCGGCCGGAGGGATGAGCGGCGGGCACCTCGCGCAACGGCAGCCCGGGGCCGGTCGGCTGGCTGTGCGTTTTCCAGATGAGTTCCTGGATCGTCCCCCCGCTGACCGGGTCGAGGCCGGTAGTCGGCTCGTCGTAGAAGACAACGATCGGATCGCACGCGAGCGCACGGGCGATGGCAACACGCTTGGCCATGCCGCCCGAGAGTTCCTCTCGGTCCTTGACCCGATCGACCTCGGGGTCGAGCGCTACGGCGGAGAGGCTCTCGCGAACGCGCGCCTGGATCTGCCGCTCGTCGAGCAGCGTGTGCTCGCGCAGCCACAGGGTGATGTTGTCCTCGACACTCCCCGAGAACAGGGCGTTGCGCTGGAAGACCACCGCCCAGTGCAATCGGATCAGGTCGATCCGGTCCTCGCCCGCGCAGGCCAGTTCGACCAGCGGGGGACGTCCGTCCTGATCGAGCGGCGCGTTGTGGTCCGCGGCGAGGATCCGGCCCGCGGTTGGCTCATACAGGCCGATGAGCGTGTCGAGGAGCACGGTCTTGCCCGAGCCGCTGCCGCCGACGATGCAGACGATCTCGCCGGCGTGAATCGTGAGATCGATGTCTTCAAGAACGGGCCTGGAGTTGAACGCCTTGCAAAGCCCGCGGGCCGCCACCTCGACGTGCGGACCGCCCGCCGATGCCGGCGAGTGGGCGTGCGTGGGGGTGTCCGGATCGGCGGGCATGGGTCAGAGCGTAGCGGCCCGTCGCGTCGACCACGACCGTCCGAACGAACGGTCCGGCCGCCGTTCCGGACTTCGCGCAAGCGTTGCAATCCACAGATCTGGCTTCCCATTGACGGATCGAGGAACCTCGGTTAGTTTGCCGCGACACTGCGGGGAAAACTCCGAACCAGACCGCTCCCCGCCTGTCGCCCAAGTACGCACGCACTTCAACAGAGGAACCACGCGCATGTACGTCGTGAACACCGAGTCGATCCCGGGCATGAGGATCGTGCAGATCAAGGGACTGGTGCAGGGCAACACCGTGCGCAGCAAGCATTTCGGCCGCGACTTCGCCGCGGGACTCAAGAACATCGTCGGCGGCGAACTCAAGGGATACACCGAACTGCTCACCGAGGCACGGAGGCAGGCCGTCGAGCGCATGCTCGCGCAGGCTCAGCAACTCGGGGCCAACGCCGTGCTCAACGTTCGGTTCACAACCTCGGCGGTCACAACCGGCGCTGCGGAGATGTACGCGTACGGCACGGCCGCTGTCGTTGAGCCCGCAACCGCCTGACCGCGCTCCCGCGGATGAACGGATGGAGTCCCAGACATGAACTCAGACTCGATCGGCATGCTGTTTCAGTTGGTGTTCACCGTCGGAGTGGGCGGTGCGCTCTTGGCGATCGGCCTGCTGGCCGGACGCTGGGCGGAGCGTCGGCACCTGGCGAGTCTCGCCCAGCGCGAAGAGGAATTGCGCGCGATGCTGCTGACCGACGTGCGCGGCTTTCCTGTGGCTGCGCACCCGGGCCAGTCCGTTGATCCCTCGGGTCATGCGCGACTGGTGACGGGGGAAGCCGTCATTTCGAGCGACTACTTCAAGACCTTTGTGTCCGCCTTGAGGAAGATTGTCGGCGGAGAGATGAAGAACTATCAGGGCTTGCTGGACCGTGCCCGGCGCGAGGCCACGGTTCGGATGCTCTCGGAGGCCCGCGCCGCCGGGTTCGATTCGGTCTGCAACGTTCGTTACGCGGGCTACGACATCACGTCGGGCATCAGCGGTGGAAAGAAGCCCGTGGTCTCCGTCGCGGTGCAGGCGATCGGAACGGCCTACCGCCGGCGGGGCGCGTGAGCGGACCATCGAACAACCCCTCGGTCTTTGATGAGCCCCAGTTCCGGGGAAACGAAACAACCGCAGAATCGGTGGGAGTGGGTCCAGCATGCTGGAAGTGCGGCTATTCGCTGCGCGGGCTCAAGCGTCGGGCCGGAGCGACGCTGATTTGTCCTGAGTGCGGAGCCGGGGAGTTTGACTCCGGCGCTGAGGGGGCCGAAGCCGCGGATCAGACCGTGTGGGACGAGCCCGGCCTGAGCCCCTCGCTTGCCGGGCAGGCGCCCGAAGGTGCGGTGACCTATGCCTCGTGGCTTCGCGCTCGCATGCAAGAGACCGCCGCGTCGGCGACGTGGTGGCTGACGCTCTGCCTGGCGGTTGCCGCCGGACCGTGGTCGATTGTCGGCACGTTCGCCGCGCAGTTCATGGGTGCCGCCGAGGGAGGCCTGTCGCTGTTCGGGCTCGTGCTGGTCGCGCCGCTGATCGAGGAAGTGATGAAGATCGCGGCGGTGACATGGGCCGTCGAGCGTCGGCCGTATTGGTTCAGATCACCCGGCCAATTGCTGATCTGCTGCGTGGCGAGCGGGGTGGTCTTCGCGGCGATCGAGAACGTGCTGTATCTTGAGGTGTACATCGCCGACCCGAGCAGCGCGATCGTCTGGTGGCGCTGGACGGTGTGCGTAGCGCTGCACTCGGGATGCTCCTTGATCGCCGGGCTTGGGCTTCGCCGGATCTGGACGCGGTGTGTGAGCCGGCTTGAGCGTCCGGAAATGTCGCTCGGCCTGCCGTTCCTGACCGTCGCAATCGTGGTGCACGCGGTGTACAACGCGCTGGCGATGGTGCTTGGACTGGCCGGCTTGGTGCGTTGAAGGCGGTTGCAGCGAAGCTGCCTTGGAGTGCCCGTAGCGCAAGCGTTCGGGCAGGCGCTGCGCCGCCTCGTAGAATCTGGTGTGGAGCCCTCGATACCGATACACGTGTCGTCGCACAGCGCTGAGCCAACGGACGCGGCCGTCGGCGCGGAACGGAGCACCAACGGCTTCCGTGTTGCCGAGACATTTGTGAGCGTGCAGGGAGAGGGCGTGCTGACGGGCATGCCGAGTTGGTTCGTGCGCCTCAGCGGATGCAACCTTCGGTGCGCATGGTGCGACACGCCGTACGCGAGTTGGAACCCGGAAGGACCGACGCGCACGCTGGACGACCTGGTGCGCGAAGGCCGCGACGTGTGGGCTCGCGGAGTTCGCCACGCGGTCATCACAGGCGGAGAGCCGATGATGTTCGCCGCGCTGCCGGAGTTGACGCAGCGCCTGAAAGAGATCGGACCGGCCGATCCGAGCGATCGCCGCGGCTTTCACATCACGATCGAGACCGCCGGAACGGTGATCCCGCAGGAGGACCGGTTCGCGCTCGCGTGCGATCTGATGTCGATCAGTCCGAAGTTGAGCGGGTCCACTCCCGCCGTGGGCGATCCGCGCGACACCGGTGGGGCTTGGCGCACGCGTCACGAAGCACGCCGACTGAATCTCCAGGTCCTGCAGGCTCTGCTGGACCGGTTTGAATCGGGGCGTCGGCAACTGAAGTTCGTGGTGGGGAGCGAGCCGGAGATCGCGGAGATCGAGGCACTGCTCGCCGTGCTGAACGGCTGGTCGCCGGGGGACGTGCTGCTGATGCCCGAAGGCACGCCGCCGACACGAGAACGAATGCGATGGGTCGTCGAGGCGTGCATCGCGCCAGGGTGGCGCTACTGCCATCGGGTGCATCTGGATGTGTTCGGGCACGTTCGGGGGACGTGAGCGGTCGCCCGAGGGCCTCGATGCCGCCCGCCGGCATGGCTCTTATCCTTCGGCGTGCGTTACCGAATCTGCAAGACCTTCGAGATCGAGTCCGGGCACATGCTCTTCAAGCACCCGAGCCTGTGCCGGTTCCCGCACGGCCACTCCCGACGGGTGGAGGTCGTGCTGAGCGCTGAGCGGCTCGACGCGATGGACATGGTCTGCGACTTCAAGGCCGTGAAACTCGCTCTGTCACACCACCTCAAGCGGTTCGATCACGCGATGGTGGTGAACTCCGATGATCCGATCGTGCAGCGGCTGCACGAGGTCCGCGAGCGGGTCATCGAACTGCCGAGCACCGACCCGACGACGGAAGTGCTCGCACGGATGTTCTACGAGACGCTTGCGACGGAGATGTCCTCACAATCTGAGTACCGTGATGAGCACGGCAACGCGTACCGATTCCCTCCCGGCCTGACGCTCGAGCGGGTTCGCGTCTGGGAAACGAGCACCAGTTGGGCCGAATACGGCACGCACTGACGTGATCGCCGAAATGCAGGATCTATCGCCGCGGGTTGCGTCCGCTGGCGGGCACCTGCGGACGTCGCGAGGGTCCTGCGGGCCCACGGTCGTGACCCGGCGTGCCGCGCTCACTCTCACTGCGAGCATCGGACGGCAACTCGGTTGTCGGGCTTTGCGATGAAGTCGGTGCGACAGGAGATTCTTCAGCCTCTGTCCGAATCGCGTCGGACGAGTCATTGGACGATGCGGACGTCCCGTGGGCCACTTCCAGCAGTTTGGCAAAGACCAGCCGCCCGGCGGTCGTCTGCATCGTCGAAGAGACGAGCACGGGCACGTCGTCGCCGATGCGGCCAGCGCCCTGCTCAACAACCACCATGGTGCCATCGTCGAGATACCCGACACCCTGCGAAGGCTGCTCGCCGGGCTTCACGAGCCGGAGCGTCAGTTGCTCGCCCGGCACAAGGCTCGGCTTGAGCGACTGCGCCACCTCATGGACATTGACGACGATGACGCCGTGAATCTGGCCGACGCGTGCCAGGCCCAGGTCGGTGGTGACGATCCGGGCGTTCATCTGCCTGGCAAGTTCCACCAGGGCTGCATCGGCGCCGATCGCGGGCATCGCGGTCTCGTCGATCGTGACCTCGACGCGGCCGAGGCGCTGCAATCGCGTGACCACTTCGAGCCCGCGCCGACCGCGGGCACGCTTGAGTTTTTCCGACGAGTCCGCGAGTGCCTGGAGTTCGGCGAGGACGAACCTGGGCACGATGATCGGTGACTGGATCAACCCCGTGGAGACTACGTCAGCGATCCTCGCATCGATGAGCGCTGAGGAATCGAGCAGCAAGGGCTTGACACCGCGGATCTGCTTGGCGAACTCGACGTACGGGATGACGAGCCGAAAGTCGTCCTGCGTCTGCAGCACCGTCGTGATCGCGAGGTAGCACAGACAGATACCGATGATCAACTTGAACAGGCCGATCGTCGATTTGAGTTTGACGATGATCTGCGGGTCGAGCGTGACGCTCAGGACCAGATCGACGATGAAACTCATCGCCACAGCCGCGACCATGCCCGCCAGCAGACCCAGAAAGACGCCGCCGAGCGTCGCGATCTTCTTGCGCGGCGTGAGCAGGTCGATGAGGAACGCGAGCGCGAACAGGGCCACCGCCACGACGAGCGGCAGGTACCAGGCGACTTCCTGACTGATGGGCGAGACGGGCGTCGGCGACTCGGCCTCGTTGATGAGCGTAACCAGCACGACCGTGACGATGAGGATGAAGAAACCCAGCCGGACCATGCGGACGATGAGGTTCCGCTGGCGTTCGACCGCCTCGTAGGGGTTCAGGAGGTCGCGGGAGTTGGGCATGGGAATAGTCTACAGCGCCGGGCGTCAAACGCCCGCAGACTCACGTTCGACCGCGCGGAAGCACCACCACGTCATCCGGATCAACCGCGAGCGTCAGCGCCTGTCCCGGAGCGGCCCCCAAGCCGGGATTGAGCAGGGCCACTTTCAGTGCGGGCAGGTCCCGGCCCGAGCCGCCCTCACCACCCGGCCCCACCTCGGCGATGAGTTGGGCCGTCTCGCCCAAATACGTGGATTCGCGGACCTTGGCGAACATGGTGTTGGTGCCGTTGGGGGTGCCGATACGGACCGCCTCGGGCCTCACCGAGACCAAGACGCCTCCATCGGCGTCGGGCGCGGCGGCGTCGAGGGCCCTCTCGACGTCCACATCCTTCGAAACCCCCGCCGCGATGAGCCGGCCGACCTTGGTCTCCACGATCACGTGCGAGTCGCCCGCGCGATCGACGATCCGCGCTGGGAACAGGTTGGTCTCACCCAGGAACTCGGCGACGAACTTGTTCCGCGGCCGGCGGTACATGCGGGCCGGCTCATCGACCTGGACGATGCGGCCGGCGTTGAGCACGGCGACGCGGTCGGCCATGCTCAGGGCTTCCTTCTGATCGTGGGTGACGTAGACGCCGGTGATCCCCGCGTCCTTGCAGATGCGACGGATCTCCGATCGGAGTTCGTTGCGGAGTTTGGCGTCGAGGTTGGAGAGCGGCTCGTCGAGCAGAAGCACGTCGGGCTTGATGACCAGTGCGCGGGCAAGGGCGACGCGCTGCTGCTGGCCACCGGAAAGTTGGTTGGGCTTGCGCGCGGCGTACGCGTCCATCTGCACGATGGCCAGTGCCTCGTTGATGCGATTCTGCTTCTCCTGCGCCCCCACCGAACGGATGTCGAGGCCGAAGCCGACATTCTGGGCGACGGTCATGTGGGGCCAGAGGGCGTAACTCTGGAAGACCATGCCGGTGTTGCGTTTGTTGGGCGGAAGGAAGGTGACGTCACGCTCCGAGCCATCGGAGGTCTTGAAGAGAATCTGCCCGCTGGTGGGCTCGATGAACCCGGCGATCATGCGCAGCAGCGTGGTCTTGCCGCAGCCGGAGGGGCCAAGGAGGAAGAACAGCTCGCCGGGCTGGATGGTGAGGGTGACGCGATCGACGGCCAGCGTGCCGCCTCCCGCGCCGCTCTTGCCCGTGGTCGAGTCGAACCGCTT
This sequence comes from Phycisphaeraceae bacterium, assembly GCA_019636535.1. Taxonomy (GTDB): domain Bacteria; phylum Planctomycetota; class Phycisphaerae; order Phycisphaerales; family UBA1924; genus JAHBK01. Next base: position 125,798 of record JAHBXK010000006.1, on the reverse strand, counting down.
GGTCAGGTCCTGAAGTTGGATCTGGGTCGCCATGGCGGGGGGAGGTTAGAACCCCGGCAATCGGACCGCCAGAACGAGCACTAAGAGACTCGTAAAGAACGCCGCTTCGACTGGACTTGGTCGCAATCGAGGGGCATACTCGGTTGAGCCGGGTCGGTGCAGACCGATGCGGCGGGTGGAAGTCTCGGGCCGAGAGAGGTCCGGGCGGGGCAGGACCTGGACGCAGCGCAGGCGCAGGTCGTTCGATTTCTTCAACCGGGAGTTTGATATGCGTCAGCGCGTACGCATCGTGCATGGGCATGGCTTTGAAGGAGGCGTCCAGCCGCTCGAACCTCGCACGCTGTTGAGTTCCGATGCGCACATCGTCATGGAATTCCGCCGGGAAATCGATCACAACCAGACCGTGCACGTGGACGTCAACGGCGACGGTCACCTCGACGTGGTCGCCGCGGCGTTTCGCCAGGTCGGTATCGCCCTCTCGGATGGCTTGGGCGGGCACCTCGCGCCCAGGTACGTCGGCTTCAACGAACCGGTGATCGGCTTTGTGATCGGTGATCTTGATGGCGACGGGGACGGCGATCTGGCGGTGCTGACCGGCAACCGATTGGTGCGGGTGTACGACGACGGACCCTCAGCCTACTTCACGCGCCGCACGTTGTTTGATTTGGGATACCGCGCCACAAGCATCACGGCCGGCCAGTTCAACAACGACGACGTGCTCGACCTTGCGGTGATGCAGCCGCCGGTGCCGGGGAGACCGAACAACTCGAGCGTCCGGTTGATCATCCAGGACTCGATGGGCGGATTGACGCCGGGACTGGGACGGCCCGTCCCGGTCGCGGGGTCGTTGTCTTCAGCGCAGATCCGCCCGGGTGGCACGGATGAGATTCTGCTCATGGCGCGGGAACCGAACGAGATCCACGGTGCGTTCGCCACGCGCACTACGGTTTTCGCCATCGGGCCCGAGCGGCTGAAGATCATCGACGAAGAAGTGAATCTCGACATCGCTCCGTACGCGATCGCCGACGTCAACAACGACGGTCTCGATGATTGGGTGATGGTTCGCAGCGCGGGGTCCGGCCAGGTCATCGTGAGCATTGCGATTCGAGACGAGCAATCCGAATCGCTGTACGTCGATGTGCTCGTCGGCATGTTCCAGGGAATCGTTCGCTCCGCAGGATTGCACGACCTGACCGGCGACAATCACCCCGACATCATCCTGATCGGCCGGTTGCCGCAGTTCACCACGGTCGGTGAGCACGAACTGGGCGTGTACCTTCTCGCAGACGACGGTGCGGGAGGGTACCTACAGCCTCACCAGATTGGGACCATCGTGCCGACGATCGTCGACGGCCGAGTGCAGAACACCAGCATCGTCGGCTTCTCCGATTCCAACGGCGATGGAGTTGCCGACGTGATCGTGCGGGTCGAGTCGAACTCAGTTGTTGGCAGCGTGACACCGGGCACAGGATTCGCCGTGCTGGCAATCGAGTCGCCCGACCCGATGGACCCGTCGGGCTCCTGGATCACAAAGACGCTCTACGAGCGAGTCCATCCTGTGCTGGCGTTCACGCATCAGTATCACGTCAGACTGACACCGGATCTGCTTGGTATGGGCCAGGACGGCCTGATCATCGGACGGAATCTACCGTTCGCGATCGGGGACGGAACCGGTGTACTGCTGGTCTGTCCGGTTGCGTAAGCAGGTTCCACACGGCGAGATACGCGAAACCGATGGACATCATCGCAGGTACGCTTCCGTATGACTTTGACCAGAGTTCAAATTCCCGGTCTTGCGGTTGCGACAGCGTCCGTTCAAATGGTCGGACCCGATTCTGATCCGCCCTCAGCGGAATCGACCAAGAGCAAGACATACCGATTGATCGCCGCGATGTTCACATCGGCCGCGATTGTCGGCGGCTGCCATCGCGCTGATGTCGCCGCGGACGTGCACAACACCACGCCGCAGCCGCTGTTCGTGCAGATCTTCGTCAAGGGCAACCAGGGACGCCCGGCGACGTTGGGAGCGAGCCGACGGCTCGGGCCGGGAGATCGGGCGCTGGTCGGGCCGGTCCGGCAAATCGAGATCCCGCCGGGCGCCTTCGCCCAGATCGACACGATGCCCAACCCCGGCCGACCCGTAACAGTGGATCTGGAGGGCGGCACGGTCTTCCTGACGGTGCGACAGGAGGGTGACGGGACCGCCGGCCGTCTCTGGGTTGAAGAGAAACGGTAGGTTCGCAGGCCGCGGACGCAACTCGCCGCCGGTTTGCCACCACCTCACACACACCGAACCGAGCCGGCGTGCGAGCCGTATCAGAGGGAGGGGGCCGTTCGGATCGCCGATGAACCCCTGTCCCCGGAGGGCCATCGCGATGCCCGGCGTCACGCACACCGATCTGTCACCCGAACTGCTTGAGCACATGCGGGCCATCAAGGCCAAAGCGGTCGAGTACGGGCTGACGTTTTACGAGGTCGTGTTCGAGGTCTTGCCGTTCGACGTGATGAACCAGATCGCGGCCTACGGGGGCTTCCCCACTCGCTACCCGCACTGGCGGTGGGGGATGGAGTACGACAACCTCTCGAAGCGCGACGCCTACGGGCTTGGCCGCATCTACGAAATGGTGATCAACAACGATCCGGTGTACGCGTACCTGCAGGAATCCAACGCCGTCACGGACCAGAAACTGGTGATGGCGCACGTGTACGGGCACGCGGACTTCTTCAAGAACAACCTGTACTTCTCGCGCACCGACCGCAAGATGATGGACCAGATGGCGAACCACGCCACGCGGATCCGCCGGCACGCCGAGCGCTACGGACAGGAGACGGTGGAGCGGTTCATCGACGCGTGCCTGAGCCTCGAGCACCTGATCGACCCGCATTCGATGTTCATGTCGCGCGGCGGCTCGGGCGGAGATGGCTCGGGCACATCGCGGCCGCGATCGGCCTCGGGCATGGGGCGGGGGCGGAGCGGCGCGGGCGGCGCCGGGCAGAGCGACGACGAACTCGACGCCGAGTTCCACGCAATGAGCGCGGACGAGGGGGGCGGGGGCGGGGCGGACCTGCTCCCGGCCAAGAGTTACATGGACCCCTTCATCAACCCGCCTGAGTTGATGGAACGGCAGCGGCGCGAGCAAGCCGAGCGGCAGCGCGAGGCCCAGAGCAAGTTCCCCCGCAAACCGACGCGCGACGTCCTGCTATTCCTGCTGAAGCACGCGCCGCTGGCCGACTGGCAGCAGGACGTGCTGTCGATCATCCGCGATGAGGCGTACTACTTCGCCCCGCAGGCGATGACCAAGGTGATGAACGAGGGGTGGGCGGTCTACTGGCACTCGAAGCTGATGACGCAGCACTTCGTGGAGGCCAAGGAGATCATCGACTACGCCGACCAGCACTCGGGCGTGCTGGCGATGGCACCCGGCGGGTTCAACCCGTACAAGATCGGGTACGAACTGTTCAAGGACATCGAGCGCCGTTGGGACCGCGGCCAGCACGGCTCGGCGTGGGAGAACCTGGAAGGGATCGGCGCCAAGTCGGCGTACGACGACAAGTCGATGAAGGGGCGGGAGAAGATCTTCGAGGTCCGGCGGATCTACAACGACGTGCAGTTCATCGACGAGTTCCTGACGCCGGAGTTCGTCGATCGGCACAAGATGTACCACTACAAGACCGACCCGCAGACGGGTGAAGCGAGGATCGTCTCGCGCGATTTCGACCGGATCAAGCAGACGCTGCTCTACCGACTGACCAACATGGGCCAGCCTTTCATCTACGTGGTCGACGCGAACTACCGCAACCGGGGCGAGTTGTACCTGTCGCACCAGTTCAACGGGCTGGAGGTGGACATGGCCAAGGCCAAAGAGACGCTGAGCAACCTGAGGCTGATCTGGGGCCGGCCGGTGCACCTGAGCGTGCGGGTGGACGACCAGATGTGGTTGTTGAGTTGCGAGCAGGTGGTGCCGACCAATGGGGAGGCGAGCGGCAAGGACGGGGGTGGCGCGGGCGGCGCGGGTTTCAAGAAGCAGAAGATCGACGAAGAGACCCCGACACCAGCGCATGTGATTGGGTGACAGTGTCTGCAAGGGACGGACGCCGGTGCAGCACCGCCGATACGATGAGGTGAATGTCCGCTTCTGCAAACTCCGTCGCGAACACCCGCCGCGTCATCCTCCTCGGCTGCACCGGGTCCATCGGGACGCAGACCGCCGAGGCGATCGACCACCTCAACGCCCTCGCCGCGCGCGGCGCGTATCCCACGCGGTTCGAGGTTGTGGGGCTCGCCGCCGGATCCAACGCGGCGGGATTGGCGGATTTGGGCGTGCGCTATCCGGAAGCGCGTTTGGCGTTGGCGAACGGCATCGGCTGCCCGAACGACACGAGGCTCCCCCCGGGCACGCTCCGCGGGTCCGACGCCGCGATCGAACTGGTCCGTGCCACACCCTGCGACCTGGTGCTCGCGGCGATGGTCGGCGCAGCGGGGCTGCCCGCCACGCTGGAGGCCGTGACGCGCGGCATCGACGTGGCGCTGGCGAACAAGGAGACGCTCGTCGCTGCGGGGGAACTGGTCGTGCCCGCCGCGCTCAAGTCCGGCGCGCGGCTGCTGCCGGTGGACAGCGAACACTCCGCGCTCTGGCAGTGTCTGCAAGGAACGCACGAGAGCGCTGACGGTGCGTGCTGCCCGCCGTTCGCCTCGCCGCCCGCCAGCGTTTCGCGGATCGTGCTGACGGCGTCGGGCGGTCCGTTCCGCACCTGGCCGCGCGAGAAGATTCTGACCGCCACCCCCGCGGAGGCGCTCAAGCACCCGACGTGGACGATGGGCCGTAAGGTCACGATCGACTCGGCATCGCTGACCAACAAGGCCCTGGAAGTGCTGGAGGCCCACTGGCTGTACGCGATGCCCGCCGAGCGGATCGGCGTGCTGGTGCATCCCCAGTCGATCGTGCACAGTTTCGTCGAGTACGCCGACGGCTCGGTGATCGCGCAGCTCGGCTCGCCCGACATGCGGGCGCCGATTCAGTACGCGCTGACGTTCCCCCATCGGCCCGAGGGTGTGGCTCGCAAGCTCGACTGGCGGGCGCTCTCGCGGCTGGACTTCGAGGAGCCAGATATGGAGCGCTTCCCCGCGCTCGGGCTGGCGTACGACGTGATCCGGACGGGCGGCACGTCGGGGGCGGTCTTCAACGCGGCGAACGAGGCCGCGGTGGAGGCGTTTCTGGCCGAGTCGGACGGGGGAGCGGGAACGGCGGCGGGCGTGCCGTTCGGCGCGATCCCCGAATTGACGGCGCGGGCACTGCACGAGATCGGGACTTCGCCGGTTCGCGACCTCGCGGACGTGCTGGAAGCGGACCGGCAAGCGCGGGCATTCGTTCAGGCAGCGCTGGCCCAGCGGATGGCTCCCGCGCGGTGATCGGAGGGCCGATCCGGCGCGATCGGGGTCCGCTTTGCATCGGACACTGTTGGGCGGAGGTCTCCGCTCGCACGCCGATGGCCATAAACGAGCGCGGTTCACGATGATCCAACGGACGGCTAGAACGACGATCGTTCGGTTCACTCGGGTGTGAACGGGGCAGGGTGCTTGGTGCTTGCGTTGGAGCGGTGGGCAACGTAGTCTGCGGTCGTCGCGCGCTTCCGCCGGGCGCGTGGCGGACACTCATCCCACGTGAAGGAGATCGACATGCCCGCGCCCGTTGTGCACTTCGAGATCGGTTGCAAGGACCTGGAGAAGACTAAGAAGTTCTACGGCGATCTGTTCGGTTGGACGTTCGACTCGTCGATGCCCAACATGGGCATGGTGTCGAACATCGGTGGCCACGTGCCGAACCCGACGACGGGCATCGGCGGGCACATCAACAGCCTCGGCCACCCGCCGCACCAGTACGTGACTGTGTACGCGATGGTGGACGACATTCCCGCGACGCTGAAGAAGGCCGAGGGCATGGGCGGCAAGACGCTGGTGCCGATGACCGAGGTGCCGGGCATGGGACACTTCGCGTGGTTCCACGACCCGGAAGGGAACGCCATCGGGCTGTGGAAGCCGATGTCAGCGTGATTCCGCCCATCCGACAAACCGGGGGCATCACGGGTACAGTGTCATACTGGATCGGCCAGTCTTGTTTGCGCAGACTCAAAGGGCAGGGGTGCCGATTCATGAACGGAGGCTCAGTTGCCGCTCTTTGCCACTGTCGTGCGCGTCACATTGGCGCTGCTGGTTGCTCAATTAGCGCTCACAACGAGCGCTATTGCCAAGGCCGATTCGGTAGCCGTGCACGAATACGCCGTTGCGGCCACGGGCATTCCTCCGGCCGACCTCGAGGAACTGCTTGCGCCGATTGCGCTGTACCCGGACCCGCTGTTGGCCAACGTGCTGACGGCGGCGTGCTATCCGGAGGAACTGGCGCAGGCTGCGAGCGGGCAGGGCAACTCCGCGGACTGGGAGCCGTCGGTTCAGGCGATCGCCAAGATCCCCGACGCCCTGAAGTTGTTGACCGACTACCCGGATTGGACCAGGGCGCTCGGCGAAGCGTTCATCCTGCAATCGAAGGACGTGATGGCGGCGGTGCAGAGGCTCCGGGCTCGCGCCTACGCCAGCGGCGCCCTCGAGTCCACCGAGCAGCAGGTTGTTCACGCCCAGCAGGACACCATCATCATCCAGCCGGCCCAGCCGGATGTGATTTATGTTCCGACCTATCAGCCCAGCGTCGTCTACGTTGACGATGACGACGACGAAGTCGTGGCAGGGGTCATCGGGTTCGGGTTGGGCATCACGGCGGGCCTGATCATCGCCAACAACGTCGACTGCGACTGGCACGGCGGCGGCTGCTGCTATGGGTGCGGATGGGGACACGGCGACGTCGACATCGACATCAATCGCGGCGATATCAACATCGATAACTCACAGATCAACAACATCAAGAACAACGGCAACCAGTGGAAGCCCAACCAGAACAAACTGGGCAGCGACATCAAGGCCGGTCGCCCTACATCGCTGAACAACTACCGCGGCGTCTCGTCAGGCCGCGCAACGAACGCGACCGTGCCCAACCGAGCCGCCGGTGCCAAGCCGATCGCCGGTCGATCCGCGCCCAAGCCGTCACAGACCACCCGGTCACGCCAGCAGGCCGCTCAGCAGACCGGCGCAGCCACGCGACCGTCGGCGCAGCCGGTGAATCGTCCGAGCAGCATGCAAAGGCAGAGCACGACGCCCGCAGCCCGACCGTCCATTCCACCGGCCTCGCAGCGTCCGCCGGCGGCCCCACCAACATCGGGATCCAGCGGTGCCCGCCCGGCCCCTACGGGCTCGCGTCCGAGCGCCTTCAGCAACTCCGGCAATACCGAGAGGTCCGCGTCGCGTGGAGCTTCGAGCCGCGGTTCTCGATCCGCAGGATCGAGTCGCGGTGGCGGCGGGGGTCGAGGCGGCGGGCGCCGGTGACCGTCTCGCGATATTGCCCTCATAGTCCTTCTTGCTTCACGCCCGTCTCTCCGCTCGCTCCGCCTCGAATCCGGAACTCCCATGAACCGCCGCATCTTCTCTCTTGCTCGACTCGTTCTCTTCGCAATTCTCGCCGGTTGCACGGCCGGGCTGGGGGCGTGCGCTTCGAGCAAATCGGGCACAGTCACCCAACTCTCTTTCGACTCGCCCGAGGACGCGCTCGCCGCGCTCCGCTATGCCGCCGCCACGGGCGATCGCGAGTACTCCCGGTCGCTCTTCGGGCCGGAAGTCGATGAGTTCTCCAGTGGCGACCCGGCCGTCGATGTGTATGAGCGCACCTTGTTCATCGCCGCGGTCAATCGCCGCAGCGAATTGCGGGCCAATGACGACGGGAGCGTCGACATCCTGGTCGGCGAGCGCTCCATTCCCTTCCCGGCGCCGATTGTTCGTTACGGCGATCGATGGCTGTTCGACACGCCCGAGGGGGTCGAGCGGCTGACAGACATTCGCGTGGGTTATCACGAACTCCGCACCATCGCCGCGCTGCGGGCGATACACCTTGCGCAAGAGGAATTCCGCGGCACCGACGCTGATCGGGATGGACACCGCCGATACGCGTCGCGAATCCTGAGTTCCGAGGGGAAGCGAGACGGGTTGTACTGGGATTCCAAGCCTGACGAGCCGGCGTCGCCGCTGGGGTTCTTCTACGTGCAAGGTGAAGTTCCCTTGAGTCAGACGCTCGGCTACAACGGGTATTTTTTCCTCGTGCTGCCCAAGCAGGGCACGGAGAACGACCTTGAGAGCGGGTACCTGGTCATCGCGTACCCGGCGGTGTATGACCGGACCGGCGTCATGACGTTCGCGATGGGTGCCGACGGGGTGATCTATGAGAAAGACCTTGGCTTTGCAGGCACGCCCCGTGCCGGACAAACCGTCCGAGCGGCCGGCACCGGACACGAGGGTTGGGAGCCGATTCAGAAGTGAGTAGACCGACCGCAAGGCGCGTCGCCTATCCGAGGCTCTCGTGCCTCGTGCGGGAGCGCCGAGCGTCAGCGTCTCATAATTCACAGATCATCATAACCTCCTGCCAAATAGAAGTTTACGGACTCGGAATTCCGAGTTCCGGCTTGTTTGCATCCGCGGCGCGGCCACACTTACACCGCTTCCCGGCGGACGCATCTCGCCTGCCAAGAGTCGTTTCCACACCCGTTCGCCGCCGGGAAGACGGTCGGAGCGCATGGACCGCGCGCATGAACTTCAACCCGGTGTGTCGCAACGTGCCGCCAGCGCGCTCCTGTTGCGTGCGCGTCGAGCCGCCAGCACATGCGCATCGTTCCGGGCTCTGCTCATCGTTCTGCTTGTGTTGGTGATCCGCCCGACGGATTCAGCACTCGCCGAGCCGATCGAGTTCCCGATCGTCTACACCACGACGACCTCGCCGCCGAGGGTCAAGCGCACCACGTTGATCTACGACCCGGCTCCGTCCGGAGGTGGCCCGGCGACAGCGGCCGTCGGGTCGATCTCGACCGTTGCCACGTTGCCCATGGGGTACGGCGGCGGAACGCCGGGGGCGGCGGACGGCGTTGCGTTGCTCGGCGACGGAACGGTCTTTGCGCTCTCACGCAACTCGAATCTGCACCGCGTTGATCGCCTCACCGGCGCGGTGACGTTCTCGATCCTCTCGCTCGCCGCATCGAGCCCGCCGCCACCGATCTCCGGCTCGCTGCGCATGGACCCCTCGAACACGGCGTTGTGGGCGCCGGGCGTTGACGGTCGGATCGCACGGGTGCCGATCAAGCCGACGCTTTCTCCCGGCACATCGCACGCGCTGCAGGGCGTCGACACGGTCATCCACGGACTGGGATTCGCGGGCGGGCGAGCGTTCTACAGCTCGCCGGCGGGCGTAGGCGGCGGATCCCTGGGCGTGCTCGACACTTCCTCCTTCACGACCACGCGCCTGCTCACGGGTCTGGCCGCGGCGGCGCCGAGTAACCCCGCCGTACCGCAGCAACGAACCAGCGCGCTGGTGGTCGATCCGCTCACGGGCCACCTGCTGGTCATCGGCCAGCAGCAGATCACGCAGGTCGCGGTCAACTGGAGCGTCTCGCCGATCACCATGTCGATTGTCTCGGATCGGAATCTCTCCGGACAGTTGGGTAGCGCACGGCTGCTCGGAGGAACCGTGGACGGCGAGGGCCGACTCGTTGCGTTCACCTCCGACGGTCGGATCCTGCTCATCGATTACTCTGCATCCGAACTGATTGCCTCACCAGGCGCAACGGTGCGACTGGTCAACTTGGAATCCAACCTCGCCAACCTCGCGCCCCTCTCCGGCCCGGGCTCGCTGCGGACCAGCGGCAAGATCTGGACGACGGGCGGCCTGACCGGCAACGAGTTCGACGGCGCTTTCGACCTGCGGAATGGGCAGTTGTCCATGGTGGGCGCCGCAACGGGCGACGCTCTGACAGCCGACGACTTCTACCTCGAGCCCCACGCGATCTACCGCATCGACGCGGTGCACGCGACGATGTTCTCGAATGTGCCGCTGTCGCCAGCGCCGAAGGCAAAGGTCATCATTTATGCCGACTGCGACGGCACACCCGGCGAGATTCTCCGCACGGCCGATGCAACCGTGACCGACACCGGACAGACGTTCAGCGGGTTGCGGATCCTGGCCGTGAAGGCCACGACGCCCGATCTCTGGCTCGAGGGTGGGTCGGGTGGCCGGTCGTACTGGGTCACCGTCGCGGGCGTCGCAAACTCGCCAAGCGCCCCGTCTCCCTGGTACTGGGGAACGTCCGGCAACCAGAAGATCATGGGCAGGCCGGGCAAGTTCAAGGCGCCTTCACTCGGCTTTGCCGACTGGATCAGCGTCAGCCACCTCCCGTGCGGCTGCTCCGACTTTGCCTTCCGCATTGAGGGCATCCGCTGCGGCACGCTGCTGGACAACGGCGGCCCGATCCCGATCTCGGCCGTGCCAGGCCCGCCCGGCTCACCCTCTCTGCGAAGTAACACCGACTCGAGCACGCAGTCCGCCGACGACGTGCCCGTGCCCCTGCACACCGATTACCTGGTCTGCTACGCCCGCGCACGCATCTACACCAACTGCGACCCGATCGTCGGTGCTTTCGAGTTGTACGAGACCGCCTGCGGAAGGCCCGGCACACCCGCCGGACCGAACGGTCCGGGCGGTGGAGGCGCAGGGGCCGTTACGCCGGTGCTCAGCGCTCCGTTCTCACGCATCACCCCGGTCGACGTGCTGATCAGTTACCAGGGCGAGATCCTGCGCGGCTACGACGTCGAAGCGTTCGACCTGTTCTGGTTGTTGCCCGGCGGGAACAACTATGCGCTGAGCGTGGTGTTGACTGGCGCGGGATCCCTGCGCCAGAAGGCCCTCTGGTCGTTCTCGCTCGACTGCTCCGAACCGGCCTGCCGCGTCCGCTTCAACGAGGCGGTGGTGCGGGGACCGTCCCTGGGTTCCGGAAGCGGCGGGCTGAATTCCGATTGGAGCCGACTGAGCCATACGACCGTGTCGCCGGGCGTCCGTCGCGATCTGTCGTTCTACCTCGCCGGACGGAAACTCAATCGCGGGTGCCCGGTGCCGAACGTCCAGGGTGGAACACCCCCCCCACCGCCGACGTGGTGTGCGGGCGACTTCAACGGCGACGGCGTGTGGGACCTTGCCGACCTGCTCGACTTCCTCGAGGTCTGGCTGCCGGGCTGCCCATAGCCGCACGTCAGCCGGTGCTTGCAGCGCGAACCAGATCTTCCACGAAATGGACAGCGGCTTGAACGAGCGGGGATCGATCCGCGTTCTTCGCGTTCGGTTCGGCCTCGGACTGTTCCAGGCGTCGCACCAGTGCGCTGCCGACGATCGCCGCGTCAGCCCCTCCGTCTCGCACCACCGCGCGAACATCGTCCGGAGTGGAAATGCCGAACCCGCAGGCGATCGGCAGATCGGTGACGGCACGCAGCGAACGCACGCGATCGGCGAGGCTTGTTTGTTGCCCGACCGGGCCGCTTCCCCCCTCACCCGTGATCCCGGTTCGAGCAAGGAGGTAGATGAACCCCGTGCACGCCCGGGCGATGCGTGCTGCGCGCTCGGCCGGCGTGGTCGGCGCGATCAGCATCGGCATCACCAGACCGGCGTCGAGCACCTTCGCCCGCAGTTCGTCCGACTCTTCGAGCGGCAGGTCCGGGAAGATGAACCCGTCGACACCGCACTCAACGGCCATCGCGACGGTCTGATCGAACCCCAGCCGCCAGGCGAGCGAGACGCTCATCATCGCGACGACGCCCACGTTCGCCGCCGCAGGATCCCTGCGAGAAGCCGCAACCTGGTCGAAGACCGCCCGCGGCGCAGCGCCGCGTCCGATCGCTTTGTGCATCGCTTCGGCGATCACGGGGCCGTCCGCGATCGGGTCGGAGAACGGGATCCCAACCTCGATCACCGGCGCACCGGCCCCGGCGAGCGCGGGAATGAGCATCGCCGTGTCGCCGAAACCCGGAGAGCAGCCGACCACGAACGGCAGGACGGCCTTGGCCTTGCGGACGCGAAGATCGGTGAACGCGGCGTCGATGCGGTTCATGGACTACCAGCGTATGACGCGGACACCGACATCACCCCACGACCAGCGGCAGATCGTCGAGACCCTCGGTCAGGACGCGCGGGCCGGAGGTCGTAACGAGCACGTCGTGCTCGAAGTGCGCTGCAACCGAACCGTCCGCGGTGTACACCGGCCAGTCGTGGCGCTTGCGAACGACGCCCTGCTCGGACGAGATGGCGAGCATCGGTTCAACGGCGACGAGCGTGCCGGGCACCCACGGCAGCGAAGCCTCGGCCCACGGCTGCCCGTCGCCCAGCTCGGGCACCACGTTCGAGACGTAGGGCGGAGCGTGCAACTTGCGACCGATGCCGTGCCCACCCAGGCCGCGCGTCAATCGGAAGCCGTGGGTGTGCTCGACGCAGTTCTGCACCGCCCGTGCGTACTCGACCAGCGCCATGCCGGGCTGCATCCGCGCGATCCCCAGCCGCAGCGACTCGCGACCCGCCTCCAACAGTTCCTTGACGCGTGCTGACGGATAGTCGGCAAAGGCATAGGTCCACGCGGCGTCCCCGATCCACCCCTTGTGCCAGACGCCGATGTCGATCTTCAGCACGTCGCCCGGTCGCATCGGGCTCAGGTGGCTCGCGGCCGTTCCGTGGACGATGCAGTCGTTCACGCTCAGGCAGGCGTGCGACGGGAACGCGGGCGACTTGCCGACGCGATAGCCCAGAAAGCACGACCGGCAGTCCACATCCGCCAGCGTGCGGGCGACGAACAGATCGATCTGAGCGAGCGTCTGACCGACCTTCAGGAACTCGATCAGGCGGCGATGCGTCAGCACGACCTTCTGCGCTGCGGCGTAAGCGAACTCCGCCTCACCCTCGCCGATCACGGGCCAGGAAACACGCGGGAACGGTGTTGTGGATCGACCGGGCTCGGTCATGGACGGACAGTTTAGGGGTGCAGGCCACGCCCGAGTCGTCTCCGTCATGCTCGCGGCACCCGGGCTGCGCAACGCGCCGAACAATGCGGAGTGACGGAGCGTGGACGACGATTGCACGGGGTGACTGGTCCCAATCATCGCGCCGGTCGGCGAGGTGCGAAGCGAACGAAACATGATCTCCATGCGTTCCATCGACGATCTCGACCGACCGGTCAGAGTCCCTCTGTCGCACATCGTCTGGTTGGCGCGCTCGCCGCGAAAGCCCCTCGCCGCCGGCTCCCCATGTCAACCGAACTCGCCGACGCGCCGACGAACGGTCCGAGCGACGCTGGCGACCATGACTCGATTGCTCACGTCAGTGCGCGTCTTGTCTGTGTTGCTGCCGGCCGTGGGGGCAGCGATGATCCTCGGTGTGATCGCGGTGCTGATGACGCAGGACCGCGCGATGGCGATCGGGCTGCTTGTGTTCTCGCCGGTCTATGTGCCGCTGATGACGCTGCTGATGATCTCGGGTCGGGGCCTCTTCGGAGTCGGCAATTCGCTCGCGGGAGACATCGCGTCGGCCATGCTCAGCGCCCTTCGATGCCCGGTGTGCGGGTACGACCTGTCGCGCTCACCCGCAGAGCCGGACGGATGCCGGCACTGCCCGGAGTGCGGCTCGGCGTGGAGCGATGAACGGTGCGGGGAACGTGCACGATCGCCCGCGAAGGTGGTCGTGATTGAACATTTCGACGAACCGCAAGGTGACTAACGCCGCGCCGCCACCACGACCCGCGGCAAACCGTCCCCATCGTCCACCACCCGGCACGTCTCCGGATCCAAGTCCGGATGGGCGCGGGCCATGAGTTTCAGCCGCTCGGCGGTCGACGCCGCCGTCTCAAGCATCAGCACCCCCGCCTGGCCCTCGCCCCCCGGTCGAAGCAGGCCCGGCCCGTCGTTCAACAGCGGCCGAAGGAACCGCAGCCCGTCCGCGCCGCCACGCAGGGCCGACTCCGGCTCGTAGTGCTTCACGTCCGGCGGAACCTCGGCCCACTCCGGATCGGGGATGTAGGGCGGGTTCGAGAGCAGGTAGTCGAACGGCGCACCCCCGCCGCGTCCCGCCGGGTGCTCCACGAGCGGGGCGAGCAGGTCGCCCTGAATGAACTCCACTCGGTCCGCCACGCTGTGGCGCACGGCGTTCTTGCGAGCAATCTCGAGGGCATCGGCCGACAGGTCGGTCGCGATCGCCGTCGCCTTCGGGAGGTTCTTCAGGAGTGCAACCGTGATGCACCCCGAACCGGTTCCGATGTCGGCGAATCGGATGCCCTCTCCCGTGCGACCCCTCGATCCGGGCGATCCGCCGTGCGAAGCCCGGCAATGCAGCAGCACCTGTTCGACGATGGTCTCGGTGCTCGGCCGCGGCACGAGCACCGCCCGGGAAACGTGGAAAGGCAGGCCGAAGAACCAGCGCTCCCCGATCAGGTAGTCGATCGGCTCATCCTTGAGCGCCCGGCCGACCAGGTCTCGCAGCGACTGCCTTTCCAGCGGCGAGGCGGGACGCTCGTAGCGCGTGTACAACTCCAGGCGCTGACACCCGAGCACGTGCGCAACGAGCATCTCGGCACGCATGCGGGGCGACTCCAGCCCCTTCTTCTGGAAGGCCTCGGTGATCCAGTTCAGCAGTCTCTTGGTGTTCCAGTCTTCCTGCTGGGCTGTGCCGGGTCGATCGGACATCGGTCGGAGTGTACGTTCGCCGTTGCGCCGGTTGCGCCAGCCCCAGCGCGCTGAGCGACGAGTAGACTCGGGGCCATTGGGTGGGAGAATGCCCCGTGAGCATCCACGAGTTGAGCATGACGAGCGAGCCCGAATCCAGCGCGTCCGTCTCCCCCACCCCGACCGAGCCGGCGCTTGGGGCTCAAGCGGCGCTGGGTGAGCCCGCTTCCATCCTGGAAGCGGAGTTTCTGGGCAACCCGCTGCTGAACTGGCTGGTGGCGATCGCGATCCTGTTGCTGTCGCTGCTCGTCGTACGGATCGTGCGCGAAGTGCTTGCCCAGCGCCTCGAACGGATCGCCGCGAGAACAAACCTCAAGTGGGACGATGCGCTGGTTCGAGTCCTCAAGGACATACGGCTGTGGCTGGTCTTCCCCGCCCTGGTCTTCGCCGCCTCGTCGCTGCTGCTGATCCCCTACTCGGTGCACCGCGTGCTGCACGTGCTGGCGATGGTGGGGATCGCCGCGCAACTGATCCTCGCCTCGCGCATCGTCGTCGATTCGATCCTCGACGTGATCGTTTCGCGATCTCGCGACAACGACGGCCAGCCCGATCCGGCACTCGCGGGCAGTTTGAGCGTGCTGCGCGTGGCGCTCCTGGGCCTGCTCATCATCATCGTCGTCCTGCTTGCGCTCGACAACCTCGGCGTCGAGATCACGCCCATGCTCACGGGGCTGGGCATCGGCGGCATCGCCGTCGCCCTGGCGGTGCAGAACATCCTCGGCGACCTCTTCAGTTCGCTGACCATCCTCCTCGACAAGCCCTTCACCGTCGGCGACTTCATCATCGTCGGCGACAAGATGGGCACGGTGGAAAAGATCGGGATCAAGTCGACCCGCGTCCGGGCGCTCAGCGGCGAGCAACTCATCTTCTCCAACGGCGACCTGCTGAGCAGCCGCATCCAGAACTTCAGGCGCATGCAGGAGCGCCGGGCGATCTTCAACGTGGGCGTGGTCTACGAGACGCCCCCCGAGAAACTCCGCAAGGTGGCGGGCATCATCAAGGAGGCGATCGAGCACCAGAAGGGTGACGGCGAGGTGCCCGTGGTGCGGTTCGACCGATGCCACTTCAAGAACTTCGGTGACTACTCGCTGAACTTCGAGGCGGTCTTCTACGTCCACAACCGCGACATGGCGGTCTACCTCAACATCCAGCAGGCGATCAACCTCGAGTTGTTCGAGCGGTTCCGCGCTGAGGGCATCAGTTTCGCCTACCCGACGGCGGTCGAGATCCAACGCTTCGAGTCCGAGGCCGACCGCGAGCGCGAGATGGGCAAGGCCGGCAAGCCCGAGTAGCCCTCAACCCCGGCGAGCCGATCGACGCCGATCAGGACAGCATCGCGTTGACCACGTCCAACTGCTCCGGCAGTCGCGCTCGCACCGCGTCGAGCCCCTCGTTGCTGAGTTTGATGTCGTCCATCACGTCGGCCGGGATCTCCAGCGACGTCAGGTCGAGCCGGAACCCCTTGTCGATCCCGCCCGCGAGGCGGTCGGCGATGGAGACGATCGAGACGATCGTGCGGGCCTCGGTCGGCAGTTCGAGCGGACGGTGGTGGAACCCGCAGACGTTCACGAACGTGCGGGGGAACTTCCATTTCTCGCACAGGCCGAAGCCGAAGTCCTGGTGCGTGGCGCCGAAGATCTCCTCTTCGATCATGAGCATGTCCTGCGTCGGCACGCCCGAGGCGTCGGGCGCCACGCGGCCCAGCACGTCGATCAGCCGGTGCCGGTCGTACTGGATCTCGACGATGATGCCCAGATCGTGGATCAGGCCCGCGAGAAAGCACTCGTCGGCCAGGCCGAGTTTGACCTGATCGGCGATCAGTTTGCTCGCCGCGGCGGTCGCGATCGAGTGCGACCAGAGGTCCTTGGCCGAGAAGTTCGGCGTGAGCGAGCCGCCTCGGAAGAGTTTGGCGAGGCTGGCGGCGATCGCGATGTTCTTGACGGCGTTGAGGCCCAGCAGCACGATGGCCCGGTTGATCGAACCGATCTGCCCAGGCAACCCGTAGAAGGCCGAGTTCACGACCTTCAGAATGCGCGAGCAGAGCGCTGGGTCGTTGGCGATGACCTTGTGCAGGTCCTGCGCCGTCGACGACGGACTCTCGACCAGTTCGATGATCTTGAGCGTGATCTCGGGGAGCGTGGCGATGTGCGAGATCTCGCGCACAGCGCCCGCGACGGCCTGATCCTTGCTCAGCGGCTGAACGTTGCTCATGGGTGCCTCCTGGGCCGCGCGCGATTGAGCGTCGGGCGCAACGCCGATCACAGGTGGTATCGGCCCCTGCGCGGGCACACTTTGCTCAACTCTCGCCGGGGGCGCGGTTGAAGGGACTTCTCCCCGTCCGCGGAGTGCGGAGGAAAGTCCGAGAACCTGTGCCTTTGCAGCGCGAGCGGTCTCGGTCCGAGCATGGTCGAGCACGTCCGGGCGACGGACCGCCTTGATTGACAGCAGTCTGCAACGTCTGGTACCGTGCCGACGCCATGCCAGAGATCGCCCCAGCGACCGCGCCTCTCCCACCCACCGCGGCCGCGGCACGAGACCTCGCCCGGCGACGACCAAAGAAAGTGCGTCAGGGCAAGCACCTGGTTGATCCCGTGCCGGTCGCGAGACTGCAGCGATACGCCATCGTCACCGTCCTCGTGGGAATCGTGATCTACTTCTCGTTCTTTGCCCTTGCGATCGCCGGGACCGCCGGTCGGGGTCAGGGCACGGTGATGATCGGCGTCATGTTCGTCAATGTGTTGCTCTTTCTGAGCGGCATCGCCACGATCGTCGTCGCGGCAATGCTCGCATACCGGTTGAAGTACAACGTGCTCAGCATCGTGTTCATCTGCCTGCTCATGCTTATCCCGCTTGTCGGCCTGTTGCTCTTGCTGAGCATCAACGGACGGGCGACCACGATCCTGCGCGTGACGGGCGCGCAAGTCGGGTTGATCGGCGTCTCCAAAGCGGAGATGCCCAAGTTGTACGAAGGAACCTGCGCACACTGCGGATACGACCTGCTGCAACTGGGCTCGGCCGACCGCTGCCCCGAGTGCGGCACGAGCGTGAGCGAGTCGCTCACCCGAACCTGAAGCAGTCAAACCTCAACCGCCTCGCTGCGCCAACTTCACCCATCTGGCCAGGCTCATCACCGGGAAGTAGTGCCGGTAAAGGTTGTACCGCAGGTAGAAGACCTTCGGAAAGCCCGTACCGGTGAAGTGGTGCTCGTGCCACCCGCCCGCCACGTCGGCCTGGAAGTCCGTCCCGGCAAGGTCATCGCTGCCCGGCACTTCGGCTTCCGGTCCCGCACACCGCGACTTCGCGAACGCGGGCTTGTCCGCCGCGAGTTGGTGGTCGCAGAGCCAGCGGACCGCGGCGATGCAGGAGGGGTCGTCGTGCCGGCAGGTGTAGAGCAGGCACGCCAGCCCCCACGCCGTTTGGCTCGCCGTACTCGGTCCCTTTCCCATCAGCGAGCGATCCAGGTACGAGTTGGCCGACTCGCCGAATCCGCCGTCCTCGTTCTGCACGCTCTTGATCCACGACGTGGCGCGAGCGAGCGCGGGGTGATCGGGTGCAAAGCCCGCGTACACCAGCCCGCCCATCGCCTGCCAGGTGCCGTAGACGTAGTTCACGCCCCAGCGTCCCCACCAGCACCCCTCCGGCTCCTGCTTGCTGAGCAGGTACTCGACGGCGAGCCGGATGCGCGGGTGATCGGGCGATACGCCGCAGGTCACCAGCGACTCGATCGTCCGACCGGTGATGTCCGCGCAACTCGGGTCCTGCATCGCGTTGTGATCCGCGAACGGCACGGCCTCCATCCACTCGCGGTGGCGTGTGCGATCGAAGGCGGCCCACCCGCCATCGTCGTTCTGCATCGCAAAGACCCAGCGTGCAGCGCTCGCGGCCGTCTGTCGATACCGCCGCAACCGGTCCGAACCTTCTCCGTCGGACCGGTCGGCCACAACCGCCTCAACATCCCCTGCCGCACGCCACATCGCCTTGGCGATCATCGCCGTGTCGTCGACGTCCGGGTACCAGTCGTTGAGATACTCGAACGCCCACGCCGAAGCGTCACGACCCAACTCAATGCCCCGATCCTCCGGCCGCAGGTTGCGCCCCCAGTCGCCGGGCCGGCGCACCTGCCGCGCCACGAGCCAGTCGCACACGCGTGCAACGCAGCCGTCGTTCGCGGCGGTCAGCCCCGCCTCCGTCAGCGCATAGAGCGCGATGCCCGTGTCCCATACGGGGCTGAAGCACGGCTGCAGGCGCACGTGGTCCAACTTGGGGTCGGCGTGGTCGTGCACAACGATAAAGTCGTCGAGGTCCTTCTCCGCGCGCTGGATCAGCGGGTGCTCGCGCGGATAGCCCAGCGCCTTGAAGGCGATCTGCAGATAGACCATCGGCGGGAAGATCGCGCCGAGACCCTCGGTCGTCTTCGGATCGACGCGCTCGACGATCCATCGCTCCGCCTCGCGGATCGAGCGGGTGCGCAACGGGCTCAGGCCGTTGCGCTGCACGAACTTCAGCACGCGATCGCAGAGCAGAAAGAAGTTTTTCCACGTGGCGGGATCGTCGCGGTCGATCTCCTTGCTCAATCGGCGGGTGTACTTGAGATCGACGAACAACTCGTTGATGTCGATCTCACCCCCTTGTGTGTCGACGAGCCTCCGCACCGGCCGCAGCGCACAGCACATCGCCAAAGGCAGGATCATCGTCCGCGTCCACGCCGCGACCTTGTCCATGTGGAAAGGGAACCAGCGCGGGAACAGCACAATCTCGGGCGGGATCGCCGGGCACGCGTCCCAGTCGACGCACCCCAGGCACGCCAGATAGAACGTGCTGAACGTGTTGCACCGCTCCGCCCCACCGAGCCGCAGGATCGCCTCTCGCGCGCGGACCATGTGCGGCGCTTCCGCGTCCTCTCCGAACGCCTTGAGCGCCAGGTACGACTTCACACAGGCGCTGATGTCGGGTGGAGACCCTGGGTACTGGCCCCACGTGCCGTCCTCCCGCTGCACCAGCCGCAGGTGGTTGACGATGCGCTGAAGATAGTTCGCTCCGCCGCGCTCGGTGGGCTGCCGATCCCCCTCCTGTCCGAGGATCAACTTCATCAGCAGGTACTCGCTGGAGAGGATCGAGTCGCCCTCCAACTCCGCGCACCAGTGCAGCAACTCGCCCTCACCGCGCCCGGCGGCGTCACCGGGCCGATCGTGAAACCGCTCGCTCCGCAGTTTGGCCATCAGCGCAGCCACCGCGCTCTCCAGCGTCCGCTGCGCACGCTGGTGCACCGGCTGAGCGTGAGACTCGGATCGTGCGCTGCGCTCGGCTGTCAGAGACCGAACACCGCTTTCAACATCCATGGCGGGGGTCATGGTCATGGGTGGGCATCGTATGACCGCCGTGCACCACCCAACAAACCTCAATCTCGCACCGATCGTGCCTCTGCCTCGCCTTCCGAACGCACGCAGCGAGGCCGGAGCACACCGCAGAGCGCCAACAGCACCATCGCCATGTTCCAGGTCTGCTGGTTCACGCTGATCGAGTCGAACAGGCCCGCGCCGATCAGACCGATCAGGCCCATCGCCGGCCCGATCTCGGCGTAACCGCCCACTCCGAACCGGCAAGCCCCGATGAGCCCTTCGCGGATCGCGCTCACGACCAGCCCGAGCATGATCACCAGCCCGACGATCCCCGTCGTCGCGAGCACGTGCGGGAACCAACTGTGCGCGTGCGCGTGCACGCCGTCGCCGCCGCCATCGACCGGCCCGATCGATGCGCAACCCCGCCGGGGCTCGCCGCGCGCGGCGGCCTCCCGCGCGGTCTCCGACTCACGCAGCACCCACGGCTTGAACCCGCCCGCGCCAACGCCCACGAGCGGGCTGCACCGCGCTGCGGCGAACGCCCACTGCGCCATCGCGATCCGCAGGCCCGTGTCCGATCGGTAGTCACCCTCGCGCAGCGCTGCGCGCACTTCGCGCACCGCCGCTTCATACCGCGTCTGGATCGCGGCGGGCCTCGCGGCAAGGTTCGCCGTCAGCGTCACGATCCCCACCGCCGCGAACAGCAGGACGTTGCGCGCTATCCGACGATCTCGCGTGCGGACCGACCACCAGCCGCACACCACCAGCCCCGCACCGATCGTGAAGAGCGCTCCGATCCATGCGCCGCGAGTGCCCGTCGCGGCGATGCTCGTCACGCACAGCGCCATCCCCGCCATGCCCAGCAGCCGAACCCACCGCTTCGCGCCCGTGAAGGCCGCGGCCATGTGCAACCCCAGCGCTGCGCACAGCACGCTGCCGCCCACCACGGGGTCCCACCAGCCGCTGTTCCGCCCAGGCAGACGGTTGAACGTGATCGCGTCGATCCCCAGCGTCGGACCGATCCCGTGCGCCAGTTGGCTCAACTGCCCGCAGAACACGCCCGCAACGATCGCACCGACCAGCAGCCGTCGGTGGTCGATCACCGGCCAGATCCCCAGGATGAACAGGCCGAACATCGACGGGCCGATCTCCTTCACGCCTTGCGAGCGGTCCATCGACCAGAGCAGGCTCAGCCCGATCCAGAGGCTCCACGCGACCAAGAACCGTGTGGAGGTCTGCCAGAAGAGCGGCCCCAGCACACGCCAGTGCCCGGTCATGCGCACGACAAAGCAGATCAACAGCGGCAACCCCGCCCAGGCCACAAAACTCGTCGGCCAGCCGGCGAAGAAGCACGTCATCGCCGCGAAGGCGGCGTGCAAGCGTGTGCCGAATGGATCGGCCGAGCGCTGACCGTCGGCCAACTGCTGCGCTTCGGCAGCGCTGATGCGTTCCCACGCCATGCGCAGCATGGTAACCGGTGCAGAGCGGCTCGCCGCCGTGCTGCCGCCACTCCACCAACGCTCCAGAACGCACCGCCAAAGCGCACGCGGCCCCGCACGGAGCGGGGCCGGGTGCGCTTGGTCGTTGTTGCCCGGTCAACGGGATCGAAGGGCTCTCGCGTTCCCTTCGTCCGTCCCCCCCGTTCGACGGAGCGCCAAGTGAAGGAAGCACCAATCAGGCCGATCGTTCAGCGTCGGCGGCGGATCGCGTACAGCCCCGACAGGCCCAGCAGTGCCAGCGCGCCCGGCGCGGGAATCGGTGACGAGACGAGCAGGCGGTCGCTCCAACCAAGGCTGGAGGAACCGCCGTAGTAGTGGTCCGTGAGCCAGATGCGACCCTTGGGGTCAATGTCGATGCCGGCGTAGCCTTCGCTGCTGCCTCGCGCGAATCCGATGTCCGCAACCGTCCATTCTTCGGAGACCGCGTACGGCCCGAGATCGACGACGGAGATCTTCGAGTTCAACCCCGCGTACGACGTGACGTACGCCTTGCCCTGAAACAACGCGACATCCTGGGCGGATGCAACGTGGATCGAGTCCACGGTCGAGAGATCAGAGGCGACCCGATGCAACGCACCGGCCATGCCGCCGACCTGATCCGCCCGGCTCGTCACGTAGATCGTTCCGTCGGGCTGAACCCACAGGCCGCGGAGCACGCCGCTCGACGAGTTGGCCATCGGCAGCGTGTACGTCCCACCCGTGCCGAAACTCACGTCGAGCGTGATGTTGCTCACGTCGTTGATGTTGTAGCGGTTGATCTGCCGGCCCGCCTCGCGCGAGACGTAGAGGAAGTAGTCCGACCCGTGCTTGGCGACGGCCACGCCCCCGAACTCGTTGGTCGAGAAGTTGAAAGAATGCTGTTCGGTCAGCGCGGCATCATGGACCTTCACGATCGTGGTCTGGGTGCCGGACACGCGGTTGCCGATGAAGACGTTACCGCGGTCGTCCGTCGCGATCGCCTTGGGCTGGTCACCGCTGTTCGCGCCCCGGTTGTTCATGAACCCGTACGGAGCGTCCCAGTCGTGGCGATAGACGTTCCGGTTCGGCGAACTCTGGATAAACCCGAAATAGACCGAGTTGTTGCCCACCGCGACCGAACGCATGCCGTGCGTGCCCCCCGAGCTCGGTACGCCCGTTTGGTCGTACGCCACGGTCCACGTTGGCATGGCCATCGCCGAGCCGGCCAGCGCTGCAACGGCGATCGCCGCGGGAATCACGCGATTGAATGTCGATTTGCTCATCTCTCTCTTCCTTTCCTTGTTACCTCACAGAACAAAGTCGCGGGTTGACACCGCGATCCGGTGACAGCCGCGTACCGCTTCGAGCTCTGCGTACGGCTCGAAACGGAATCGATCACAAGCGTGGAGGGGGCTCTCTCTCCCTCCGCTGCTCGGTGAAACCCAAGCAATCAGCTCTAAGATACGCGTTGCGTCACCCCTGTCAAGCAAAAACCCGAGATTGATCGGGTCCCATCCCCCCAAGAGAGCCCGGACCGCTGAGCGTCAACCGTCTGTCATTTCAACAGTCTAAGCTGTTTAATTGCAACTATTTACGCGAAATAGCCTGCGGTGGCCGACTCGTCGATGCCTTTGAATGTGCCTTGGCCATCGCCTCACCGCTGTCGATTGGCCTGGAGAAGCTGGTGATCGACGTGGACAAGTCGTGAGCAAGCGGTGCTTTCCGCATCGAAGCGAGCCCCTGCCGATATGAACGGTCGATCGGATCGGCTCGTACCACACCCGAATCGGCGGTACCTCGAGCCGATGCACCTCAACCAGGACCACACCCTCCATGTCCACCAACGCGAATCCGCAAGAAGCCATCGAGCAGGTTCAGAACGCCTACCAGCGGCTTCGAACCGAGGTCGCCAAGGTCATCGTCGGGCAGGACGAGGTCGTCGACCAGGTGCTCATGGCCATCATGTGCAAGGGCCACGCCCTGCTCGAGGGCGTGCCGGGTCTGGCCAAGACGCTCCTGATCTCGACGATCGCACGCACGCTCAGCCTCGGCTTCTCGCGCATCCAGTTCACGCCGGACCTGATGCCCAGCGACATCACGGGCACCGAGGTGATCGAAGAGGACAAGTCGACCGGCGTGCGCGAACTGCGCTTCGTCAAGGGACCGATCTTCGCGAACGTCATCCTCGCCGACGAGATCAACCGCACCCCTCCCAAGACGCAGGCCGCGCTGCTCGAAGCGATGCAGGAGCAGCAGGTGACGGTCGGTGGGGTGCAGCACAAACTGCCGCAGCCGTTCTTCGTGCTCGCGACGCAGAACCCGATCGAGCAGGAAGGAACCTACCCGCTCCCCGAAGCGCAGCTGGACCGCTTCATGTTCAACATCCGCATCGGCTACCCCACGGCGGAGGAGGAACTGGAGATCGTGCGACGCACGACGTCGGCGTCGCGCGGCACGCCCGAGGCCGTGCTGACCTCGGCCGAGATCACGCGCGTGCAGGAACTCGTCCGCGCCGTCGCCGTTCCGGACTACGTCACCCGCTACGCCATCAGGCTCGTGCGCGCCACACGCGTCAGCGAGGCCTTCGAGCCGAGCGGCGGCGACTCGGGCGCAGCCGAACGACCGAAACTCGTCAAGGCCTACGTCGGCTGGGGCGCGGGGCCGCGGGCCAGCGAGAACATCATCCTCGCCGCCAAGGCTCGGGCGGTCCTCTCGGGCTCCATGCACGCCACGCCCGAGCACGTGCGCTCGGTCGCCAAGCCGGTGCTCCGCCACCGCCTGCTGACCAACTTCAACGCAGAGGCCGACCAGGTTACGACCGACGCGATCATCGACGGCCTGCTCCGCGACATCCCCGTTGAGGGGCTCACCGCAGAGGAACAGCGCCGAATGGACGCCGTGCTGAAGTGACCTGAATCAAACTGGCGGAGCCAACTCAGACCGCCTGCAGGTCCGGGTCCTTGTCCAGGTCCGCGATGTCCGGCACGCGGTACCCCACACCACGGAGCCGGTCGTACAGGCCCGCCTGCTGCGCAGCACGCGCGAGTCGCACCCGGCTGGCGATCCCCGTCTTGGCGCTGATCGATGCGCGGTGGAACTCGACGGTCTTCACCGTGCGGTGCACCAGTTCGGCGACCTGTGCGTTGCTCAGGCCCTCCGAGAGCAGCGCGAGAATCTCGAGTTCACGGCGCGACAGCGGCGCGAGCACACCAAGATCCCACGTGCGCGTGCGGATCACCCGGCTGGCCCTGCGTTGACCCTCACCCGCGAACACCGGGTCGTCCACCAGAGCCGGCTCGCGGCGAGTGATGCCGAGCACGCACCCGTCGGGGGCGTCGTCGTGCGGCGCCAGCGGCGTGAGCACAGTCTGCAGCGCTGTGCCGCCCCAGATGTCGTAGACGAGCGTGCGCTCGCGTGCGAGGATCGACGAACGGAGAATCTCCAGGCGCTCCTGCAGAGCGGGTTCTTGGATGAACTCGCTCAAGGAACGGCCGCGCACCGCGTCCGCCGGCGCCTTGCAATAGAGCCGGGAAAACATGTCGTTTACCCAGAGCAGCCGACCCTGCGCATCAGCGCAAAACGCTGCGACGCCTGCGTCTGCGAACAGTTCATGGTTCGCGAGAACATCCGAGATTGTTTTCACACACAAGTCCTGGTGCGGAAAGATATTGCGTTCTTCCCGCCCGGGAAACAACTCCGGATACGCAACCGAAGCCCTGACGGGAAGAACGCGCAGTCTACTCGATTTATTCGCCCACAGGAATGGGGTAAGATCCCGAGCAAACCCGAGATATTCGGCTGACCTTTCCCTAAAATCAGGGCTTCCCGGCCGACTCGACGTGAATGACGCCGTTCGCGTGGCCGTTCTTGGACCCTTTGTTCTCAGACGCATCGCAGGACTTCACCCATCCCTGACTCCCCCAGAGCCGCTCGTAGAGCCGCGCTTGCTGGGCCATCACGGCGAGTTTGACGCGGTTGTCGATGCCGGTCTTCTGGCTGATCGTGCCGCGATGGAACTCGACCGTCTTGACGGTGCGGTGCATCCGCTCGGCGATCTGGGCGTTGCTGAACCCCTCACCGATCAGCGACAAGACTTCGAGTTCACGCCCCGAGAGCGTTTTGAAGGGTCCGAGGTCCCACTCGACGGTGCAAACCACGCGGACGGAGGGCGCGGCTTCATCGCCGGGCGCCGTGATGCCCTCACCGACTTCGGCCTCACGCCGAACGATCGCCACGGCGGTCGGCTTGGGTGACTTGGCGCAGGGCTCGTAGCGTCGCACGGCAGCGCGAAGGGCCACACCCGACCACAGGTCATAGACCGCTGCGGGCTGGCCGGTGGTGATCACCTGCTGAGCGATCGCCAGGCGTTCGTCAGCGGCCTTCTTGGGAAGAACATCGCGGAGTGTGCGCCCGATCACCTTCGCCGCGCTGGTGCGGGTGTAGACGCGCGCTGCGGGTTCGTTGGAATGGACGATCCGCCCGTCGTGGTCGATTGCAACAATCCCGACTCCAGCGTCCGCAAATAAGTCGTGGTTCTCGAACAGATTGGACAGCGTTCTCATCGTCAAACCTCAGTCATGGAGGTCCGGCCATGGATTGACTTGTCGCACCGGGCAATCGCCATGAAAGCCCTGGATAGTGCGAGGTGCGAAGCCATGGCACCTCGGAACAACCTTAGCCCATACGATCGGTATCGTCGAGGGGATTCCCCAACAATTCGCTCCGCCGTCCCGAAGTCCAGTTAGTTTCCCTCAGCGCAGTCGGCACAACCACTTTTTGGCGACTTCACGCTCCATTATTCGTGATTTCTTGCCATTCAGTTCGGTCCGGTAACGCACGCTCGAGCCCCACTCCCATCACCAACCGACTGATGCCCCTCAACGGCCGGTTCCGGACGGATGCCGTTCGCGTTGGTGCGAGCTCGCACAACCCGAACCACCACGACCCGTGCTCGGCTTGAGTCGGACCACCATCGGTGCGGGCGTGCGGGAGCCGACGAGACGACGGGTTGAGTTCGGATCACCGCGCGTGTGTGCGCCGTTGCTCCATCGCCGCGCTGCACACGGTCTGTCGACTGCGTATCTCACACGCGTGTGAGCACGGAAATGCGCGCCGGTTCGGTTGACAAGCGCGCAGGAGCGATTAGCGTTGAGCGCTTCAAAGTTCGGTCCGATCCGCCCGTCGACGGCGGGGAGCGGCGCAGGAATTTCGGAGCACGACGCACGACCACGGGGTCGGCTCCGCAGACGCGATCGCCCCACACCGTTCTGCCGACTCGGACCCTGACTGTGCCGTACACTCGTGCCCTCGTGCACGGACCGTATCGCCCGGGCGGCGTGATGTGCCCGGAGCGTGGAGGTGTGCTTTGCTCGCGACCGCGACTCATGACCGGCAGATCTGGTCCGGAATGCTCATGCACCTGAGGACCAACGCGCCGGAGTTGTGCCGGCAGTGGTTCGAAGAGATCGAACCGGTCGGCGTGGCCGGCGGGGTGCTGCGCCTGCGTGCCCACTCGAACATCCATCGCGACTACCTGCAACGACAGTGCAACGAGCCGTTCAACGACGCTGCGCGGACGGTCAGCCAGATGCTGATCACGGTGCAGTTCCTCGGACCCGACGACCAGGTCTCGGCGGCGCCGAGCACGCTGACGACCTTCGACCCGCCCGCTTCCGAGCGGATCGACCGTCCGTCGGGCGGTGTGAACGGTCGAACGCCAACGACCGGTCGGAACGGGCCGGTGGAGCGCGCTGCGCGTGTCGCGGCCGAACAGGCCGCGCGGAGCACGGCCGAGGCGGCCCACTCGGCGGTGGAGCCGCGTGCGGTCGGCGCCGGTCTGAACGGCACGCCGCGGCCGTCGCTGCCCTTGGCACTGAACCCCGACTACACGTTCGAGCACTTCGTCGTCGGGCCGAGCAATCGTCTGGCCCATGCCGCGGCGATGGCCGTTTCGGCCAACCCCGGCCGGGCGTACAACCCGTACTTCGTTCACGGCTCGGTGGGGCTGGGCAAGACGCACCTGCTGCAGGCGGTCTGCCTCAAGATCCTCCAGACCAACCCCACCGCTCGCATTTACTACACCTCGTGCGAGGGCTTCATCACGCAGTTCATGGAAGCGGTGCAGGCGGGCGAGATGTCCGCCTTCCGGCACACGTTCCGCGACGTGGACGTGCTGGTGATCGACGACGTGCACTTCCTGGCCAAGCGCGACCGCACGCAGGAGGAGTTCTTCCACACGTTCAACAGCCTCTACCAGGCGCAGAAGCAGATCATCCTGAGTTCCGATGCGCCGCCGGAGGAGATCCCCGACCTCGAGGAGCGCCTGGTGTCGCGCTTCAAGTGGGGGCTGGTCAGCCACGTTGGGCCGCCGTGCTATGAGACACGCGTGGCGATCCTGAAGAACAAGGCGCGCATGCGCGGGTTCGAACTCCCCGACGATGCGGCCTGCCACATCGCCGCGCGCATCGACTCGAACATCCGCGAGCTCGAGGGCGCCATCGTCAAGGTGCAGGTAATGGCCAGCGTCGAGAAGCGGCCGATCGACCTGGAGATGGCGATCAGCGCGCTCGGGCCCGACCCCGGCGCCGTGTCGGCCGGCAGGCAGGTGCAGATCCAGACGATCATCGACGTCGTGACCGCGTACTTCGGCGTGAAGGTGACAGACCTGCAGAGCAAGCGCCGGCACCGATCGGTCGCGATCCCGCGGCAGGTGTGCATGTTCCTCTGTCGGCGGTACACGCGCTACTCGCTCGAAGAGATCGGCGGGTACTTCGGCGGGCGAGACCACACCACGGTCATGCACGCGGTGAAGACGATCGACGCGCGGATGGAGACCGATCAGGAGTTCGCCCGCACGGTGCGGCTGCTGGACGAGCAGGTCCGCATCCCGTCGATCACCTGATCCCGTCGCCCCCCCAACCACCCACTCCCGCGCTCAACGGGCGATTGTGGGCCGCGAACGCGGCTCGTTCCGTTCATTCCGTGTGACGGAACGGTGCTGTACGCGCATCTGAGTCGATCGACCGCACAGCCGGCAATTCGGGCTGGGCGGGCCACAGACCAACCGGAGGGCTGACATCATGGCGATGCCGATTCGATACCAAGCACGGGCCGCCGCACGGCCGGACGCACGTTTCAACGCACTCCGCCCGCTCGCGGTTGGCGCGGGGTTGCTGCTCGCGATGGCCGGTGCGGGGCCTTGCCCGGCCAGCGCGGGACTCGTGGCGGATCAATCCGAAGCGGCTGCCCCCGCCCCTGCAACACCCGCGAGTCCGTCCGTAGCGCTGAGCGTGGCCACCACCGCCAACGAACCGAGCGTGCATTCGGGCCACTACCAGTTCGTTCGCGACGGCCAGCGCGTCGAAGTTTCGATGCGAAACGGCGTGGTCACCAGCGCGAAGATGGACGGCCGGGACGTTCCCGCCGAGCGCGTCCGGCTCGAAGGCCGGACGCTCACGATCACCGACGCCGATGGGCAGGCGGTGTTCTCCCACGAGTTCGCTTCGGAGGATGCGGGCGTGACGCGCCGGACGCGGAGCATCCGCGTGATGGGTCCCGGCGACCCGGCCGCGGTGCAGCGCTTCGTTTCGCCCCGCGCGGCGGAGGCCCGGGCGTTGGCCCTCTCCGCGCAGGCTCAGGCCGAGGCGGAAGCCGCGCGAGCGCGCGCCATGCGCTCGATGGTCGAAGCGGAGGCTCGCGCCCTGGTCATCGAGCCGCCGAGCGTGATGATCGGCGTGCAGATGGCCCCCGCGCCCGACGTGCTGTGCGGACACTTGGGCATCGAGCCGGGGAAGGCCGTGCTCGTGTCGGCGGTGCACGAGGGGCTGCCGGCGCACGCGGCTGGGCTGCGTCCGTACGACTTGATCGTCGGCATGGACGGGAGCGAGGGCGTCGTTGAGCGCGACCTCCGCGCACGTCTGCGCGAGATGAAGGCCGGCGACGCGATCGCACTGACCGTGATCCATCGCGGCGAACGTCGCACGGTGTCGGTGTCGCCCGTCCCCTACGACGCCGGGGCGCTCGAGAACGCCAAGGTCGAGGCCATCGCGTCGGCGCGCGTGTATCAGAGCACGGGACCGGGCGGAATGCCGTCGTGGTTCGCAGGCGATCGCGACGTCTTCGCCGTTGCGCCCAGCGCCCCAGCGGCCTCGGGAGGGCCGGCCGGCGATGGCTCACCGATGATCATCCAGATCGAGCCGTTCGGGGATGCGGACTTCGGGGCGGGCTTCGGCGGCTTCTCGGGCGCGGATGCACTCGACGAGCGCGTCGAGCGCGCGATCCATGAGGCGTTGCGACGGCTCGAGTCCGCACGCGACATTCGCGGCGCAGCGCCGGGCGGTCGCGCAGGCTCATCCGCCGACCTGGAGCAGATGCGTGAGCAGATGCTGCGGATGGAACGGATGATGCAGCAGTTGATGGAGCGGCACGGCCAGCCGGTTGCGCCCGCGGAGCCCGTTGTTCCAACCCCGCCGGTGCGTGTGCCCGAGAAGTCGAGTTGACGCCGACGATCGAGTGGACGAACCCCACGACGGGCCCTGCGCTGTTCATCGGCGCGGGGCCTGCTTCTTTCTTGTGCGCGAACTCGCACGCTGGCACGCACGGCACCAGACGGTGGTGCGCTGCGCCACCACCGCGCTCGCGAGGCGCCGGCCGCAGCGCGGACATGGCAACCCCGCCCTGCCGTAGACGGCGTGCCGCAACTGGAAGGAGCCGGCCCGCCCCGAACCGTCGACGTAGTCGCGGATCGTCGATCCGCCCGAATCGATCGCCTCACGCAGCACCCCGCGGATGCCCGCCGCGAGCCGCTCGCAGTCGTCGACCGAGAGCCCGCGTGCCGGGCGTCCGGGGGCGATGCGGGCGCGCCACAGGGCCTCATCGGCGTAGATGTTGCCGACACCGGCGAGCACGGACTGATCCAGGAGCGCGGACTTGATCGGCCGGCGGGCGGACCGCAGCGCCGAGCGGAGTTCGTCGGCCGTGATGTCGAGCGCATCGGGACCGAGATCGGCCCACAACCGATCGACCGCCTCTGCGTTCAGCGCCAGACGCACGCCGCCGAACCGCCGAGGGTCTCGGAAGATCAGCAGGCCGGAGGGCCCGTCGAGGGTCCAGACGATGTGCGAGTGATCCGCTTGTGACCCGGCACTGGACGGACCTTCGAGCAGCAGTTGCCCGGTCATGCCCAGGTGCACGACGATCGCGCTGCGACGACCCGGACGCGCATCGACGCCGTGGATCGCCAGTTGTTTGCCGAGCCGGTCGATCCGCTCGATGGTGAACCCGACGAGCAGATCGGCGGGCGTGACGGGTGCGGGCGGCCTGACCGGGTGGTTGCGTGCAGCGCGCGAGCGTGCGAACCCGCCGGGCGGATCGCCGGGGGCGGTGATGACGTCGCGTCGGCGGACCTCGACCGCGCGGACGGTGCGGCCGATCAGCCCGCGCTCGAGGCTGCGCCGAACGCACTCGACCTCGGGGAGTTCGGGCATGGTGCGCTCAGACCTCCCCGGCCCCCGCGCTGTAGCGTCGGGCGCGGAAGAACGACCGGAGCAGTTCGGCGGACTCGTCGGCGAGCACGCCGCGAACGGGTGTGACGCGATGGTTCAGACGGGCGTCTTCGGTGAGGCGGTAGAGCGAACCGGCGCCACCCGCCTTGGGATCGTCGCAGCCGTAGAGCACGCGGCCGAGGCGGGCGTTGACGATCAGCCCCGCGCACATGCAGCAGGGTTCGAGCGTGACGGCCAGCGAGCATGCGTTGAGCCGCCAGTCGCCCAGCGCGCGGGCCGCCTGGCGGATGGCGAGCAGTTCGGCGTGGGCGGCGGGGTCCTTGTCGAGGTGCCTTCGGTTGTGGGCCTCGCCGAGCAGGCGGCCCGTCGCGGTTTCGTAGACCACCGCCCCGACGGGGATCTCGCCGAGCGAAGCGGCCGTGCGGGCCAGTTCGAGCGCCCGACGCATCATCGCCAGGTCGCCGGGGGAAGCGGCGTCGGCGGGCGCGGGTTCGCGACGATCCGACCGCGCGGGCGACGGCGACTCGGTCGGGACCGGGGCGGTTGCGGGCGGGCGCGATGGAGCGGGATCGATCGGCACGCGGGATTGTTGACCGAGGGGAGGCGATCGGCGGTCGATCCGCGCGCCCGAATCGGTGCGGGACGCTAAACTGCGTATGGCCGACACCCCAACCCTTCGTCCGGACGACAGTTCGGACGTTCAGAAGGATTTCTCTCGATGCTCCCCAAGCCCCCGGCCCGTGATGTCTCGCTCGGCTTTCTGCTGTTCGATCAGTTCCGCATCCAGGGCACATCGACGGCGGGGGAGGCGACGTGCATCCAGGCACCCGAACTGGACGTCTGTTTCGACATGGGCGCATGCCCGAGGGCGATGCTCTCGAGCAAGTACGTGGCGCTGAGCCACGGGCACATGGACCACGTCGGCGGGCTGGCGTACTGGTGCTCGCAGCGCCACTTCCAGGGCATGGGGATCGGCAACATCGTCTGCGACGAGCGGATCGCCGACGACGTGCGCGCGATGATGATCGGCTACGTGAAGATCGAGCGTCAGGAAACTCCCTACAACCTGATCACGCTGCAGCCGGACCAGGAGATGGAGGTCAAGAACAACATCTTCCTCAAGGGCTTCGCGGTTGAGCACACGGTGCCGGCGTTCGGCTACTCGATCATCGAGAAGCGGACGAAACTCAAGGACGAGTACGTCGGTCTGCCGCAGGACAAACTGATGGAACTCAAGTCGCGCGGGATCGAGATCGTGCGGCCGCTGCAGATCCCGCTGGTGGCGTACACGGGCGACCTGGCGCCCGGCCCCGCGCTGCTGCGCGACGACGTGCGCAGGGCGATGATCGCGGTGATCGAGTGCACGTTCTTCGAGCCGCAGGACGTGGATCGCGCCAAGACCGGCCTGCACCTGCACGCCGAGAGCCTGGCCGAATGGCTGCGCATCTGCGAGTGCAAGCACATCGTGATCACGCACGTTTCGCGCCGGACGAACCTGGGCTTTGCGCGCAAGCGCCTCACCGACCTGGTCGGCCACAAGACGATGGAGAAGGTCCACTTCCTGATGGACTACAAGATCAACAAGGAACGCTACGAGCGTCAGATGATCGCGGCGGGGATCCCCGTCGAGACCAAGTCCGGTCGTGGCGGCGGAGGGGGCGGTGGTGGCCGGCCGCGTTTCGGGGGGGGCGGTGGTGGAGGAGGCGGAGGCGGTGGGTTCAGCGGCGGCTCGGGCCGTCGGCCCTTCCGGCCGCACAGTGGTGGTGGTGGTGGTGGCGGTGGTGGCGGTGGCGGTGGTGGTGGAGGTGGAGGGGGCGGCGAGCGACCGCGCCCTGTTCGGCCTCGGCCTTCGGGTGCGTGAGGGCCCGCAGATTCTCTTACAGGGCATCGCCGACAAGCACTCGATGCTGCCTCCAGGGTCGCAGATGACCCGAACAGCCCGACGATGACCGGGGTGTTGACAAGCGGCCATCGCGGCCGCGATTCAAGTCGAACCGATCGCCTGCTCCGCGTTTGATGCCGCACCGCTTCGCACCATGAGCCACAAGACCGCTCCGAAACCCGCGCACGCATCCGGCAGGTCGTTCACCGGTTCGCGTTCGTTCCAGTCTCGGCTGCTACACGCCGAGCAGTGGCGGATCGCCCTGATGATGCTCTGCGTGTGCGTGATGATCGCGGCGTGGATCACTCGGCGGGCCATGGGCGGCCTGGTCGCGTCGAACGACGCGATGTTCGTGCAGGCGCTGGCCGTGATGGGCGCGACGCTGCTGTTGCTCTCGGCGGCGATGTTCGACACGCGCCGTCGGATCAGGGCCGGGTCGGGCCTGCCGTGGTGGAGGCTCCTGGCCGGGGCGGCGGTGGACCTGGGGATGCCGTTCGGCCTGTTGCTCCTTCTGCACCTGCACTCGCCGCGCGGGGCACACGATGCGCTCTCCGCGCCGGTGCTGCTTGTGGTGCCGATCGTGATCATGCTCTCGGTGCTGCGGCTGCGGCCCGTGTTCTCGCTGGCGCTGGGGGTGCTCGCGGCGGGGCTGCACGCGGCGCTGGTGATGGATACGCACCGGATCGGCGGGACGGGTGCGCACGAACTGCCGCTGCTGTATTCCTACGCGGTGCTCCTCTGCCTGACGGGCGTGGCGGCGGGTGCGCTCGCGTTCTTCCTGCGCCGTTACATCCGCGAGGCCGTGCGCGAGGCCGAGGCGGCGGAGCGGGCGGGGCGCGAGTTGGCCGCGATCGAGCACGAACTGGACATCGCCCGCGACATCCAGCAGGGCCTGCTGCCGAAGGAACCGCCGCACCTGGCGGGGTTCGACATCGCCGGGATGGCCCGCCCCGCCGCGCAGGCGGGGGGCGATTACTACGACTGGCAGCCGCTGCCCAACGGCACGCTGGTGGTCGCGATCGCCGACGTCACGGGTCACGGCATCGGCCCCGCGCTGGTGATGGCGGTGTGCAGGGCCTACGCGCGGGCCACCGCGCCCGGCTCGAGCGACCCGGCGGACTTTCTGGAGCGGATCAACGGCCTGATCGTGCAGGACGTGGTCGGCGGACGCTTCATCACGATGGCCGTCGTCGTCGTCGGCCCCGACGGATCGGCGGAGATGGTCTCCGCCGGGCACGGCCCGACGTTTCTCTACCGCGCATCGTCGGGCAAGACCGAGCAGTTCGGCGGCAACGGCCTGCCGCTGGGCGTCAACGACGGCGAGAAGTACTCGCCGATCACGCGCCTGCACCTCGAGCCGGGCGATGCGCTGGTGCTGCTGACCGACGGGTTCATGGAGCGTTCCGACGGCAAGGGAGGCATGTTCGGCTGCGCACGCCTGGCGGACATGATCGAGGCCAATGCCCGGCACTCGGCCGAGCGACTGATCACCGAGATCGATCGCGCGGTGACCGCCTTCGCGAACGGCGCACCGCAGGGGGACGACATGACGGCGGTGGTCATCCGAAGGGTGTGAGCGTCGCGCGGCGGACGCTCAGCGACCCCGCTGACGTCTTGGACGAGGCATGACTCCGCCCATCCCACTGCTCGCATCGCCCTGTGTCTGCTCGGAGCCCTCCATCGGCTCGTAGGCGCGCATCGCCCGCATCTGTTCGAGCAGGATCCGCCGCTGGTCGGCGTCGAGCATGCCGTAGATCTCGAGGAACCGCCCGGCGTTGCGGAGTTGGTCGCGCCGGGTGGGCTCGCGATAGCCGCCGCCCGACTCGGGCGGCGTCATGCGCTCCGTGGCCGAGTCCTGCGCCAGCGCTCGGATCTTCGATTCCTGCTCGGGCGTGAGGTTCAGCCTGCGGATCAGGTCCTCGAAGTTGCGGGCCTGCTGGCCGATGGTGCGCTCGAAGGCTTGGCGCGCCTCCTGGCCGAGCGACAGGAGCATCTCGTTGGCGGAGGCCTCGGCGAAGGTGAGCCGCTTGCCGGGCTCATCGGGCGGCCCGATCTCCATGCGCTCACGCACGATCGCCCGCCAGTACTCGCGCACGAGCCGGCGGGCCTCGGCGGCCTGCTCGGCGGGCATGAACGGGGCGACCTCGTCGATCAGCCTGCCGCGCCCGCGGAAGGGGCGGGCCAGTTCCATCAACTCGCGCAGGCCTTCCATCGCCCGCCGTCGATCGACGCCCGCTCCGCCGCTCTGCGCCGACTGGGCCGCCGCGGCGAGCGTGCCGAGGTTCTCCTGCACGATGCGGTCGATCAGGGCGTTGCGCTCGGCGACTACGCGGTTGATCTTCTCGCGCGTCTCGGCGGTGAGCGACAGGTGCTCGAGCGCGGCGATCGCCGGATCGACGTCGAGCCTGCGCACGCGCCCGTCGAAGTCGTGGCGAACCAGCGTGGCGGTGATCTGATCGGCCGTGCGCTCCACGACCTTTGGCCCGGCCAGGGGCGCTTCGGCCTCGGCTTCGGGCGGCGTTGCCGCGGGGGCGCCGGGCTTGGTTGACTCGACGGGCGGATCGACCGCCGCGCTCGCCGAACCGCCGACGGCCAACACCGTCGATGCCTTCAAGATGATGATGCTCAGAATCCCGAGCCGCGTGGATCGAATTGACTTGACCATCTCAACACCCGTTCCTCGCAGGGGTTCATCGGGCTTGCGGCGAACCGATTGCAGGGCACGCACGTCGATCGCCCGTTCCCGCTCATCGCGAATAGACGCTCAAGCCCTTCGACGGGGCTTGAGCGCCTATTCGCCCCACCCCCCCATCCAACCCCCCCACCCCCCATCCCCCAACCCACACCCGGGCTCACCCACGAGACCCGGCGGAAACCACACGAGGGCCGAACGGAGCAAAAAGCGGGCGATTGCAGCAACGCTGCGCAAGGCCGCACCGACCGATCCGCACGCCTCCCACCCGTATCATGCCAGAGCATGAGCGCTTCCACAACCCCCTCGACCCCCACCCGCCCGAGTATCTCCGCAGGAGGCGTCGACCGCGCAACCCTCGCCAAAGCGATCGCCGAAGCAGCGCTGCTCCGCGGCACGTTCACACTCCGTTCGGGACGCACGAGCAGTTACTACCTCGACAAGTACCTCTTCAGCACGCGCCCCGAGGTGCTGGCGCCGCTGGCCGAACTCTTCGCCGAACGTATCGGTGCGATGGCCTCGCGCGCGGGCGTCGCATCGGGGAAGCCCGATCGGCTGGCCGGGGCCGAACTGGGGGGCATCCCGCTGGTCACCGCCGCGAGCCTGCGCACGGGCATCCCCTGCCTGTTCATCCGCAACGCCAAGAAGGACTACGGCACGGCCAAGCAACTCGAAGGGTCGGTCGAGGCGGGGCAGAGCGTGATCCTGCTGGAAGACGTCGCCACCACCGCGGGCCAGGCGCTGGAGGCGGTGAAGGTGCTGCAAGGTCTGAAGGCCGACGTGCTCGGCGTGATCGCGACGATCGACCGCCAGGAGGGCGCCACCGAGAACATGCTCGCAGCGGGCGTGCCTTTCGAAGCACTCTTCACCAAGGCCGATCTGGGGATCGCGGAGTGAGACGGGGGAGCGCTGCGCCGCACGCACCGACAACGCTCACGCGGGGAACGGGTTCTCTTCTCCGAAGCACACGACCCCCACTGCCGCCTGCGCGGTCTTGAAGCCCATGCTCATGCCGTGGCCCGTGAAGCCGCCGCAGAACCAGACGGATTGATCCGAACCGCTCGCGCCCGAAGCACCCTCGATCGGGAGCGAGCCCGCACCCTCGCGCACGGGCGTGATGATCGGCAGCCCGCTCTCGGAGAAGCCCATCGTGCCCGCCCACCGCGCGATCACGCGTTCGCGCACGCCGTCGATCGTTCGCAGGCCCAGCGTGTTCGCGGCGAAGGCTTCGAGCGCGCCCTGCGTCCACGCCGTGGGCTCATCGTCGTAGCCGGTCTCGCGGTCGGCGAAGTAGGTGCGGCACCCGCCGACGAGCACCGTGCCGTCGGCCGCCTGGCGGACGTACTCGCTGCCGTGGTTGAGGTAGTACGAGCGGGCCAGCGTGATCCCCTCGCCGCGGAGCGCGAGCATCTGGCCGCGCCGGGGCACGACGCCGCCGCGCAGGTCTTCGCACAGCAGCCCGGCGTAGGCATTGGTGGCCAGCAGCACGCGCGGAGCGCGAACCTCCGCGCCGTTCGCGCACGCCGCACGCGCGGCCCCGCCCTCGACGGCGATCGACTCGACCTCGCAACCCTCGCGCACGGGCCTTTCGAGCTTCGAGGCGAGCATCCGCACCAGCTCGATCGGGTGCGCAGAGCCGTCGTTGGGGTTCTCCAGCCCCGCGACCGGACCGGCGTGCCGCCAGAGCGTGTCGGCCCGGTCGCTCTGCGCGATCGATGCCCCCTCGATCCACTCGGACTCGAAGCCGTCGGCGATGAGCAGGTCGTGCGATGCGCGCAGATCGTCGGCCTGCGGCTTGGAGAGCGCGAGCAGGCACGAAGGGATGCGCCGGTAGCCGGGCAGGTGCTCGATTCCCTCCGCGCGCAGCCCCCGCAGATTCTCCTCGGTCCATCGCCAGACGAACGCCGCTCGCGTGCGCCCGTAGATCCGCACGGCGTCGGCGTAGTGATCCGCCGCGCCGCGCATGAGAAACCCCGCGTTGCGGCCGCTGGCGCCGACGGCGACCGCGCCTCTTTCGAGCACCTCGACACGGAGCCCCCGCCGCTGGGCGTGCAGCGCAGCGCTGATGCCGCAGATGCCCCCGCCGACCACGCACAGGTCGCACTCGACCGGATCCCCCGTCGACCGCGAACCGCCCGCGCGCGCGGCCGCTCGCGAGATCGACGCGGGATCCAGGGGCGGATCGGCCGTGCACATCCAGTGGCTGGCGGACATGGGCAAAGGTTAGGGACGGGCCGGAGCGTCGCCGGCGCGGGCGCGGGCAGACTCAGGCCGCCAGCGACCGCATCGTCTTCACCAGCGACTCGACCTCTTCGTCGGGCGTCTCTTCGAGCCCCAGCAGCCTGCGGATGGTGTGTGCCGACTCGTTGCGCGGCCGCACGACGAAACTCATCAGCCGCTCGCCGCCGGGGCTGGAGATGTACGTGACGACCTCGCCCGGCCTGCCCGGCTCGAGATCGAAGTGCAGACCGTCGATGATCAGCCGCTCGGGCCCACCACGCTCCTCGACGCGGGTGGTGCGCGTCATCTGCTCGTCCATCATCTCCACCAGTTGCAACTGCACCGCGTCGGCGGCGTTGTCGAGCGATCCCGGCGTCTCCTCGGGCTCGCAGTAGAGCCCGATGGTGGCGGCGAACTCCTTTGCCGCCGCCTTGACGACGCGGTCGAGCCCGCCGGGGCCGAGTTCGAAGAGCCGACCGACCGTCGAGGGCGCGGGCGACGACTGGTGGCCCTCGACGTGCGGACGCTCGCCCAGTTGCACAGCGCCCGCGTAGAACGCCACGCGGTGCAGGAGCGTCGCGGGGTCCTGCGTGCGGCCGACGCTGGGCGGGGTGTGGTGCCACATCACGGGCCGGGCCAGGAGCGCGGGCATGCGCCACCGTCGCATCAGCGCCTCACCGACGTCGACATGCGTGAAGGGCAGGGTCTCGAACTCGGTCGAGAAGAGTTTGGCGGGCGTGGGCACGCTGTCGAAGAGTTCGACGTACTTCTCGGCCATGTCGCCGATCAGGCGGGGCATGAGCGCCACACCGCAGTCGAGCATCAGCCCGACGATGTACGCCTCGGACGAGAGCGCCGGGCAGTGCTCCTTGGCCAGCGCCTGCGCGAGCGCAGCGCGATAGACGCTCTGCGTCCAGACCCTGCGCCCCAGTTCGCGCGACGCCGAGCCGAGCAACGAGCGGCTGATGTAGAACCCCAGCGTCACGGCCTTGGTCCGCTCCAGCCCCAGGATGACCAGCGCTCGCTCCAGCCGCGTCACCTCGGTGCGCTGCGCGTAGAACGCCGAGTTGGCCAGACGCAGGATGCGCCCGGTCATCGCCCAGTCGTTGCGGATGACCTCGACGTAGTCCTTGATCTGCGCGTTGTCGTCGCCTGCCAGTTCGAGCAGCCGCAGCGCGATCTTCGGCTGCGTCTCGACGCCGCACGAGGCGAGCATCCGGTCGAGCCGCTCGTGCAGCGTCGGCAGGTCGTGGACGTTGAGTTGGGCGCGCGTCGTCACGGCTCGCCCCCTTCGCAAACGTCGGCGCCCCCCCGCCGGGCGTGCAGGGTGAACCCCGGATTTATTCGCGTGGTCTTGCGCATCCCACGCTCAGCATCGACCGGCGGGAGACGCGGCTTTGGGCGCAGCGGCGGCAAGTCCGCAAACGACCGATCCGGGCCTTTGGTTATCGGTCTTGTGCACTGGTTCAGGGTTGCAGCCGTGTCGAACGCCACGCCCCCTCACCGCGCGGCATGCCGTCCGCGCTGGCCCGCACCGTTCGCACCCATTCGGCCCGGTCGTGCAGGCGGCCCCTGGCCCCGACCCAGAGTTCCACGCGGTCGACGACGATGCGGAAGCCCCCCCAGTGCGGCGGGCGGGGGATGTCGAGTTGCGCATCGGGCTCGGGCGGGTTGTCCGCGTCGAGTCCGAACCTGCGGAAGACCTCCCGCACCTTGCGCTCCAGCGCTGCGCGCGACTCGATCGGTTCGCTCTGGTCGCTCGTCCACGCCCCGACGCGGCTGATCCAGGGGCGCGTGGTGAAGTACGCGTCGCTCTCGGCGTCGGTGGTCTTGTGGGCCACCCCCTCCATGCGGACCTGCCGGTCCAGCGGGTCCCAGTGGAACGTTGCCGCGCAGCCGGGGTTGGCCAGGAGCGCCCGGCCCTTGCGGCCCCGGTAGTTGGTGTGAAAGACGATCGAGCCGCCCTCGGCGTCGATGCCCTTGCAGAGCACGATGCGGTTGCTGATGCGAGCGCGGCCGTGCCCGCCGTCCGACGGATCGACCGTCGCGAGGCTGAAGGCGTTGGGGTTGGGGAGCACGCGCCCCGCGAGCCCGCAGCGGGCCTCCTCGAACCAGCGGACGAACAGCGGGAAGGGATCGGGCGGGAGCGGCTCGGGCAGATGCTGATCGATACCGGGCGCTTCGCTCTGATCGAAGTTGTCCGTGACTTCCAGCCCGGCCATGCGGCATGGTAGTTCGCGGTTCAGGCGTTGCCCGATGTGCGGTGCGTGCGTCCCGATGCGCGGCCGCGCGGGACGAACAGACGTTCAAGCCCGACCTCGGGCCTTGAACGTCTATTCGTCGATCGCCCGCGGCCGTGGCCCGCCCCGTACCCTTGCCCGTGGAACGCAAGCCGCTGCGACTGCTCGTGGTGCTGCCGAGTTGGGTGGGCGACGTGGTCATGGCCACGCCGGCGCTCCGGCTGCTGCGCTCGCATCTGACCGGCAGCCTGATCGGCGGCCTGATGCGCCCCGGCCTGGACGAACTGCTCGCGGGCTCGGACCTGATCGACCAATACCACGTCGACCGCGCCCGGGGCGTGATGGGCCCGAAACTCGTGGCGGCCAAACTCCGCCCGCAGCGGTACGAGTCGGCCCTGCTGCTCACCAACTCGTTCTCCACCGCGCTGATCACGCGGCTGGCCTTCATCCCCGAGCGCATCGGCTACGACCGCGACGGAAGGGGCTTGCTGCTGACGCGGACGATCCGGCCGCGCATGCGGCCCGCCGCCGCCGCGCCACCGTCCGGGGCCAAGCCCGGAGTGCTGAGCGGGCTGCTCTCGTCGAGGCACTTCGCGCCCGTGAGCGCGGTCGACTACTACCTGTGCGCGGCACGCGTGCTTCTGAGCGCGGCCGTTGACGCGGATGCGTGCGAATCCCCCTTGCCGGGTGAGCCCTCGCCGAGGCTGGAACTGGGCGTGAGCCCGGAGCAGGAAGAGCAGGCCGCGCGCGTCTTGAACGAAGCGGGCGTGGACGCGAGCGCTCGCTACGCCGTGCTGAACCCGGGCGCGAACAACCCCGCCAAGCGCTGGCCGGCGGAGCGGTTCATCGAACTCGGCCGCGTGCTGGCGCGCGACAGGGGCCTGCGCGTCCTGGTCAGCGGCTCTCCCAACGAGCGCGAACTGGTCGAGTCGATCGCGGACGGGATCGACACCGGCCCGCCCGCCCGCGCCCTGACGCGCTTCGGGCTGACGCTCGGAGCGCTCAAGGGCATCGTCCGGGGCGCTTCGCTCATGGTGACCAACGACACCGGCCCGCGCCACATCGCCGCGGCGTTCGGCGTCCCCACCGTCGCCCTGTTCGGCCCGACCGACCCGCGATGGACCACGCTCCCCGGCTCGGACAAGCGGTACCGCACCGTGGTGGCCGATCCGTCGCTGCCGCCCGATGAAGTTGCCGACGATCACCCGGAACGGTGCCGGATCGACCGGATCGGGCTGGAAACCGTGGTGGAGGCGGTGCGGGAAGTCACTGGGGACGGGTGGGTTTGACGCTCGATCCGGCCGATCTAGACTTGCCCTCACAACCGCATAGCCGCGGCTGGCCGCCAGCCGCACGAAACAACAAGCCATCGAACGGGGGCGTAGCTCAGTTTTGGTAGAGCGCTTCCATGGCATGGAAGAGGTCGTGAGTTCGAGTCTCATCGCCTCCACTTCCCGTTCCCAAGCCCCGGACACGAAGAGTCCGGGGCTTGTTGGTTTTTGAGCGCACCGCCGAGCCATCGCCGAGCCGCGGTGCGCAGGCTCGCCAGAGAGCCCTGTCCCTACGCTCAGGCCCGTGGAACTCGCCGCGATCATCGCGCTCTCGTACCTGGCCGGTTCGGTCCCGTTCGGCCTGCTGCTGGCGAGGATTCGCGGCGTCGACATCCGCGCCCACGGCTCTGGGAACATCGGG
The DNA here is from genome assembly GCA_019636535.1 of Phycisphaeraceae bacterium. Lineage (GTDB taxonomy): Bacteria > Planctomycetota > Phycisphaerae > Phycisphaerales > UBA1924 > JAHBK01. The sequence continues at coordinate 84,099 of JAHBXK010000006.1, read as the reverse complement.
GCCACCAACGTCTGGCGCGTGCTTGGGTGGAGACTCGGGCTGACGTGCTTCGTGCTCGACGTGCTCAAGGGCCTGGCCCCAGCGCTCATCGCGGGGGCATGGCTCGGCGTGATCAACAACCCCGCCGCCGAGCCGGGCCGCGTGCTCGTCTGGCTTGCTGCGCCCGTGTCGGCGATCGCGGGCCACCTGTTCCCGATCTGGCTGCGCTTCAAGGGCGGCAAGGGCGTGGCGACCGGCCTGGGCGCCATGCTCGGCGTCTTCCCCGTGCTCTCGATCGCCGCGGTCGGCGCCCTGGCCGTCTGGATCGTGAGCGCGAAACTGACGCGCATGGTCGGCATCTCGTCGTGCTTCGCGGCGATCGCCCTGCCGCTGATCGTGCTGGCGCAGCGGTGGGTGCCCGCGTCGTGGCGTGCGATGGTCGCAGGCGATGCGCACGGGCACGCGAGCCCAGCGCTCTGGCCCTACCTGGCCGTCACTATCCCGCTGGCGCTGGTCGTCATCATCAAGCACCGGGCGAACATCGCCCGCACGCTGGCCGGGACCGAGAACCGCATCGGCGCTCGACGCTGAACCGATCCGATCCCCAACGCCGCCCCATCGCCCGCCGACGCACGTCCGATCAGTGCTCGTGGCGGCGAGAGCGGATGCAAGCGCCACGACCGGCACAGCAGGAACATCTCGCCCGTCGTGGTCAAGCCCTGACGGTTGCACGACCGACCCGCTCAAATCACGGATGCGCCCGCTCACTCCGGAACCGACTCGGCTCGATGTCTTCTCCATCTTCACCGATCGACCTCAGTGCGCTGGGCCGCGTCGCCCGGACACGCCGGGCCGACCGGGATTCGGACGGAGGGGACCATGGCGCCCAAACTCAAACTGCACCGCGGGACCAACGGCAGCGACAAGCACGGCGAAGGCGATGCACGCTCCCCGCGCGACGTGCTCCCCTTCCCCGCCGAGGGCGTGCGCACGCGATCGCTGGTCGCCGGGCGTGTCAACAGGCGAGCCTCGCGCGGCCACGACTTCAACCCGCGCTTCGACGGTGAGCCGGCGAACCCGGAGGTCCTGTCGCACGCCGACCTGGTCCGCGACATCGACCGCACGCTCGACGCGATGCAGAAGCGCGTCTCCAAACTCAAGCGCGAAACCGGCTCGTCGCTGAAGTTCCCGAATCTCAACGACGACGACCGCCTGCCCCCGGCGGCGTGAAGCCCGTTGCGCGTCGGACGCCCGCACGGATCGGAACGCTCAGATCGCCGAGGCCCCGGCCGCGCTCAGCGGCTGCGGCGGCACGGGCGCATCGGTCACGCGCAGCGCGATCACCGTGATGTCATCGTTGCGGCCGGCCAGCCCCGCGTGCTGCCGGACCGCCGCGAGCACGTGGTCGATGATGCGGCTCGGCCCGGCGCTCGGCTCCTGTTTCAGCAGTTCGACGACCGACCGCCGCAGACGCGTGCCGCCGAAGCGTTTGCCGTCGGGGTTGAGCGCATCGTGCAGACCGTCGGTGTAGGCCACCACCACGTCGCCCGCGCGGAGTTGAACGGTGCCCTTGGGGTACTTCTGCGCGGGGTCGATCCCCAGCGCCATTCCGTCGGCGGTGAGGCGGCGCACGTCGGCGTCGGTGACCGGCCCCTGCGCGGGCGGGCGGATGTGCAGCGGCCAGTCGTGCCCGGCGCTGCAATACGTCAGCCTGAGCGAGTGCGGATCGGCCACGCCGTACCAGACCGTGGCGAACTCGTGGTCGAGGGTGTCGCGCACCAGCGCCGCGTTCACGCGCTCGAGCACCTGGTCGATGTGGTACATCTCCTGCGCGTAGGCCCGCAGGCTCGCGCGCACGCTGGCCATCAGCAGCGCCGCCGGCACGCCCTTGCCCGCCACGTCGCCGATCAGCAGCCCCAGGTGCCCGCCGAGTTCCATGAAGTCGTAGAAGTCGCCGCCCAGTTCCAGCGTCGGGGCGTAGTGCGCTGCGACGTCGAACGGGGCGACGCTCGGCACGCTCCGCGGCAGCATGCGGCGTTGCACGCTCGCCGCGACGCGGACCTGATGGTTCAGCCGCTCGTCCTGCGAGCGGAGTTTCCGCAGTCTGGCGGTCGTCAGCGCTGAGGCCGAGTGATCGGCGATCGCGCGGAGCAGTTCTCCCTCGGCGGTGGTGAAGACCCGCGGCGAACGCGTGTAGAGCCGGATCAGGCCGATCGGCCGCCCCTGGTCGAGCAGCCCCGTCGAGAGCAGGCTCGCCAGCCCCTCGCGCTTCACGCGGCCGTGGTCGGCGATGCGCTCGTCGGTCACGAGGTTCTCGATCGACACGACGTCGCCGCGGAGCGCCATCTCGCGCAACTTCCCGCCGTGCGACAGCGGCGCGGGCAGCGACAGCCACGCGTCGGTCAGCCCGCGCGACGCCCTGACCGTCAGCGCGCCCTCGCCCTCGGACTCCTCACCGAGAATGACGATCGAACCCGCGTCGACGCGCAGCACCTCGATCGCAAGGTCCAGCGCCACCTGCAGGAGTTCGTCCGGCTCGGCCGCGCCCGAGAGCAGCGAACTGAGCCGGAACAGCGCGTCGAGTTCCTGCACGCGCTTGGCCAGTTGCGACTGCGCTTCGCAGACGTCGGCCACCGACGACGACAGGAGCGCCAGCGCCCGCTTGAGCGTCACCAGCCGGGGCGGCACGATCCCCGTGCTCTTCGGGAACGCGGCCACGATCGCGCCGAGCAGCCCCGCGCGGATCCGCAGCGGAACCGGGAGCAGGTCCGCCGTGCCGGTGTCCTGGATCCCCGCCAGGCCGAACGCCCGCGCCCGGGCCTCCGGCTCGCTCACCACCGACCACGGATGGCCCACCCCGCCGGGCGAATCGGGGTCCGACCACTCGGGAATGATCGCCTCGCCCGACTGGTCGCGCAGCCAGACCGGCACGCCCGACAGCCTCGTCAGTTCGTCGCACAGGGCCGAGACCGACCCATCGGTGATGAAGTCGCGCAGCGACGCCGGACCACCGCCGATCAAGCGATCCGAAACGTGCGTGCCCGCCCGTTCTCCCCCCCGATCCGCCCCCACTTCCGCCCTGTGCGGGTGATGGTGGAGCAGATGCCCGTGGCCGGCGGACTCGGCTTGGGCCGATCGGGCCTGCGCGCCCATCTCAAGCCGGGCCTCAAGCATTTCGGCCACGCGTGCATCGGCCTCGGACTGCACATCCGTGGGCGCACCGGGGGGGTCGATCGGGGCTGTGCCGGGGTCGGTCATGAAGGCAACGCAAGGGAGAGAGCGAGGTCCGATCGTAGGTGCGAGCCCGTCGGAGCGCTCCAACCGGGGCGAGGGGCGAGCAACCGATGCAAATTCGTGCAGCACGAGGATTTTTGATCGCTCCGACAGCTCGCGTGCCGGCGGCAAACTCGGACAGTCGAAGGCCGCTTCGCGCATCCTTTACACAGTCTTGATCGGACCTTCACACACCCCGCCGGGGGATCCCGCAAGACTTGGACCGCATGGAAACGCACGTCCATCCCGCCTGTGCTGCGCGCTCCGCCTTCACGCTGATCGAGTTGCTGGTGGTCATCGCCATCGTCTCGCTGCTCGTCGGTCTGCTTCTGCCGGCGGTGGGCTCAGCGCGCGAGTCGGGCCGGCAGTCGGTCTGCCTGTCCAACCTCCGGCAGGTTGCCGTGGGCGCCCTCTCCTACGCCAACGAAAACCGCGGCTACTACTCCTCCGGCACGTGGGACAACAACTCGAACGCCTCGTGGGGGACGCTCGATCAGGCCGGGTGGGTCGCCGATTTCGTCAACGGCGGTTTCGGCAAGCCCGGCGACATGCTCTGCCCCTCGAGCCCCGCACGGTCGAGCCAGAACCTGAGCATCAACCGCGTCAACCGGAGCAACGGGTGGCGGGCTTGGTCGCAGTCGGAACTCGACGAGCTCGTCAAGCGTGGCTTCAACACCAACTACTGCCAGGCGTGGTACATGGCCCACACCGACAAGAAGACCACGGCCCCGGGCGGTGACTTCAAGAACAAGAACACCAACAAAGGCCCGCTCCGCGACAGCGGGCTCGACCTTGCGCCCCTGAGCAAGGTGCCGCTGATGGGCGACGCGACCATCCTTGTCGGCAACGCCGACGATGCCGTGCTGCTCAACGGCGAGCGTGTGCCCGGCGCCAAGGCGCTCGGCGACGGCCCGGGCGCTTCGTCACGGGCCCCGACCGGCGAGATCGTGTACGGCCGGCAGAACTACGAGGACTTCGGACCGGCGCACGGCAAGAGTTCACGCGTGCAGACCGCGCAGGTGAACCACAGCCGCTTCTACGGCCAGATCGCGTTCGCCGACGGATCGGCCCGCGTCTTCGCCGACAAGGGCCGGCGAGACGGCATGTTTCTCGGCACCGTCGAACTCTTCCCGACCGGCTGGACGGCGCTCAGGTACCACGAACTCGAGGGCGAGGTCTACGGCGGCTGGCTCACGCACAGAGGCCAGAACTGGTGATCGCCGACCGCGCGTTGCGCACGACCTCGCCCCCCGTCCAAGTCCGTTGGCTCAACGACGACGACGCGCGGCGAACACACCAAGCCCCGCCGCGAACAGCAACGCCGCGCCCGGCGTCGGGATGCTCGTCTGCGAGAACTTGATGTTGTCGATGCCGATGCGCTCGCTCTTGAGCAGCAGCCGTGTCAGGTTGAGTTCGATCTGCACCACCGTGCCCACGATCGGAGGGTTGAACATGATCGACAGCCGCGAGGGGTTCGCCGCGTCGCCGGGGATCAGCGGCTCGATGTTGTTGTACGCCAACTGCCCGTCGCGGTAGACGCGGATCCAGTCGATGCGGAGCGTCTCGCCCAGTTCCGCGGCGACGTCGAACGAGTGCAGCCCCACCGTGTCTCCCGGGGCGGTGTTCGCCAGGACGACCGTCAGGAATCGCTGCGTCGCGTTGGACGGGTGATCGGCGTAGATGAAGTTCTGCAGGTCGCCGTACCCCGTGCTCTTCCACCGCATCGTGCCCACGTAATCCACCACCACGTCCGGCGTGATGTCGCACTCCGGACCGTAGATGAACGAACTGGTGTTGCCGATGACATTGGAGCCGTACGAATCCGGCACGACCCGATCCTCCGTCCAGAAGGAGCCGTCGAACGTGAGCACGGTGGCGTTGGCACCGGCCTGGCCGAGCGCGAGCGCGGCGACGAGGGATGCGAGGGCGGTCTTGGTCTTGCTGATTCGGGTGCTGAGCATGGGTCTGGCCTCTGAGAGTGCCGGGCCGGAGCGGTGTGCGCAACCACGCCGGACGCCGGTCGTGCGTCGGGACAAGAACAAACACGCTCTCTCAGCCCTCCCCCTCCGCTCCTCCACCCTCTCTGGCCGGGCTGCCCTAAAAAGGGGAAACAGCACCGGCGGATTACCGCCGCAGACGACGAGCATCGCGGTCAATCACAAGTTAGCAGAGAGGCCCGCGAATTCCAACATTCAAGCGCGGGAATTGCCGGAAAATGTCCGATTCTCGGACCGACGCTGTCGGTAAGGGCCCTCAGAGCCCTATAACTCAAGCCAGCGGTCGGTCATCCGGAAAGAGTCCGATCACGATCTCACGCACAGCCCGGCAGCCAAAGCTCTAGAAAATCGAGCAGATCAACCAGATCGGCGACGCCGTCGGGGTGAAAGTCGGCAAGCGTCCCCTCAGCCGGACCACCCAAACGCGGGAGCCACTCGCTGAGAAAGAACAGCAGGTCGGCGAGATCCGACACGCCGTCGGCGTTGACGTCGCTCGCACAGCTCGTCGTGGCGACGGTGGCCGTGAAACAGACGTTCGCCATCGTCCAGGCCAGTGTCGGCAGCGACGGGTTGTGCGGCACGCGGACACGCAGGCAGGCAGACAAGGTGGCGGTGCCCTCCGATTCGGAAATCTGCGCCGAATGCACTTCGGCGAGCGTCGGGGCAAGATCGCCCAGTTCGATCGAGAGCGCGCAATGGAGATGGCCACCAGACGTGTTGAACAACTGCACACACGGTTGAACATCGCCCTGGTACGAACAAAGCGCATGCATCCGCAGCGGCAACGCGGACAAGGACCACGAGCCCTCCGGCGCGAGATCCGCCCACACGGACGGCTCATCCAGGTCGAGCGTCATCGACTGATGCCGCGCGTTCACCGGCCCGAGAAAGCCGATCGGCACGGGCACGAAAACATCGCCGCCCGACATCCCGCTCACCGTTGCACCCGCCGACAGCACGCGGATACGCGATCCCGTTCGGTCCCAATCCACCGTGATCGAACCGCTTGCCACCACACCGGCGGAACCTGCGAAATCCCCCAGAACACACGACGCCTGTGACGCAGAGGAGGCGGTGAAATCGAACCGCAACACCTCGGCCGACACCGAAGTCGCCGCGATCATCACCCAGCACGCCGAGAGGCTGCCGATCGCGGCTGAAACCCATGGACGCTTGCGCGGAGCACGGAGCGGTTGCCGAATCATGGGCGGCAGCATAACTGCGCACCGGGCTTCTCCGAAATACCGATCAAAATCCGACCAACAGTGAAAATACTCGCCCCCAACGCAGCCGATGACACACTCTTTGCGAATTGTTGGGCATCGTGGGAAGGACTCATCTCCGACGCTAGCGATTCGTTCGCCACCCGCCCCCACTGGCTCGCATCGGCGGGACGGCGATGCCGTGTCATTCACCGCACGCTCGTGCGGTGATGTGTTGGTGCTGCTTTGCTCTGAAGGGAACTCGATCCATGACGATCCGATCGATCTTTGGTGTGACGTTGTCCCTGGCATGTCTTGCCGGCATCTCCATGCCCAGCGCATCCGGACTTTCCGATGGATACACGGCCGGTGCTCAGCCAGCGATCGGCGAAGCGGTTGAGGTCGTCACGCAGTCGGATGTGCGGAACGCGCGAGCCGCGCGCGGCCTGAACCGGTTCTTCGGTCCGGACGATGCACTCTTCTCGCTCGGCTGCGGTGTGCGAGCCCGCGGCATCCCGATGTCCATCCGTGCTCCCAAGCCCGATGAGCCCGAGGGCGAGCCGTTCCGCGGCATGATGCTCGACCCGATGTTCGACGCCGACGGCCGGCCCCTTATCACCGCCTGCTTCGACCCGAACGATCCGCCCTCGGCCGAGGTCATCGAGATGCTCGAGACGGCGATGGCCGGGCTCGACCGCTTCTTCCTCGGCAGCCGGTGGAGCGGCACGCAGGGCACCCCGCGACAACTGACTTGGAGTTTCGTGCCCGACGGAATGAGCATCCCCAACGGGATCGGCGAGGGCACAGCGCCGTCGACACTGTTCGCGACGATGGACTCCAAGTTTGGCAACAACCGGGCACTCTGGATCGGCCTGTTCGAGCAGAGTTTCGAGCGATGGAGCCAGGTCGCCGGACTGACGTACCAGCGGATCACCGTCGGCGGCAACGACTGGGACGACGGCGCCTCGTGGGGCAGCAGCGGCTCAACGTCGAGGGGCAACATCCGTATCGCCATGAAGCCCATCGACGGCGGAAGCGGCGTGCTGGCGTACAACAACTTCCCCGGCAACGGCAGCGGCGGCAACATGGTCCTCGACTCGGCCGAGAACTGGCAGAGCAGTTCTAACAACTACCGCTTCGCCCGCAACATCATCATGCACGAGCACGGGCACGGCCTCGGCATCGCCCACTCGTGCCCGATCAACAACAGCAAACTGATGGAGCCCTTCCTCTCCACGAGTTTTGACGGGCCGCGCCAGGACGACGTCCGCGCAGCGCAGCGCCACTACGGCGACTTCTTCGGCAACAACAACACGTTCGCCGCCGCGACCGAGCTGGGGGCGCTCGCCAACGGCCAGACGCTGAACCCGTCGGCCTGGCCCGTCGGGCAGTCGAGCGTGCCCTTCGCTTCACGAACGAGCATCGACAACAACTCCGAGCAGGACTTCTACCGCTTCAGCGTCGATGCGCCGAGAGTGGTGAACATCTCGCTGGTGCCGGTCGGTTCCAACTACGCGACCTACCAGCAGAACGCCCCGACTTCCAGCGGATGTCCCGCTGACACCGCTGCAAACGAGAACGCGTTGGCCATCCGCGACCTGGCCTTCGACGTGCTCAACGCATCGGGCCAGGTGCAACTGAGCATCGATGCCAACGGCATCGGCATGGGCGAGAGTCGCAGCGGCCTGCTCCTCTCACCCGCCGGCAATTGGACCGTCAGCGTCCGCTCCACGACGACGGTGTCGAACGTCCAGTTGTACACGCTGACGATCACGGGCGTCAGCACGCCCACGATGTCGGCCACCGACGGCGACTTCACCGACCGCGTCCGCGTCCAGTGGTCTTCGATCACCGGTGCAACCGAGTACCGCATCCTGCGGGGTACCTCCACGAACAAGGCCCTCGCAACGCAGATCGGTGCGCCCTTGCCGCCCGCCGTGCAGTTCGATGACTTCACGGCCGTCGGCGGCACAACGTACCAATACTGGGTCGACGTGGTGCAGGACTCCGTCGTCAAGCCGCTGGCCGGACCCGACTCGGGCTTCTCTTCCGCGCCGCCCGACCCGACGGGCGCCTGCTGCGTCGGCCCGTCCTGCGTGATCCTGACCGCCGCCAACTGCGCCAACGAGTTGGGCGTCTATCAGGGCGACGGCACGGTCTGCACGATCAACACCTGCGCTCCGACGGGCGCCTGCTGCGTCGGCACCGACTGCCAGGTGACCACCGCCACCGAGTGCGGAACACTCGGCGGGAACTACCTCGGCGACGACGTTGCCTGCACCGCGCAGATCTGCATCCCCACCGGCGCCTGCTGCGTCGGCACCACCTGCTCGATCGTCACCGAGTCCGCGTGCGCCTCGCAGGGAGGCACCTACAAGGGCGACGACGAGCCTTGCACCGTCGATCAGTGCGTTCCCACCGGCGCCTGCTGCACCGGCCTGACCTGCCAGATCACGACGGAGGCCGACTGCGCTTCGATGAGCGGCGAGTACCTCGGCGACGAGACGGAGTGCGAAGCGCAGACCTGCTTCCCGACCGGTGCGTGCTGCCTGGGTGTGCTCTGCCTGGTCGGGACCGAGGCCGACTGCCTCGCCGCCACCGGCGTCTACCTCGGGAACGACTCGACGTGCGACGGAGACCCGTGCGCCCCGCCGCCGTGCCCCGGTGACTTCAACCTCGACTCGGTGGTCGATCTGGCCGACCTGCTCGACTTCCTCGGTGCCTGGAACCCCAACCTCGGACAGTCCGTGACGCCGGGCACGAACGGCGACACCAACGGCGACGGCATCGTGGACCTTGCGGACCTGCTCGACTTCCTCGGGGTGTGGAACCCCAACCTCGGACAGACCTGCCCGTAACCGAATCTTCACAAACCAGCCTGATCGAACGACGGGCCGCGCGATTCAAACGGATCGCGCGGCCTGTTGTCGTATGTGCTGCGCAGAATCTGCGGGACATTGAACGCAATCTTGACACTCGGGCCGTGGGCAGGCACCCGAGCACCATCTAGCCTGACGCCCTGCTCGGCCCGGAGGTTGAGCCGCTCGCCCGCGCAATCGATCGGGCGCAGTTGGGGATCGTCCGCGCACGCTCGCATGCACTCAAAGGAACTCCACGAACATGAGACCGCCCACATCGCTCAAGCACAGACTGCGAGCCGTCGCCGCGGCCGCAGCGCTGCCGTTGGCACTGCACGGCGCCGCCTCGGCCCAGACCTCACTCACGGCAGGCGACGTCGCCGTCATCGCGACGTACACCGCGGGCACGCCCGACTGGTTCGCGTTCGTCACGTTCGTTGACCTCGCGCCGAACACCACCATCTACTTCACCGACAGCGGATGGACGGGCACGGGCTTCCGAGGCGCATCGGCCACAACGGGCAAGCCCAGCGAGAACTACACCGCGTTCCGCGCTGTGAACCCAATCCCTCGCGGCACGATCGTCTTCTCCGCCGATCTCTTCCCCACCGACTGGACATGGCTGAGCGGGTCCGTCGGACCCGGCCTGACGGGCAACTGGGATCGGCACATCAGCCAGAGCCAGGACGGCGAGCAGATCTACGCCTTCCAGAGCACGTCGGCGGGGAACATCATCGTCGACGTTGCCGACATGACGCACATCTTCGTCTTCGACGACACGGGCGCCTTCGAGCCGGGCACCAGCACGCAGACCGGCGACATCCCCCCCGGGCTCTCGATCGTCGGCAACAACGCCGTCACGTTCAACCTCTCGGGCGACTCGAACGCCTGGAAGGCCTTCAACACCAGCACCCTCGTCTCCGGAACCAAGGACGACTGGCTGACCGCGATCGCCAACCAGGCGAACTGGACCTCCGGCTCATCGCCGATGCAGCCGGCCTCGAGCATCACGGTCGTCGACTCGGTCAACCCCTCCGTCAGCACGCTGAGCATCACGGGTGCACCGTTCATCGCGAACGGAACCGCAACGGTCGAGGTCACGCTCACGGCCGCGCCGACCACCAGCCCCGCTCTGGTCACGGTCTCCTCTCCCGCATTCGTCTCCGACGTCACGGTCTCGATCACGGCCCCCGCCACCGGCGGCACAACGACCGCCACGTTCATCGGCCAGACCGGCACGCCGGCCGAGTACTTCGCCAGCGCGGCGGGCACCTCCAACGTCACGGGCGGAGCGGGTGCGCCGGCGTTCACGCTCTATCCCATCCGCTGGATCACCGTCGACCCGTCGTTCCGATCCAACGCCGCGGGTTCCTCGGCGACGGTTCCGGTCACGGTTTTCAACGGCGCCAATCCGGCGGCCGGTGAGTCGGTGATGTTCTCGGTCACGGCCGGTCCGAACACCGGCGCCAGCGGCATGCAGACGACCAACGGCAGCGGCCAGGCGACCTTCTCGTACAACTCGAACGGCACCGCCGGCGTCGACGAGGTTGCACTCTCCAGCGGCCCCGCTTCCGCGGAGGCCAAGCGGGCGTGGTGGAGCGGCCAGCGCTTCTATCTCAGCGAGGTTTTCGTGAACGCGCCCGATGGCGGCGACGTCGGCCGCGAGTTCGTCGAGGTCTTCGGCACGCCGAACGCCTCGCTCGCCGGGTACTGGTTCATGGGCTTGGAGGGAGACTTGAACGCCCAGAACATGCCGCACCCGGCCAACGGCGTGATCGATCACCTCATCCCCTTCTCCGATTTCTTCACCGGCGCGAACGGCATGCTGCTGGTTCGTGACGGCCCGGATCAACTCGATCCCGCCCCGGACGCTCAGACGTTCGTGGGCGTCATCCCGTTCGTCCCCGAACTCGAGAACGGCTCGGTGACGTGGATCCTGGGCTACGGCAACCCGCCGCCCATCGGCACGGATCTGGACTCCAACGACGACGGCATCATCGATCCCGGTGCGCTCGACGGCTTCACGGTTGTTGACGCGATCGGCTACTACGTCGGAGAGGTCGGCGGCACCCTCTACGGCGACAACTTCGGCGAGTTCGGACAGAACCTCCTGCAGGAACCCCCCATGGGCCTGCCCGAGCAATGGACGCCCGACTTCGTTCTGCGGGTCTTCGGACCCAACGGTCAGCCGTGCGCCTGGGCGGGCGGCGATGCGCTCGGCGGCCCCGGCTTCGGCCCCTTCACGATCGACTTGTTCGAGAACACCGGCTTCGCCGAGGTCGGCATCGACAACGTCGGCTTCCTCTTCATCACCCCGGGCGGCAACAACCCCGTTTCACCCGCGGTGCTGTTCCAACCGTCCCCGCAGAGCCTGAACGCGGGCGACACCGCGATGTTCAGCGTGCAGGGCTTCGCGACCGGGTTCCAGTGGCGGCGGAACGGCATGAACCTCTCCGACGGTGGCAGCATCATCGGCGCCAACACGACGAACCTGACCATGACGAACGTCACAGCCGCCAACGCGGGCAACTACGACTGCGTCCTGACCAGCCCCTGCGGCACGGTCAACACGGTCTCCGTGGCGCTCACGGTCGCGGGCGGAGCACCCTGCCCGGGCGATTTCAACACCGACGGCGTCGTCGATCTGGCCGACCTGCTCGACTTCCTGGGCCAGTGGAACCCGAATCTCGGCCAGAACGTCCCGGCGGGCACCAACGGTGACACGAACGGGGACGGCGTCGTCGATCTGGCCGACCTGCTCGACTTCTTGGGCGACTGGAACCCAAACCTCGGACAGACCTGCCCGTAAGCCGGCCCCGTAAGGACTTCACGAGTCCAAAACCAACGCGCTTGGCAACCCCCCGCACCCGAGGTGCGGGGGGTTTTCTCCTTGGCCCCCGACGCCGAACCAGACCCGATCCGCACTCTCCGACCGATGACCTCTAGAATCGCCCATGTCCACGCTGGCTCAGCCGACTTCCCCGTCCGCCTCCAGCACTCTGCCCGAGATGTCGGCATCTTCGCGTCCAGGAGGACGCGCTTTCACGGCCGGGCAGATCTGCGAGGCCGTTGGCGGGGAACTGCGTGGCAATCCGAACGTTCGCATTGAGCGCGTCAGCGCGATCGACGACGCCCGCGATGGCTCCGTGACGCTCGTGCGGTCTTCAAAGTACGCGCAGAGGTGGTCCAAGTCCGCCGCGAGCGCGGTGCTGATCAGCCGAAACATCCCGCTGCCGCCGACACCGGGCGACGACGACCGCGCGATCATCGTCGTGCCCGACGCCGACGAGGCCATGATCAAGGTGCTCACGCTGTTCGAGCCGCCGTCCCACGCCCCCGAGCCGGGCATCCACCCCACCGCCGTCGTCGATCCGTCCGCCGTCGTGCCGCCGACCTGCCGGATCGGACCGAACTCCGTTGTGGGGCCGCGAACACGCCTCGGCGAGCACACCGTGCTGCACGCCAACGTCACGCTCGGCGCGGATGTCGAGATCGGACCGGCGAGCGTGCTGTTCCCGGGCGTTGTGATCTATGACCGATGCCGGATCGGCGCCAAGACCATCCTGCACGCCAACGTGGTCGTCGGCGCAGACGGCTTCGGCTATCGACCGGACCCGCAGGGGCGCGGCCTCATCAAGATCCCGCACGTCGGGAACGTCGAGATCGGCAGCATGGTCGAGATCGGCTCTGGCACCTGCATCGACCGCGGCAAGTACGGCGCCACGAGCATCGGTGACGGCACCAAAATCGACAACCTGGTTCAGATCGGACACAACTGCAGGATCGGGCGTGCCTGCGTCATCTGTGGCCTCGCGGGTCTCGCCGGCTCTGTGACCATCGGCGACGGCGCGGTCGTCGCGGGGAAGGCGGGCGTCGCCGATAACGTGACCATCGGACCGCGCGCCACCGTCACCGCGCTGGCGGGAATCCTCGGCGACGTTCCGGAGGGCAAAGTCTACAGCGGCTACCCCGGACAACCGCACAGCATGTTCATGCGTATGCAGGTGGTCATGAAGCGTCTGGCCGAGTACGAGGGCGTCTTGCGGAAACTGGAGCGTCAGGCCCACCACGATGCGACCGGGTCCATTCACACCCGCGGCAAAGACGCATGCCAGGCAAAGTCCTAACCTTGATGCGCGAACAGTCTTGACCGCGGGGTCCATTTCCCTGAGAATGTGCGAGTAGACTGGCCGACACGCCGACGAGTCTGCGGATTGGCGCGCCGGTTGGCAATCGAACATTCGCCGGAACCCCTCAGCCGGAGGTGCGTCATCGTGATCAATGCAAGAGCCCGGATCTCAAGCGTTTTCGCGCTCGCCCTGTGCGCTGGGTGCGCGCACGGTGCTGCCGACGCCTCAGCGGGTCCAATTGAAGTTGAGCGGGGCTCGTTCCTGTCCTGCAACGACCACGAGTTCACGTACGAGAAGCGGGTGTACGAGGGCTTTGCCGAGACGACGTGGTTCCGCGAGGGCGTCGCCTACACGTTCGAACAGGTGCTGGCGTTCGACGCCGCGAACCCGCGTCCCAAGATGGACCCCGCCGAACTGGCGCTGATCCAGAGCCTGAAGCCCGACCAACCCGTCCGGCTGAGCGTGAACCTGCTGACGAACCCGTGGCCCGAGGTCTATCGGGCGGTGCGAGATGCGCACGAGCCGCTGCTCGCATCGCGTACGGCCGAGGTGCGCGAGTTGCAGCGACCCATGTTCCCCGACAGACCGCTGCGCGAAAGCGAAGAGCACGAATGGGCCGAGCAGATGCCGCGGTTTCGCGCACTCCTCGCCCCCGGCGCTCAGGAACGCATCGACCGGATCAAGGCCGAGGTGGACCGCCTCGGCGTCTCGATCCGCGACGAAGTCCGCGCGGTGGTCGAGCCGATCGTCAAGGCCGAGCAGGACGCGGTCTCAGCGCTGGTCGAACGACTCGGAGGCAAGGTCGAGGGTCGTCTGCTGCTCGTGAGCGGGCTGGAGATCGTGCTGCCCGCGGGACGATCGGCCGATCTGCTCGCCGATGATCGAGTCACCCGCGTCTTCATCGCGAACGACGGCGAGCCCGAGTTGAGCGTCACCCTTCCGTCGCTCGGTGTCACGCCCTGGCACTCGGCCGGCTTCGAGGGCGGCGTATGGGACGCCGCAGCGCTCGACACGGGCATCCAGGCCAATCACCCCGCTTTCGCGCCCGGCGGGCTCACGTTTCTGCTCGCCTCGGGCGTCGGCGTGACCGACTCGAACGGCCACGGCACCTCCGTCACCGGCATCATGACCTCTCGCGACGCGACCCGCAAGGGCATCGCCCCCGCGATCTCTCACTTCCTGGTCGGGCTTGCCGGCGGCAACAACACGCGGCTGCACGGGCACTGGATGATCGCTCAGGCGCCCGAAAAGGCCGAGGTGATCAACATCTCCTTCAGCCTCGGCTCAACGACTAACGACTACCACGACGTCGAGCGATGGTTCGACGCGTTGATCAACAGTTCCTCCACGATGGTCTCCAAGTCGACGGGCAACGGCGGATCGGGCGCTCGCACCATCACCCAGCCCGGCCAGGCGTACAACCTGATGGGCGTGGCCAACATGACCTTCCACGGCACGCTCACCCGCGACGACGACCGAATCACGTCGACTTCCTCGCGCGGGACAACGTTCGGTGGCCGGCGCAAGCCGGACATCACCGCCACCGGCCAGGGCGTCTTCACGGCCAACTCCGGCTGGGCGGGCGGCACGCATTTCACGAGTTTCGGCGGCACGTCCGCCGCGGCGCCGCACGTCGGCGCGTGTTACCTGCTCGTGACGGACGCCCGGGGTGTCGATGACCCGATCGCGGGCAAGGCCGTCCTGCTCAACACCGCGGACGCCATGAGTGACAACAACACGCTCTCGAACTCGGCGGACGACTTCTACCTCCAGGGCAGCCACTGGTCCCCCACGTACGGCTGGGGGTACCTCGACATGGCCGAGGCGCTCGTCAACGCGCCCGACGTGTTCGTCTCAACCGTTTCGCTCAACGCCGAATCGGGACACCCGCGCGAGCGCTTCTACTCGGGCTTCATGTTCGCGGGCGAAAAAGCCACCCTCGTCTGGAACCGTCACCTGGGCTATCAGAGCATCGGCACGCCGATCGACGTGCGAGCCCTGACCGACCTCGACCTTTACGCGTACAGCCCCGACGGAACGCTCATCACCTCGTCGGTCACCATGCCCAACAACGTCGAGCAGATCGGCGTGGCACAGGACGGCCCGGTGATCCTGCGCGTCGCGATCGCGGGCAACTCGCTCGATCCGCTCGTCGGTGTCGAGCGCTTCGCCCTGGCGACCGAGGAACTCTTCGAGGAGCGCGAGGCCCCCAAGCTCTCGCACGAGATCCAACCCACAACGCTGATCAGGGGCCGGATCAACACCATCCGCGCCACGCTCTCCAACGTCGGCGACCTCAACTTCGGCTCCGCTCAGTCCACCATTTCCACGACCGTCCTGCTCAGAATGATCGGCCCCACCTTGAGCGCGGTGGGTCCGATTCCCGGCGGAGAGTCTCGCGTTGCCGAGTGGCGTGTCCGCCCGCTCTTCACGACCGCCACGCCCACGCCGGTCGGCGTTTCCGCAACAGCCTCGGGGTTCGGCAATCACGCGTCTCCGCAGCAGGTTGCGGACATCCCTCTGGCGTGCGCGGGCGAGTTCGACGGCGTCGGCAGCGTTGACATCGGCGACCTGCTGGAGTTCCTGGGTTACTGGCTCGCCGAGGTCGGCGGAGTCGGCGGCGAGTTCGAGACCGACATCGACGCCAGCGGACAGGTCGATCTTCTTGATCTCACGACGTTCATTGGCTTCTGGCAGTCCAATCTCGGCGCGAACTGCCTGCCTTGATCGCCCGCGACTGACCGATCGCCTGTCCGCGGGTATGCTCCCGCTCGCGGCATGGCGATCACTCAACCCGAAACCACCGTCCGAACGACGACTCTCGCGTCCGCCGCGATTGTCGATGGTGTCACGCTCTTCACCGCTGCGAAGAGCCGCATCTGTATCTCGCCGGCCGAGCCCGGGCACGGCTGGAGATTCAGGCGGACCGATCTCCCCAGCGCTCCCGAGTTCCCCGTGCGGGCCGACCGCGTTCGCGAGGAAGCCCGAAGGACCGTGCTGGTGCTCGACCCGACAGATCCGCGCTCGCCGAGCGTGCAAACGGTTGAGCACCTGCTCTCGGCTCTTGCCGGCCTCGGTGTGACCGACGCTCGGATCGACGTGGACGGTCCCGAGATCCCCATCGGAGACGGTTCGGCACGGCCGTTCGTCGACGCGATCGACCGCGCTGGTCTTGTCCACTCGGGCGGATCGGTCGTTCCCCTTGTGATCACCACACCCGTCCGCGTCGAGGCAGACTCGGTCACGTGGATCGAAGCGACGCCACCACGGCCGGGCGACCCGCCCGGCCTGACGCTCGAGTACCACCTCGACTATCACGGCATGCCCGGCATGACGCCCGCGATCGAGCCGAGCCTCTGCGGACGCCGGGGTTTCATCGCCCGCGCCTTCTTCTCCGATGATCCGAGCGCCCGGGAGGACTATCGCAAGCACATCGCCCCGGCCCGGACGTTCAGCCTGGCCGCCGAGGCCGAGGCGGCCCGAAGAACGGGCCTCTTCACGCACCTGACTCCGCGGGACATGATCGTGCTCGGCCCCGACGGCCCGATCGACAACTCGCTTCGCTTCGAGGACGAGCCGATCCGCCACAAATTGCTCGACCTGTTGGGAGATGTGGCCGCGGTTGGACGCCCGATCATGGGAAGGATCGTCGCCCACCGCACCGGACATGCGATGAACAATCGTCTCGCTCGCCGCCTTATCGGGGCGTGAACCGTCCACTTTGGGCGTGCACAGCGGTCGCCGGCCAGACGCCAAATCATCGGATTCTGTGGGGTGCAACGCACCCAAAGCGATACCTTATGACATGTGAGGGCGTTCACGGACAACCCGTCCGGCGTCTGCGCGTTCCCTAGGACTGCCCGAGTCACGATCGACCGAAACGACTCGATTCCAAGCCGAGCACATCGACCGAATCTCCTCTATCGAAGACAGGTGTGCCATGACCTCCCCCCCCGCTCGCATGCTCGCCCGCCGCCTTACCTTGCGGGTCACCGCTCGACCAAGGGGCTTTACCCTGATCGAGTTGCTCGTGGTCATCTCGATCATCGCGCTCCTGGTCGGTCTCACGCTCCCCGCGCTCGAATCGACGCGACAGACCAGCCGGCGGGTCAAGTGCCTGGCCAATCTCCGGAGTTTCGGTCAGGGCATCGCCACGTACATGAACGACTCCAAGGACGTGCTGCCCTATGTCCGGCCGCTACACGACCCCGACACGGCCGGAACGAACGATCTGTCGCTCCTGGACGTGATGACGATCTACCTGAGCGTGCCCAAACCCGTCCGCGTTGTGCCGGGCGACCCGTCCTCACCTTTCACCAACGTCGCCGACGTGTTCAAGTGCCCCAGCGACCTGATCGGCAACGACTCGGCCACCAACTACGAACCGCTGTGGCGCTCGGCGGGCGTCAGTTACGAGTACTTCGCCGGGGCGATCATGCTCGGCGCTGAGCAGGCGCTCGTGAACGACCCGGCCCGCGCGGTCACCAAGACCTACGAGCAGCCCCGATGGCGCGAACTGCCGGTGATGCTCGACAACGACGACTGGCACAACGTCCGGCGGGGCGGAGTCGCCCGAAACGCCAACTACTTCGGCGACTGGAGGGCAGACTGGGCCAGCCCGCTCGCCAGCCTCGACGTGCAGTCCACGGGCGATCAGATCGTCCGCGACCTGATCTGCGACGTGATCTCCCGATTCGGCGGACGCCCCCTGCCGGGATGCAACTGACTGAAGGTGAGCCGATGAACACCGAGCCACGACACCCGACGACCGCTTCATCCGCCCCAAGGTTCGGCACGCCGGACCGCAGCGCCGTCGCAAACACGAACGGCGCGCGCTCCGGCAACGTCGCAACGCACGGGGCGGGTGACGAAGCGGGCAACAGCCTGCTCACGCCGGAAGACCTCGCGGCCATCGGCGCCCGCAGCGCCCACAAGAGCGCGAAGGCCACACCCGCCAAGGAACGATGGGACGTTCGGCTCGATCGGCGCATCCGCGCTGGAATCAAATGGTGGTGGAACCGCCCGCGTGTTCGCTGGTCCTCGATCGGTTCCTTTGCGCTGATCGCGGCGGTGTGGGCGTTCATCGCGCTCCGGCCCACGCCTCAGCCGAACTTTGCCACAGCGCCCATGGACACCGTGCTCGAGTACACCCTCCTCGAAGACGATTTCAACCGCCTGCCGATCGACACCCGGCTCGACCTGCTCAGGCAGTTGATCGAGCGAGTCAAGACCATGGGCGCCTCCGACTCGGTGCTGATGGCAGCCTTCGCCGCGAGCATCGAGGGCGATCTGCGCGACCAGATGATGAAGAACGCGAGCAAACTCGTCCTCGACGTGTGGGACAAGTTCGCCATCGACTACGTCGGTGTGCCGCCGGACGACCGCCCCGCCTACCTCGACCAGAAGTACCTCGACCTGCTCAAGATGATGGAGACGCTCGCCGGGCAGGAGAGCGACAAGACCGATGCGCAGCGTCTGGACGAAGCCCGCCGGCAGGCCAAGCGCGACGAGGAGATCTTCGCCAGCGGACGCGGCCCCGACGCCGCCGCGATGGCGGGCATGGCGTCGTTCCTCCGCAACGGTCTGGGGCAGCACTCATCGCCGCAGCAGCAACTCCGCGGCCAACAGCTCATGCGCGACATGACCCGGCACTTCCGCGGCCGAGACGTCGAGACCGGACAGCGGAAATAGCCGTCGACACAACCTCGCTGTTACGGGCACGTCATGCCGAGATTCGGGTTCCACTCGCCGAGGAAGTCCAACAGATCGGCCAGATCCACCACCCCGTCACCGTTCAGGTCGGCACCGGTGCCCGGCGTAACCGCCTGCCCGAGCGCGGGATTCCAAAGCCCAAGGAAGTCGAGCAGGTCGGCCAGATCCACCACCCCGTCGTTGTTGAAGTCGCCGGGGCAGAGCGAGTCGTACGCGACGAAGACGTTCGCATCGTCGAGGTTGATCCAGCCCACGTTCTCGCCCCACGCGTAGCCCCGCAGCCGCTTGGCCGATCGGTCGACGCGCGCCTGCTGGCCGAACGGGCCGAGTTGCGTGCGTGTGTCGAAGTTGATCCACCCGATGTTCTCGCCCCACGCCAAACCGAAGCAATCGCCGTTCGCCTCAACGTTCACGCCGTGATCCGCGCCCGTCGCGTTCGAATAGTGCGGCGGTGTTGCGGGTGATCCGTCGCCGAAATTGATCCAGCCGCAATTCTCGCTCCAGGCAAACCCGGACAATCGGAAGTGCCGCACCACGACGCCCTGCGCGCCCGAGTCGGCATCGCGGCAGTTGATGAACCCGATGTTCTCGCCCCAAGCGAACTTATTGGCGGGCTGCACGTTCGACTGGCCCGCTACCGCGCTCGACAGAACGGCGAGACTCATGGCGGCGACCGTCACTGGCAAGGCACCGAAGCCCGACGATCGAATCGCCCGTTTGCCATCACACGTTCGGGCCATGGTCCGCTCCTCAACCGAGCCGTCGCCCTCCCGCCCAGCGAATCGCGAAACGTCCCGAATCCCGAGGCGAGTTTCTTTGAGCATGCTGCTGAACGCCTCGCAGTCAAGAACTTCCCGCGGAATCCGTGTCATCGGCTTTGCCTCGCCACGGATGCGTACCGACGCAGCGACGACGCGCTGCAAATCTCGTGCCAAACCATAAAAACGTTGTCTGTTGACGAGGAACCGCGTCAGCACCGCCTATTCTCTCCCGGTTCGCACCACTTCGGGCCTTCGTAACGCCGTTCGGCCCCTTCTTCGACCCCCACTGCTCGGGTTTGACCCGCACGCACGCTTGTCGACCCTTCCCGACGCGAACCTCGCGTACCGCATCCCGCGCCCTTTCCCTCCACCCTTCCCTCGCCCCCCCGCGAGCACCGTCAGGAGACCCCGAGCATGAGTTACGAAGCCGCCGTCCACGCCCAGGCAATCGAGTTGGGCAAGATCAGTCTCGAGATGACCGCCGCCGCCGGGGCCGGCCACCCAAGCACCTCGCTCTCGCTGGCGCACATCACCACCGTGCTCATGTTCAGCGCCATGCGCTGGAGCCCCGACTACCCCGACTACCCCACCTCCGACCGGCTGGTGCTCAGCGAAGGCCACGCCGTCCCGATCGTCTACGCCGCCGCCTGCAAGCTCGGCGTGATGGTCGGCAAGGACGCGGACAACCGCCGCCGACTGTCGATGGACGACGCCAAGACCCTCCGCGCCATGAACAGCGTCCTCGATGGCCACCCGAACCCGATGGAAGGCTTCCCCTTCTTCGACGCCGCGACCGGCTCGCTCGGCCAGGGCCTCAGCGTCGCGGCCGGGCTCGCCGAGGCCGCCCGCCTCGACAGCTCCGACAAGCGGATCTACTGCATCGTCGGCGACGGCGAGAGCCGCGAGGGACAGATCAGCGAAGCGCTCGACTACCTGGTCGACCGCAAACTGACCAACGTCCTGCCCATCTTCAACTGCAACGAGTTCGGACAGACCGACCGCGTCTCGCCCCAGCAGAGCCCCGAACGCATCAAGGCCAAACTCGAAGCCTTCGGCTTCGAGGTCCGCTCGATCGACGGCCACAACCCGGCCCAGATCCGCGCGGTCTTCGACGAGTTCGCCAAGCGCTCGGGATCGACGGACCATGCCCCGCTGGCCGTCGTCGCCAGGACCGTCAAGGGCTGGGGATGCCCCTCCCTCCACGGCAGCGGCTGGCACGGCAAGCCCGCCGAGGGCGAGTACCTCAAGCGCGCCCTCGCCGAACTCGACGAGCGCCGGGTCGAACTCACCAGCGCCCTGGTCAGCACCGACGCGTTCACCATCCAGCCCCCCGCCGAAGCGCCCGATCGCCAGCCCCGAGTCGCCGACCTGCCCACGCTCGGCGATTTCATGCGGAAGATCGACCAGCAGACCGTGCTGCAGTCCGGCAAGCTCGCCACGCGACGCGCCTATGGCATCGCCCTTCGCGCGCTCGGCCAGGTCAACGAGCGCGTCGTCGCCCTCGACGCCGACGTCTCCAACTCGACCTTCGCCGAGATGTTCCGCAAGGACCCGGCCTGCGCCCAGCGATTCTTCGAGTGCAAGATCGCCGAGCAGAACATGATCTCCGTCGCCGCGGGCCTCTCGGCCGCCGGCAAGATCCCCTTTGTCTCCACCTTCGCCAAGTTCGTCACCCGCGCGTACGACCAGATCGAGATGGCGATCAACAGTGGCGCAAACCTCAAGATCGTCGGCAGCCACGCCGGCATCAGCCTTGCCAGCGACGGCCCGAGCCAGATGGCCCTGCCCGACGTCGCGTGGTTCCGCTCCCTCAGCACCGTGCGCGACCACCGCGGCAACCCCGCCTGCTACGTCCTCCAGCCCGCCGACGCCTACGCGGCCTACGCGCTCACCGGCGTCATGGCCGAGTACGAGGGCGCATGCTACATGCGGACCCTCCGCCCCGACACCGAACTGCTCTACAGCGACGATCAGGTCTTCAACCTCGGTGGCTTCGAGGTGCTGACCGAGGGCCGGGACCTCGTGCTGGTCGCCTGCGGGTACATGGTGCACGAGGCGAACAAGGCCCTCGACCTCCTCGACAAGGCCGGCATCAGCGCCACGCTCGTCGACGCGTACTCGATCCCCTTCGACGCCGAGAAACTCCTCGACATCGCCAACGCCAACGGCGGCTACGTCATCACCCTCGAAGACAACTACGGCGGCGCGCTCGGCTCGGCCGTTGCCGACGCCTTCACCAACTCCGGCGACGCCTTCACCCTCGAGCAGATGTACGTCAAGCGCATCCCCAAGAGCGCCAAGACCCCGGCCGAGATGCTCCAGATGTGCGGCCTCACCGCTCAGGACATCGTCGCCACGGCTATGAAGATCCTCCAGGTCGCCTGACATTGCAAGCCGCTCGACCGCGAGCGAACCGTCGACCACGCGAACCCCGGCCCCGCGGCCGGGGTTCTTTTGCTTGGCGTCACGGCTGCCGATGCCGCGCCGTGATAACCGACCCATCCAGACACGAACATGGGCAGGCGCTCTCGCAGTGGCTCGGCTGGGTTTCTTCCGCCGCACCGATGTCGGAGCCAAACGCCGCAGTATCCCAGATCGAATCTTCGAAATCCCCGAACTGCCGACGATTCTTCGTCGCCGCCATCCAACCAAAGACTGGCATTCTCCAAACTCCGTGGCACGCTGTCTGTCGGATCGGGTATTCTGACCGACCCGCAACACGCCCCAGAGCATCTGCGTTGTGCACACGCCCCGGCGTGCGAGCCGAACCTTCGGCACCCGAGCGAGCAGCACGCACCACCGCGACAGCACAACGCACCGACCACACAAGGAGAAGGACCGTGAAGAGGAACCGGAAGAGCGTTCGAGCGTGGATGTGTTCCGCGATCGCAGCCTGCGCGGCGATGTTCGGCTTTGCTCCGAACGCCCACGCACAGACCGGCGGAGCCTGCTGCATCACCTCACCCAACGGCACGTTCTGCCAGATCCGTTCGCAGGACGAGTGCACCGCCGGCGGCGGCACATGGCTCGGCGCGGGTGTGCCATGCACCTCCACCTCCTGCAGCAACACGCCCCCGCAGCCCAGCGGCGCGTGCTGCCTGCCGCCGGGTACGGGCACCATCGGCGGTTGCGTCATTCGGACCGAAGCCAACTGCCTCGCGTCCGGCGGCACTTGGCTCGGCGCCAACTCCGCCTGCACCTCGACCTCCTGCCCGCAGCCCGTAACCGGGGCCTGCTGCATCATCACCACCTCCGGTGTGTTCTGTCAGATCCGCACCGAAGCCCAGTGCGCAGCCGGCAACGGCACTTGGCTCGGTGCCAACTCCGCCTGCACCACGACCTCCTGCCCGCAGCCCGTCACGGGTGCCTGCTGCATCACCACCACCTCCGGCATGTTCTGTCAGATCCGCACCGAAACCCAGTGCGCAGCCGGCAACGGCACTTGGCTCGGCGCCAACTCCGCCTGCACCACGACCTCCTGCCCGCAGCCCGTCACGGGTGCCTGCTGCATCACCTCGCCCAACGGCACTTTCTGCGTCCTCCGAACCCAGGCCAACTGCGTCGCCGAAATGGGTGTCTGGCTCGGTGCCGGCGTCGCGTGCACCAACACCTCATGCCAGCCGACCGGCGCTTGCTGCCTGACGAACTCCACCAGTCCCGCCGGTTCTTGCGTCATCCGAACCCAACAGCAGTGCGCCGCTCAGGGTGGAGCATGGCTCGGGGCCAACACGACCTGCACCTCGACCTCCTGCCCGCAGCCGCCCCGAGGCGCCTGCTGCGTAGACGGCTTCGCCGGCACCTTCTGCACCATCCTCACGCCGCAACAGTGCGCCCAGTCCACCGGCGGCGTCTACCTCGGCGACAACACAACCTGCACCCCCAACTCGTGTCCGGTTGAGCCCCCGACCGGCGCGTGCTGTATCGATCCGGGCATGCTCACCATCGCCCCGTGTCAGCAGTGGACTCGGGCGCAGTGCCACTCGTTCGGCGGCGTCTACCTCGGCGACGGCTCTTCGTGCGACACCGCCGTCTGCCCGCCGCCGCCCGTCGGCGCGTGCTGCGCTGGCCCGAACTCACCCACCGTCGCCGCGTGCTCCATTCGCACCAGGCAGCAGTGCCTCAGCAGCGGCGGTTCGTGGCAAGGACCGAACACCACCTGCACCCCCGACACCTGCGCCCCCCGCGGCGCCTGCTGCCTGCCCGCCACCGGTGCCATCGGCGCTTCCTGCGTCATCCGCACGCGGGCCCAGTGCCTTTCGGCCGGCGGCCAGTGGCAAGGCCCCAACACCGCCTGCACCAACACCACCTGCGCTCCGCGCGGTGCCTGCTGCGAAGCGGTCTCCAGTTCGATCACCGGTCTCTGCACCATCAAGACCCAGGCTCAGTGCCTCGCGAGCGGCGGAACCTGGCAGGGCCCCGGCACGCCCTGCTCGCCAATGCTGTGCGCCCCGCGCGGCGCATGCTGCGTCCAACTCGCGATCTCGCCGGTCGATCCCCCGCAGTTCCAGCCCTTCTGCTTCTTCATCACCGCCGCCGAGTGCGCCAACCGAAACGGCCACTTCCTCGGCGTCGGCGTGCCCTGCACCGACAACACCTGCGAGCCTCGCGGCGCGTGCTGCCGCCGTCTGACCGACGATGACGGCAACGTCACCACGCAATGCGCGGTCGTCCGCCGCAGCCAATGCCTCGCCGCCGGCGGCGTCTTCCTGGGCGTCAACACGGTCTGCTCGCCCGACCTGGTCTGCCCCGAGCCGCCCACCGGCGCATGCTGCGTCCAAACCGGTGCGCAGGGTCTGGTGTGCATCATCACCACCCGCCAGCAATGCCACTTCCACGGCGGGCGCTTCAAGGGTCCGGACACCGACTGCGACGGACCTCACCCCTGCCGACGCTGCCCGTGCGATTGGAATGACGACGGCGTCCTCGATCACAACGATCTGATCGCCTTCGTCAACGACTACCTCGCGGGCGTCGCCGACTTCAACGGCGACGGTACAACCGACCAGAGCGATCTGGCCGAGTTCATGTCCTGCTTCCAGACTCCGCCCCCGGTCTGCCGGCCCGGCCCGACGCCCATCGACCCGACCGACCCACCCACCGTGCTTGACCCGGATTGGGAGACGGTCGACCCGGCCGATCGGACACGCGAAGTCCCAACGCCGGAACGTCTCTCCAAGCCCGCCGAGAAGCCGCTGCCCGAACGCACACGCTGAGTCAGCGAGCGCGCGCCGACGACCGCTCATCGGCGACAACCCGGTTCTCTCCCACTTGCGCCCGCATCAGTCAATCACTGATGCGGGCGCTTTCGTTCGTTGGCTCTCAGACCCCCTCGTCCGCCCACCGCACCTCCCCACGCTCCAACAGCCCCATCTCCCGGCACATCCGCAGGAACGTCGAAACCGCCTGCCGCTCAGCAGCGCCAACCTCATACCGCAGCAACTCTCCCAGGTACCGACCGGCACGCTCCGCCGACCAGCCGCGCTCCTTCGCCCGCGCATCCACCAGCCAGTCCATCCGCATGCGGTTGTGCCGCCGTGCCCGATCCAGCACCTCGCACGCCGCCACCACCGCCGGTGTGCGCTCCTCTCCCGCCCGGCACATCCACACCGCGTACACGAACGGCAGCCCGGTCAGCCCCTTCCAAGCCTCACCAAGGTCCAACTGGTGCGTGTACCCCTCCTCCGGCGGGGGCGGGTCGGTCTCAACTTTGTCACCGATCAGCAGCAGCGCATCCGGCCGCCCGCCGCCTTGCACCGCGTGCTCCCGCGCGTGATAGTCCACCACCGACACATCCCGCCCGTACACATGCTTGAAGATCACCCGCGCCAGCATCACACTCGTGTGGCTGTCCGTGTCCACCGCCAGCGTCCCCACACGCTCCAGCGGCACCCGGCTGAACACACGCACCGTCATCGTCGGCCCGTCACACCCGATCATCCCCACCGGCAACGCCGTCACGCCCTCCCGCGCGGCGTCCACCACGCTCGCCAACGCCACGTCAACCTCACCCGACTCCAGCATCCCGATCAGTTTGCTCGGCACCGCGGCCAACACCTCCGCCCCGCGCCACGCGCCCAGCCCCTCCACCAGCGGCAGCGTGTTCAGATACTTCACGCACCCGATCCGAACCGCCGCGGTCCCGCCGCCGACCGACCCCGCATCCTGACCGCCCTGCGGCGTCCCGTTCGTCCCGTGCATCTCGGATGGCATTCCCGAATGTAGCACGAATCGCCGACCCTCCGAAGACCTCCATCCCGACGAAAGCCCGGTTGTTATTGGCCGAACGGCTCAATCCCCGGGATTTGCCTTGACACGCCCCGATCGAAGTGCGATGCTCACTGCTCCCCGGAAATGGAGAGAGAGCGTCGATCGACGTGCCGAACGCAGGGGCGCTGCGTGCACGCTCGGTGTGGTTTCCTTTCAAAGGACACGCTAATGAAACTCCGTTCGGCCCTGCTCGCCACAACCTTGCTCGGTTCCATCACAGGCACCGCCTCCGCCCAGCTGTTCAGCGAGAACTTCGAGGCCGACCCGACCGCCAACTGGACGGTCAACGCCGGGCCGTCCGACTTCGCCGCCAACTTCTTCTTCGACTACTCCACCGTCGGCATCCCCGCCGCCCCCGGCGGCGCGGGCACGCGCGGCCTGAAAATCCAGGCGAACCTCTTCAACAACATCTTCGGTGGCGGCAGCGTCTCGCCGATCGGGCTCAACCTCTCCGGCGACTACGTCGTCTCGTTCGACTGGTGGTCGAACATCAACGGGCCATTCCCCGGGGGCGGGAACGGGTCAACGAACCTGTCGACGTTCGGGATCGGCACCGCGGGCACAACCGCCCAGTGGCCGGGCGCGGGCGTCTTGACCGACAGCGTCTGGTTCGCCGCAACCGGCGACGGCGGCTCGGCCTCCGACTACCGCGCCTACTCCACGGCGGCGCCGACCAGTTACGCCGCGGGCAACGCCGTGTACGCGGCCCCCGCCGGCGGGATCAACAACTCCGACCCGTACTACGCCGGCTTCGGCGGTGTCGCCGCGCCGGCCGCTCAACTCGCGCTCTTCCCGCAGCAAACCGGCAGCACGCAGGTCGGAGCCGCGGGCATGCAGTGGCACCAGGTCGAGATCAACAAGTCCGGCGACCTCGTGACCTGGACCATCGACGGCCTGCTCATCGCCACCGTCGACCTCAACACCGTCACGCTCGGCGGCGGCAACATCTTCTTCGGCCATTCTGATATCAACACGGGCTCATCGATCGACCCGAACGCACCACAACTGCTCTTCACCCTCATCGACAACGTCGTCGTCATCCCCGCGCCGGGCGTGGCCATGCCCTTGCTGGCCTTCGGCGCCGCACTGTGCGCCCGACGTCGCCGCTGAGATCAAGCCCGATGCTCCGCACGCGCTAGTGCAGGTTCGCGATCAACAGCAGTCCCATCGCAACCATCGGCAGGTACGTCGCCAGCACGATCAGGGTCAGCATCGACCTGCTCGTCTCCGTGCGCGTGCCGATGCGATACAGACGATCGCACAGTGCTGTCAGGCAATGCACCAGCGCATACAAACACACCAGGATCCACAGGACCGACCCGAGCCCCATGCCGAGGTCGTTCCTGCTGCCGGGCGGGAGCCACACCAACCCTCGGGCGGCACTCGATACAGCCACATAGGCCGCCACACCGAGCCACGGTACCTGCTGCCACCACAACGACCTCGCCCACACGCGCATGTGCAGACCCCGTTCTCGCGGCCGTGCCCACACCCGCACCGCGACCCAGGCGAGCGCCGTCGGCACGAGCACGATCCCGGCGAACGCGAGCAGCACCGGCACAAGCGACCAGAAGGCGCCCGCCCAGATGAGGAACGCCGACGCGTACACGGCGGCGGCCCCGCCGATCGCGAACAAGCGGCGTCCAAGCGCCGCCTTCCACGTGCGATCCGCCAGACTCCACTCCTCAAACTTCGGCAGATCCGCCCGCTCAACCACGCGCCCGCACTCGCTGCACCGCGTCTCACCCGTCAGCGCACGCCCGGACAGGTCGTAGTCACACGCAGGGCAGTGAAAGCCGGGCGGAAGTTGCAAGGGCGACTCGGACATCAGCATTCCAGCCTCACGTTGACCCGGCTCGTCAGTCTCTCACAATCAACACGCCCATTCAACAGCCCCGGCAGGGTGCTTCAATCTCCGCAGTGAACCCCTCTCCCACCCCCCCCATCCCCCTAATCATCGGCCCCACCGCCTCCGGCAAGTCCGGCCTCGCCGTCGAGGTTGCGCTCCGGCTTCGCAACGAGCAAGGCACTCCCGCCGAGGTCGTCACCGCCGACGCCTTCCAGATCTACGCCGCCATGGACATCGGCACCGCCAAGCCCACCCCCGCCGAGCAACGCGGCGTGCCGCACCACCTCATCGACCTCGTCGATCCCTTCGCGCTGCGCACCTTCACCGTAAACGACTGGCTCAGCCACGCACACGCCGCCATCGACGACATCCGACGCCGTGGCCGCGCACCGATCGTCTGCGGCGGAACGTCCCTCTACGTGCAGACTCTCCTCCGCGGCCTCTTCGACGGCCCGCCCGCCGACGAGTCGCTCCGCGCCCAACTCCAAGCGCTCCCGCCCGCGCAACTCCGCACCGAACTCGAGGCCGTTGACCCGGCCGCGGCCGAGCGCATCCACCCCAACGACCTTCGTCGAACCGTCCGCGCCATCGAGGTCTTCCGCCTCACCGGCAAGCCGATCTCCGCCTGGCAGACTCAGTGGGAGACCGATGCTGCACCGTCATCAGGCGATGCCGCCGCGCTGCGATTCCGCGTCTTCGTTCTCACTTGGAGCCCCGAAGACCTCAACCGCCGAATCAACGCCCGAGTCAGACACATGATGGACGCCGGCCTGCTCGACGAGGTCCGCACCCTCGCCGCTCGCGGCCAACTCAACGCCCAAGCCCGCGAAGCCCTCGGCTACAAGCAACTCCTCGCCCACCTCGCCGATCCGCGCGGCCTCCCGCTTTCCGACGCCGTCGAGAAGATCAAGATCGAAACCCGCCGCTTCGCCAAGAACCAGCGAACGTGGATGAAGCGCCTCGCCTGCGGCGGCACCGGCATCCCGGGCGACCTGCCAACCGACAGGGCGGCCGAGATTGTCCTTTCCGAGATTGGTGAAACCCCGACCCCCATCCGCTAGGCCCTCCCCAGATTCCCGAAACCGGCACGCCGTACTGATCGAAAGTTCTTGCAACGGCGAACCTTGCGAAGGTTGCCGCGTAGCATCAGCGGAATTCGTCCTCAAGACGTCTTCACGAATCTCTCCTCTTCGAGGGCCCTTGGGCGAAAGTCTGAGGGCCCTTTTCCTTGCGCAAGGCCCTCCCGGCCGGCACGGCAATAATATCCTATCAAAATACAAACAAAATCACCCATCGTTGACTGCCCCATCCGCACCCCCCTAAGAACATCCCTCCGAACCCGATGTCCGGGCCGTACGGGCTCGCTCGACAGCCCCCCATTCCCTTTGCTCAAGGGTCTCTCAAGCGCCTCCGGCCAAGCCATCGTGCGTACTTCGGCGGGTCTGCCTCCAACTCGCAGACTCCCCAACTCCCGGCCATTTCGGTCACGCACCGTTCGACCGACCCCCTGTTCGGGGCCTGACCAACCTCGACCCCTCCCGCCCCGCGAGACACCCTCAGCGCTCACTCAGGCGGGCGCGAACATCCGATGTTGGCCCGTTGGACTCCGCGTCCTTTTTGTAGACAACCGATCCAGACCCGTTCCGCAGCACACCACCCATCATGGCCAAGACCTCACGCAAGCCATCCACCCGCAAGACCAAGCGCTCCGGCGTTCCAGATGCCGGAAACGGCACCGTCGCCGTCGCCGAGCCACCCGGCAAGCGCAGCACCGCCGGGCGGAGCGCCCGGGGCGGGGGCCGTGCCGGCAGGGGCGGCCGGGGTGGAACCGACATCAAGCCCGAAGCGGTTGCCGGCAAGCAACTGGTCATCGTCGAGTCGCCCGCCAAGGCCAAGACCATCAATAAGTACCTCGGCCCCGACTACTGCGTGGTCGCCTCCATCGGCCACGTCCGCGACCTGCCCGAACGAAACCCCAAGGGCGTCAAGAGCCCGGTCCCCGGCGTCGACCTCGAACACGACTTCCGCCCGACCTACGAGGTCCTGCCCGGCAAGGCGGTGCACATCAATGCGCTCAAGCGAGCTGCCAAGAACGCCCGAGACGTCTGGTTCGCGACCGACTTGGACCGCGAGGGCGAGGCCATCGCCTGGCACTTGGCCGAGGAGCTCGGCGTCAAGCCCGACCAGGCCAAGCGTGTGATCTTCGCCGCGATCACCAAGGACGAGATCCAGCGCGCCTTCCAGAATCCGCACGCGATCGACATGGACCGCGTGAACGCGCAGCAGGCCCGCCGCCTGCTCGACCGCATCGTCGGCTACCAGGTCTCGCCGCTGCTCTGGAAGAAGGTCGCCCGCGGCCTCTCGGCCGGGCGCGTGCAGAGCGTCGCCGTGCGCCTCGTCGTCGAGCGCGAGCGTGAAATCCGCCACTTCGTCCCCGACGAGTACTGGCAGATCGGCGCGAACTTCGCCCTCGAGCAGGCGATCGCCACCAAACTCGCTCCTGAATGGCGCTCGCTCCTTGCCTCGCGCGACGAGAAGGACAACCCGCCGTCGCAGAAGGCCCAACTCGCCTGGCTCGGTGAGCACGGCGCCATCCCCGCCGAACTCGTCGAGGTTGCGGGCGAGAAGTTCGAGGCCCGCACGCTCTCGAACGGCATCGACAACCCCGATGCACCGGACCTGACCGCTCGCATCGCGTCGGTTGCGGCCCTCGCGGGACTGGTCAACGTCCGAACCGAGCGCCAAGCCAACAAGGATGGCCGCGGCCCGTCACGCTGGAGCGCGGCGGTTGCGGGCGAAGTCTCGTCCTCCGCACGCTACGCGATCAAGTCGATCGAGACCAAGCGCACCACCACGCGCCCCGCGCCGCCCTTCATCACCAGCACGCTGCAGCAGGCCGCCAGCACGCGGCTTGGCTTCGGCGCCCGCCGCACCATGCAAGCCGCTCAGCAGTTGTACGAAGGCGTGGAGATCCCCGGCGAAGGCCCCGTCGGCCTCATCACCTACATGCGTACCGACTCGACGCACCTCTCGGGTCAGGCGCTCAACATGGCCCGGGCATACATCCAGAAGACGTACGGCGACAAGTACCTCCCCGAGAAGCCCAACTTCTTCAGTTCCAGCAACAAGGCCGCGCAGGAAGCCCACGAGGCGATCCGGCCCACCAGCCTCGACTACCCGCCGAGCCGCGTGAAGAACGCCCTCAAGCCCGACCAGTTCCGCCTCTACCAGATCATCTGGGAGCGCTTCGTCGCCTGCCAGATGAAGAGCGCCGAGTGGGACCTTACCACCGTCCTCATCGCGGGCGGCACCGACCAATCCAAGCCCTGCGTCTTCCGCGCTTCCGGCCGGACGCTCGTCTTCGACGGCTTCTACAAGGTCGGGGGCGTGCCGCCCGCCGCCGAGACGGCCACGCTCCCCAAACTCGAAGAGCAGCGCCCGCTCCACCCGTTCTCCATCGACGCCGCGCAGAAGTTCACCTCGCCCCCGCCCCGCTACAGCGAGGCCTCGCTCATCAAGGCCCTTGAATCCGAGGGCATCGGCCGGCCCTCCACCTACGCCTCGATCATCCAGACCATCCAGGACCGCAAGTACGTCGAGCAGATCGAACGGCGTCTCTACGCGACCGATCTGGGCGAGGTCGTCACCGACAAACTCATCGAGGGATTCCCTCGCATCATGGACGTCGGCTACACCCGCGAGATGGAGGCCGAACTCGACAAGGTCGAGGACGACCACCTCGACTGGGTCGACATGCTCCACCGCTTCTACGGCCCATTCCGCAAGGCCCTCGAGGGTGCGGAAGACTCGATGAAGCACGCCAAGGCCGAACTCGTCCCCGCCCCGCCCGAGTACAAGTGCCCCGACTGCGGCGGCTCCATGGTCTACCGCTTCGGCAAGAGCGGTCGCTTCATGTCCTGCTCGACGTACCCCGAGTGCAAGTACGCATGCCCCGTCGACCGTCTGGGCAAGCCGCGACCCGCCGAGCACGCCGACATCGCCTGCCACAAGTGCGGAGCGCCGCTGATCCGGCGCACCGGCCGCTTCGGCCCGTTCCTCGGCTGCTCTCGCTACGGCGACGAGAAGGCCCGCGCCAAGGGCGAGGCCTGCGACGGCATTCTCAACATCGACCCCAAGGGCCACGTCGTCGCCCCGAGCATGCCCCCCCTGCTCACCGACCTCCCGTGCCCCAAGTGCCAGAGCCCGATGAACCTGCGCAACGGCATACGCGGCCCCTGGCTCGGCTGCTCGCGCTTCCCCAAGTGCCGGGGTCGCGGCAAGTGGGCCGAGGTTCCCGAAGCGCAGCGCAAGACGCTCGAAGAGCAACTCGTCGCGCACGAGAAGGCCCACCCCGTGCCGATCATCAAGACGCTCGGCGGCAAGCCCCTCACCGACGCCAAGGGCAAGCCCCTCCCCGATGCGCCTCGCGTCGACCAGTTGGTCGAGGGTGTCTCCATGACCGGCGGTGCGGAATCGAGCGAGCCGCGCGAGGAACTCGAAAGCGCGGCCTGATCCCTCGCACTCCGATCCCGCTCAACAATCCGGTCCATGCCGGCACTGCCCAGACTCACCACCGGGCCCATGCGGGCGCTCGCCGAGCGCCTCCGTCGCTACGTGCCCCCGGAAGCGGCCCGGAGACAGTTGATCCGCGCTGAGGCGCTCGCCGAGGAGGTGATGCGCGACCTCTACGCCCCTGCCGGCACACGCACCACCGATAGCTCGCAAGCCGGCGCGCCCGACGATCGGGCCTATCCGTTCGCGTGGGTGCAGTGGCGCATCACCGGCTACCGCGAGCCCGACTGGCCGAGCACAGCGCTGAGAGCTGACGCCACAGGCGAGCCACCCTCGACCGAACTCACCACGATCGATCGCGATACCGACGACGGGAGCGATCCCAAGGGCGTCATCCTCGCCCCCGCGCTCCTCACCGATCTGGCAGCGCTGATCGAGCACCTCAGCGTCGCGGCGGAACTCACCGAACCTGCGCTGCCGAACGACACCGGCGATGCCACGCCGACAGCCCGTCTTCGAAGCCGGCAACCCAAGCCTGTCTCGCGGCGACGCGCTCTCGCCGCCGACGTCGCCAAGACCCCGGCTCAGGAAACATGGCTGACGATCGAAGACCTGTGCGCTCGCTGGAACGTCAGCCGAAAAACGATCGAACGCTGGCGGCGCCAAGGGCTCTGGTGCCGTCGCGTGCGGATCACGCCGACCAAGCGCACCACGGCCACCGACCTTGCCGCCACGCCGCCGAGACGCGCCGGTCCTCCGCGCCGCCGTGAAAGCGCGCCAGGCCGACGCGGCCGGGAGAGCAGCGCCACAGCGCTGAGCCGATCGTGGTTCGCACTCTCAACCGTTGAGCGGTTCGAGCGGCTGGTGAGAATGCGCGATCTGGACGGCCCGGATCCCGCGTCGATCCGATCGCCCCGCAGCGGCAAGCGCCTCACCCCCACCGTGCGACGCAGGATCGTCCGCCACGCCGAACGCTACGCCCGGCTGCTTCACCTGCCGCTGATGCGCATCTGCCGCAGACTCGCCGAGCGCTACGGCACCACGCCCGAGACGATCCGCCGGACGCTGCACTCGATCGAGGCCGAACCACGAACTCGCAGCGCGGAACGCAGCCGGACAACCTCGATGCGGTCCGATCGCGCAGCGATCGTCCGCCGACTGCGCGCAGCCCTGCCGCAGGGTCGAATCGTCGGTCCGACGTTCACGCTGCCCAGCGCTGAGGAGGTACTGCTCGCACCAAAGCCCGTTCGCACCAACCTCCGCGCATGGCGCCCGGCGAGCCTGGTCGCGTTGACGGCCGAGGCCCGCACGGCCGCACCGGCCGACGCGGAGACCGAGTTCCAGCGCGCCGTGGCCTGCTGCTTCCTGCTCTGGCGGGCGGGCCTCACCATCGAATCTTCGAAAGCACTGCGCGCGATCTCGGCGGATGATCTCGACCGCGTCGTGGTCGACCTGCTGTGGGCCGCCAGGTTGCGCACCGAACTGGTGCGAAGCCAGATCGCTCTGGTGCTGCGCACCATCGAAGCAACGCTCGACACACCGATCGACTCGCTCAGCGCGGCCGAGACCTCGCACGTTTGGCGTCTCGGACTCGACGCCGCGACGGCAGGAACCGAGCGGTTCGACCCCTTCAAAGGCGGCCGACTCGCCGCGCCGGTCGGGTTGAGCGTCGGCCGCACGCTCGGCGAGCATCGGCACGCGCTGCGGGAAGCAGCACCCGATCCACAGACAGCGCCCATCAAACGAACCGCCCGCCGTCTCAGCACTTCAGAACACTCCGACGAAGCCCGCAGCGCATGGCGCTCAGCGATCGATCGCGTCTGCGCGTGGCGGCACGCGGTTGAGCCGACCGAAGCGCTCAGGACGTGGGCGATGCGGCCGGATCGAGCAGACCCAGATGACGAGCACGCTCGCACGTTCACGCGAATTCGATGGGGATGGTCCGACTCGACCACCGAACAAGCCGAAGTCTGCTCGCGCCCATTGACGTTGATCGAGGCGGCAGCGCAATCGCACCTGAGCCTTGCCAAGGCACGCGGGCTCGAGCGACGGGCCATGCGACTGGCGAGCACTCGCCCGCGCGGCGTTCAGGACTGAACCCCTCCGGCACTACCCCTTCTGCGCCACGGCCGCCGACACCGCCGCGAGCAGTTCCTCCGGCTCGCTCATGCGCCCCGGCCCAACCTCGCGGCACGCCTGCCACCCGCTCCCCGGACCCACGATCGCAAACCCGTCCGCCTTGAGCGTGGCCAGGTTGCGCTGCGTGCTCGGCTGAGCCCACATCACGCTGTTCATTGCCGGCGCGAGAATCACCGGCGTCTTGGAGCGATCGACCGCGGACAGAATCAGGCAGACCACGTCGTCGGCCCGTCCGTGCGCCAACCGGGCCATGCAGTCCAACGTGCAAGGCGCCACGACCGCGCAAGCAAGCCCCCGCGCAAGCGCAATGTGCTGCGGGTCGTTCGCCTCGATGTGTTCCCACGGCGTCGTGTACACGGGCCGGCCCGAGAGCGCCTGAAACGTCAGCGGCGTGACAAACCGCGTCGCCCCGGGCGTCATCGCCACGGTCACATGCGCCCCCGCCTGCGCAAGCCGCGAAACGAGGTGCGCCGTCTTGTATGCGGCGATACCACCGCTCACGCCCACAAGGATGCGCGAGTTGGCCAGGGTTTCCGGGTTCATGCGTCTTCAGCGTGCCCAGCCGCGTGCGACCGATCACTCCTCGATCGGTTCGCCCTTGAGCAGGGGCGACTTCGCCGGGAGGAACTCGCGCGGATCGATCTCGCCCGTGTGGTCGAACTCAAGGACCAGTTTGCCCTGCGTGATCTCTTCGATCGCCAGTTCCAGATCCGACCGGCCGTTGCGCTCAACCATCGGTCGCGCACCGTCCATCAGTTGGACCAGCCTGCGCTGAATGAGGGCACAGAGCTTGAACCGGCCGCCGAAACGGTGAGCAATCTCGTCGCTCTTGAGAGCCTCGATCATGGAACGTGTGCTCCTGAGTACCCGGCTGTCGCTTTGGCGCGCAAACGGTGCGGCGTGGTGACCGTGACGTTCCCGGCGAGTTCGGCGAGCAACCTGTGTTTGGGACTGAGTATGAGGGGGGTAGGGTGGGCGAGGGCGAAAGAGATGATAGGCCCGGGTCCGGGCCGTTGTGGCTGGCAGGGGGCAAACCCGTGCCCGCAAACCCCTACCCGTGCCGAAACTGTGGCCCAGACCGCCCGGCATCCGAAGATCACCTTCAGACATTCCCCGAACGGACCGCACCATCCGGCACGAAATCAGGTGATACAGAGGAATCCGTCGGCTATTGTTCCTTCGTGGGCGGCGGGGAGTGTGTGATACGGGATCGACGGGGGCCGGGGATCGGGGTGGTATCCGAGGTGGATGCATCCGCCGCGTTGGCCGGGCTTGCCCGCCAAGGCGCGCTCGCATGACGTGATTCCTTTGTGAAGGTCGAACCGCGTCCGGCTCAGCTGCCCGACGCAAAGGCGGAAGGGGCTCGCACGCCCGCCGCACCGTCCATGATCGGGCGTGAGGAACCAAGAACGTGCTCATGACCAGCAAGCAGTGGAGTTTCGGAGATCGGGTCATCCACACGCTCAAGCCCGAGTGGGGCGCGGGCCAGGTGACCAGCGCCACAAGCACCACGCACGAAGGCCGCCCGTGCCAGAGCCTGACCATCCGCTTCGAGCGAGGCGGCGTGAAGACCATCTCCACCGCGTTCGCGAACCTCGTCTCGGCGGACGACCACCCGGGCCTGTTGAGCGCTGCCTCACCGAGCGCCACCGACGCCGACGGCGAGATCGACCCCTTCGCCGCCAAGATCGGCTCCGACGAGGCCCGCGCCTCGATGCTGCGGATCGCCGACGACGCCCGAGATCCGTTCGCTCCGCTCTCGCAGCGGTTTGAAGCGACTGTCCGGTTGTTCCGCTTTGCACCGACGGGGCGCAGCCTGCTGGACTGGGCGACTGCGCAATCCGGGCTGGCCGATCCGATGAGCCGGTTCAACCGCCACGAACTCGAGCAGTTCTTCCAGCAGTGGACCATCGTCCGCGACAACCACCTCAAGAAACTCGTTCAGGAGTTTCGCAAGGCCGATCCCGCCGGGTTGCAGGATTCGGTCCGCAAGGCCCCCCCGGCCGTGCAACAGACGTTGAGGCGGCTCGACCCCTTGCGTTGATCCCCGGCAACTTCCCGCACAACCCGAACACCCCGCACCGACGGCCACCAGCCGCCGGAGCGTGATAAGTCCGCGATTCCCGCCGCGAGACGGGCCTTTCTCCCTCCGCGATGCGTCCGAGAGCCCGTTTGGCACGGCGGCCGGGCCCCGCCCATTCCCCGCCGAGCGCCCACGGGCACGGCCGTTGTTCCTCTCACTTCGTCGGCGGCCGCTCCTCGCCCGACCCAGACCCGACCGCGGGAACGGGAAGCGAGGGTCCGACCTCCGGGCCAACTACCCAAGACACGAAGCGGAGAGGACCCTCATGAACGAGCAGGAGTTCCAGAGCAAACTCACGGACCTGATGCATCAACTCGACTCGCTGCCCCAGCCGGCGCGAGAGCAGTTGCAGCAACTCGCCGCCGACACACGCGACCGCCACCAGCGCATGAAGAAGACCGTCAACGAACTCCAGGAGTCGCTCGACTACCTGCGGCTCAGCATCAAGTACCTCGTCTTCGATCTGGAAGCAACCCGCCGCGAGAACCAGTACCTCCGCAAACTGCTCGAGCAGAAGAACGGCGGCGGCGGACGCCCATCCGAGGACGAGCACGGAGAGTGACGCACACGGCCCCCCGGCCACGGAGCACGCACGAACATACCAAAGAAAGACTGACACACACACGCGCCGAGCGGCGGGCGAGAATGGGCGGACGACACACCCGCCCGACACACACACACTCGCACGACACACACGGGCGATCGCCCGCCGCGGGCTCCGAAGCGAATCGGAAGCCCCTGCAAAGCCGGACGCGTGAAACGAATCATTGGGTCCCCTGGAATGAGCACCGGTGCGTTGCCGGTGCTTGTTCATTTCCGGGGTGGTGGTTTGCGCGGGACCGCCCCCCACCCCCCGCCACCGCCGCCGCCGCGTGCTCCCCCGGCCAACGCCCGACCCGCCCGACGAACCCGCGTCTTCCCCGATCCGTGGAGCAGGCCCCGGCGTTGGCGTAAACTGTGCCCTCAGCCGGAGAGATGGCCGAGCGGCTGAAGGCGACGGTTTGCTAAACCGTTATAGGGACCAAAATCCCTATCGAGGGTTCGAATCCCTCTCTCTCCGCTTCAGCCCGTCGGGCACTGTCGCCGACGGGAAGACCCGCCCGCGCAACACGCTTCGGATCGAAGCGCGATCGGCACGGTCGGGTCGGGAGTTCTGTCGGGGCGATAGCTCAATTGGTAGAGCACTTGCTTTGCAAGCAAGGGGTTGGCGGTTCGAGTCCGCTTCGCTCCATTGCGCGGTGATGTGAACAGGGACGGGGACGACGAAGGGGTGGGCCGGAACGAAGGCTCGGGTGCATGGCGCATTCTGCGGATGAGCGGGTCGGCCATGCGGGGCCGTGGCTGGGGATCGTGACCGTCCTGCTGACCCTCGTCGGCTGGTGCAGCGTCCCCCTGTTCATCACCCACTTCGCCGCGAGCATCGACGTCTGGACCAGCAACGGCTGGCGCTACGGCTTCAGCGCGCTGCTCTGGCTCCCCGTCATCCTCTGGGGATGGTGGCGACGCTCGCTCCCCGCGGGATTGTGGCGGGCTTCGGTTGTACCGTTGGTGTTCAACGCATCGGGCCAAGTGGCGTTCGCATGGTCGTTCTACAACGTGGACCCGGCAACGGCAACGTTCGGGCTGCGCTTGCAGATCGTCTTCGTCGCCGCAGGGGCCTACCTCCTCTTCCCGCAGGAGCGCACCATGCTCCGCCGACCGCTCGCCTGGCTCGGCATCGCCATGGTGCTCGGCGGAATCATGGGGACCATCTACGCGGGATACGGACTGCCGAAGAGCAAGGAGTTGTTCGGAGTCGGGCTCTCCGTCGCCGCGGGGCTGCTGTTCGCAGGGTACGGACTGAGTGTGCGTAAATACATGCACGGGTATCACCCGGTGATCGCTTTCAGC
Source organism: Phycisphaeraceae bacterium (assembly GCA_019636535.1). Taxonomy (GTDB): domain Bacteria; phylum Planctomycetota; class Phycisphaerae; order Phycisphaerales; family UBA1924; genus JAHBK01. The sequence goes on along the minus strand of JAHBXK010000006.1, from coordinate 45,447 downwards.
GCGATCAGCCAGTACACGGCGGGGGTGATGGTGGTGCTGATGCTCGTGCTTGGGCGAAACCTGTTCGGAGAGACCGGCGGCGCCGGGAGTGGCGGGATGGTCCGATGGGCGGACGCGGCATGGGATGGCGGCCTGAGCGCCCTGCGGCTCGGCGCGGGCCAGTTCGCCCTCTTGCTCTTGAGCGCGGTGATCGGGATCGCGCTCGGGCATTTGTTCTATTACGTCTCGATTGCCCGGCTCGGCGTCGCGGTCTCCAGCGGCGTCATCCAGTTGCAGCCCTTCGGCGTCGCCATCGGCAGTTGGCTCGTCTTCGCCAAGCCGCTCGCCCCAGCGCAGTGGGCCACCGGCATGATCGCCGTCACCGGCGCGATCCTCATGCTCTACGTGCAATGGCGCGTCACCAGCCGCGCTCGCGCAGCCGCCAGGCAGGCCGCGGCCGAGGCCCCCGCCGAGCGGCACCCGACGGTGGAAGTCGCCGGGGCCAGCGAGTTGACCATGGAGTCCGGCGACCTCGACGCCGTCCCCCTCGTCGAGGCCGAGCACACCGCCGACAACGGCCTCAATCCAGCCCCGGCGGCGACAGCCGCCGACGCTGCTCGTCCTGAATCCGGCCGAGCGTGAACTCGTTCCCGCACTCCGGGCAACGCAGGTTCGTCAGCCCCGACAGGTCGTACCTGCAGACCGGGCAGAGCGCTGTGTTCACTCCCGTTGCGGCGATGCGCAGCGACCGCTCCTTCGACGATTCCTGCCAGAGCCGAACGACGCCGATCGTCCAGAGCAGCCCCGCCGCCGCCACGGCGATGATGAGCCACGGGATCACGTTCCAACGGTCGATCAGCAGCACGAGCGCAGCGAGCGACGCGACCGCGAGCGATGCGCAGGCACCCGACCAGATCCACGTGCGGCTGGTGCGACGGGGCGTCCACGCGACCACGCCCCGCCAGTTGAGCCAGAAGGCAACCGCGAAGGCGGTCGCGTTGGCGAGCGAGACACCGATGACGAGTTCAACATCGTCGATGAACGGCGAGAGCAGACTGGCAAGGCCGCCGGAGATGCTCGACGTGACGATCAGGGCGGGGAACAGCAGGATCGTCAGCACGATCCGCGAGGCGAGTCGGCTCATGGTGCGGCCAGTCTACCGGATCAGGGCGGACGCGACGCCGCTCGACGCTCCGTCCCAGCCCGCTATCCCAGGTCCGCCGGCGTCAGCCGCCGGCGCTGCTCGTCCTGAAACCGGCCGAGCGTGAACTCGTTCCCGCACTCCGGGCAACGCAGGTTGCTGAGCCCCGCCAGGTCGTACCTGCAGGCGGGGCAGAGCGTCGAGGTTGACCCCGCCGAGGCGATCCGCGCGGCCCGCTCGCGGGGCGTCTCGGCCCAGATCACCGACACCACGATCAGCCACGTCACGGTGGTGCCGCCGTTGATCAGCATGATCCACGGCACCCACTGGTGCATGTAAACAGTGGAAAGGGCGACCGCCGCGTCGAGCACGAGGATCGCGCAGACGCCGATCGCCGCCGTCACGGCCGTGCGGACCTTGCGACGGGCCGTCCACGCGACGACCCCTCGCCAGATCAGCCAGTAGCCAACCGCGTAGGCGACGCAGCACCAGGTCACGGCGCCGGCCACGACCCACTCCTCACCGAGCCGCCCGTACGACAGATCCACGAACATCCCGAGCAGCACGCCGCTGATGATCGCCGCCGGGATGAGCAGGATGGTGAGCGCGAGCCTGAGGACGATGCGGGTCATGAAACAGGAGTGTATCGGAAGCGGCCTCGCACGCTTTCATGAGCGTGCCGACACCGAACTCGGTGCGGCGGGAGCCACCGCATCGGCAGCGCCGGGCCGACTCGCCACCAGCCGCTTCCTCAGCACCGCCACCAGCGAAGCCGGCTGCAGGTAACTCGCCGGCGGCCGGAAGTACACCTCCCAGTGCCCCTGGTCCGCGTCGGTCTTCGGCGGCGGCAGCACCGCGACCGTCGAGGCCGCCGCGGAAGACGACGACACCGCCCCAGCGCTCAGCAGGTCCGCCACGCGCTGCGCCGACTCGGGCCGCACGCGCAGCAGCACGTCTCGCTCGCGCAGCGAGATCGACCGAACCTGCAACTCGCTCGCCGCCGCACGCAACTCCGCCAGTTGCAGCAGCCGATCGACGCCGCCCCCGGCCGGGTACTCGCCGTAGGCCTGCCGCAGTTCGCCCTCGACCTTCCGCAACTCCTCCACGCTCTGCGCCACCGCGAGCCTCCGGTACGCCTCCATCCGCCGCTGATCGCTCGGGATGTACGAGCGCGGGATCAGCCCCGTGACGCCGATCTCGATGCTCGTCTCGCTCGCCACCTGCGTCGGCTCGTTCTTCAGTTCCTTCACCGCCCGATCGAGCAACTGGCAGTACATCTCGTACCCGACCGCCGCGATGTGCCCGCTCTGCTCGGGCCCGAGGATGTTCCCCGCCCCGCGGATCTCCAGGTCGCGCATCGCGATCTTGAACCCCGCGCCGAGCATGCTGAACTCCTCGATCGCCTTCAGCCGCTTCAGCGCCTTCTCCGGCACGGGCTTCTCGGGATCGAGCAGCAGATAGCAGTACGCCCGATGCTTCGACCGACCCACCCGACCGCGCAACTGGTGCAGGTCGGCCAGCCCGAACCGCTCCGCGTGGTCGATGAACATCGTGTTCGCGGTTGGGATGTCGATCCCCGACTCGATGATCGTCGTCGAGACCAGGATGTCCGCCCCGTCCTTCCCCGGCCCGCGCATGAACCGCAGCATCACCCGCTCGAGTTCGTCGTCGGGCATCTGCCCGTGCCCCACCACGATCCGCGCTTCGGGCGCCAGCCGCTGAACGTCGTCCGCCACCGACTGGATGTCGTACACCCGGTTGTGAACGAAGTAGCACTGACCGCCGCGCGAGAGTTCGCGCGCGATCGCCTGCTGCACGCGTCTCGGGTTGTACGGGATCACCTCGGTCACCACCGCGCGCCGGTCCACCGGCGGCGTCGCAAGGCTCGAGATGTCGCGCAGCCCCAGCATCGACAGGTGCAGCGTGCGCGGGATCGGTGTGGCGCTCAGCGTCAGCACGTCCACCGTCATCCGCAGCGCCAGCAGCCGCTCCTTGTGCTCAACGCCGAACCTCTGCTCCTCGTCGATCACCACCAGCCCGAGGTCTGCGAACTTCACGTCCTTGGAGATCAGCCGGTGCGTGCCGATCACCACGTCGATCTGGCCCTTGCGAAGATCGGCCAGCAGGCGGTTGATCTCCTGCGTGGTCTTGAACCGCGACAGGCTCTCCACGCGGAACGGGTAGTCCGCGAACCGCGACCGGAACGTCCGCTCGTGCTGCTCCGCCAAAACCGTCGTCGGCACCAACACCGCCACCTGCCTGCCGAACTCGCACGCCTTGAACGCCGCTCGCACCGCCATCTCGGTCTTGCCGAACCCCACGTCGCCGCACAGCAGCCGGTCCATCGGCCGGTCCGACTGCATGTCACGCTTGATCTCCCCGAGCGCCGCCAGTTGGTCCGGCGTCTCTTCAAAGCCGAACTCGGCCTCGAACTCGCGCTGCCACGAGGTGTCCGCCGGGAACCGCGTGCCCGGCAGACTCTCGCGCGCGGCCCTGATCCTCAGCAATTCCGCGGCCAGGTCGCGCACCGACTCGGCCACGTCCTGCTTCTGCTTCTTCCAGCGCGTGCCGCCGAGCGCTGAGAGCGTCGGCTTGCCCTTGGCCCCCAGCCCGCCCACGTACTTCTGAACCTGGTCGATCCGCGTCGCCGGCACGTGCAGCCGGCTGCGCGCGGCAAACTCGATCGTGAGAAACTCCTCCTCCCCCGCCTGCGCGCCGTCCGGAGAGCCCGCGTCCTTCGGCCCTTTGCGCTTCTTCTCGCCGGGCAGAACAACCGGCTTGCTCGCCCGCACCTCCCGCCCCTTCATCACCGTCAGGCCCACGAACTGCCCGATCCCGTGCTCTCGATGCACCACGTAATCGCCGGGCGCAAAGTCGAGGAACGTGTCCATCGCGCGCGCAGCACGCAGTTTCAACCCGCGCTTGGCCGCGCCGTGCAGCGTCCGCCTCGCCTCGAACCGTTGCAGCAGCTCGTGGTACGGAAGCACGACCAGCGGCCGCCCGCCTTCCTCGCCGCTCCTCTCCCCCTCCGGCTCCCACACAAACCCGCGATGCACATAGCCGAGCGACGTGCCGATGCGCGACGCCGAGTCCGGCGCGTGCTCGGCGATCAACTCGCGCAGCCTCGACAGTTCACCCTCGTTGGCCGCGTAAACCGCAACGCCCTGCGTCGCCGACCACTCCGCCAACTGCACCACCGCCTCGCGCACCGGCGTGTTCAGCGGCTCGACGGGCCGCACCGGCAGTTCAACGCGAACGCCCACCGCCCCCGACGTGCCGGGCGAGAACTGGTTGATCTCGATGAACGCCGACGACCGCTCCTGCAGCGCCTTCATCACCGCCGGCGGGCCGATCACGCCGCTCGACGAGTCCGTCACGCGCTCGAAGTACCCGCGCGCCTGCTCGATCACCTCCAGCGTCTCGTGCAGCACCACCACCACACCCGACGACACCGACACCTCGGGCAAGTAGTCGGTGAACGGCACGTGGCCGGGCAACGCCGGCGCAAGCGACTTCGCACGCCCCACCGCTCTCCCGCCCGACGTTGCTGAGTCCGCCGCGCTCTCCACCCCCGTTGCACGCTCGATCGAGGCGCAGATCAACTCCACGCTCCGGACCGATCGGTCCGACGCCATGGTGCTCAGGTCGATCTCGTTGATGCGCTCGATCTCGTCCCCGAACAGGTCGATCCGAACGGGCACCGCCTCGGCCGATCCGGCCCCGCCAGAGGCCGACGACCCCACCACCCCCGATGCGGGCGGGAAGATGTCGACGATCCCCCCGCGCACCGAGTACTCCCCCGCCTCCTCGATCGCGTCGACGCGCGTGTACCCCGCACGATCGAGCCACGCCAGCAAACCCGATGCGCCGCCGAGCGCCACGCGATCGCCGACGGTCAGCGTGCGACTGACCGAGCCGAGCAGGTCCGGCCCCGGCACCGGCTGCATGAGCGCATGCACCGGACACAGCAGTACCTCCGGCCGCGCACGCTCATCCCCGTCCCCGTCCCCCCGCAGCGCTCTCAATCCGCGAACGACCGCCAGCCGCGCGGCGAGCAACTCCGCCGAAGCCCCGGTCTCACCCGGCAGCGTCTCCAACGCCGGAAACACGCCCACGCGAACGCCGTGCGCCGCGAGTTCCGCCGCCGATTCGTCGGCTTCGTCCAGGTGCGCCACCACATACACCACCGTCCGACCCACCGCCCGCGCCAAAGCCGCGGCCGTGAAAGCCGCGCTCGAGCCGTGGCTCCCGCGTGCTTCCAGATACCGGTGCGTCCGCGGCGAGGCGAGCGCCCGACGGGTCTCCTCGGCGAGCCGGCCGAGGGCTGGAGTGCGTTGAATCGAGGCGATCAGGTCCATTCGCGGGGCCATCATCGGCGTCGAGGCGGACGCGCTCGATTGAGCGCGCACGGGCGCACCGGCCGTGAACCGCTCACCGCCAGGCAGCCGACACACTTCCATTCGGGCCGATCGTATCCGCCGGCCCAGCGCCGACGCTCACCGACCCGCGTCGCGAGCCGCCGATGACTCATCCCCAACGATCACGTGCTCGCGCAGCCGATCGACGGTCTTCGGACCGATCCCCGCAACGCGATCCAGATCCTCAACCGAGCCGAACCGACCCCGCCGCTCGCGATCCTCAACGATCGCCCGCGCCTTCGCCGGACCGATGCCCGGCAGCAGTTCCAGTTGGGCGATCGTCGCCGCGTTCAAGTCGATGCGCAGCGCCTTCGCCGGCGCAGCCGTTGCGGAACTTCCATCCTCGATCTGCTCGGCCCGCTCCGCCGTCGCAACCACCGTCCACTGCACCTGCCCACGACCACCCGATCCCCTCGACCCACCCAGACTCGACTCGCGCTCCGACAGCCCGAACACCGCCGCGCTCAAGCCCAGCACCAGCAGCACACCGGCCCCGATGCGCTGCGCAACCGAAGCGCCCGCGTCCGAAACGCTCCCCGGCTTGGAAATGTCCGCGTCCGTCTCCACGAGCGCAGTCTACCGCGCAGCCGCCCAAATGCGTCAACCACCAAACCAACACCGCATGTGTCCCCTCCGCCGCTCTCCGCACCCCGCCGTACCCAACCACACCCGCCGATTACTGCAGCGTCTGCGCGGCCGGACGCTCGGGCAGCGTCAGCGGCGACTTCTTCGCCCGGATGCTCTGCCGGATCTCCGCCAACCGCCAGAGCGCGGGCTTCGCCTCCCCGCTCGCGTCGATCAGCCCGTCGTACGTCATCTCCCCCGCCGGTTTGCCCGTCGCACCCGCCGCCCCCGCCGGGGGCGCAACGTCGTACAACTCGTGCCAGCAGACGGAGTGAACAAACGGCTTGGCCGCGGCGATCGCCAGCGCACGCGTCATCCAGTCCACCTGCCCATGCGCGCTCCACGCCTGGCGGTAATAGCCCGGGTCCATCTCCCCGTTCAGCCCCAGCGACTCCGGATCAGGCCCGCGCGAGGGCACGCTGATCGCCGAAACGGCCAGCGGCCTCTCGAGCGCTGCGTACCGATCCAAGAGCGCGGAGAACGCGGTCATGTCGCGCGTGCTCTGCCCCGGTTCGGGTTGCCCCATCTCCACCCGCAGCGCCAGCAAATCCGGGTTGATCCCCGCCTGCAGCACCATCTCCGCGTACATCAACGGCGGGATCGACCGCGACGATTTCGCCACGTACTCGCCCCACGGCTGATCGATCTGCACCTGGACCTTCGCGCTCGGCTGCAGTTTGCGAACGACCATCACCGCCAGCCGCGTCAGGTCCATCACCTGCTCGAACGACAACGCGAAGTTCCCCGCCACGTGCAGCCCCGAGCACACCGTCCACGTCCCCACCGTGCGCCGATACCGCGTCACGAGGTTCTTCACGTGCTCGTACACCAGTTCACGCAGCGTCTCGTAGTCGTGCTCCCAGATGTACAGCCAGTCCGGCACGCAGTCGCGCCGCAACTCCACCAGCGGACCGCCCACGATCGGCAACCGCGCTGTCCGAACCGCCCACTCGATCCACCGGTCCGTCGTGCCGAACAGGTACTTCCCCTCCGTCGGCTCCATGTCGATCCAGCGCATCGGCATGCACAGAAAGTCCGCGCTCAGCGTCACCGCTTTGGCCAGCGCCGGGCCGAAGTTCGTCGGGTTCACGCTCACCCCCACCTGCGCCTGCGTCGGCAGGATCACCCCGACGTTCCCGATCAGCGCGTTGCGAGACTGCGCCGACTCGTGCTCGGTCAGCGCGTTCGCCGGCGTCGCGATCTTCGCCGCCGCCGCCGCCAGTTCCCCGCTCGATCGACGCGCAAACTGCCTCGTCGCGTGCCACAACGTGATCCGCTCGCCCGCCTCCAGCGCCATCGAGAGCGCCCGCCGCGACAGCCGGTCCGCCTCCGCCGAGAACTCCCCCTCCGCCTGCGTTCGCGCGGCCAGGACCAGCGCATCCGTAAACGCCCGCCGCGCCCGCTCGAACAGCGCCATCGCCGGGTCGTCGGGCGCAACGTCGAACAGCGCCCAATCCTCCATCTTGTTCAGCACCAGCATCAGCCGATGCCGCGCCAACTCCAGACTCAGCAGGTACGGCCGCTCCCGCTGCGGCAACAGGCACGTCTGCAGCGTGATCAGGCCCAGGCTCGACCCGGACGACACCGGGCTGCTCGCCCCGGCGTCGTCGCTCACCGGATCGACCGGAAACTGCAGACTCAGCCCCGTCGATTCGTTCCCGCGCGTCTCGCACACGATCTCGCCCGGCTCAGCGCGGATCTCGGCCTGCACCGGCACATCATCGTTCCCGAAGGCGCACGCGTGGCGCAGCGGCCACGCGGGGTGTAACCGGCTCGAAGAACCGTCGGCGGAGTGCTCGAAGACGACGAATCGCAGCATGCGGTTGACCCCTCCCGACGGATACCGAACCCGCCGCACGGGGCAAGGGCAGAGCGTAGCCGATCGGTTCGCGCGCGGTGCGGTTGGGGCCAACGCCAAGCTTGAGCCCGAGGTTGAGGCCGAGGCGTTCGCCATCGCTCCGGGGTTGCTGGGAACCGCCCCGGACGGGTTGCGGCCGCACCCCCGTCGCTACGATCCGCCGATGGCCGCACAGCCCGCCGAGCACGATCGCGCTGCCCCCCCCTCCCCCCCCGCCCCAGACCTGCCGCTGGTCCGCCGGGGCAAGGTCCGCGACGTCTACCGACTCCCCGACGTGCCCGGATCGACCCCCCGCCTGCTCATGGTCGCCACCGACCGAATCAGCGCCTTCGACGTCGTGATGCCCACACCGATCCCGGGCAAGGGCCGGCTCCTCACCGAGATCTCCTCTTGGTGGTTCGAGTTCATCCAGTCTCGCCGGATCTGCCAGTCGCACCTGATCTCCACCGACTCCGACTCCGTCGGCGATGCGATCGGCCCCGACCCGAAGGTCCGCTCCTACCTCCGGGGCCGCAGCACCATCTGCCGCGCCTGCGAGGTCATCCCCGTCGAGTGCGTCGTCCGCGGCTATCTCGAAGGCTCCGGCTGGAAGGAGTACCAGGCCTCCGGCTCGGTCTGCGGAGTCAAACTCCCCCGCGGCCTCAAGCAGTGCGACCGCCTGCCCGAGCCCATCTTCACCCCCGCCACCAAGGCCGCCATCGGCCACGACGAGAACATCTCCTTCGACCGCGCGGCCGAGATCGTCGGGCTCGAAACCGCCGGCGTCATCCGCGACCTCTCCCTTTCGATCTACAACGCCGCCGCCGAGCACGCCCTCACGCGCGGCATCATCATCGCCGACACCAAGTTCGAGTTCGGCATCCCCCTCGACGAACGCGACCGCGCTGGCCGCGCCTGGGTGCCACCCGTGCTCATCGACGAAGCGCTCACGCCAGACAGTTCCCGCTTCTGGCCCGCCAAGGACTACAAGCCCGGCAAACCTCAGAAGAGTTTCGACAAGCAGTTCCTCCGCGAGTACCTCGAAGAACTCGTGCGCGACGGCAAGTGGGACAAGTCCGAGCCGGGGCCGGAACTCCCCGAGGCGGTCGTCGCCGGCACGCTGGCCCGCTACCGCGAGGCCCGCGACCTGCTCTGCTCGTGATCATTTCACCCCTACTCACCACCACCACGCGCAAACGGTTCGCACCGATCGCGCTGATCGCGCCGGCCGCGCCGATCCATCACGCACGAGCACGTCACTTGATCTCGCTCTGTCCCGCCGGCACGCCCTCCGGCGCGATCTGCGCGGCGACCAGCCGCCGGTACATGTCCAGGTTCGCCGGCGGCGGGAACCAGAACTCGAACCCCGGCCCGCCGTCCTCCATGTTCGCGTCCAGGCCCGCTCGCAGCGCCGATTGCTCAAGGAACACGAACGCCCGTCCGCGCAGTTCCTCGGGCGCTCGACGGAACATCAGCGCCCCGTCCGGGATGCCCGCCTCCACCGCCAACTCCGCGAGCAGTTGGGCCGCGATGATCTCCAGCGGCGGCAGCGCCATCCGCCCGCCCGTCTCGCGGTTGATGAACACCTTGAAGTCCTGCCGGTCCTGGTAGACCCGGTGGAACATCTTGACATACTCCCAGTTGTCCTCGAACACCTTGGGGTTGTCGCTCAACAGGCCGTCGTAGAAGGCGCTGATCAGCGCCCCTGTGATCTCGCTCCACGCAACCACGGGGCTCGTCTCGCGCTCCTCGTTCTTGATCTCGTTCTTCACGAACTCGTCCAGCGGCACCGAAAACTCCTGGCGTCGCATCTCGTTCATGTGCGTGTTCATGCCCTCGAACGTCCGTAGGCGCGTGTACAGCTCCTCGGCACGCGCCCGATCCCCCTTGCGGTACACGAAGCGGATCGCGTCGCGCAGGAAGTTCTCGTACCCCGCCGAGTAGAACGAGAACACCCGCGCCTTGGAGTCGAACCGCGAGCGCTCCGTCAGTTCCGCGAGCGCGTTCCCGTACGATTCGATGTAGTCCGCGCTCGGGATCTGCCGGAACCCGCGCGGGTTGATGATGTCGTAGAACACCGTCCCCGTGCGGTACAGGTCCTGCAGAGCCTGGATCGTCACCCGGTCCGTGTTCACGAAGTCCAGGTCCTGCTTGTTCTCGTCGGTTGCGCGCAGCAGTGCTTCCTCCGATCCCATCGCCGACCAGTACACCGCGTGCGATGAGGCGTTCCGCCAGTCCAGCGGCCCGTACTTGAGCGTGTACCGGATCATCCGGTCCGGATCCATGCTGTACTCGGTCTTCAGCAGGTGCTTGCGAAGGTGGCGGACCAGCGCGTTCCCGTCCGCCTGCGTCGACGGATCGGTCAGGATCGCCGTCAGCGGGCTGTCGGGCAGCGGCAGACGCGTATCCAGCCCCCGAGTCGCCTGGTTGATCGCGCGAATCACCTCCACGTACTCAAGCAGCGATCGGTCAGGCTTCTGCCCCGCCTCCCGCTCCAGCCGCTCGACCAGCGCCCTCACGCCCGGGTTCGTCTTGTACAGGTCCTCAAGCGTTTCCGCCGCCGAGGCGATCGGCTCGAGCCAGTTGTCGACCAAAAACCGCGCCCGCTCCTTCGGATCGCGCATCTCGCGCGGGAACCGCGGCGGCGCACCCATGTTCACCGTCCACTCATGCGCGAACTGTCGCTTGTAGTGCTGATGGGCGTCGTCCATCATCCCCTGGATCTTGTGCAGGTGGATCCAGGCCAGTTCCTTGTACAGCAGAATGCTGCCGGGATTGTTCGGGATTCCCTGCCGACGGATCAGGTCGATCCCCGCCTTCACCCAGTTCCACCGCTCCTCTTTCGTGTTCGTCACGACCGAGATGTTGTAAGCCAGGTTCCACGCGTGGAACGACCACACGCGCGGGAACCGCGGCTGGAGCCGCGTGATCGTCCGCGCAAGGTCCACCGCCTCGTGATACTTGCCCTGCTCCTTCAGGTCGTTGGCCCGGATCCAGAGCCAGTTCACGAACAGGCCCCTGAACGCCCCCATCGCGATCCCCATCGCCACTTCCGGCGGCTCACCCTTCTCCGCCGAGTCGGCGTAGACCAGCCGGTTACGCCCGATCGACGAACTCACCATCGCCGCCGTGCCCGCCGACACCGCCAGAAACGCGAGCATCACGCCGATCGACGCGAGTTGTGTGACGGTGTCTCGTCTCATGCGTGCTTCCGCCGATCGTCCCGATCCGCTCCGTCCCCGCCGACCTTGATCCCGCCCAACGCCCCAGAAAGCTCTACTGCCCGCTGTACATCGCCAGTTCGCGCCGTTTGAAGATCATCCCCCCCACCACGTACAGACCGCCAGTCAGCACCCCCAGCAGCACCGCCGCACGCGCCACACTGAACCAACTCAGCAACCGGCCGTCCACAAGGTCCGCCGTCGGCGTCAGGGTCGAGTAGAACCCCCACGCGTACGCGATCGGCACCGCGATCAGCCGCACCGCCGCGATGAAGTAGTCCGTCCCCCCCGTAACCGTCTCGGGCGTGTACGTCTCCAGCGCCCTGAACAGGAACCCCGACGACTCGGCCATCAAGAACATCCCGAACGCCACCATCGACGCGACCGGGAACGACAGGAACGTCGCCGCCGTCACGCCCACCATCGCCAGGAACGCCAGTTTCAGCCAGTGAACGATCATCACGCGCGCGAAGTTCGATCGGTACGAACCCGCCGCATAGAACACCTCCAACCCGTCCGGAGGAAACGACATGCTCTGCGGGTTCGCCGTCTGCGCGAAGTAGTCGCCGTTGAAGACGAACATCTCCAGGTTCCCGCTCCCGTCGATCGCCGTCGGACGAACGCGCAGCGTCATCGTCTGGCCCAGCGGCACCTCCTGCACCACCGGGTCCTGATCGCCCCGGAAGAAGAACGTGATCCGGAAGAACGTCCGCGGATCGTTGGCCCCCACGTCGATCCGGTAGCGCAGCGTCGCGATCCGACCCTGCTCGCGCGCCACCCCCAACCCGCGAAACACGAACTCTCGCCCCTGCCCCGGCCCGATCGAGATGAACTGCGCCCGGAATTCCTTGCGGATCTGATCCCGATACGCCTCTTCCTCCGCCGCGGTCGGCTTGAAGTTCCGATCGGCGTTCAGCGCCTGCTCGAACCGGAACGCGACCTCCTTGTCCTCGTCCTCGCGCGAGAGCGTCGGGATGTCCGGCCGCACCGACCGCCGCGCCGTCAGCACCTGCGTCTGGAGGATCTCCCGATCCTCCGTCACCGCCACCGACCGGTTCCGGGGCACGAACGCCCGGATCTCGTCGTTCGCCGGCTGCTCGCGCAGATACTCCGTGAACAGGAACATCCCCGAAGCGCTCACCCCCAGCAGCACCGCCGCCACACCCGCGACCCCGAGCCACTTCCCCAGCAGATACTGCCACGCCGTCACCGGCTTGGTCATCGTCTGCCAGATCACCTTGTCGCGCTGCTCAAACGCCACCGTCGCCACCGACAGGAACAGCACCAGGACCGCGATGATCCAGAACGTCACCCCGCTCCCGTACTGCAGGAAGTTCTGAACCCGGTACCGCAGCGGCGTGCTCGTGTCCAGCGATCCAGGCAGCGCCGCCAGCGCCAGAATCAGCAGCACGATGAACACCACCACGACGCGCATCCGCGTCGACTCGATCACCACGTTCCGCGCCACCGCCGTCACCGGGTGCGTCGCCCACAGCGACGAGCGCAGCACCGCCATCAACACCACGAACGAGATCGCCAGCGCCCCCGTCGCCAGCACAAATCCCCCCGCGTCCGCCCACCGACCGCTCCCGAACATCAGCAGCGGCACGCCCACGCACGCCAGCAGCAACACCAGCGCCAGCGCGCTCAAACACACCCCGAGCCACACCACCCCAAGAAGCACCGCCCCAACGACGATCGCCCCCACCGCGACCGTCCCCGTGTCCATCCTCGCCGCGTAGATCTGGTTCAGCGCCTTGGCCGTCAGCTCGGCGCTGCTCCGCGTCGCCTCAAACTGCTCCCGCTCCTCCGCGCTCAACTTGCTCAGGTCGATGTCCTGATCGAACGACGCCCTGAACGCCGGCTGATCGCCCGCCGCGCGCGCCACCGCGTACCACCCCACCGCGCCGATCGCCCCCAGCAGCACCACGCACGACGCGACGATCTTGAACAGCCGAGTCCGCTGCGCACGATCCAGCCGGGCCAGAATCTCGCGCAGGTTCACGGCTTGGGCCTCCCGCCACCCTTGCCCGCGTTCTTGTCCTTGTCCCCCGCCTCTCCTCGCCCGCCGTCGTCCAGCAGCGACCCGATGACCCCAAGGTCCGCGTCATCCGGCGCGACCGGCCGCGAGGCAGCGGGTGGCATCGCCGCCGGCCTGCCCCCACCCGCCGAACCGCCCGCCCCCCCCGCGCCGCTCGCCCCCCCCGCGCTGACAGCCGATGCCCCACCCTTCCGCGCTGCGATCCCCGTCGCCGGCCCCTCCAACAGATCGCTCAGCACGTTCAGATCGGTCTGGTCCTCGTCCTTCGCGATCGCCCCGCCGTCCGCACCCGGCCCCCCGGTCTGCGCAGCCGTCTCCGCCGTGCTCCCCGCCGCCAGCAGCGACGCGACCAGCGCTTCGCCCTCGGGCGCATCGGCCTCCGAACCGCGTAGGAACGACGCCGTCTGCCCCCCCTGCTGCGCCCCGGCCGTCTCGACGTTCGCCGCCCGCGCCTTCTCCACGATCTCGATGAACAACTCCTCGAGTTTCTGTCTCGGGTGCGACACGCGCGCGATCGCCTTCAGCCCGCCCGTCCGCTGACGGATCAGCCGGTCGATCTCCGCGATCGTCGCGTCGTCGAGCGCTTCGGTCTCGATCACCGTCCGGTCGCGGCTCTCCAACAACTCGTCGCACGTCCCCTCGCGCTGAATCCGACCGCCGTACAGGATCACCGCCCGATCGACGCAGTCCTCCACGTCGCTCAGCAGGTGCGAACTCAGCAGCACCGTCTTCCCACGCCTGCCCAGTTCGATGATCAGATCCTTCACCTGCCTGGTCCCGATCGGGTCCAGCCCGGTCGTCGGCTCGTCCAGGATCAGAAACTCCGGATCGTTGATCAGCGCCTGCGCCAGCCCGATCCGCCGCTGCATGCCCTTCGAGTACTCGCGCACCGGCCGGTGCTGTACCGCCGTCAGCCCCACCATGTCCAGCAACTCGTCGATCCGCCGCGCCCGGATCTCCCGGTCCAACTCGAACAGTTTGCCGTAATAGTCCAGCGTCTCGCGCGAGTTCAGGAACGGATAGAGGTACGACTCCTCGGGCAGATACCCGATCTTCCTCTTCACGCTCACGTCCGTCGGCAGTTTCCCGAACACCGAAACGATGCCCGACGTCTTGTGCAGCAGCCCCAGCAGGATCTTGATCGTCGTCGACTTGCCCGAGCCGTTCGGCCCCAGCAGCCCGAAGATCTCGCCGCGCTCGATGTGGAACGTCACGTCGTTCACCGCGCGAACGCGCGAACGCATCCAGAAGTCGCGGAACACCTTGTTCAGCCGCTCAACCACCACCAACGGCGGCGTGGCGCTCCCCGCGGCGGCGGTCGACGGTCGTGGCTGGCTGCTCAGGCGGGTCATGGTCGGTCCTGGTCATGCGGCCTGCGCGGCCGGGATGCAAACACCGGAACGGTCGGCACGCGCCCGACCCCGCCCCCCCCACCCCGCCCGGTCACTGCGACGCTCGCTTGGTCTCGGCGTCGGCGCGGTCTTGGAACCGCTGCCGCTGCTGCTCGAGGCCCCGCTTCCGCGCGGCCTCGTCAAACTCACGCTGATACCGCTCGATCTGCTGCTGCCGCGCCACGTCCGGGTCGCGGTTGATCTGCACGATCACACGGTCCGCGTTTGGCGGAAGCACCATCGTCTGCACCGACGGACGCGCCATGAACTCCGACATCGCGCTCGTCCACTCGCCCGCGATCATCACCCGCGGGTTCGATCGGTACGTCGCCAGTTTCGCCAGGAACGTCGAGCGGTCGGCCCGCGCCCGGTTCGCCGCCGTCGTCCGATACTGCCGGGCCTCCGCCAGCATGTTCGAGACCTCGCCGAACACCCGCGGCACAACCTCCACGCCCTCGACGCGCGTCGCCTCGCCCAGCATGATCGAGTCGATCGTCGCCAGCGTCCGCGACGCCGCGGCCTGATCGCCCTTGGCCAGGTCCGCCTCGTACCGGTCGATCCACGCCAGCACCAGCGACGCCGAATCGCCCGCCGTCTCCACCAGCCGCTCATCGCGGAACTCGCTCGCCCGCTCAACCTGCGACTTCGCCTCGGTCTGCGCCGACTGAACCTGGTTGAAAGACGGCCCGACGCGCCGCGGCGGCATCGCCCGCTCCATCGTCAGCGATTCCAGCCGCAGACCCGTCCCGAACCCGTCGCTCTCCATCCGGTCCAGGATCCGCTGCGCGTTCGCCAGCGCGATGTCCTGAAACCGCCGAGCGTCCCCGCCGCGAAGATCCGAATCCAATTGGTTCGTGATCAACTCATCGACCGTCACCCCCGCCGCCGCCTGCACGATCCCGCGGCGTACCGCCGCCGCGATGATCTTCTCCTCGTGCTTCGGGTCGATGCCCGAAATGAACCGCGCCGGGTCTCGCCGGGCGTAGCGAATGCTGAACCGCCCGTGCGCGATCCCGCCGTCGCCCGTCAGCAGCATGCCGTCCGAATCGGGGTCCAGCGCGTCCGGCCCGCCGCCGTACAGCGCCGTCACGCCCCCGCCGTCGGTCAGCAGGTTCTTCTCCTCGTTGTCGTTGAGCTTGACGAAGAACTCGCTCCGAAGTTGCTTCTCCTGGTCGGTCACGCCGACCTTCAGCAACTCGCCGATCGGCGCGGGCCACGACCACTGGAACCCCGGCCCCAGGTTCGTCCCCACCACGCGCCCGAAGGTCGTCCGAACGCCGCGCTCCGTCACGCCGATCGACTGGAACCCCGACAGCAGGTACGCCGCCGCCACCACGAGCATCAGCCCCTGCAACAGCCGGTACATGATCCGCAGCGCATCGGCCAGCGACCGCGTCGCCGGGTCCAGCGCGTTCGCCACGTCATCGCCGCCGCCCCCGCCGCTCAGCGCCATCGTCGCGCTGCCGCGACGGTCACGACGGGCGGGGCCGGAACCCGACGGCATCGAGAGTTCCTGACGGTCGCTCACTGCTGCGCCTCCTCGTCCGAACGCCCGTCGCCTTCCGCACGGCTTCGATCCGCCGACTTCACCGGCGCCACGTCGAACGTCGGCAGCCGCCAGTTCCGAGTCCCCGCACGCTCCAGCGCGTCCGGACGCAGCCACTCCAGCCCCGGCATCGACGTCGGCAGCACCAGCGTCGTCGAACGACCGAAACTCGACCGGATGAAGTCCATCTGGCCCAGGAACATCGCCAGTTCCGGCGCATCCACCGTCTGCTTCAGGAACTCCGTCGCCTCCAGGTCCCCCTGCCGGCGCAGTTCCTCCGCCAGACGCTCGGCGAACTTGCGGATCTTCGTCGCGTCCGCCTCCGCCGTCGATCGGATCGTCGCCGCCTGGCTCTTCCCCTGGCTCACCAGTTCGTTCGCCAGCCGCTGACGCGACGTGTTCATGCCGTCAAAGATCTTCCGCGTCGTGTCCTGCGGCAGCGCGATCGACACGATCCCCACCGACAGCGGCTCGATCCCGTACGACGCCAGCGACTCGCCCCCCGCGCCCGAGCCCGTCAGACTCGCCAGCATCCGATCCTCAAGCACCGGCAGTTGCGAACCCTCCGACGACGCCGAGAGCAACTGCTCCAGCCTGAACTGCGACAGTTCGCTCATCGCCGTCCTCACCCGGCTCTTCAGCAGATCCTCCGCGAACGCGAAGTGCTCCGCCGCCGTCGTGCCCCGACCGCTCGTGCTCTTGTAGAACCGCAGCGGATCGCTCACGCGCCACGTCAGCCCCGCGGCCACGATCAACTGCCGCGCGTCGCGGGTCTGCTGCGTCTCCGGGTTCGATTCGACGTACCGCGCTCGCTTGTCGTACTTCGTCACGCGCTGCACGAACGGAATCATGAACCGCAGGCCCGCCTCGGTCTTCACCGACGTCTCGTCGGCGTCGCCGAACGTGCTGACCACCGCGGTCTCGTTGAACCGGACCGTGTACGTCGCCATCGCCGCGACGAACACGACCAGCACCAGCGCGATCACACCGTATCGAAGCACTTTGCTCACTGCTGTCACTCCGGCCCGCCCGCCCGAACCAAAGACCGAGATCAACAACCCGTCAAACGCACGCCGCCCGCCGCGATCCGGCGGGCCGTGCCCTCGCTCACTTGTCCTGCCCCAACTGCCGCGGCGCATCGAACAACTGCGAACCCAGGTTCGAGTCCTCCAGGTTCAGCCGCATCTCCAGCCGCTCACCGTCGTCCACCACCACGTACACCCGCGCCTGCGCCATCACCTCGCGCAGAGTCTCGAAGTACTTGCGCGACTTGTACACCATCGGCGACGAGCGGTACGCAGCCAGTTGCGAGCCGTGCCGCTGCGCACGCGTCCGCTCCCCCATGTGCGTCACCCACCGGTCCGCCTGCGCCTTGATCAGCAGGTCCGCCGCCTCCCCGCTCGCCCCCGCGATCAACTCCGACGCCTGACGCTCCAGCGAGTCGATCTCCGCCGACCCCGGCCCGTCCACCGCGCCCGTGGTCCGCGTCGAGTCGATCCGATCGATCAACTGCACGATGCTCCGGGCACGCTCCCGCGACCCGGCGACCTTGATCAACTCCGCCTCCGCGTCCGCGCGCGCCTGCTCAACGTCCGTGGCGCTCGTCCGCACGCGCTGCACCACGCTCTCGAACATCTCCGCCGTGTCACGCGGGGGGTGCGCACCCACCAGACTCACGAACACCACCCGCACTCCCGCGCCATCCCCGCCGTTCAGCGACGCCAGACGCTCGTTGATCCGGCCCGCGAGCCGCGCCGAGATCTCCTGCCGGCCCACCCCCAGCACGCGGTCCGTCGTCTCGCTCGAAAGCACGCTCAGCAACTCCCGCCGACCGATCGAGCGCAGAAACTGATCGCGGCTCTCCGGCGTCGTCAGGTTCCTGAACTTCGCGTAGTCCTCCACCACGTAGTACAGCGGCACCTCCACCGACACCAGTTCGAGGTCGTTCACCGCCGACGCGTCACGCGATGCGCCCGTCGTGGACCGATCGCTCGGCTGAACAGGGAAGTACGTCTCCGTCACCCCGTGGTCGTTCGTCCACAGGATGCTCCGCTCGACCTTCGGCGTCTCGTTCGCCAGTTGCAGCGGGCGGATCGTCGTCGCGTCCACCTTCTCCACCACGTCGATCGGCCACGGGAACTTGACGTACAGGCCGGGCCGCAGCGCTTCCTCGCTCACGATCCGGCCGAACCGCAGGATCACGCCCTGCTCGTTCGGCTGAACCACCGCCAGGCTCGTCATCAGCCACACCACCACCACCCCCACCGCCACCAGCGACGCCAGCCATCGCGACACTAACTGATAGAACCACGAGTCCGTGACGTTGAACCCGAACTGGTAGTTCAGCGCGCCGCCGATCGACTCGGCCACCTTGTCCGGCGCCGCCACGAAACTCAGCACCCGCGAGTCCATCGCCGGCCGGGGCGTCTCGCCCGCGGTCCGCGGCCGGTAGACGCCCAGCAGGAAGTTCAGGATCACCTCCGCCGACAGCAGCATCATGGCCACCGGGAAGACCACGTGCAGGTACCGCAGAATCAGATCGAACCCGAGGTAGTCGGCCAAGTGGCCGATCACCATCGCCCCGCCCACAAGCGCGGCCGCCACCGCCTGACCCGCGCCCCCGCGGAGGTTCGCCCACGCCCCCACCTTCGCCATCCCCGCCACGTACCGCGCGAACAGGAAGCCGATCAGCGCCACCGCCAGCCCCACGCCCAGCGCCCAGCCCAGGTGCTCATCACCCGGGTCCTGGCTCACCATCTTCCGCTCGGCGACAAACCGCCACGCGCCGAGCCCGCCCAGCGCCAGCGCCCAGATCAGGCTCAGCGTCGGCACAAGCACCGAGTGCATCCACGACAGCCGCTTGGCCGCCACGCGCAGCTCGCTCGCCGCCTCCCCGAACACCGACGCCGATCGACCCGACCCCGCCGCGGCGTCGCTCAACTGCTCCGCTTCGAGCGCCTCGATCCGCTCGCGACGGTGCTGATCGAACAGCACCGCAAGCACAAGCCACACCGCGCTCCCCATCAGCACCAGCAGCGAGCCGCTGAACGCCGATCGGTCCTTGGCGATGATCGCGTAGATCACCAGCCCCAACCCCATCACGATCTGAAGGGCAAGACCCAACAGGGCCGTGCTGGAGGCTCGGGCGTAGGTCTGATGGTCGGCTTTCATGGGTCCTGTGCGTTCCTCGCGAAAGATCGAACCGAACCCCCGAGGCCCCGACCGCTCTGCTCACCACCGAACACGGAGAGAGCACCCCCGGTTGTCGAACCGACCGTTCCGGGTGGGGGGCATTCTCCGCGACCCGCCGCGCAGTGTCCACCCGGCCCGCCTCCCATGAACATCTCTCTCAAGCCCCGCAACTCGGCCCGATCCGGTCCGGATCGGGCCTCTCGCAACCACAAACGCCGACGGCCACACAGAACCCGCGCACTCTGGGGATCGTTGATGTACGATCCGCCCCCGCCTATTTGTTCACTCGCTCGGGCCGAGACCTTCAAGTCGGAGCCCCCGCCCGGCATCAGCCCGGCTCCAACCCGACCCCGCCCCAACGCCCCACCCGCCGATCCGGGACTCGATCGCCCGAACGCGAATTGCAACATGGTTTCAACTGTCTACGCCATCGCCCGCAACACCTTCACCGAAAGCGTCCGGCAGCCGGTCTATTTCATCATCGTCGGCCTCGCCGCACTCTTCCACGTCTTTTCCACATGGTCCGCCGCCTTCAGCATGGGCATGACCGAGTCCGGTGAGGTCTCGGGCGACGACAAACTCCTCCTCGACCTGAACCTCGCCACCGTCTTTGTCGGCGGCATGCTCTTGGCCGCGTTCCTCGCCACCGCCGTCATTTCGCGCGAGATCGAGCAGAAAACCGTCCTCACGGTCGTCTCCAAGCCCGTCTCACGCCCCGCGGTAGTGCTCGGCAAGTACCTCGGCGTCACCGCCGCCATCGTCGTCGCCGTCGTCACCATGCTCGTCTTCGTCCAGTTGTCCATCCGACACGGGGTCATGCAGACCACCGCCGACAAGTTGGACGGGCCGGTGCTCGTCTTCAGCGGCCTGGCCGTCGCGATCGCCGTCATCGCCGGCGTCTGGTGCAACTTCTTCTACGGCTGGGTCTTCTCCCAGACCACCACGCTCCTTCTCTGCCCGCTCATCATCGTGGCGTGGGTACTGGTCCTGGGTCTCGGCAAGGACTGGCATTTCCAGAGTCTCTTGACCACTTTCAAGCCCCAGATCGCGATGGCCAGCGTCGCCATCCTTCTTTCACAGTTGGTCATGACCGCCGTCGCCACCGCCGCGTCGGCCCGGCTCGGCCAGGTCATGACCATCGTCGTCTGCTGCGGCGTCTTTCTGATGGGCCTGCTCTCGAACCACTTTCTCGGCCGCCGAGCCGTCGAGAACGATGCGGTCTCTCGCGTCCGCCTGGCCTCCCCACTCCTGCCCAGCCGGCCCGACCTGCAGCGCAACGGCGACGGTTTCAACGTCACGCTCGAGTTCGACCCGCGCCGGCGGCTCGAGCCCGGCACGCCCTTCTACTTCGGGCCAAACCCCAGCGGCTTCATGCTCGCCACCACCCACTTCCGCCCCTTCGACGGCAGCATCGCCGAGTCCTCCGACCTCACCGACCGATCCCGCCCCCCCGCCATCGTCATCACGCGCGTCGATGGCCGCGATCTCACGCTCCTCCGCGTCGGGGCCGACACCCCCGTTTCGTCCCGCCCGCCGCGCCCCGGCGACTGGATCTTCATCAAGCCCACCGTCTACCACCCCGTCTTCCTCACCGCCTGGCTCGCCGTTCCGAACATCCAGTTCTTCTGGCTCACCGACGCGGTGACGCAGAACCAGCCGATCCCGCTCTCGCACATCGCGCTGCTCTCGGTCTACGCCGTTTCGCTCGTCGGCGTCTTCCTCTCTCTCGCGGTGGTCCTGTTCCAGAAGCGCGAGGTCGGGTAGACTGCCCTGACCCATTCGGGTTATGCACCTCAATCGGGGATACAAATGCGGGACGACGCGACTCTCAACGCGTCATGCCCTTCGTGGGAGTTCATTGGCCATGGCACGAGTCGAAGCACTTTCCGAGTCCTCGAAGAAGGCGCCCCCCAAGCCCGAGGGCTTGGACAAAGCCGCCAAAGTCAAGATCGGCATCGCCGCGGCCATGCTCCTAGTCGCGTTCGTGATCTTCCTGGCCTACCTCGGCGTCTTCTCATCCCCGCACGACAACGAGAGCACCGCCGCGCCCGAACTGACGCAGGAAGAACAGCAGGAACTCCGCGAGTTGCAGCAACGCAACCCGATCCCCGATCCGGATGCGCCGATCACCGATCCGGCAAACCCGCCCCCGGTTGGGAGTTGATCGTTCGCCGACCGCGCGCGCCCAGCGGCTTCACCTCGACGATCTCACCTTCTGTTTCGCCGATCGCGAAGACACGATCGCCGCGCACCGGCCGGATGCGCGCACCGCCCGTGAACGAGCCGAACGCCGGCAGCACGCCCACCGCACGCGAGAACCAGAAGCACGGCGCGCTCCACCCGAGGCCCGCACCGTCGATCGGCTCCAGCGAGACCTTCGGGTGCAGGTGGCCGCAGAGCGTCGGTCGATCGTCGTCCGAGTCCGCGCCGGCCGGGGGCTCGTGGCCGAACCGAAGGCGCGACGCTCGGCAGGCAGCGCCGCCGAGCGCCGACGCGTCGACCGTGGGGCTGACGCACTCGAACGCGAGTTCGTCGGGCGGGTCGCCCGCGCGCAGGTCGTGATTGCCCCGCACCACCGTCACGCGCAGGCTCGAATGCTCTGCGCGCCACCGCGCCAGACTCGCGAGCGTCGCTTCGGATCTGGCCGACCGCGCGTGTAGTAGGTCGCCCAGCACGATCACCCAGTTCGATCCGGTCCGGTCGATCAGGCGCGAGAGCCGCTTCAAGTCGCGCTCGGCGCCGCCGTCCGGAACGGGCACGCCCAGCGCGCGGTACGCCGCGGCCTTGCCCAGGTGCAGGTCGGCCACGATGAGCGCGGAGGCGCGCGGCCAGTGCGCTGCGCGATCGGCCGACAGTGACAGGTCTTCTCCCGCCCAGTGCAGGTGCATGGTGCCGCCGCTCACCCGTCCTTTCGGCCGCCGGCACGGCGCTTGGTTGCACGCTCGGAACGCACGGCCGAGTCCTCCAGTCGGACGACCATCCTTTGCACGATGTCCGACCATTTCTCGCTCGAAACCTGCGTCGCCCGGATCGTCTCGGCCCAGATGGGAAAGCCGAGCGGCGAGAGCCGGTCGAGTTCGACCAGCCGAAGCCGGGACGCCAGCGCGCGCCGGAGCGCGGATTGGATGCGCTTGAACTCGAGTTGGGCTTCGAGCACCTCGCGCCGGGCCTGCTCGACGAGCAGGTTGCCCGAGTCGAACTCCTCGAGCACCTCGAAGAACATCTCGCTCGAGGCCTGCAACTGGCGCGCGGGGGTCTTGCGGCCTGGGTAGCCCGTGACGACCAGTCCCGCGACGCGGGCGATGTCGCGGAACTGTCGGCGCACGAGCGCTGAGGCGTTCATGCACGCGATGAGGTCCTCGAACAGGCGCTCCTCCGACAGCAGCGCTCGCCAGCCGGCCTCGTCGAGGTCGATCGCCGTCGGCGACGAGAGGCTCAGGCCCTGATCGGTCGCGGTGCTGGTGACCGTGCGGCGGGCCAGGCGCGTGAGGCGGTGCGAGAGGAGCGCCCCCAACCCTTCGTGGACGAGCCGGCCCTCGAAGAAGTAAAGGAACGCGTGGCACCCCCCGCCGCCGTCGAACGTGCGGCGCGAGACCGCGCGCGCGTCGTCGTCCGGCGGGCGCTGCGGCGCGCCGAGCGGCCAGACGCGCTCGACGAGCAGGTCCTCCGGGCCGGGGAGGATCGACCAGCGGGTCTGAAGTTCGAGCAAGGGGCGGGCTGACTCCATCTCGGGGCCTCGGAACTCGCCGCGGCGGGCCTCGTCGAGGCGGGCGCGGACGCCGTCGGCCAGGCGCGTGGAGAGGGACATGCGGCCGCCGTCCCAACGGGGCACGATTCCCGAGCGGTTGGTCGCGCGTCGGACGTAGGCGGTCATATCGCGCACCCGGACGAGTTCGAGCACGCGGCCGGCGAGTATGAACCTGGCGCCGACTTCGAGCCGTGCGATGAAGCGCTCCTCGATGGTGCCGACAAGCCCCCCGCCGCCCCCCCAGTAGCGGACCTGCATGACGGCCGAGTCGGCGATGGTGCCGATGGTGAGACGGTGCAGGCGTGCGATGGCGTCGGACGCGCCGACGAGCCGGCCCGCGCGCGGATCGTCGGGCGGGGCGGGCACCACTTTGGCGTAGCGCGGGTAGGCGCTGAGGGCCTCACCGCCGCGCGTGACGAAGTCGATCGCCCACTTCCATTCGTCGTCGCTGAGCCGCTCGAAGGAGACGGTCGATCGCACCTCGTCGAGCATCTCGCGCTCGACGAAACCGTCGCCGATCGCGCAGGTGACCAAGTGCTGGACGAGCACGTCGATGGGGCGGTCGAGCGGCGGTCGATCTTCGACGATCGAAGCGCTCGAGCCTTCGCGGTTGGCGCGGTCGACGAGGTCGGCGGCGGCGGCAAACTCGACGAGTTCGAAGGCGTTGGTGGGCACGCCGGTGACGACGGAGACCGCGCCGGGTCGGTGGCCGCTGCGGCCCGCGCGCTGGAGGAGTCGGGCGATGCCTTTAGGGCTGCCGAGTTGGATGACGCCGTCGACGGGGCGGAAGTCGACGCCCAGGTCGAGGCTGGAGGTGCAGACCACGCAGCGGAGCCGGCCCTGGTCGAGCATGTTCTCGACGCGGGAACGGAGGTCCTTGTCGAGCGAGCCGTGGTGGATGGCGACGTGGCCGAGCAGGTCGGGGCGCTCGTCGAGCATCCGGCGGAACCAGATCTCGGCCTGCGAGCGCGTGTTGCAGAACATGAGCGTGGATCGGGCGGGTGAGCGCTCGACGTGGTCGAGGACCTTGGCGCTGAGGCGGGTGCCGAGGTGGCCGGCCCAGGTGAAGCGTTCCGCGTCGTCGGGGAGGAGCGTGCGGAGTTCGATCTGTTTGTGCTCGGTGGATCGGACGAGGGCGGGCGCGAGTGCGCGGGCGTCGGGTGAGATCGGACGGCCGACGAGGGTTCGCATCGCCTCGTCGAGGTTGCCGATCGTGGCGGACATGCCCCATGTGCGGAGTGCGGGTCGCAGGCGGCGGAGGTGGGCGAGCGCGAGTTCGGCCTGCGCGCCGCGCTTGCTGGACATGAGTTCGTGCCACTCATCGACGATGACGGTGCGGAGGGTGGCGAAGCGGCTGTGCGCACCCGGATAAGAGAGGAGGAGGCTGAGGCTCTCGGGCGTGGTGATGAGGACGGTCGGGAGTCGGTCGCGTTGCTTGGCCTTGAGCGCGGTGGGTGTGTCGCCCGTGCGCATCTCGACCGTCCAGTTGAGATGCGGGCGGTCGGGTGAGGAGTTGAGATCGGCGTCGGTGTCCGGGGTGAGCGGTTCGAGGAGGGAGGCGAGCGTGTCGGCGGCGAGGGCGCGGAGGGGCGTGAGCCAGAGGACGCGGAGGGGCTCAGCGGATTGGCGCGGGTCGGGCGCCCGGCCGTTGGGAGTACGCGCCAGCGCGGCGGGAGGTGGAGGCAGTGTGAGCGCAGGCGGATGCTCGGCCCAGGCTTCGGCGACGGGGCCCATCCACGCGGCGAGCGTCTTGCCGAGGCCGGTGGGGGCGTTGATGAGGCCCGAGCGGCCCTGGAGGTAGGCGGTCCAGGCCTGGAGTTGGAAGTCGAAGGGGGTCCATCCGCGCGCGGAGAACCACTCGCGCGCGCGGTCGAGGGCGGCGAGGGTGGGGTTGCTGTGGAGCGGCTGCGCCTGCGGCACCCGGAAGTATGGCCGGGCTCGGGCGGGCGGGGGAGCGGGTCAGGGGGTGGTTCGCGGGCGGGTGATCAGCGGCGGTGATCGGATGGTGCGATCAACTCGGGCGATCAGGCGGGGACGGTCTCGCAGCGCGGGGGTGGCGCGGGGCCAGCGCGGGCATTGCACTCGGCGTGTGCGGTGTGAACGGGAGCGGGTGCCGGGGAGGAGAACGCGGAGAACGTCGTGTCCTCGTGCGGCGGGGCGTCTGTTGCGCTGTGCATCCGCTCCGATTCCCGCGGGCCGTCCTGTGCGGGCACTCGGCCGCTGGTGATCGCTGAGATGAGTGCTTTGAGGTGAAGGAGGTTGAGGGCCGGATCGGTTGCTGCTTGTCGCCCACCCCACGCCACCGCCCTCTGGGAGGGGGTGAAGGAGGCCCTTTGTGCGGTGGCGGGTTGGAGGCGTTGACGCGGCTCTTGCCAGCGGGCGATGCGGAGGAGGAGGGCTACCGCGCGGCGGGCGGAGTCGTGCAATCGGCCGCGGAGGGCGGACGCGCGGAGCGCGGGATCGCGCGGGTCGTTGAAGGAAGTGGGTGCGTTGGAGGAGGGAGCGTCGGCGTCGGAGCCGGTGGGGAGTTCGCGAGGGATCGCGTCGGCGTCGGCCATCGCGGTGTCAACGATCTTGTGCAGGGAGGCCACGCAGTTGGGGAGGAGGGTGACGGCGGCGAGGCGGGCACGCTCAACGCAGGCGTCGCGGAGTTGGTTGAGGCGGTCGGCGATGGGCGGGGAGGTCATCCAGAGGAGGAGCGCTGCGACGTTGGTGCCGTGCTCGGCGGCGATGGCGGAGAGTGATCGCGATGGATCGGCGAGATCGGTGAGGAGGAGGTCGGGGTTGGCGGGGGGGAAGGGGGGCATGGGTCGGCGGATCGAGCGGAGGGAGTGGGGAGCGATCTGATTGGATAATGTACGGGTATTTCCGAAGTAGTCAAGTACATGTTTGGTATTTCAATGAAATGATGTAATTACTTGAAATCACTGAAGTTACGCAACAAGACCACCGGTCGAAGAACGTATTGCTGATGTCCGACCGCTGATCCATCGCGGGAGCCAAGCGAGTTGAGGAACGAGGCGCGAACGCGCTGATCGGCACAAGCGACGGACGGATGGGTTATGGGGCGGCTCGCGGGGTGATGGGGTCGAAACTCGGGGCGCGGTCGGGTCGATGAAGCACGAAGCGGTCGGCTGCGCGGGCGGTCCGTGTTTGGCCGGCCGCGGTCGGCCGAATCGCATGCCCAGGACCACGCCATGTCGACGCCACGAACGCCGGGAACGCCCATGACGACCTTCAACGCCGGGAGCGGCGGCGGGACGATGCGCTTTGCGCTGGTGGTGGACGATGAGGCGCCGATCAGGATGGTGGTGAGCGAGAAGTTGCGGTCGGTGGGGTTTGACGTGCAGGACGCCCGGGACGGTGAGGAGGGGCTGGAGAAGGCCAAGGCGCGTCGGCCGGACATCATCATCACCGACTTGCAGATGCCGTACATGTCTGGGGTGGACATGGCGAAGCAGATCGCGCAGGAGCCGCGGACGGCGAGCGTGCCGATGATCCTGCTGACGGCGCGGGGGCACATTCTGAACCAGGACCTTCTGGCTGGGACGTCGATCCGTCGGATCGTGCCCAAGCCGTTCAGCGCGCGGGAACTGATGGCGATCGTGGAGCAGGTTCTGTCGGAGGAGGGGAGCGGTGGGAGCGCGCCGCTTGGACGGATCGGCGCGGGAGTGGCGAGCAAGGCCGCGTGAGGGGCACATGACGAACTTCCATGCCGGGTCATTTTTGACGCTTCCCGAGCCGGTGCGCGACGCGACGCCGAGGTCTGTGGCCGCGCTTCGTGAGCGGTGCGCGGGGATCGGGATGCCGACGTGGCGGTGCGACACGGCGGGGGTGATTCTGCAGGAGCCGCTGGAGACGGGGACGATCCCGCTGCTGCTGGGCTCGCCGCCGATGACGGCGCTGGTGGGGCGGATGGCGCGGGAGTGGGCGCAGTCGGACAGCCCGGCGGTGGCGGAGATGTTTCCCGGGTGCTGGGGTGTGCCGCTGGCGGAGTATCGTCGGAAGGACCGGATCGGGACGATCGTGGGGATGGCGCTCTCGGAGACCGCGCTGAGCGACGAGTTCTTTCTGCGGTGCTGCGACGCCGCGCAGATCGATGCGCAGGCGACGCGGCGTGCGCTGCTGTCGCGGGCGCGGTTTGACGAGCGGTCGGCGGGGACGATGCGCGACCTGCTGCTGACGATGGCGGGGGACTTGTCGCGGCTCGAGGACCACGACGAGACGGTGTCGGGGTTTACGCGGCAACTGACGGACTGCTACGAGACGATCGACCTGCTGTACACGATGGGGCGGTCGATGCGCGATCTGGCTCAGCCCGAGGCGTTTGTGAACGGGCTGTGCGAGCGGCTGCACTCGACGCTCGAGTTTGGCGCGATCGGGGCGGTGTTCGTGACGGACCCACGGCTGGGGCCCGCGATCAGCGATCACCGGTTCATGCTGGGACGGACGACGCTGGACCTGGACTGCCTGCGTGCCGAGTTGCTGGACTCGGACCGGCTGGACGCGGGCTCGCCGGTGATCGTGACGCAGATCGGCGGGAAGACGATCTCCGGGGCCGGGCAGGTGCTGGCGATGCCGGTGTATCGCTCGGGCGGGCTGGTGGGCTTTCTGTTCGCGTGCGACAAGCGCGGGGACGACAACCAGGTGTCGAGTTACGACATTCAGTTGCTGGAAGCGGCGGCGGGGTACGTGGCGGCGTTCATGGACAACGCGGTGCTGTACGCGGATCAGCAGCGGCTGTTCCTGGGGACGCTGGAGGCGCTGACGGCGTCGATCGACGCGAAGGACCGGTACACGTGCGGCCACTCGCAGCGCGTGTCGCACCTTTCGACTCGGCTGGCGCTGGCTGTCGGGTACACGGCGGAGCAGGCGGACCGGATCCGCATTGCGGGGCTGGTGCACGACGTGGGCAAGATCGGTGTGCCGGAGGCGGTGCTGACGAAGGCCGGTCGGCTGAGCGACGAGGAGTTCGGGGCGATCAAGTTGCACCCTGAGATCGGGCATCGCATTTTGAAGGACATCCCGCTGCTGGCGGACGTGCTGCCGGGCGTGCTGCACCACCACGAGCGGTGGGACGGCAAGGGGTATCCGGCGGGGCTTTCGGCGGAGGCGATTCCGCACCAGGCGCGGATCATCGCGCTGGCGGACACGTTTGACGCGATGAGTTCGAACCGGTCGTATCGATCGGCGCTGAGCCGGGGGCAGGTGCTGGAGGAGATCGCGCGGTGCGCGGGGTCGCAGTTTGACCCGGCGTTGGTGCCGGCGTTCCTGGCGATGGACTTCGCGGAGTATGACGCGATGGTGGCGCAGGCGGCGTCGCAGAAGCCGTACGAGATTGTGCGCGCCGCGGCGTGAGTGTCCGGCCTTGTGCGCGAGCGTGGCCAGCCTGGCGATCGCACGGATGGGTCACTTGCCCGCGTCGGCAACGGCGTCGGCCGATGGTTCGAACGCTTCGACGTCGTGGAATGGGATCTGGCGCCAGGAACCGGTTGAGACAATCATCTCACTGCTCGCGGCGGCGAACCCTCGCGGCGGGAATGCCGCGAGAGCGGGGTCAGCGCGCAAGGTGACTTTGTCGGTCTGGACTCCTCCGTGCGCGAGAACGCACCCGAGTATGGTCGAGTCGGTTCCGATGCTGACGGTTGCTCCGCCGAGCACGGCGAAGAGGCCGACGAGGTGGGAGGGGTAGACGTCGGTCTGATCGTTGTCGGAGTCGCCGGCGTAGGGGGCGCCGGAGGGATTGAAGTTGACCTTCTCGGTGGACTCCGAGAGCGTGCGGTTGGACTTGGCGGTGAGCCAGACCTGGGCCTTGGCTCCGCCGCGAGCGACAAGGGTGGGCAGATCGCGGAGGGCAGGGGTCCAGAGCACGCCGTCGCGGAGTTCGATTTTGGCACCGTCCGCGAGTTCAACGACGAGTGATGCGGAGATGCGCGAGTTGCGGATGATCAGGTTCTTTCCGGCGGGTACGGTGACCCTGTAGAGACCCTCGGGGTGCGTGTCGCCGAAGGGGTTGACGCCGGGGCCGACGGCCTGCTTTTCGATCCTGCCGCCCGGGAGGGCGTCGTAGGGAATGTCCGCGGCGAGCGCCCAGAGCGTCTCGAAGGGGCTTGCGGGTCCTAAAGCGGGAGGGAGTGTGCTTGGAGAAGATGTGGTGACGTGCGTTCCCGAGAAGGTTCCGCCCTTGACGTTGAAACTCGGGGCGTGGACCTGGGCCGAGACCGTGCGTTCGGACTGGATCGAGAGGTTGCTGCCGACGGGACCATCGAGAACGTTTGCGTCCTTGAGGCCGACGGCGGCCTCGGCGTAGATGGCGTAGGCGAGGAGCGGGTTGGTTGAGTCGTCTGGCGAGACGAGCGTGGCGGTGAGGACGCGTTGCGCCTTGCCGCTGCGTCCGAGGGCGAGGACGCGGACGGGGGTTCCGGCCTTGGGATTGACGGGTCCGCCGGCTCCGTCATCGAACCACCATTTGCACTCCGCACCGCCGGGCTCGGCGGTGAGTTTGAAGCGTGCGTGGTATGACGACGGGCCGTTGGAATCGGCCTCGACGAGGATCTGACGCCAATCGGGGGTCTGGTTGACCCAAGCGATTCCGGCGTGCGCGGCTGAGAGGGCCATTCGGGAGGCGCGCAGGGTGTCGCGTTCGAGACTGTCGGTGAGGATCTGCGTGCGTGAGACGATCGCTGCGCCGAGACCGATGAGCGCGAGGGTGGCGGCGCTGACCAGGACGAGCACGTAGACGGATCCTCTGCGATGGGGTGTCGTCATGGGACCTCTGGAGCGTTGAGCAACGGCGCGGCGATCGCGTGGGAGCGGGTGGGCGAAGGGCGGAAGGTGAGGTTCATCGCGCCGATGTGGTTGCCGGATCGATTTGGGTCGAAGGGCCGTGTGCCTTGTCGTGAGAGCAGAAGGCGGCCGAGTTTCTCGACTCCGCGTGATGAACGGACGGTGACTTCGACGAGTCGGAGCGGCGCGGCGGCGTTGGCGTCCACCCAGCCATCGGTGGCAGCGCGGACGGGTAGGACGACGATGTCGCACTTCCATCCTGCGAAGGCACTGACGATCTGGCCGCCGCGATCGATGGGCGGGGACATGGTGAGGCCGTGGTAGTCGTCGATGTCGTTGTAGTCTCGCGGCTGCGACTTCTCGCCGGGATCGGGACCCCAAGGCGCGTTGCCGGTGCTGAGAGGCTGCTCGAAGTAGACGGACGCTATCTCGGCGAGGGTCCATTCGATCAGATCATCGGCGGTGCGGAGATCGGCGGAGCGTCGGCGTGCCTCGGCGGCGGAGCCGACAGCCTGGAGCGCCGCGACGATCATGACAGCGACGATGACGGTGGAGACGGCGGCCTCGATGAGGGTGAAGGCGCGGACGGAGCCTGGGCGGGTGGTCATGGGGTAACCTCCTCGACGCTGCCCGAGAGTTGGATCATCAGGTCCGTGCCTTCCGGCTCGACGGCCCATGCGTTGGCGCGCCCGTTGGCGGAGCGGAGCATGGAGAGGCCGGCGTGCCTGGCGCCTCCTGACTCGAACTCGAGCGAGATTGCACCATCGGAAGAGACGGTGTCGGTGGGCTCGGCGAGGTTGAGGAGGGAGCCGCCGCCAACAAGGTTGATCGAGAGGACGGAAGTGTCGACGCTCCAGATGCAGACGACGACGCCCTCGCCGGCGGGCACCCACGCCGTGGACTGAAGGTTGGCAGTGACCCATCCGCGCACCAATCCGACTTCGAGTTCGGAGATCGTTGCCGCGCCGACGACCTCGCTGCCCGGGCCGTAGCCCGGCGCCGCGCGAACGACGGTGATGAGCATTGCTTTGCCGGCACCGAACACGGTGCGGCTGGCGACGAGGCGGACTCGCTCGGGCCGCCAGCGGTGGACGGGTTGATTGAAGGATGGCAGGATGTACTGTGCGATGTGCCCATCGGGACCGACACGGATCGTGGACGCTGATCCGCCGTTGAGGGAGGAGTGGTCGGCGAGGGCGACACTGGCGCGAACCGACCTGGACGGCTGTGGGATGGTGAGGGTGGAAGACTCGACGGCGACCCCGGAGATCGGCAGCGCTCGCCAGGGCGCATCGTTGACGCGTCGTCGGAGCGGGAGTGAGGATTGGAGATGTGCGGGCCAGTCGTATTGGATCGTGTCGGGAGCGCCGTCGCCGTCGCGATCGGGCACTTCGAGGGTGATGCCTGTCGCGGATCGTTCGACGATTCGGGTGGCGGTTCGGAGTTCCTCGGCGGTCTCGCTGAGCACGGCCGCGGCGGCGGCGCGCGTTGCGTTCTCGTCGCGCCCGACGCTGACCGCGTTGGACGCGGAGACGATGGTCAAGGCGATGGCGCCGAGAATGACGGTCATGACCGCGACGGACAGGACCGTTTCGAGAAGCGTAAACGCTCCCGAACGTCGTCGAAGCGCGGAGTCAATCGATGGAGATGTTTCCGCCCTGCGCATCGAGGGTGATCCTCCGAATCCTGTCGCCGCCGGCAACGATTTCGATCCTCACGCCTCTCGACGGCCTGCCGAATGCATCGAAGACCAGGTGGTCGCCGGACGGCGAGGACCAAGTGAGACTTCGTATGGTGACGCGATATGGCGGCTCCGTGAGAACCACCGATCTGGGCCGATTGTTCTGGTCTATTCGGTTGCTGAAGTCGATGGCACGGACGCTCTCGGCGCCGAACCTGTAGAAGGACTTGGGCTGATGGATCTCGAAGAACCTGTGCTGTCCTGTGGCCCGGGCCTCTCGTCGTGCGTGCTCGATATCGGCTGCGATCCTGCGCGCGGCGAGATCCGCCCGGTAGGACGCGAGCGAGCCGACGTATCGAACCATGCCCATGCCCGCGACGATCGAGATGATCGTGAGCACCACGATGAGTTCGAGGAGGCTGAAGGCGGGACGGCGCACGGCTTTGGGACCCCTTGCATCAAACGCCGCCGCCCGGTCCCGCCCTCGTGAGGGCGAGAGCCGGGCGGTCATGGCTCGGTGGATCGGGCGCGTCGGGTTCGCGAACCTGACGCGGTGCACGGTCAGATCAATAGTCGACGAGTTTCTTGTTGCCGCTGGCGTCCATTTCTGTTGAGCCGGCGTCGGCGCGGATCGCGCCGGTGTTTTCGTCGTAGACCCAGCCGCCGTCTTCGCCGGCGGTGGCGGTGATCTCGCTCTTGCCCTTGAACTTGCCGGCGTTCATGACGGGGACCGAGCGGAGGTACGGGCCGTAGATGACGCCCTGGGCGGGGTCCTTGGCGTCGAGGAACTTGCTGCCGGCCGCGTCGGAGAACTTGGTCATGGCGTCGGTGAAGTCGGTGAGTTTGGGGAATACGCCGTCGTGCTCGGCGGCGTACAAGTCGATCGCCTTGCGGAGCGTGGCGACGCTGCCGGCGAGGGAACTGTCGCCGGCGCCCTGCGCGCCGCGGCTCATTCGGGGGATGGCGATCGCGGCGATGATCCCGATGATCACCACGACGATGACCAGTTCGATGAGGCTGAACGCTCGGCGGTTTGCGAATGTTGCGGACATGACTTGCTCCTGCTGCGTGCTCGCGTTGGTTGATTGCCGCGTGGGGCGGCAGACCTTGACTTGTTTTATCGCATGGATGCAGATCGGAATTGACCATCTTGATGACCCGGTGCGTGGCGGTGCGCGTTACAAATGGAATAGACGGAACAAGCCTCGGTCCGCGGGGGGCGGATCGAGGAGGGCCGGCTTGGGGTGAGTTGATGTGGGCCGGTTGCAAGCCCGGCCGGGAGACGTGGTCAGGAACGTCCGCCCGGCTCAGCGCGGTCGCGCAGGTTCAAGCGCAATTGGCGGGGTCCGCCGTGCTCGGCCCAATCGCCCGGCTCTTCCAAGAGAACGCTCTTGGGCGTGATTTCTCGCACGATCCAGCCGGAGAATGTGTCGCCCACGCGGCAGGTTCGGCCGTCGATGACGGCCACGGCTTCGGCGTCGGCCCCAGCGTCGGCGGACGCATCGCGGAACGAGAGGATGCTGGTGAGTTTCAGGTCGGAGCGGAGGTTCGGGCGGTCGGGACCACGCACCAACTGGACCTTGCCGTCCTCGGCCACGGCGACCTGCGGGGGCGCCACGCGACTGCGCAACTGCGGGGAGAGACCGAAGGCGTCCGGAAACGATGAAACCTCGGCTGACTCGGCGGGGGTGGATGAGCGGAGCGTTTCGAGTTGCTGACGAACGGTGAGGACACGCGCGCGGGCGGCGACTCGGGCCGCGTCGGCGGTGACTGCGCCGGACCTGGGGATGAGCAGGGTGTCGTCGGATCCGAGAGCGGACTCCGGCCCTGGGAGCGGGTTGCCGATCATCTGATCGACGCCCAGAGCGACCACCGCCAGACCGAGGACCGCCACGGCGAGTTTCTGTCGAGGGGTGAGGTTCACGGAGCATTCAACGGCCGGACGGGCCGTCTGGAACAGTCCATCCCCGTTACTTGGTGGTGGGCACGGCGGCAGTTCCCTCAGGGGCGGCATACCACACAAACTCGATCTCGAGCGAGGTGGTGGTGGGCGTGCCCGGGGCTGTGTTATCGGTCGCGGAGGCCGCGGCGGCGATGGCGTCGGTGCGTCCGACGATCTTCAGGCCCCGCACGGACACGTCCGCGCACTCGGTCCGCACGCGACGGAGGAAGTCGGCGGCCGAGGTGAACGTGCCGGAGCCCGACATCGAGATGGGGACGGCGGTGTACCACTGGTTGCCCCATCCGGACTGAGGCGTGATCCGCGAGAGGCGGACGCCCGAGGACTCGGCGATCATGGTCAGGCGATCGATCTGGCGGTTGATCTGGGCCGGGGTTCGGAGTTCGACGGCGACGGTGTTGAGTTCGCGCTCGAGCTGGGCGAGTTGGCGCTCGGCGTCGGAGAGGTCCTTGGCGGCCTGATCGGCGCGTGACTCGGACTCGGCGGAGGCCTTGCGTTCGGCTTCCAGACGGCGCTGCGCCTCCATGGCCGGTTCGGCAACGAACAGGTAGGCCGCGCCGGTCAGCAGGAGGAGCGCCCCTCCGCCGACGGCGTCGATCATCCGGCGCTTTCGTGTGTATGGGTTCACTTGGCACCTCCGGTGTCGGGCACGTCGGCGATCCGGCAGACGAGTTCGAAGTTCGTGAGTTCGCCCGAACCGACTCTGCCGGTGCGGGCGTCGACGACGGTGACGTTCTGGAGCGGGCCCAGTTCCTCAAGCCTGGCGACGAAGCCCATGACCTCGGAGTGGCTGGTTCCCATGCCGAGCAGGCGGAGTTTGAAATCGTCGTGACGGACCGGGCTAGATCGGATCTGGGCCGTGGCGGTGGAGGCGGTTGTCGCGTGTGAGACTCTCGTCTCGGCTTCGCCGAGTTCGAGGGTGGTGAGGACGATTGAGTCTCCGCGGGCGGCGGCGATGGCCGCGAGGAGCACCGACCAGTCGGGGTGCTGGCCGACGGTTTGGGATGCTTCGAGGACGCGCATCTTGCTGGCGACGACCTTCATGGTCTGCTCGCGCTTGGTCGCCGCGGTTTCGGCTTCCTGCGTTGCCTCGCGCGCCGCGCGGCGGATGTCGTGCAGGGAGCGTGCGGCCGGGCCGTGGACGACGAGTGCGGTGGCGACGATGGCGAGCGAGTAGGCGGCGGCGATGAGCGACCACGCGACGACGCGTCGGCGTCGGCGACGGCTCTCGAGCCGCTGGAGTGGCACGAGGTTGAGGGAGAGCGGGGCGTTGGTCGACGGTCGGGGCGTCATGACAGGTCTCCCGGGTGAGAGCCGTCGTGCAGAGCGAGGCCCAGAGCACACACGAACGAAGGGTCGCCGGCGGCCCTGGCGGCTTCGGGCAGGCACTGAACGCACTG
This sequence comes from Phycisphaeraceae bacterium, assembly GCA_019636535.1. Classification (GTDB taxonomy): domain Bacteria; phylum Planctomycetota; class Phycisphaerae; order Phycisphaerales; family UBA1924; genus JAHBK01. Next base: position 10,482 of record JAHBXK010000006.1, on the reverse strand, counting down.
CCCGGCCGCGATGACCGAGGCCGAGGCGCCGATCGCGTTCGACAGGCGTTCGCCGAGGCCCGGGATGACGCAGCCGCCACCGACGAACCCGACGGGCGCGCCCGAACCTGCATCAGCGCCGATGACGAATCGTCGTGAGGCGTAGGAGACGGAGGCGCGGATGTCGTCGATCATGCCGTCGGCGTGCGCGGCGATGATCTTGCGGGCGACGCCGAGCAGTTCGGGCTCCTGGCGGCGGTCGGTCGCGTTGGCGGCGGGGTCGAGCGAGTTTGGGCGGGCGTCGGTCAGGCCGACGCTCTCGACCAGGTGCTCGCAGACCTCCGGGGTGACTTTGAGATCTGTGCGTAGTTTGTCGGCGAGGCGCGAGAGCCCCCGCTCGTCGAGCAGGCGTTCATACACCGGCACACCGCCGGCGAACGCGGAGATGCAGACGGTGCTCCAGCCGATCTCGACGAGGAGCATGCCCGCGCCGAAGGCGAGTCGACCGCCGGTTGCGCCGCGCTCGACAGCCCGAGCGGCGGCGGTTGTGGGCGCATCGACCGCGACGACTCTCCAGCCGGACTCTTCCAGCCCGTCGAGGAGCGCGGTCGCCGACTCGTGGGCCATGCCGAGCGCGTAGACGGGGATACCGCCGCCTTCGGTTGCGTTGGGCGCAGCGCCGCCGCCGGCACGGCCCGCGCGCGCCCAACTCGGCGTTTCCCACCAGCACATCTCCATGGCGGCGGGGACGCAGCGGCCGATGCGTGCCAACTCTGCCCGAGCGAGCACAGCGACCGGTGCGCCGCTCTCGCGCGGGGGAAGATCGAAGCCGTGGCGGATGAGCAGGTCGTGCGGAGCGCTGAGGACGACTTCCTGTCCGTTGAAGCCTTGTCGGTGGAGCACGCCGAGCAGAGCGTCGGCCTCTGCGCTGTCCATGCCCGCGCCGTGCGATGAGGGCGAGCGGCGGAGTCGCGTCGCGGCGACGATGCGTTCGCCGTCGCGTGTGCGAGCGACCTGCACGGCCTTGATCCAGCGAGAACCGACGTCCAGACCGATGGGAGAACGACGACCGATGTTCATTGGGCACCTCCCGCGCCGCCGGCACCCGAGGTGAGATCGAAGAGCGGCAGGAACATGCTGATGGCCACGAAGCCGACGATCAGACCGAGGAGGAGGAGGATCATGGGCTCGATGATCGACGCCAGCGACTTGACGATGAGTTCGTTGTCTTCGTCGAGGTAGTCGGCGACGCTGGTGAGCACCGCGGCGAGTCGGCCGGTCTTCTCGCCGGACTTGACGGCCTCGACGACCGCCTGGGGGATCAGGCCGCTCTGGGCGAAGGCCGTAGAGACGTTGTCGCCGCGGACGACGCGGTCCTCGGCATCGCGGATCACCTGCGAGTAGCACAGATTGCCGGTCGCGTCGCGTGTCAGTTGGAGGGCTTCGAGAAGAGGGACCTTGCCTTCGAGCAGGACGCCGAGCACGCGGGCGATGCGGGCGGTGGCGAGCGAGCGGACGATCTTGCCGAACTGCGGCAGCCGGACGAGGGTGCGGTGCAGCATGAATCGGCCGGACGGGGTTGAGAGGTAGACCTTTGTGCCGACGGCTGCGGCGATCGCCCCGCCGATCGCGAGGAACCACCAGTCCTTGAGCCAGGCGCTGATGCCCATCATGATCTTGGTGCTTGGCGGGAGGGGCGCATCGAGCGTCTCGAAGAGGCCCTCGAAGCGGGGCAGCACGAAGCCGAACATCGCGCCGAGCACGCCGATGCTGACGCAGATGAGGAGCGACGGGTAGACCATCGCGCCCTTGATGCTCGAGCGGACCTTGAGTTGCTGGCGGACCAGTTGGCTGAGCCGCTTGAGCATTTCGTCCATCTGGCCGCCGCTCTCGCCGGCGGCGATGAGGCTCTGGCAGACCGAGTCGAAGTACTGTGGGTGAGAGGCCATGGCCTCGGAGAGTTGCTGGCCCTCTTCGAGCCGCTGGCGGAGGTTCTCGACCGTGCTGCGCCAGGGGCCTTCGGGGACCTGACGCTCGAGCGCGGCGATGGACTCGACCATCGGCGTGCCGGTGGCGACCAGGACGGAGAGTTGGCGCATGAATCCGCTGACCTCGCGGAGGCGGGACGTTCGACCGCCGCCCCGGAGTCGGAAGCCGCCGCCTTCGGACGTGCCCTGTCCCGCGACGCTTCGCGCGGCGATCTCGACGACGAACAGGCCCTTCTTGCGGAGTTGCTCTTCGGCCTCCTGGAGCGTGGCGGCGTCGAAGACGTCGTCGATCTGGCGGCCTTTGAGGTCGAATGCGCGGTAGGCGAACTTCATGCTGCACGCCTCCCTTCGGCGTCGGTTGACGGCGGCACGACGGGCTGGGCGGGCGCGGCGTGGGGCTTGCCCGCTTCGGGCTGGGCGGCGGCGGAGAGTTCGGTTTCCTCTTCCTCGTTGCGAGTGACGCGCAGGACTTCTTCGAGGCTGGTCTTGCCTTCGAGCGCGAGGAGCACGCCCTCTTCTCGCAGGGAGAGGAAGCCGGTGCCGTTGAGTTTGGCTCGGAGTTCGTGCGTGGGCGCGTTCTGGTGGATCAGTCGGCGCAGTTCGGGCGAAACCGCCATGACCTCGTAGATGCCGAGCCGGCCCTTGAAGCCGCTGTCGTGGCACTGGCGGCAGCCGGCGCCCTTTCGGAAGGCGCGGCCGACTTCCTTCCGCAGGCCGGCATCCTCGAGAGCAGCCTCGGTCGGGTAGTACTTGGTCGCGCAACTCGGGCAGATGGTGCGAGCTAGCCGCTGGGCGACGACGCCGTTGAGCGCGCTGGCGAGCAAGTAGGGCTCGATGCCCATGTCGGTGAGGCGGGCGACAGCGCCGGGCGCATCGTTGGTGTGGAGGGTGGCCAGGACGAGGTGGCCCGTGAGCGCGGCCTGCACCGCGACTCGGGCGGTGTCCTGATCGCGGATCTCGCCGACCATGATGATGTCGGGGTCCTGGCGCAGGACGCTGCGGAGCACCCGCGCGAACGTCAGGCCGATCGACTCCTGCACCTGGATCTGGTTGACCAGGTCCAACTGGTACTCGACTGGGTCTTCGACGGTGAGGATGTTGACCTCGGGCGAGCGCAGGAGATCGATGCCTGAGTAGAGCGTGGTGGTTTTGCCGCTGCCGGTCGGGCCTGTGACGAGCACGAGGCCGTGTGGGCTCTTGAGGACTTCCTGGAACGTCGCGAGCGCTTCGGGTCGGAAGCCGAGGTCTTCCATTCGGATCTTGAGGTTCCGCTTGTCGAGCACGCGCACGACGATCTTTTCGCCGAGGAGGGTGGGCATGCTGGAGACGCGCAGGTCGATGTCGCGGCCCTCGGCGACGATGCGGACGCGGCCTTCCTGGGGGAGTCGCTTCTCGGCGATGTCCATCTTTCCGATGACTTTGACGCGGGCGACGATGGAGGCGTGCATGCCGGGCGGCGGCTTCATGAGGTCGCGCAGGACACCGTCCTTGCGGTAGCGGATGCGGGTTCCCTTGCGGTCGGGCTCGATGTGGATGTCGCTGGCGCGATCGCGCACGGCGGTGACGAACGCGACGTTGACGAGGTTGACGATGGGGCTGCCGGCGACCATCTTGTCGAGGTCGGTGGACGGCCCCTCGTCGACGGTTTCGCGCTCGACGACCTCGACGTCGCTCTCGGCGAGGCTGGTGAGGAACTCGTCTATGTCGACTCGCTCGCCGGAGTACTTTTTGATGTACTCCTCGATGTTGGGCTGGAGCGCGAGGACGGGTCGGATCTTGAGTTCGGTGAGTTCGCGGAGCCGGTCGATGGTGGGGAGACTCTGCGGTTCGGCCATTGCGACGGTGAGCGTGTCGTGGACTCGGAACATGGGGATCACCTTCAGGCGGGTGGCTTCCTCCTCGCCGATGATCTTCATGAGGGCCGGGTCGATCAGGCCGTGGCGCAGCACGCACCCCTTGATGCCGAGCACTTCGGCGAGCGTGCGCACGAGGACGGCGTTTGAGATGTATCCCTGCTCGACGAGGGTCTCGCCGAGCATGCGGCCGGTGGCTTTCTGCTGCGAGAGGGCCTTTTCGAGTTGGTCGCGCGAGATGACCCCGCTCTCGACGAGCGCATCGCCCATGCGCAACGGCCTGGTGGACTTGGCGGCGGGAAGCGCAGCGCCGTCGGGTCGTGGCCCGTGCTCGCCGCTGCTGCCTGGTTGTGCGCCCGCTTCGGTCATGCTTGCTCCGACCCTCGCTGCTGACGTTTCTTCGATTGCCCCGTCGAACCGATCGGGCCCCTAGAGGAAACTCCGGACGGCGCTGCCCGCGTCGGCGAAGTACTCGAAACTGCCGGCCAGGTCGGTGATCTCGAGCACCTCGCGGACGGTTTCGTTGGTGCCGCACAGACGGAGGCTCTGGCCGCCCTCGCCGAGCAGGTCGGTGGTCTCCTTGAGCACCTCAAGCCCGCGTGAATCGACGTACGCCACGCCGCCCATGTCGACGATGAAGCGGCCGAGGCTGCGGTTCATCACCTCGCCCAAGCGCAGTTTGAACTGCTCGGCGTCCTCGGCGACGAGCGGCCCTTGCGGTCGCACAACGGTCACGGCTCCTTGTCGCTTCTCCTGGATCTCCATCGGTCAGTACCCCTGTCCGAACATCCTGCAACTCTCGAACACCCTGCGCCGCTCGTGGACATCGTGATCTCGCCGCCGGTCGTGCTCACGCCGCCATGCGTCTGGTTTGAGCGGAGGCCCCGGCGGAAGCGGCCGAACCGCCCGACAACGGTCCGGCATCGGACGCTCCGGGCATGGACGGAAGGTGGAGCGTGAACGTGCTGCCGCGGTCGATCTGCGACTCGATCGTGATGTCGCCGCCGTGAAGGCGGGCGATCTCGCGGGCGAGGGCCAGACCGAGTCCGGTGCCGGTGATGCCGGTGATTCGCTTGTCCTTGGCGCGGTAGAACTTGTCGAAGATCTTGTCTTGTTCCTCGGGCTTGATGCCGATGCCGTTGTCCTTGACGTGCACCGAGACCTCGCCGGGACCCGCGGCACCTGACGCGGCGTCGACGACGCGCACGGAGACCTCGCCGCCGGCGGGCGTGTACTTGATGGCGTTGCCGACGAGGTTGTGCACGGCGATGACGATCTTGTCTCGATCGCCCCTGATGACGGGCATCTTGGGGGGCAGGTCGAAGGCCAGGCGGATGTCCTTCTGCTGGGCCTGCTCGCGGAAGTCGGCCTCCACTTCGGAGAACATCTGGTCGAGGCGGACGTCGCCCTCCTGAATCCGCAACTGGCCGGCCTCGATCTCGGAGACGCTGAGCATGTCGCCGACGATGCGTTCGAGCCGGCGTGCCTCCTGGCTAATGACGTTGAGGGCGGAGGCCCGCTTGACGGGGTCTTCGTCGCCGTCTTCGATGAGCGAATCGATGTAGAGCCGCATGTTGGTGAGCGGCGTGCGGAGTTCGTGGGTGGCCTGGGCGACGAAACTGTTGCGGGCTTGATCGGCGACGCGCTGCTGGGTCACGTCCTCGATGACGATGAGCGCACGTCCCTGATCTTCGCGGCGGATCGGTCGGACGCTGAGGCGAAGCACGCCCGATGGGCCTGCCTGCTGGGCCGTCTGGGATGAGGGCTTGTCGGAGGCGGGCTGAGATTCGTTGGCCTGACCGATCTCGACCACGACGCGCTGCTTGGACTTGCCGGTGACGACGGCGCGGACCGTGTCAAGCGCCTTGGCGTCGGTGAGGAACTGGGCGATGTCCTTGCCGATCATCTCGTCGCGCTTGGTGCTGAAGAAGACGCCGGCCGCGCCGTTGGCGTACTTGGTCTGCATGCGCTCGTCGACGACCACGACGCCCTGCCAAAGGGCATCGCAGGCGCTCACGACGTCGCTGTCGGCGCCCTTGCGGTTGGAGAGTTCGTCGGTGATCCGCTCGGCCATGGCGCGCTCGCGGAGCCGTTCCCGCTCTTCCAGGAGGCGGTTCCACGCCGCGGCCTCGGGGCCGAGTCGCTCGCTGACGCGGAGCATCTCCGCGCCGACCCCCTCGGGCTGCGCGCCGGCGTCGGCCCCACTGCCGGTGGTTTGCCCGGCAGCGACCAGCGCCTCACCGATCGCCCCCAGGCCGCGCAAGCGGGCCCGCATGTGGCGGTAGACGAGGAGCATGAGCGAGAGCGAGACGGCGCCGATGACGCCGACCCCGGCCTGGAGTCGCCACTGGTCGCTTGCACCCCACGTGCCGGTCAGCGACGATCCGAGGCCGTCGCGGTCGATGAGTTCGAGGGTCACCGGGCCGCGGCGTGCGACCCAGAGCGGGGACGTGACCTGAATGCCACGTTCGGGGCTGTGCTCGACCGTCATGTTGCCGGCGTCGGCCGGGGCCGCGGCGTCGCTCCAGCGCTCGGGGAGTTCGAGCGCGGCTTGCCCTGCTGCGCCGCCGATGCCCGCGCGGGCGACGACGGTTCCGTCTGGGAGTCGGACCTCGCACTTCTCGAGGCCGTAGGTTCGGGCGGCGTTGTCGAGGACGCGCACGAGCCCGGCCAGATCGCCCGCGGCGACCATTCCCTCAACGGCCTTGCCGAGCATGGTGCCGACGGTATTGAACTGATCGATGCGGGACGATGCGAGCGTTCGTTGTTGTGTCGAGAGCATCCACCAGGCGCTCGCGCCCATGGCGCTGAGCAAGACGACGGCCACGCCCAGACCGGCGGACGCCACAACGGCTTCACCACGCTGGAACAACCTCAGCGTCCGCATGAGTCCTCGTCCTGTCTTCATCGAGTCACCTGCCTGGTTCTTGACCCTGAGCGGTACCGAACATCCACCTCGCCGAACCGAGAAGATCGCCCGGCAGGGTGACACCCGCCGCGCAACCGATGACAACGTCCTCTCAGCAGGTATCGGCCCGTCGCGGGGCCTGCTCAACCCCGCGGCGGCGGTGAGCGGCAATCGCCGCAGGCGGGTGCGGACGCGAAATTGGCACGAAGAGACCCGCGCTGCACCCTACCATCCGCCCCATGACGGATCAGCCGAGCAGCCCTTCTTCTGTGCGAGCCGAGGACGACTTCGACCCCGTCTCTGCGCTGTCGAGTCGCTTCAGAGTCGCGTTGAGCCGGGCATTCTCGGACCTGCCTGATGCGCACGCCGCTGCGCAGGGGGCTGACCCGCTCATCTCGCCGAGCCGGAATCGACAGTTCGGCGACTTTCAATCGAATGCGGCGATGCCGCTGGCCAAGGTTGCGGGCATGCCCCCGAGAGAGGTGGCCAAGCGGATCATCCGGCACCTGGACCTTGGGGATCTGGCCGAGCCGATCACGGAGGCTTCGATCGCCGGTCCAGGGTTCATCAACATCACGCTGCGAGCGTCGGCGCTGTCGCGGTTGCTGGGCGTGCTGGACGCGCCCGATCTTGGTCTCCCCCCACTTCCCGCGGACCAGCGGCGGACGGTGGTTGTTGACCTGTGCGGCGTCAATCTGGCGAAGCAGATGCACGTCGGTCACCTGCGCTCGATCATCATCGGCGACTGCGTGGCCCGCGCGATCGAGCGTGTGGGGCACAGAGTGGTTCGGCAGAACCACGTGGGCGATTGGGGGCTGCCGATCGCGATGGTGACGGACAAGTTGATGCGGATGCGGGCGGGGGGCGAGGACATCGACCGGCTGGACCTTGACGCGATCGAGAAGATCTACAAGGCCGCTCAGGCCGACTGCGCGGCGGACGAACGGGGGCTCGCGGCCGCGCGCCGGTGGTGGTCGCACCCCAAGGCGATGGCGGAACTCGAGACGCAGGTCTCGGGCGCGCGCGAGGCGCTGGCCTCGGCCAAGGCCACGCTCGTGAAACTCCAGAGCGGCGATGAAGCGACCCGGCGGGTTTGGCAGCGGATCGCGGACACGACGATGCGGGAGTGCCTGTCGGTGTGTGCGCGGCTCGGAGCGGACGTGCGAGCAGAACACTCGGCGGGCGAGTCGTCGTACGCGGATGAACTCGAAACGCTCGTCAAGGACCTGCTGGATCGCGGTGTGGCGGAGATCGACGACGGCGCGGTGGTCGTTCGCGTGGTGGGGATCGAAGAACCCTGCATCGTGCGCAAGTCTGAGGCGGGCGGCGGGGGCTTTCTTTACGCGACGACGGACATGGCCGCGATCCGTAGGCGAGTGCGCGGGCTGGGCGCATCGCGCGTCGTGTATTGCGTGGATGCGCGGCAGGGGCTGCACTTCAAGCAGGTGTTCGGCGCGGCGATCAGGGCCGGGTACGCCGACTTGCCCTCCGGAGAACACGCGTCGCTGGAGCACGCGGCGTTCGGCACGATCCTCGGGCAGGACGGGCGGCCCTTCAAGACGCGCTCGGGTGAGAACGTCAAACTCACGTCGCTGCTGAACGAGGCGGCGGCCCGCGCGGGGGAGGCGGTTGCCGCGAAGAACCCGGACCTTGCGCCGGGCGAGGCCGCGGTGATCGCCGAGACCGTGGGTGTCGCGGCGATCAAGTACGCGGATCTCTCGTCGGATCGGATCAAGGACTACGTCTTCTCGTTCGATCGGATGCTCTCGTTTGAAGGGAACACCGGCCCGTATCTGCTGTACGCCGTGGTCCGCATCCGCTCGATCTTCCGCAAGGCGGCGGAGCGAGGGATCGACGACTCGGCATCGGATCGTGCGTCTTTCGGCATCGCTGCGCCTGAGGAGAAGGACCTGGCCTTGGCACTGCTCCGCTATCCGGCGTCGGTGCGTGCGGTGGCGGACCACCTTGAGCCGCACCGATTGTGCCAGTATCTGTACGACCTGGCCTCGGCGTTCAGCGCGTTTGTGACCAACTGCCCGGTGCTGCAGGCGCCGGACGATGCGACGAGGCGCTCGCGGTTGGAGTTGTGCCGATTGACCGATCGCGTCATGTCGGACGGGCTGACGCTGCTAGGGATCCGGCCGTTGGATCGGATGTGACCGCGGCTTTTGGATTCGAAGTGACCTCCACGCCGGACGCGTTCGTGCTTTGGCGGCGTCCCGGTTAGCAGTTCCGCAGTTCCTCGGCGTGCACGCTCTGGCTGGCGCTGAAAGAACAAGCGGCCGCCCGGTTGCTCTCGGGCGGCCGCAGCGAAATCTCAGACCCTCGCATGGGAATCATGCCGGGAGGGCGAGTCAGCCCCGGCGGTTGGTCGCCGGGAAGCAAGGGAGCGGAAAGGGAGATCAGAACATCAACTGCATCTGCAACCGGATTGCGACCTCACCGTCGCTCACGTCGCCCTGAAGACCTTGCTTCGTGCTGAAGCCGCCGACGGCAGTGAGATCGGGGAGGGTTTCGTCCGTCGAGTAGACGATGTCTGCGGTGAACTTGGCGGCGTGTCCCGCGAAGTAGTGGTTCACGCCGACGGTAACGAAGCCGAAGTAGTCGTTGTCGAGCCCGCGGTCGTCGTCGAGGATCAGCGCGTCGTAGCGTGCGAAGACTTCCCAACGCTCGCTGAGCATGAGGCCGCCCTGAACAACGAAACTGAAGTCGTTGAACTCGGCGTCGCCCATGAACGAGTCCTGATCGATGTAGCGACCGATGAAGCCTGCGAACAGATTCCATCCGTCACCTTCAAGGCCGACGTCGGCGGTGTAAAGAAAGACGGAGGTGTCGACGTCGGCAGGGTTGCCGGTGTTGTGGGGGCCCTGGTAGTGCGCTGCCAGGCCGAGCATGGCGCCGAAGTCACTTCCCTTGGGGCTGGTGAAGTCGGCGAACTGGGACCACTGCCCGTCGAACAGGAACTCGAATCGAGCGCTGAAGGCGTAGTCCGCGTTCGACATCGCGTTGAAGTCCGTGTTGTCCGTGTCCGCGCCCGAGTTGAAGGTGATCCACGTCCGCCACGACTCCTCCTGCTTGTGCACCCACACGCCCTTCACGCGGTCGGGGCGCATGAAGTCGGTGCTCGCCGATCGCTCGACGGCGAACAGGTGGAAGTCGCTCGTCATATCTTCGCGAACGATGGGGGCCTTGACCTGTCCGAAGTAGAGCCCCCAGCCGTTGTCGAACGTGTAGCCGACATAGCCGTCGAGCAGACGGAATGAGCCGTCCGCGTCGTCCGTCGTGCTGAACTGGCCGAGCACCATGTACGCCCAGCGCTCGTGGACCGTTCCGCTCATCTGGATCCGGGCCCGCGCCATCTGAAAGCCGTTCGAGAGGTCGTCGCCGGTGTTCTCATCGTCGCGGAAGTTCATGATGTAGCGGAACTGCGTGCCGCCACCGACGTTCAATTTGAAGCCATCGCCCGCGACAAAGAACTTGCCGTCGTGGCCGGCGTCGCCGCCAGCGAGAAGACTGCTTCGAGTCTCGGCGTCGGCCATCATCTCCGCGACGATGGCGCGAACGTCGTCGCTCGATCCCATCGCGACCGACTGCACGCTGAACGGGATGCCCGCAGCAAGAACGACAAAGACCGCTGGACGCAACATGGAACCGCTCCTTTCAAAGCCGTGAATGGAAGCCGCGGAACGCGGCAGATCGACTGATTCAGGATAGTTATATCTTCATTGAATCGGCAGTCAAGGGCCCGCGACTT
>JAHBXK010000059.1 GCA_019636535.1 Phycisphaeraceae bacterium | reverse complement strand
ATTACGGCCCTGATCGTGATCCTACTTCCACGTGACATCGCGACCGGTATGGTCTTGATCGGGCTTTGGTTCGTCAGCCGGACGGACGAGATCTCGATGATCGGCCGTTCACGCCGACACGGGTTGATCCCGGTGTCACTCACGAGCACACTCCGAGCCGGCATTGTGCTGCTCGTGGCGTCAGGCATCGCTTCGAGCATCATCGGGTTGGTACTGTCTGCCAACATGCGGGAGTGGCTCTATGCGCCGGTCCGAAGCGAATCTTGGGATCGTCTAACGCTTGTGCTCGACCTGTCGTCCGTCGTGACGGCGATCGGAGCGTTCGTTGTGGTTGTTGGTGGGCTGCTGTGCTTGAGCCGTCTGGCCGCGCGACTCCCGGATCAAGTGATGGCTCGTCGATTTCGTCGATGGGCCTGGCTCCTGCCGCTCCTGTTCGTTGTCGGCACAGTCCCCTCGGTGGCCCTGCTTGACGGCGACTATGAGTTGGTGGGGAGTGCGGTCACAGTCTTGGTCTATGTCGCCCTGCTCATCCAGTCCTCGCGACTGACCAAGTCGCTCGGCAACCGGATCAAAGCGCTCGCTTCCGAGTCTTCGCCGAATCGGGAGCCATCACCGGCTGTGGCGAACCACACGTAGCAGGCAAGGTAGACCACAATCCTCACCGCGATGGCGTGCTCGTGTGCCCCAACACGGAGCCCGATCGTGCGGAACGATGCTCGCCCGCGCAAACACTCAGCCCCGATCGCCGATTGCCCCCCCTCCCCCCCTCAATCCACAATGAACAGCGTCGCACCTTGCCCACCCGCCGCCGTCCGCGAGCGGTGCGGCTCGGCGTTGTCCGCCACCTGGTAACTCATCCCCGCCGTCAGTCGTTGCACCTCGCCGTCCGGCGTCTCGGTCTCGAAAGCCCCCGCAACGCACAGCACCACGTGCCCCTTCACGCACCAGTGGTCGGCGAGGTACCCCGGCGAGTACTCCACCATCCGCACACGCACGCCGCCGAACTCGCGCGTCCGCCACGTGGCGACGCCCGTCTCGCCGGGGTGAGTCACGGCCTCAACGGTGCTCCAGTCCACGACGGTCAGCGGAAAGCCGGACAGGTTCATGCCGCAAGTATTGCGTCGGTGACCCCGCCCGCCCGCCGCGCGCCGTGTATTGTTCTGTGTACTCGCCCGCCCGCGCACTGGCACCCGCGCACGAACGCCCGCACGCCCCGCCTCTCCAACAGGACCCACCAGCACGATGGCCACGCTCTCAATCCCGAAGAACGCGTTCCTGCACGGCCGCTGGAGCGTTGAAGACGCTGCGCGTCTCTACGGCCTCAACGACTGGGGCAAGGGCTACTTCGGCGTCAACGCCAAGGGACACCTCACCTGCATGCCCGGCAAGAACCCCGCCGAGCAGATCGACCTCATGGACCTCATCGAGGGCCTCCAGGACCGCGGCATCACCACCCCCGTCCTCCTCCGCTTCGGCGGCATCCTCGAACACCGCCTCCGCGAAATCCGCGGCGCCTTCGACAAGGCCATCGCCGACCACGCCTACCAGGGCGGATACTCCTGCGTCTACCCCATCAAGGTCAACCAGCAGCGCCACATCTGCGAAGAGATCGCCTCCCTCGGCCGCGAACTCCGCTTCGGCCTCGAAGCCGGCAGCAAGCCCGAACTCCTCGCCGTCCTCGCCCTCACCGAGGGTCAGGACGAAATGCCCATCATCTGCAACGGCTTCAAGGACGACGAGTTCATCGAAACCGTCATCCTCGCCACCAAACTCGGTCGCAACATCATCCCCGTCGTCGAAAAATTCAGCGAACTCGAACTCATCGTCAAGCACGCCGAACGCTACAACGTCCGACCAAAGATCGGCATCCGCGTCAAACTCGGCACCCGCGGCGCGGGCCGCTGGGAATCCTCCGCGGGCGCTCGCAGCAAGTTCGGCCTCTTCATCACCGAGGTCATCGAGGCGCTCGAGTACCTCAAGGCCCGAAACATGGCCGACTGCCTCCACCTGCTCCACTGCCACGTCGGCAGCCAGCTGTTCGACATCCGCCAGCTCAAAAACGCCATCAACGAACTCACCCACGTCTACGCCGAACTCGTCCGCCTCGGCGCGGGCATGAAAATCATCGACGTCGGCGGCGGCATGGGCGTCGACTACGACGGCAGCCAGAGCGCCTGGAGCAGTTCCATCAACTACACCGTCGATGAGTATGCCAGCGACGTCGTCTACCGCATCAAGACCGTCTGCGACGACGCCGGCGTCCCGCACCCCATGATCATGAGCGAGTCCGGCCGCGCCATGGTCGCCTACGGCTCGGTCCTGATCGTGAACGTCCTCGGCAAGAGCACCTTCCACGACGAGCCGGCAATGGACCGCATCAAGTCCGACCTGGCCAACGAGAAGGAGCCCCCCCAGCCCGTCCTCGACCTCATCGACGCCTACGAGCGTCTCAGCGACCGCAACGTCCTCGAGGCCTACCACGACTCCCTCCAGGCGCGCGACGAGGCCATGAGCCTCTTCAGCCTCGGCTACATGAGCCTCCCCATGCGCGCGGCCAGCGAGCGACTCTTCTGGGCCATCGGCCGCAAGGTCCTCGAACTCTGCGCCAAGAAGGGCGAGATCCCCGAGGAACTCGAGAACCTCCCCGAAACCCTCAGCGACATCTACTTCTGCAACTTCTCCCTCTTCCAATCCATGCCCGACTCGTGGGCCATCGACCAACTCTTCCCCATCGCCCCCATCCACCGCCTCGACGAGGAACCCACCCGCCGCGGCATCATGGCCGACATCACCTGCGACAGCGACGGCAAGGTCGACAACTTCGTCGACAAGCGACTCGAAAAGAAGGCCCTCGAACTCCACGACCTCCGGCCCATGCCGGACAACCCCGCCAAGACCGAGCCCTACTACCTCGGCGTCTTCCTCCTGGGCGCATACCAGGAAATCCTCGGCGACCTCCACAACCTCCTCGGCGACACCCACGCCGTCCACGTCAGTTACCGCCGGCCCGATCCCTCCGACCACGCCCACACCGCCGCCGGCAACGGCGCGACCGGTGCCACCGGCGCCGAGTCCGACGCAACCTGGTCCATCGACGAGGTCATCGAGGGCGACACCGTCAAGGAAGTCCTCTCCTACGTCCAGTACGACGACCAGGACATGCGCCGGGCGCTCCGCCGCGACGTCGAGCGCGCCATCAAGGCCAACCGCCTCGCCCCCGCCGAGGGCAAGAGCCTCCTGGCCTTCTACGAGCGCGGCCTCGACGGCTACACCTACTTGGAAGAGTGACCCGCGCCGGCTCTCTCCACGCCCGCCGCTCCTCCGGCCCCCAGCCGACCGCGGATCTCCCCAAACTCCACCTGACCCCGCGACAAGATCAGCCGCGCCAGCCGGTACGTCGATCGGCGCACCGGCCGTCGATGCGCCATCGCCCCCGGCATCCCCACCAGCGCCTTCAAAATCCCCCACACGCTCGTGAACACCCACCCCTTCTTCAGCCCGTACCGAACCGTGTTGAAGATGTTCCCCGCCACGTGCACGACAAACTCCGGCATCGGCACGTTGTGCCACGCGAACATCAGGTTGTTCTGCGCTGAGCGAACAAACAGCGTCCGCACGTCCCGCGCCTTGCTCGAAGGCTGATGGTTCACCTGCCCCGCCCGGCTCGCCCGGCACACATACCCGCGATCGAGCAGGCGGATCGAAAGGTCCTTCCCCTCCGCCTGCCGCACGTGCCCGCGATACCCGCCCGCCTCCTCAAACGCACGCTTCCGCAGCGCGTTCGAGCCCTCCAGATTGAACTCCACGATCCAGCACCCCGCGTCGTCCCGCGCTCGCTCCGCCTGCCAGTGACGCTCCAGCACGTTCCAGCACGCGATCTGCACCGCCCCGATCTCCGGCCGGTCAAACTCCCCCAGCACCGTCTCCACCGTCTCCGATGACGTGAACCACGCATCGTCGTCAAGGCAGAACACGATCTCCGTCTTCGCCGCCTTCATCCCCTCGTTCCGCGCGGGGATAGGCCCGCGCCCCATCTCCGACCGCACGTACGACACCCGCGCATCGTGCCCATACACCTCGCGAACCATCGCGTCCGTCCCGTCCTTCGACGCATCATCAAACACCAGCACGTCCACCGCCACGCTCTGCGAGAGCGCGCTCTCGATCGCCCGGCGCAACTCCTCCTTGCGGTTGTGCGTCACGATCAACACGCTCGCCCGCGCTGCGCTGCGCCCTCCGCTCATCGCCCGCCCCCGTTCTTCACGCCCCGCAGCGCCTCGCGATACACCTCCCGAGTACGCAACGCAATCGGCCCCCACGCCAACCCACGCGCCAACTCCAGGTTGTGCTCGCCCCGCGCATCCAACTCCCCCTGCACCGCCTCCGCCGCCGATCGCATCGCCGTCTCCAGCCCGCGATCGTCCCCGTGCTCATACAAGTACGACCCCCGATCGTCCAGCGTCTCGCGTATGCACGCCCGACGCACCGCCACGCACGCCCGACCGAACGTCATCGCCAACAGCACCGCCCCCGACGTCAGTATGTCCCGATACGGAAACACCGCCGCATCACAGGCGCTCATGTACACCGCCACCTTCTCCACCGCCACAAACCCCGGCGAGTACACGATCCGCGAATCATCCCCGATCCGCTCGCGCACCTGCCGGTTCACCTCCTCGTCCCACGCACGACCCGCGATCACCAGCCGCAGACGCTCCCCGCGAATCGCCCGGAACCGTTCCACCATCTCGTTCACGCCCTTGTACGGGCGGATGTTCCCCAGGAACACCAGCACCCGCGCATCCTCCGGCAGCCCCAACTCCCGCCGGGCCTGCACGCGATCCACCACCGGCCCGTAGAAGTCCTCGTAACTCCCGTGCGGCGCCACGCGCGTCTTGCTCACGATCCACGGCCCGAACCACGACGCAAGGTCCTGCCGCGCGGCATCGCAGTGCGCGATCACCCGATGACACAGCCGCGCAAAAACCCCGCTCGCCCGCCGGTCAAACCACGCGTGCGTGTTCTCATGGTTCTTCAGGTCGTGCGCCGTCCACACGATCCGCTTCCCGCTCAGCCGCATCAGCGCGATCTGCACCAAATACGCCGAACTCTTCGCGATCGTCTTCAGCAGCCCGCGCGCCACCATCGGCTGCGGCAGCCAGTGCACGTGCACCACGTCCACACGCTCGCCCGTCGATCGCTCAACCCGCCGAACATCCCGCCAGATCAGCGTCGAAGGGTGCGCGCCGGACACCCGAACCCCGTGCCTCTCCAGCGCGCGCCGCAGCAGAAAGTGGTACGGATTCCCCTCCGCGCACGCGTCGTTGAAAAACACGTGCACACGCCCCGCTTCGGACGCACCACCCACCGGCTTGTCTTCGGGTTTCGCGGTCATGTGCGGGCGCGGAGTCGGCCGGTCCGGGCAACGTCAACTCAGGGCCAGCAGGATATCGGCCGTTCACACCCCCCGCGCCAGCACCACCCCCCGCCCCTGCCCACCACGCCTCCCCCGCGCGCCCGCCAGCCACCCCGCAACCACCACCAATCCCACCATCACCCCCGGCCCCGGCACGATCATCGCCTCGCCGATCAGCCGATACCCCTCCGCCGTCGGATGGATGTTCGACCCCGCCGGCGGGTCCGTCAAAATCCACGACAACTCCCCCTCGCGACCCGCGAACACCCCGCGGATGTCCACATACCGCGCACCAAACGCGTCCGCAACGCCCGCCACCACCTGGTTCAACAGGTCCAGCGCCGGGTCCGAGGCGTCGAACACCGGCGAGTCCGGCACCGCCAGAAACGGATTGAAGTACCCGACCAGAATGATCTCGGCCCCCGGCAGCGCCAGCCGCACCGCCTCCACCGCCGTCGCGTAGTTCGTCACCGCCTGAAACAGAATCGTCAGCACCAGGCTCTGCTGCTGGCTCGGCGTCAGGTCCAGAAAGTCCGGGTCGTTCGCCAGCCCCAACAGGTCGTTCCCGCACAGCGAGAAACTCACCACGTCGATCGTGTTCCCCGCCGTCCGCTGAGTCTGGATCGTCTCCATCATCAGGTCAAACTGGCTGATCTCCTCCGCGCGGTTGTAGTAGTGCAGGTTCAGGTTCCGCCCAAACTCCGACGTGTCATAGAAACTCGTCGAGTCCTCCCCCGGCACGGCGAGGTTGATCACCGTCGGCCGCACGCCCCCCGGCCCGCCCCCACCCGCCGCCGTCCCCAGCCAGTCCGCGTACCGCTTCACATACCCCTGGTCACCATAACTCTGCTCGGCCAGCGTCAGCGTCTCAAACCCGAACGCGTACGAATCCCCCAGCGCCAGATACGTCCGCCCGGCAACCGCCGGCCGTGCCCACGCCCCAACCACCACCACCGCCGCCAGCGCCCACGCCGCCACCGCCACCACCGCCGACCGATGCGCGCCAAGAACCCCGCTGTCCCCACGCCGCTGCGCTCCACAACACACACGCATCGCCACGCTCTCCCTCACCTCGCGCCCCCTTCACCTCCCCCGCCCCGATCTCGCTCGCTCCGCCCCACCACGTTCACAGCATACGCCACCCCCCGCCCCGCACAACCCCCCGGATCCCCTGCATCCCCCGCACATCCCCGTCTAACTCCACCACAACCCATAACCCAGGGACTGCAGTCCCTGGGTTCCGCTCTTCCGCTCATCCTCTCCATCCATCACCCACCGCTTCCTTCTTCCCTCCTTATGAAGAGGCGAGGGTTGGTGGTGGGGCGCGGGGGGGCGCGGGGTGGTGGTGGTGGACTTCCCCCGCACTCGCAATCCGCCCATCACCCCTCCTCCCCCATCCCTCCAAAAGCGATGGCCGCCCCGCCGGTCGACCCCGGCGAGCCCGCACCCCCAGAGACCGGCCACCCCATCCCATCGCCCCTCCCCCAATCAACAATCTTCACACAAACCTCCGGATAATCCTCGTTGACGCACCACCTCCAATCTGAGATGATCGCTACCGAGCCCGGGTTCCTGCCACGCTGATGTGGCATTCGCCCCGGCGAACATCGATCGGGCCAACGCCCGATCAACGGAGTGAAGAATTGCGCCAATCGAACACCCGTCCTGTCCTGCGCACCCGCCGCCCCGAGCGCCTGCTCCCCGCCGCGATCCTCGCCGTCTGCGGCCTCGCCGCCGCCACGGCTCAGGCCTCGTACTTCCCCAACTACGTTTACGACATCCATCGTGCGGGCCTGTACGGGCCTCAACACACCAGCAGCGCTGGGCTGCAAACCTCGTTCGCGGACTTCCATTCTTCGGGTTGGGTTGCGGGTCGCTCGACCCGCTACACCGGCGTGAGCACCGACAACGGCCAGGACACCTGGGTCCACAACCCCGTCACCAACACCACCGTGCAGACCGGCTTCACGGGTGGCGTCTACACCGGCTCGGCGGGGTACCAGTCCAGCGAGAACAACTTCCTGAACGAGGCCGGCCAGGTTGCGGGCCGCTCAAACCGCTACACCGGCGCGAGCACCGACAACGGCCGGGACACCTGGGTCTACAACCCCGTCACCAACACCACCGTCCAGACCGGCCTCACGGGCGGCGTCTACACCGGCTCGGCGGGGTTTCAGCAGAGTGTCAACAACTTCCAGAACCAGGCCGCCCAGGTTGCGGGCCGCTCATACCGCTTCACCGGCGGGAACACCTTCAACGGTGGGGACACCTGGGTCTACAACCCGGTGACCAACACCACCGTCCAGACCGGCCTCACGGGCGGCGTCTACACCGGCTCGGCGGGGTGGCAGGAGAGTCTCAACAACTTCCAGAACCAGGCCGGCCAGGTCGCGGGCTGCTCAGT
>JAHBXK010000058.1 GCA_019636535.1 Phycisphaeraceae bacterium | reverse complement strand
ACGCGCAGCGTTGCGCAACCCGTGGAAAGAGGTGCTCAATCCCAGACCGCCCCGGCTGGGGCGGAGGAGGTTTGCCCTCTTCAGCCCATGAAATGGGCGCTCCGAGCGTGTTTCCCACCGCTCGCCTCCTCGCTCGCACATTCTTCCGTTCCCCCTCTTCCCCGCCCGCAGGGCGGACGACCGTTGCCAGGCGGGGAGGGGGGGCGCGGCGAGTTCGCCGCAGGCGAACACGCCAGCCCCTGGAAAGCGACTCACCCACCCATCACTCGCGCTTCTTCTTCCTCTTTCTTCGAGGGTGTGCTGGGGATACCTCCCCTGCACACGGAACCCCGACCCCGAATTTTCGTCCTCTCTGCGCCCGTGCCAGTTTCCCCCGGCTGATGTACGGCAGTCCAGATGTCGTGTAGTATATATACTACACGACACCTCATAGTGTAGGCGTGCTACGACCGATAAGAACCACAGGCAAGGACCCGCGTTCCCCATCAGGGCACCGGATGTCCCGTTCCGTGAGTAGCCCTACCGGATGACCTTCCGCCGCAACGAGCCGTCTTGCCCGAGTGTCTTGTAGTATATATACTACAAGACATGGCCTCTCGCCTCTCCATCGCCAAACCAGACATTGTCAAGGCGTTCGACGCCCTGCCTTATCCCGTCATGCGAGCCAAAGACATTTCGAAGGTCCTGGAGGAAAACCGGACTTTCTGGCGACTCGCCAAAGCGACCACGCTCGCGGCCTTCACCAAGTTCCTTGTCGAAAAGACCAGGATGCGTCGCATCCGCATCGATCTGCCGCACCGACCGGAGACTTTGTTCGCATGGGGAGACGTGTCGCCTTTCGTCATCGCTGCATCCATCAAGCCCAACGCGTACATCTGTCACTTCAGCGCGATGCGACTCCACGACCTCACCGATCAGGTGCCGGAGACCATCTACGCCAATCACGAGCAACGTCCACTCCCCCATCCCTCTGGCGCACTGACCCAAACCGCGATCGACGCCGCGTTCCGTCGCCCGCAGCGCTTGTCGAAGAACGTCGCCACGATGGACGACTACAGGCTCTGCCTGATCAACGGCAAGCACACCGGGCAACTGGGTGTCATCGCCATGAAGGACGAAGCCGGCCTCGAGTTCCGAGTCGCCGGCCTCGAACGAACGCTCATCGACATCACCGTCCGGCCCTACTACGCGGGAGGTGTGGGCGAAGTGCTCGAGGCATTCCGGCGAGCTGCGGGCCGAGTGTCGGTCAACAAACTCTCCGCAATGCTCAAGCAAATGGACTTTGTTTACCCGTACGATCAGGCGATCGGCTTCTACCTCCAGCACTCAGGCGCGTACGACCGTTCGAAACTCGAACTGTTCCAAAAGCGTGAATTCACCCACGATTTCTACCTGACCTACGCGATGAAGCAGAAGGAGTACTCAGCCGAGTGGCGGTTGTTCTTCCCAGAGGGGTTGTAGCGGTTGCAACTGCGCGACAACGAACTCAACATACGTGTCAAAGTCCAAGAGGGCGTGATTGGCCAAAACCGTGTCCTTCAACGCCTCAAAGGACTCACGGTGAAAGTCGCGGTGTTCGGAGATGCGCCCGATCAGCCACAACGGCACACGCTTGACATCGAACATGCCTCGCAGAGTGCGATGGGCCGCCTCGGTGTCCAGGCGGATGCCGTCGGTCGTAACGAGATAGTGGATGTCAAAGAAATCGCGTGCGCGACCGCGCGCACTCGCGCTGCGGACAACCCTTCGGTACTCCGGCATCTGCTGGCAGATCGCGCGGATCTTCTCGCAGACGATCATCAGCGGTGAATACATGTAAACGGTGTACCCGTCAAGTTCCCTTGCGACTTTGCCTTCCACGTACTCGTGCTTGCTCAGGTCAACGCGAAACGCGCGCTGCTCGTTCCGGCCGAGCGACAGCGCATTGGTGCGAAGTCTGCGCTGATCTGCTCCAAGTCGATCAAAGTCGGCCCTGGGAATCACCTTGAACTCGAGCTTGAATCCACCCCAGAAGTCACCGAGCACATCTTCCTTCAGGTCCGGGGGTGCCGCAGTGAGGCAAACGTCGAAAACCGTATACCCGGACGAGACAAACGTCTCCGTGAGCAGTCGTTCCAAATGGGGCTTGTGTTACTCCAGTGTCGCCGAGCGAGCCATCGATCGAGAAATCAAGGTCGAGCGATTGGCGAACGGGGGCGGAATGCGTGAATCGAATGGCGTTGCCGCCCTTCAGGACTAGACGGTCCAGGAGCGAGTCGTCGGAGACCAGCGCGATGATGGTCAGCCGTTTGATGAGATCAAGAGTCTCCGGATTCAACATCGTCCGGAGTGTACCGAAGCGAGCGACGGGGAGTCCGGCACGTCCTGCTGTTTCGTGCTCAATGTGTCACCGCCCCACTCATCACGCTCTGCCCCCTCCCCCCCTCACCTCGCCATCCCCTCATACACCCGCACGCACTTCGCCGCTGCGCCGTCCCACGTCAACTTCCGAACCTCGAAAGCCCCGTGCTCGCGCAGCGTCTGCCCCAGCGGCGGGTGCTTCAGCACCGCCACGATCTTGTTCGCCATCTCGTCGATGTCCCAGAAGTCCACCTTCAGCGCGTGCGTCAGCACCTCGCTCACACCGCTCTGCTTGCTGATGATCACCGGCACGTCGTTGCGGATCGCCTCCAACGGCGCAATCCCGAAAGGCTCGCTCACGCTCGGCATCACGTACACGTCCGCCATGCGGAACACGCGGTCCACGTCCGCCCCGCGCAGGAACCCGGTGAACAGCACTTTGTGACCGATCCCCAGGTGCGCGGCCTCGTCGATCATCCGCGTCACCATGTCCCCCGACCCCGCCACCACGAACTTCACGTTCTGCATCCGCTCCAGCACGCGCTTCGCCGAGCGGATGAAATACTCCGGCCCCTTCTGCATCGTGATCCGGCCCAGGAACAGCACGATCTTGTCCCCCGCCTCGATCCGGTCCTCCGGCCGCGGCTGGCCCTGCTCCGAGTCGATCCCGTTGTACACCACCTCGATCTTGCCGGGGTCCGTCGCGTACCGGTGCACGCAGATCCGCTTGGTCAACTCGCTCACCGCGATCACGCGCGTGGCCCCGTGCATCCCGCGCCGCTCGATGTCGTACACCTGCTGGTTCACGTTGTCGCCCGCGCGGTCGAACTCCGTCGAGTGAACGTGGATCACCACCGGCTTGCGGCACACCTGCGACAGCGCCAGCCCCGCCGGGAACGTCATCCAGTCGTGCGCGTGGATCACGTCGAACCGCTCGCGCCGGCACATCGCCACCACCAGCCGAGCGTACCGCTCGACGTTCAACATCATGTCCCCTTCGTACCCGGCGCCCGCGCTGGCGCCGCCCACCGTCGTTACCGCCGGCAGCGCCGACTCGCGAATGTTCCCGCCGAGCGCGGAGGCGATCGCGGCCGCTTCGTGCAGCGCCGGGTGCACGCCCTCCGCGCCCGAAGCGCTCACGCCTCCCGCGCTCCCGTCTCCTCCCATCATCCGCGTCAGCCAGTCGTCGCCGCCGACAACACCCCCCGCACCCGCGCCCGGATACGGGCTCGAAAGCCCAGCCGGCACCGACTTGAAGACCGCGTGCTCGAAACCCGGAATCGAGAACGAACTCCCACCGTTCCCGCCCCCCTGCGCTGCGCTGTTCTCGTCCGGCAATCCCTGCTCATCGAACGTGCGCGCGGGCCGCTGCGTCGACTTGCTCCCGATCCCAAAACTCTCCACGCGCCCGCGCGCGTTGCCGCTCGCGCTCGCCGCAGACGCCGCCGCGGGCCCGGGACTCAACAGCCGAATGTGCGACGCCAGCGTCCGATCCACCGGCTTGGGCAGCACGAACACCACCTCGTGCCCCTGCCGATCCAGCGCTCTGGTCAGCCCGAAGCACGCCGTGCCCAATCCGCCGGATATGAACGGCGGGAACTCCCAGCCGAGCATCAGGATCCGCATCAAGCCTGCCTCCAGCCGCAACGCACGCCAGAACGCGCGCGCCCGACATCATCACTCTTCGTCCCCGTCCGCTTCCATGTCCCCCAGCGGCCGGTACGCCGCCTCCATCGCCAGCAGGTACGCCCCGGCGAGTTCCGCCCGCGCGCCCTCGCTCTCTCCAACGCTCTCCACCGGCACCGCGACGCGGAACGTGTACAACTTGTCCGTGGAGCGGAAGTGCTCGACCTTTCCGATCTTCCGATCGACGCCGAGTTCCACGAGTTCCTCTTCGATCAACTCTTCCATCTTGTCGCCGGTGTGAACCAGGTCCGCCTCGATCGACTGGCTCAGCCAGCGATCCGAAGTCACCAGCGCGGCCCACACGCGCCCGCCCTCCTCGAACAGCCGAAACTCCGCCGGCGCAGCGCTCGCCTTGGCCGCGCACACGACGCGCCCGTCCCGCGCGTCCACCGCGCCGAAAACGCCCGCGCGCGCAGCGCGTCCGGCAACCGCCGACACCAACGACTCCGACCAAACGCCGCTCATCGTGCTCTTCACATCACACGGTAGGGGCGTGTTGCCGCCTCTTCCCCGGCACGAACTCGACGCGGGCCGGCGAACGCCGTACGCTTGTCTCCCGCCGGTCGGATTGGGTTTTTCCCGCCCGCCCGGCCACCTGCCCAGGTGGCGAAATTGGCAGACGCACTACCTTGAGGTGGTAGCGCCCGCAAGGGCTTGGAGGTTCAAATCCTCTCCTGGGCATTTCGCGGCCGGAAACGGCGTTTTTGGCTCGATTTCGCTGGGCGCGCGCCTGGAGGGGGGGGTGTTCCACGTGGAACACCCCTGGGCAGGGGATGTTTGGAGTCTGTTTTATACCCTATTTCGGGGATGAACGAAGCCGGTCGTCGCGCGGTGGTTACGCGCGGCGTCGGCGCGTTGAGGCGGTCAAGCCGGCGAGTGCGAGGAGGCCGGCCGCGCTGGGGGCGGGGATGATGTAGAAGTGGCCGCGGACTTCGCCGCCGGGGCGGAAGGTCGTGTTGATCTTCATGTAGGTCATTTCGTTGAGGAAGTGGGCGATTTCGGCGGGCGTGAATGCGCCGTCGCCGCCGTCGAGGCCCATCGCCGAGCCGCCGGAGATGCTGCCGGAGGTGACCCCGAAGTCGATGATGAGTTGCCGGAGCGCGACCGTGTTGACGTCGGGGGTGCCGGGGCCGTGGACGTGGCCGACGGTCGTGGTGCCGATGAGGTTGGAGAAGGAGCCGGAGATTGTCCAGCCGCCGGTGACGTCGTTGATGAGGACCGTGGCTTCGCCGGAGCCGGGTGTGGCGACGGGGTCAACGACCTGGAGGCCGTCGAGGGAGGCCTGGAGTTCGATGATCGCGGCGGGAGCGCTGGCGGTGAGCAGGCCGAGCGTCAAGACGGGGGCGAGCGTTCGCGATGCGCGCATGATTCTCTCCTCGGTGTGACGGGGGATGCGCGGATCAGCGCGCTGCCGGTGGTTCGTGCATTGTGCGCGAGTGTGGGAAGAGTGCAAGGGAATACGGTGGGAGAATCGTCCGATCGTGCTCGTTATCGGCGAGCAACACCCAACGAGGTGCGAACAGGTAGACTGTGAACGGATGCGGGAGCGGAGGGGTAGTAAGGAAGAAGGAGCGGGCGGGGGAAGGGCGCGGGGTGAACGGGAGCGCTGGCGATGATGCTTGCAGGTTTCGGATTGCGGAGTCCTGGGCGCGCTTCGGCCGCAAAGGCGTTGTCGGGCGCGGTGGTGATGGTGGTGGTGGGTGCGCTGGCGCAGCCGGCGATGGCGATCGACAAGGCAAGGCGCGATCGCGCGGTGGAGATGGCGGCGAAGGCCGAGGCGTACTTGAAAGCGCGGCAGCACGAGACGGGCGGGTGGAACGTGCCGGAGGTCGACCCCGCCGATCCGAGCAAGTCGAGGCCGTACCTGCCTGGGGTGACGGCGCTGGTGCTGACGGGGCTGGTGATGGACCCGTCGGCGGATCACAATTCGTACGCGATCACGTCGGCGGCGAAGAACCTGTTGAACTGGCAGCAGCCGGACGGCGGGATCTACGACCGGGTGTTGCCTTCGTACAACACAGCGCTGGCGGTGTCCGCGCTCGCGAAGGTTCGCCAGCCGTGGACGCGCGACGCTGTGGATGAGGGGGTGCGGTTTCTGCGGAGTCTGCAGTGGAGCGAGGCGAGCGATCCTTCGATCGGTGGGGATGAGGCGCCGCGGCCGGTGGGGCGCGAGCATCCGTTTTATGGTGGCGTGGGGTATGGCCGGCACGGTCGGCCGGACGGATCGAACCTGAACATCTTCATGCAGGCGATGGAGGATGCGGGCGTGCCGGCGGATGACCCGGCGATCCAGCGCGCGCTGGTGTTTTTGCAGCGGTTGCAGATGCTGGACAGCGCGAACGACATGCCGTACGCGGACGGGTCGCGGCAGGGGGGCTTCATCTACGCGACGGTGCCGAACGCGGAGAGCGTGGACGGGCGGGCGGGGCAGAGTTTCGCGGGGACGGTGGAGGAGACGCTGAGCGACGGGACGGTGTCGTCGCGGCTGCGTGCGTACGGCTCGATGACGTACGCGGGGTTCAAGAGTTATGTGTACGCGGAGTTGGATCGGGATGATGAGCGGGTGCGTGCTGCGCTGAACTGGATTCGGGATCACTACACGGTGCGAGAGAATCCGGGGGTCGGGTTGAACGGGTATTACTACTACCTGGTGACGTTTGCGCGGGCGCTGGGTGCGTGGGGGGAGGCGCGGGTGGAGGTTCGGGAGGTTGTGGGTGGTGGGGGTGGTGATGCGGGGGAGGGGAAGGGTGAGGATGGAGGCGCGGGCGCGCGGGGAGATGGTGTGAGCGAAGAGGGCGCGCGCGGGGAGGGCGCTCGAGATCGGAAGGAGGAGGGGGCGGGTCGCCGCGCGGGGAGTGGCGGCGTGACGACGGCGGAGCGGGACTGGGCGAACGACCTGGTGGACCGGTTGGCGGAGTTGCAGAACGAGGACGGGAGTTTCCGGAGTCTGGACGCGCGGTGGATGGAGGACGATTCGGTGCTGATCACGGCGTATGCGCTGATCGCGTTGCGGACGGCGGTGGGTGGGTCGGGGGAGTAGGGGGGAAGAGAAGAAGCGGCAAAGGGGCAAAGGGGCAAAGCGGCAGAGCGGCAGAGGGGCAGAGTGGGGGAGAGGATTGGGAGCGTGGGGCGTGCACGGGCTCGTGAGGGATCGCCGCCGCCGTGAGTCGCCGCCGGGAACGCGAGGGACCCGACCTGATCCGGGCGATCGTGTCGGACATCGAGGCGTACGAGATCGCCGACCGGATCCTGGGCATGCTGCCGGACGACGCCGACCGGCCGCCGGGGTGGGACGTCCGCGCCGAGGTGGCCGCCCGGCCGGAGCTGGCCGGGGCGCTCCGGGCGCTGGGGGAGCGGCTGGACGCCGCCCGGGCCGGGGGCTGAGAGTGGCGGGTTTGGAAGAGAGCGGTACTCGCAGGCGGCGGCGTGGAGAGAGAAGACTGCGGGGCGATGACGGCGTCGGGAGATCGTCGCTGAACCCGCTCACCCCGTCCCCGTCGAACCGCATCGTCAGCAGGTTCCCCACCGGGTCCATCACGAACGACTCGGTCTGGCGCGTCCGTCAGAGGGGTCGAGTGGAGGATGGGCGTTGTGCGGGGGAAGGGAAAGAAATGTGTATGTAGCGGTGGATCTGGGCATCGAGCAAGGAAGAGCACTGACCTGCTGCGCAGGTCAGTGGCACGGAAAGCAACGAACAGCACTCAGTGCCACGCTCCCGGCTGCGGTGCGCGGTGCAAGACTGGTACCGCAGACGCGGGCGGAAGAGGGCCTACCGCTGGCCGCACAAGAAGAACCGCCGCAGCCGGGCGAGCCGAACATCGCCGACGCTACCCGACGATAAGTCGAGGCCGTCGCGAGACTTCGATCAACAACTTTCTCCGCTTCGTTCACGGCGTTGGGTGCCAACCGCCCGCGCAGCGCGCCGCTGCCACATACCAGCGAATACCGATAGTGAAACCGCGCCGCACATTGTCGCAAACACAAAAGACATCGGCACGAACTCGGTTTCGGCTACAACGACAGCCACTAGTAAGAACAATACAAACACGAAGCCATCTAGTAGAAGCGGGTGCGATATGGGCCATCGATAAGTAATTATAGCTTTGTGTCGAGTCACGCTCAATGCCATTGAAGTGATAGCAACCATCACACCTACAATCATTGCAGCAAATCCGTACATGTTGCTCCTATTCGCAGATCGCATCGCATGCGACAATGCATGCGGAGTAGCCGCTAGCACAACCGAGTGCGCACACACTAACGCATGCAACATACCCCGGCCCGGTAGCGAGGCAAAAGAGCCCGCACAGCCCAAGGCACGTCACTGAGCCTCGCGTGCAACATGAATGGCAATCGGAGACGCTGTCACGATGCGCGGACGGGCATCCGGCAAAGAAGCGGGTATAGTCTCTCTCACGCTCCGAAATAGGCGGCAATCCCTTGCACTCTCGCATGCAGTCTTGGTAACACGGTTCGCGTGTATAGCCTGGGTATCCGCCGCACCGTTCAGAACACTTCTGGTGACAGGTCGGAGGAGGCGGAGGAGGCGGAGGAGGCGGAGGAGGCGGAGGATACTTGTTCTTGCAATCGTTCACGCAATTCTTATATGGAGGTTCTCGAGTGTAACCGGGGTAGCCGCCATGTCTACGGGCGCACTCTCTGAGACAGTCTGCGTACGAGAGTCCGCTTGTAGAACCCCCACAGGCTCCTGAGAAGCAGGCACCGCCAATACCGATTGCTGTGGCCAATCCCCAAGGATCGGTCGCAATCGAGGCAAGGCCGCGGACATACTGGTGGGGATTTACCCCATCCACATACCCCAACGGGTCCCTTCTGGTCCACGTGCCCAGGTCCGCGCGGTAAAATCTGTGCCGTGCCAGTTGCATCAGCGGCCCGGCCTCGGTGTTGGGGACGCCGGTGGGCGGCGTGCCGCTGAGCGTGAACTCGTACCACCACGGCTCGTGCTCGTACCCGGCGTAGCCCTTGCGGTTGCCGCCGTGGGCGCGCAGTTCTCCCGCGGTCAGCACGTCCCGGCCG
>JAHBXK010000057.1 GCA_019636535.1 Phycisphaeraceae bacterium | reverse complement strand
TGGAATACTCCGGAACACCAAAGAGCCGTCAAGGCTGTACTCCATAGAATGAAGTACAGCTACTATGTTCGCGACGATGGCGTGCTAATGATCTCGCCAAAACTGTGGCGTGACAAAGACATGGTTGCTAATGTGACATCAAAGGCTATCGCAGAGGAAGATGAGCATGTCGATAATTAGTCTATATTCTACGATGTGACTGTTCTGGTTATCAGACATATTGTAAGTTGCTCATGATAGCATGCCAGGCGGTGCGAGTTTAGAGGTGTATGCTGCTCCCGTCAGATCACGGGAGCGATCCGGGAGCTGCTTGGTCAGCGTTTAGATCGCCGCCATCAGTTCCGAATGCGCCGCGAACTCCGTATGCTCGCCCACCATCGCTCACCGCTCGATCGACTCATCCAAGTTCCACGCGGGCAGCCAGTTCGAGTACGCTTACGACGACATCGGAAACCGTACGACGGTGAGCATGGGCGGGGATTTCAACACCCCACCATCCGGAACGTACGATGCAGACTACACCGTTGACTTCCTCAACCGGTACACTCAGCGCGACGTACCGGGGTACGCGGAGATCGTGGGGCGATCGGAGTCAACCGTGGTGATGGTGAACGGGGTCTCCCCGCCACGACGCGCCCTGCCGCCCCGCTGACAATCCCCCTCCCCCCGCAACTCGCCACCCTCAGGGTTTCGCCGCCGTTCCCACCCCGCCCTGGGCGGCCTGCAGCCGCGCCGCCAGCGCCCCGAACGCCTCGGCCAGCTCCGGCCGCCCCGCGCACTCTGCGTGCACGTCCCAGCCCGGCGGCCGGTCGGCGTCGTCCGGCAGCATGCCCAGGATCCGGTCGGCCATCTCGTACGCCGTGATGTCCGACACGATCGCCCGGATCAGGTCGGGTCCCTCGCGGTCCCGGTGGCGGGTCGCGGCGACAGCAATCCCCTGCGCGGAACGCTCCAGGCGGGCGAGGCGGTTGGTGAGTGGCATGACGGTCTCCTCACGCGGTCAGCGATGGCATGATCGAGAACACCAGTGGAGAGTGCTTGCTCGCGCATCGTGGTCTTCCGGCCACCGGCTTGTAGAACCCCGCAGTGAAGCCGGTGCCACCAACTTCCGGATTGACCAATAGTTCCAGCCCTGCCACAACCAAGAAGAAGACGCATCCCCAGCGTCCGTCCTCAAGCTGAATCCACACGCACTCGTAGCGCACGCGCCCGTTGTTCAACAGGACCGAGTCGGTCGATCGGGTGAACCGATTCCGCAGCACGATCTCGCGCAGCAGCCATGGGTTGTTCGATGGTTCGATTTCCCAGAGACGCTGCCCGACATGTGCGGCGCGGGTGAACGGAAGCGATACGGCCTTGAGTCGAGTGCCCCGAGGCAGGTACTCGCCGTAGAGTGCCGCGTGGAAGCCTTGTACCCACATCCACACGACCTCGTCCTGCACCGACCGCACACCCGTGATCGGATGGGGCAGGTTCTCGCACTGAAGGGGCTGGATGTCGACTTTCTGTGCGCGGCGAGAGGGGTACTCACCCCTCGACGCCTGCACGAGTTGAGCCAGTCGCTCGTCATGTGCAGCCTTCTCGGCATTGCAATCGACGTGCGCGGGCAGCACGAGCGCAGGCTCACGATCCGCCACCGCGAATGTCTTCTTCGCAACAACGTGCTCAGAGTTGCTCTGTTGCGCTGCGATTGACTCGCCGCACAAGTAGCAGAACTCCAGCCTCCCGCAGCGCTGCGCGTCCTTCCGAGTCTGGACCGATGGCATGCTTTCGCCCCCAACCTCAACCGCCCCACGCTTCCGACCGCCGGTACGCGAGAAAGTCAACCCGTGATGAACGGTATCCCCTCGGGTCTCAGTTCATCCGAACCCCGATGGCTTGCAGTCGATCCCCAAGCGCCCTGATCTCCCCCGCCGACTCCGGCTCGGCCACAACCAGCGCCCGCAAGGACCACGGCCCGTGCCCGAACCGCCGCCAGCACCCGTCGCGGACTGCCCCCCACTGCTCAGCGCACGCCGGGTTCCCTCTCCCAAGAGCAGTCGCAATCGGCGGCCTGCGAGATCTGACCGATCTTACGCCGCCCCCCTGTTATCGCGCTGGTTGTACGTCAACGCAAAGATCGTCTCAGTCAACCACCGGCGGAAGCCCTCGTTGTCGCTGAACTGCTTGAACAACTCGGTGTGGTCCGATACCAAGTCGGTCATCGCACGTCCGAGCGCTTTGTCATGCTCCAGGCGCGCGTTCTGCTTGTCCGAGTTCTTCATGGCGTTTTGATACGCCGTATCCGCGGCAACTGTCGCCGGCAGTTCCTCGGTGAGCACCTTGCGGATCTTGTCCTTGTCGTTCCATTCGATGCCGCCCCACATCTCATTGAACGATTTGACGATGTTGCTCAGGCGGTCGAGTTCGGGTTCGGCCATTCCGCCCCCACCACCGATTGGCACCGGCTCGATCTCGGCGTCCTTGTCGGCCAGCACGATGCTCAGTTCGGCCTTCACTTCGTTGCGATAGCTCTCCATGTCGATCGCATCAAGGACGCCCTTCGAGAGGTCCTCCTCCTCAGGCGCCGGCAGTTTGGGCACCAGGAAGTTCAGGAACATCGAGAGTTTTTCCCATCCGGGGTTCGCGTACGGGAGAATGGCACTCAGAAAGCCGTACGTTCGCAGGAACGACTTGGCCTTGCCCTTGAACTCGATCTGACCGTCCTCCTTGAGGTCTTGCTTATAGACCTCAACGCACTTGTCAAGGATCGGGTCGAGCCGATCCCGTGGCTCACCGTCCAGGAATCGCTTGACCAATTCATCGATCGCGGCCTGGTTGTAGACCTGCGCCTTGTCGAGCGCGGCCTTCAGGTCGTGAAGCTTGTTGGGATCGGTCTCGGAACTCAGAAGCGTCGTGCGGTAGTAGTCATCGAACGCGGCTTTGATCGTGTCCGGGTCGTTCGAGAAGTCGAGCACGAACGTGTCGCGCTTCTTCGGGTGTGCGCGGTTCAGCCGCGAGAGCGTCTGCACGGCCTTGATGCCCGACAACTGCTTGTCCACGTACATCGTGTGCAGCAGCGGCTCGTCATACCCCGTCTGGAACTTGTCAGCGCAGATCAGGAAGCGATACGGATCTTCCTGGATCTTGCTCGCGATCTGGCCGCTCGGGAATCCGTTGAGCGACGCCTCGGTCACCTTCGACCCCCCCCGCTCCGGATACTCGTGCTCGCCGGAGAATGCCACGATCGCCCTGTACGGGCTCTTTCGTTCGGTCAGGTAGTCCCTGAAGGCGTGGAAGTACTCGATCGCCCGCTGGATGCTCCCCGTGATCACCATCGCTCGGGCCTCGCCGCCGATCTTCTGCTTGGCGATCACCTGGTCGTGGAAGTGGTCCACCATGATCTCCGCCTTGGAGCGGATCGCGTGCTGGTGCCTCTCGACGTAGGCTCGGAGTTTCTTGTTGGCCTTCCTGACGTCGAACTGAGGATCGTCCTGCACCGTGGTCATCAGCCGGTAGTAACTCTCGACGGGTGTGTAGTGGCGGAGCACGTCGAGGATGAACCCCTCGTCGATCGCCTGTTTCATGCTGTAGGCGTGGAAGGGGCGGTGCTTGACGACGTTCCCCACGGTGTACGGCTCGCCGAAGACTTCGAGCGTCTTGTTCTTGGGTGTGGCCGTGAACGCGAAGTAACTCGCATTGGTGAGCATTTTCTTCTGCTCGATGATGGCGTTGATCCGGTCCTCAACGCTCGCTTCCTCATCGACGTCGTCCGCGGCGGAGAGCGCCATGTTCAGTTTCGCCGAGGTGCGGCTCCCCTGGCTGCTGTGGGCCTCGTCGATGATGATGGCGAAAGACCGGCCCCGGTGGTCGCTTCCGATCTCGTCGAGAACGAACGGGAAGGTCTGGACCGTGCTGATGATGATTTTCTTGCCGTCCGCGAGGAACTTGGTGAGCTGCTTGGTCTTTGACTCCGTCCCGGTGCCAACCGCGCCGATCACGGCCGACACCTGCGCGAACTTGCGGATCGTCTCGCGGATCTGCTCATCCAGGATGCGGCGGTCGGTGATGACCACGACCGAATCGAAGATCGGCTTCCCGTCCTTCTCCTGGGCGATCAATTGGTGCGCCAGCCACGCGATGGAGTTGCTCTTGCCGCTGCCCGCCGAGTGCTGGATCAAGTACCGCTTGCCGACGCCGTGCGCCGCTACATCCGCGAGCACTTTCCGCACCACGTCCAGCTGGTGGTAGCGCGGGAAGATCTGCTGGCTCTTCTTCCGGCCCGTCTTGGTGTCCTTGGTCTCGACGACCTGCGCGTAGTTCTCTATGATGTCCGTCAGCCCGTCCTTGATCAGGATCTGCTTCCAGAGGTAGTCGGTCTTCAGGCCATCTGGATTCGGCGGGTTGCCCGCGCCGTCGTTGTACCCCTTGTTGAACGGCAGGAACCAAGAGTCCTTGCCCCTGAGTTGGGTGCAGAACCGCACCTCCTGATCATCGACGGCAAAGTGCACCAGGCACCGCCCGAACTCGAAGAGCTTCTCGCGCGGGTCGCGGTCGTTTTTGTACTGCTGCACCGCGTCATCGACGGTCTGCTTGGTCAGGCGGTTCTTGAGCTCGAACGTCGCCACCGGCAGACCGTTGATGAAGATCACCACGTCCAGCGAGAGCGCCCGCTCATCCGGGCTGAAGCGCACCTGCCGCGTGACGGTGAACACGTTCTGCGCGTGCTTTTCGACAGCGGCAGCATTGGCGGCGTGCGGTGTGCCGTAGAACAGGTCCAGCGACACCGGCCCGTCGCTCACGCCCTTGCGAAGCACATCCACCACGCCCCTCTTGGCGATCTCGCCGGTCAGTCGGGCGAGGAACTTCGTCCGCTTGGGGCCGCCCCCATCCCCGCCGGCATCGAGATCGAGTTTGGCCACCTTCTCGGGCTGCGTGGCCTTGAGGAAACCAAGCAGCGTCGGCCAGTCCACGCAGTGCTCACGGTCGAAGTCCGCCGCGTTGCCGCGCGCGTAGCCCGCGTCGTTCACGAGGGAGTCGACGATGAGGGATTCGAGACCACGCTCGGAGGTGTCCGTCGTCACTTCGCAACCCCCTTCCGTCGTGGGAGTTCCGATGGCGAAGGGATCGATGGCATCCTTGTCGACCCTCGAACTATCGCGTACTTGGCGGGCCTCCCCTTTTTCGTGATTGCCCCCTCGGCGACCAATCGCTTCAACCAGGCGGAAGTCTGTGACTTGACGGTCCCAAGTTCCGCCACGATCTCCTGTTCGGACTTCGGCGTCTCCAAAACCCCGACCAGCAAGGCGCGTGCGGTGCTGAAGAGCGCCTCGGCTGGCGACGCTGTCACGGCGACCGATGCGGGAATCTCTAGGGACGGCGTGCGAAGACTGTCGTCAAAGAGGAACCCCTCCCGTTTCGACGCCGCTACCGGCTGGCTCGCGACGGCCGACCGGAGCTCGTCCGGTGCGCTCGGCTCCGGCCAGGCTTGAGCTCCCATCCCAGCGAGTGCACGCAGCGCTTCGCTCGCCGCCCCCGTCGCCCTCACAAACACGGGCACGACGCGGTACTTCTTGAGCTGCTCGACCGCTCCCGTCCACGTGCCGCCCTTGCCCTTGTCGGCGTTCACGACGAGCCCGGCATCGGCCAGCGCATACACCACCTTATTCCGTTGCATCGCATGGCCCGCAAAGAACGGGGCCAGCGGGTCAAACGATGAAACGAGTACCAGCTTGCCATGGAGCAACGACTCTCGCGTCTCCCGATTGATGGCCGCGCTCTCCAAGCTGTCGCCAAGCACACCGACAACCCCACCGCCGGCTTCGAGCGCACTGCTCATGGCCGCGCGGTCGATGCCCTTCGCGCCGCCGGAAACAATGTTCATCCCCGCCTTGGCCGCAAGCCTTCCGACGACAGCCGCGTACTCCAGAAGTTCCTGGTCGGCAGCACGAGACCCGACGACCGCCAGCCCGCCTCGGTCCAGCAGTCCCTCGTCGCCGCATCCGTACAACACGGGTGGAGCATCATCCTTCAGTCGATCCTTTAGACGCTTTGGGTAGGCCGCGTCCGCCCTGCTTATGACCCAAATTGCTCGACTGTGCCACCGCTCGATCGCCTGGGCAAGAAGGAAGCCGCGTGCCAAGAGCGAATGCAATCTCGGTGGCGCGATCAGGTCGGCCATTTCCTCGGCCAGCGTTTCCGCGTCTGAGCCCAGTAGGTCAGCTGGTTGTTTGCACAGTTCCGCAAGCCGGAGCCTGACCCGCTTGTACTCGCCCTGTGTGATGAGCGCCGCCGGTTCGCGGGGCCTGCCGACGAGCAGGGGTGCCGTCAGCAGCAGTATCGCCTTCGTATTTGCTGACACATCGCCGGTCAATCGCCGCCTCCTGCCTGAGCGAGCACCAAAGGCCAAACCTCGCCCGCACCGCCCGCCCTCAGCAGCCACGCCGCAACGGTAAGCGTCCACCGTGAGTCCGTCATATCGTCAATCAGAAGGACCGGCCCAGATGGCAATGTGACACCATCCGCCAACGAGATGGCCCCGTCAACGTTTCTTGCCTGCATCGCGCTATTTGCCATGGTCTTCTGGGCCGGACGTTCGTCAGTCTTCACCAGCGCGTCGAGGAAGGGAAGGCGAAGGGTCTGGGCAAGCCTCCGCGCAAAATCTGGCACGAGTTGCGCATGCCGGCGAGACGGAATGCAGGTGACCCACGCCGGTGCTGGCGTTGGGTCCCAACGAGCAACTAAGTCGCGCGAGGCAATCACGAGTTCATCGCTGAAGTGGTTCTCGCGCTTCCCCTTGCGGACAAGTTCTCCCCAGCCCGCGTCGCCCCACATGCACAACGCACGCCCGATCTGGGCGCGGTGGGTCACCGGGATGTTCCCCCGTAGTCCGAAGACCGGAAAGCCGCCCGCAACCCATTGCCTCCTCGGCTCGATTGGAAGGTCAGTCCGGCGAAGGAACTGCAACGCGGCCTGAACGGTCTGGGGCTGGACTGTCGTCGGCAGCACGGGGAGCCGTGGTGGCCCAATCCCGCTCGCGTCGCCGTCGAGCGCTTCAACCAAGAACCGCATGTGCCCATCCGTGCGGGCCACATACTCCTGCATCTGTTGTTGTTCGGTCCGGCGGAGTTCTGTCAGCCGGGCCGCTCGCGCCCAGAACCCCTCTCCCAACTCCGCTGCGGTCAGAGTCCACCTCGAATTGACCTTGACAATCGGCGACGGCGACTCGAGTGCAAGCAGCTGGATCGCCTTCTCGATCTCGCCCTTTCGGGCGTTGACCACCGAGAGAAGTTCTGGTACAGAGAGCCCTGCGGGTGCCCCGGCGAGAGCGGCCAGGATCTGATTCACATGTTCTCTGGTTGGGAATGCGGTTTCGATGAAGAAGTCGTTGATGTCCGCCTCTTCGACGCCGCTCAGCAAGACTCCGTACGCATCGTCGAGTCTCCGCCCAGCCCGTCCAACCTGCTGGTAGTATGCAACGACCGAGCCCGGCATCTGGTAGTGAATCACGAAGGCCAGGTCTGGCTTGTCATACCCCATGCCCAGGGCCGTGGTCGCGACCAATGCCTTGACACGGTTCTCCAGCAGGGCTTGCTCGCGATCGACTCGGGCTCGTTCATCCAACTGACCCGTGTACGGATCGGCCAAGATCCCGCCGGACCGGAGGAAGTCGGAGACCAGATGCGCGTCCCGAACGGTGAGCGTGTAGATGATGCCGCTGCCCGGCATCCGAGGCAGTTGCTCGGCGAGCCACGCCAGCCGCTCGGCCTGACCGGGCATCCGGATCGTCTGAAGCGTCAGGCTTGGCCGATGGAGCTCGCCTCGGAACACGGTCAGGCCGGGGCCCAGCACCTGCGATAGGTCGTCCATCACACGGTTGTTCGCCGTCGCGGTCGTCGCGAGGACGCGCAGATTCCCGGGCAGAGCCCGAAGCGTTCGTCCAATCAGCCGGTACTGCGGGCGGAAGTCGTGCCCCCAGTCGGAGATGCAGTGCGCCTCGTCGATGACCAGGAGCGAGACCCGCCCCGCGATCGCGGCGAGCACCCGCTCCCCGAACCGCGCGTTGGCGAGCCGCTCCGGCGAGATCAGCAGGATGTCAACCTCATCTCTGCCGATCCGCGCTTCGATCTCATCCCACGCTGCGGTATTGTCAGAATGAATCGTCTCCGCCCGTACACCCATGCGCTCGGCCGACTGAATCTGGTTGCGCATCAGCGAGAGCAACGGCGACACCAGCAACGCCGGCCCCAGGACCGCCTCGCGGAGCAGCTTGGTCGCGATGAAGTACACCGAGCTCTTGCCCCAGCCCGTCCGCTGGACCACGAGCAGGCGACCGCGGCCTTCAACCACGTGCCGTATCGCCTCCTCCTGCCCTTCGCGAAACTCCGCCCGAGGGTCACCGGTGCCGGCTCGCAGCAACTCGAGCGCGCGGGCCGAGTTGTAGTTCATGCCTCCACCTCCTCGGGGGTGTGCTCGGCGGGGTCGTCCCCATCGGCCTCGGCTCCCGGATCGTCGTCCTCGGCGGGGGCGAACTCCTCCCCGGCGGGGGTGGAGGGGGGGGGCTCGTCGGGAAGAGCCGTGGCGGCGGCGCGGACATCGACCTTGCCCGTGACGACATCGGCCACCAGCCGCGTGCGGTATTCGCGGATCAGGTCGATCTCGCGCTCGGTGCGTTCAATGGTTGCGTCGATGGCGCTCGTAGTGTGGACGAGCGATTCGACGATCTGCGTCTGCTCGGTCAGCGGCGGGAGCGCCAAACGCATGATCTTGAAGGCGGCGTTGGGCAAGTGAGTCTGGTTGAAGCCGTCGTCCTGGGCCAACAACTCGGGATGCCGGTTGGCGGCGAAGGCAAGGTAGCGAGGATTCACGCGCTTGGGACGAAGGATGCACACCCGCTGGTTGACCGCGTAACTCTTGTCATCGTTCACGAAGTACGCACGGGCCAGAGCGCGGCCGCGAGGAAGATCGCTCATCACCATGAGTACGTCGCCGCGCTGGGCGGGGCTGAAGTTCTTCGTGCAGCGGCGGAAGCTGCGCCCATCGGTGGAGACGAAACGCGCGGTCACGCAGATGTGCTCGCCGTCATCCTCAACGAACTGCTCGTGTGCTTTGGTTGAGATGAACTCCGCGACGCTACCCGCGCGAGCGACGGACCAATGCTCCGGCACATCGCCAAGCCAGTCGATGCCGGAGGGTTTGAGGGGGGCGTGGGGGTTGAGGCCCTTGGTGACGGCGTGGGTGATGATGGCCTGCTTCTGCTCGGTGAGCACCTCGATCAGCCGCCGCTTGGCCCGGATGAACCGGTTCACCTTCCGGTCCACC
>JAHBXK010000056.1 GCA_019636535.1 Phycisphaeraceae bacterium | reverse complement strand
CGTTGGGGCCTTGTCTCTGATTGTCAACATCGGCCAGACCGCCCGGCGGGTTCGGTGGATCGGCCATCAGAGACCGTCGATCGACGGGTCGGACGGACGATCCGGCCGTTGCGCTGGGAAGGAAGCCTAACCCCTCCCTTGCGCGGGTCAAGCCCGGCCCCCGCCGTGCCCCCGTTGAGCCGCAACGGGGCTCAGCGCGTCGGGGAGCCTCCAACCCCGGCCGAACGCCACTACGCTTGCCGTCCATCCGCACGTCAACAGCAAGGAGTCAGTGCAACATGCCCATCCGCATCGGCATCAACGGCTTCGGCCGCATCGGTCGTCTGGTCTATCGCATCGCCGCCGAGCAGGGCGTCGAGGTTGTGGCGGTGAACGACCTGGTGCCCGCCGACAACCTGGCGTACCTGCTCAAACACGACACCATGCACGGGCGGTTCCGCCTGCGCGGTGAGGAAGTCCAGACCTCGGCAACCGAAACATCGTTCACGGTCAACGGCTACACGACCAGGACCATGGCCGAGAAGGACCCCGCGAAACTGCCGTGGAAGGACCTCGGCGTGCAGTACGTGCTGGAATCGACCGGGCTGTTCACCGACTTCGAGAAGGCCAGCGCCCACATCGCCGGGGGCGGGTGCAAGCGCGTGATCATCTCCGCGCCGACCAAGAGCGAGCCGGCGCAGGTGCCGACGATGTGCTTCAAGGTGAATCACGAGTCGTATGACCCGGCGAAGCACACGGTGGTCTCGAACGCGAGCTGCACCACGAACTGCCTGGCGCCGATCGCCAAGGTGATCCACGACGAGTTCGGCCTGGAAGAGGGGCTGATGACGACCGTGCACGCGGCGACGGCGACGCAGCCCACCCAAGACGGACCGAGCAAGAAAGATTGGCGCGGCGGGCGGAACGCCTACATGAACATCATCCCCGCGAGCACGGGGGCCGCCAAGGCCGTGACGCTGTGCATCCCCGCGCTGAAGGGGAAACTCACGGGCATGTCTTTCCGCGTCCCGACCGCGGACGTTTCGTGCGTGGATCTGACGTTCCGCACGAGCAAGCCCACGAGTCTGGAGGCGATCAACACGGCGATGAAGAAGTGGAGCGAGGGGCCGATGCGGGGTGTGCTCGGATACACGGAGGAGGAGGTCGTGTCCAGCGACTTCATCTCCGACCGTCGGTCGAGCATCTTCGACGCGAAGGCCGGGATTCAGTTGAACGATCGCTTCTTCAAGGTCGTCTCGTGGTACGACAACGAGGCGGGGTACGCGGCACGCTGCGTGGACATGATCCGCATGATGGCCGAGAAGGACGGGATTCGCTGAGACCGCGGGTTGATCTTGGATTGACAGGAAGGCCCCGGTCGGTGGTGACCGGGGCCTTGTTCGCTCATTGCTCCATCAGCGACGTTCGCTCAGCAAGCGCACTTCTGAACGGTTGAGTGGGCGAGCGTGGAAGTCGTCCCTGCGCATCGGTGCGGTTGGCCGAAGTTCGCCTCGAGAAACCGGGCAACGTAATCCACGATCGACGAACACTCGGGCACATCGGGATTGGAAGTGTGGCCCATCGGCTCGAAACGCATGCCCTTGAAGCGAACGACCGCGTCGTCCAGCGAAAGCCCGTACTGCAGCGAGAGCGAGAAGGCCCGGCAGAAGGCCTGGCACATGCCGCTCATCGTTGAGCCTTCCTTGGCCATCTTGATGAAGATCTCACCCGGACGACCGTCCGGGTGGAGACCGACGGTCAGGTAGCCCTCGTGGCCACCGATCGCGAACTTATGGGTGATGGAAGAACGCGTCTCGGGCAGCACCTGGCGATTGGTGAGCATGTTGGCTGGCATCCTTTCCGTTCCTCGCGGCGGTCGGCCGCTTTCCGAGAGTCCATTCTCGCATCCGGCCGATCAAATCGACGTAACACCATGCGAACTAGGCACTTAGCCCAAACGCCGTGAGTATGGCTCGATTCTGGTTGGTCGGATTCGCTGAACGCCTGGCACCCCGCAGGTGCCCGATGTCTATCGGACGTCACCTACGAGGGGACGCAGAATATCCGGTCACGATCCGGCGAGCAAGGCGTATAAAGATTTCAACAACCAACCCCCAGCCGGAACTGTCGGCGAGCGTCGATCGACAGGCTATTGAAGCCCCCGGTACGGGGTGGATTGCCATCCGGCTGCGAACAAACCGCATCCGGCCGCAAACGTATCAGAAACTGTGCCGGAGCGGTGTTTCGTCGGGGTGAGTTCATTGCCGATACAGTTACGCGACATGCGCCAAGGAGGCCGACAACTCGCTCAGAGCTGGACCGCTGCACAGCGGTCGCAGGCTGTGGGTCGAACGACCCTGCTTGTGTTGGTGATGATGGCCGTGGCCACGTCCCCAGCGCTCCTGAGCCCGGTTGCGCAAGCGCGTGGCGAATTGACTCGGGACCGGACGGGGCAGGGATTGTCGGTTGAAGTCGTCCGGGCCGAGGATACTTCTCCTCGCAGCGAGCGGGTGCTCCGTCGCACCCGCCCAAATGCGTCGCGGTCGCTCGATCGAGTTCCGCTCCCACTGCCGACCGTGTGCGGTGTTCCGTTCGGCGATGGCGGAGTCAGTCCAACCGCCTTCAGGCCGATGGTCCATCTTCTGGGCGATCGGGTGTTGGATCTACCTCCGCCCGTGCGGGCCTGACCGCGTTTTCCGCTGCGCGAGAGCCGCGAATCCCGAAGTCGTTCGGGTTCGCTCCGTTCCTGCCTGACTGCCGAGCGCGCAGCGCACATGACCATGCACGTGCCGGATGCTCGCCGAGTGATCGAGTCACTGCGCGAGAGCCGTTCCGGCACGATGGCCGATCAATGAGGCTCAACGAGAGCGCCGTTCCTGAACATCTCCCACACACATCCGACCGGGACTTGATCCCGGCGCTTCCGCGGTGGAGCACCACGCGCGGTCGATCGAAACGGACGAAGACCATGCCCAAGACTTCCAGCGCTGAGAGCGGAATCCCGCTGATCGGCCCCATCCTGAATCGAATCATCGGCACACGCAACGAGCGCTTCGTCAAGCGCTACACGCAGCGGGTTGAAGCGATCAACGCGCTCGAGGCTCAGACGCGACGGCTCACGGACGAACAGATCCGCGGCAAGTACGCCGAGCTTCGCGTTCGCGCCGAGGCCGGCGCCAAGGCGCCCGACCTTCTCGTCGAAGCATTCGCGGTTGCGAGAGAAGCGATGGACCGCGCGGTCGGCATCCGCAACGTGTTCAACCCCCGGCTGGTCGAGCAGTTCGACGTCACAGCGTTGTCCGCCGAGGTCCGCGCGATGCACGAGCAGATTCTGGCTCGGATCGCGGAGTTGCCGGTCGTCCTGCCGCGGACGCTGGACCCGCGATCGCTTCCCGGAGGCCAGCCCCCGGCGAACGCGGTGTCGGATGAGCGTGACGAGTTTCTCGGGTGCACCGAGCCGATCCAGCCTTGGATGTACGTCGAGATCCCGCCCGAGTTCTACGAGGCCGTTCGGGCCGTGTGTCCGAAGAGCAAGCCGCCCTTCCGGGCGAGGCCCTTCGACGTTCAGTTGATCGGCGGCATGGTGCTCTCGAACGGCAAGATCGCCGAAATGAAGACTGGTGAGGGCAAGACGATCGTCGGTCCGCTGGCGTGCTATCTCGCCTGCATCGAGGGACTGAAGGTCCACGTCGTGACGGTGAACGATTATCTCGTGCAGCGTGACCGTGACTGGACCTATCCGTACTTCCGGGCGTTGGGTCTGACGGTCGGTGCCATCCACCCGATGCACATGCAGCCCGAGCAGGTGAAGCGGGAGATGTACCGCTGCTCGGTCGTTTACGGGACCACGGCGGAGTTTGGCTTTGACTACCTGCGCGACAACATGAAGCGATCGGTCGATCAGCAGGTGCAGCGTCGGCGCGAGTTCGCGATCGTCGACGAGGTTGACTCGATCCTGATCGATGAAGCAAGGACGCCCCTGATCATCTCGGGCGCTGCGCACGAGGATGCACCGAGGTACGACATGGCCGACCGGCTGGCCAGGCAACTCGTGGCCAAGCAGAAGCCCTACCAGACCGCGGACGATGCGGTGCGGCAGTGCACGCAGCGGATTCGCGGGATCGAGGGTGACATCCGGAACGCCCGCGATAAGGCCAAGATCCCGGCTCTTCAGGAGGAACTGCGACAACTCAAGTCGACGCTGCCCGAACTCGAGCGAGAGCGGGCGAAGCACACTCAGTACTACGAAGTGGAGATGGACAAGAAGCGCGTGAGCCTCTCGCACGACGGCATCGCCGAGGCCCAGCGGCTGGCAGGCGTCGGCTCGCTCTACGTCGGCGAGAACATGGACCTGCCGCACTTGCTCGAGCAGGCCGTTCGCGCCCACGTCGTCTATCAGCGCGACCGCGACTACATCGTCATGCCCACCGAGAACCCCCAGACTGGCCGGATGGAGCCGTCGATCGTGATCGTGGACGTGAACACGGGCCGCCCGATGGTCGGCCGCCAGTGGTCGGACGGACTGCACCAGGCGTGCG
Organism: Phycisphaeraceae bacterium; assembly: GCA_019636535.1. GTDB lineage: Bacteria > Planctomycetota > Phycisphaerae > Phycisphaerales > UBA1924 > JAHBK01. The sequence goes on along the minus strand of JAHBXK010000056.1, from coordinate 5,092 downwards.
AGGTCAAGGAGGGGGTGCCGATCAAGCAGGAAACACAGACCGTCGCGACGGTCACGATCCAGAACTTCTTCAAGATGTACAAGCGGTTGGCGGGCATGACCGGCACCGCGGACACTGAAGCACAGGAGTTCCACGACATCTACCGGCTCGACGTGGTGGCGATTCCCACGAACGTCGCGGTCGTTCGCGCCGACTTCGACGACATGATGTTCCTGAGCGAGAAGGACAAGTGGGACTTCATTGTTGACGAGATCAAGAGTTTCCACGACGCCGGGCGGCCGGTGCTGGTCGGCACGACGAGCGTCGAGAAGAGCGAGACGCTCTCCCGCATGCTATCGAGCAAGCACGGCATCAAGCACGAGGTGCTCAATGCCAAGCAGCACGAGCGCGAGGCGCACATCGTCGAAAACGCGGGCCAACTCGGCGCTGTCATGATCGCGACAAACATGGCCGGCCGCGGCACGGACATCAAGCTTGGCTCGGTCACTCGCGAGACGATCCTGGATCACTGGCTGAAGCGCGGCATTTGCTCGCGCGAGTTGACCGTCGAGGCCACCGACGAGCAGGTTCGAGAGAACATCTTCCGAAAGATCGGCGCACGTGAGTTGGATCTGCCGAAGCACGAAGTCGAGAAGATGGAGTACGCCGATCTTGAACGCGGGCTGCTCCAGCACTGGGCCGTCAAGTACACCTGGCTGCACCCCGGGAAGATCGAGGGGTTCGATCTCAACACGCTCCGCACCGAGCTGGACCGCAATGGCCGGTTCCTGCTGCACCGCGTTCGGTGGTTCACATCGGTCGAAGATCTGGGCGGCCTGCACGTGATCGGCACGGAGCGGCACGAGTCGAGGCGCATCGACAATCAGTTGCGCGGACGCTCAGGTCGGCAGGGCGACAACGGTTCCAGCCGGTTCTTCGTCTCGTTGCAGGACGACCTGATGAAACTGTTCGCGGGCGACAAGGTCAACTGGATGCTCTCGAAACTCGGCATGAAGGAGGGGGACGCGATCGAGAGCCCCATGCTGAGCAAGCAAATCGAGCGTGCGCAACGCAAGGTCGAGGAGCGCAACTTCCAGGTCCGCAAGAACATCCTCGACTACGACGAGGTCATGGAGCACCAGCGCCGTTCGTTCTACGGGCTCCGGCAGCGTGTGCTCGAGGGTCGCGACGTGCGAGGGATCATCATGGACTACATCGCCGACTCGGTTGAGGACGCCGTGGCGACGTACCTGGACCGGGACTACGCGGCGCAGTGCGCGGCGGAGTTTGTCCGTCGCGAGTTGGACATCTCGATCGAGCCCGACCGGCTTCGGGGCCTCGATAGCGACGACCTCCAGAACCGCATCCGTAAAGACGCCGTGGACGAATACCGCGCCCAGATCTCGGTCACGCTTGGCGAGTACCTGCCGACCGAGGGAAGCGAGTTCGAGGTTGACTTCGACGCCGAGGGGCTGGCACGCTGGGCGCGGAGCCACTTCGGAGTCGAGTTCAGTCCCAACGAACTGAGGGAGAAGGGCGCCGGTCAACGCCGGGAGATTCAGTCGGCGCTTGAACAGGCCGCTGCGCAGCGGATCGCCGTCGCCGATCTCTCGGGCCTGAACCGGTACGCCGATCCCGCATACGGCGCGGGCGAACTGGCCCGCTGGGCCGAGACCAAGTTCGGCATCAAGATCGATCCGTCCGAGGTACTTCGAACCACGACAGACAGGGGGCGCGAGGCGGTGTCTTCAGGCATCGTCCGTCAGGCCGAAGAACTCTACCGCAAACGGGAGGTGCAGTACCCGGTCGACTTTGCGATGAACATGACGATGCAACTCATGCGGCAGAATCCGGCCGGTGGGGCGCAGAGCCTTGTCAACTGGGCCAACCAGCGCTTCGCCCTGGGGTGGACAGCCGAGACGATGATGCGGACACCGCCGCAGCAGTGCCGGCAGCAGTTGCTGGATGCCTCTGAACGGTTCGTCGAGTCAGGCGAGTTGGACAAGGCTGTCGAGCAAGCGCTCGCTTGCAAGACCTGGGACGATCTGCAGGCGCACTTCAAGTCTCGCTTCTCCATCACGCTGCCTGATGAAGTGCGCAGACTTGAGGGCCAGGAGCGCGATGATGCAGTCCGCGCCCGCGTCGAATCGATCATGCGTGCCGAACTGCTCTACATGGAGCGGACGATGCTGCTCGAGACGCTCGACACGGCGTGGAAGGACCACCTGTACTCGATGGACCAACTCCGCGATTCCATCGGGTTCAGGGCTTTCAGCCAGCAGGACCCGCGGATCGAGTACAAGCGGGAGGGTTCCCGACTGTTCAACGGCGTGCTCGAGACGATCCGCGATCGTGTGACGGACCTGATCTTCAAGATCGAGTTGACTCCACAGATCGGTGCGCCGCAGGCGCCTCGTCCGGGCGGACAAACCCCACCGCCCCAAGCAGCGCCGTCCGTCGATTCGTCTCCTCGGGCAAGCGTGGTTTCGACCCCGATCTCGAACCCATCTGGAGGCCTGTACACTCCACCTTCCGGGGGTAGGGCCGCGGCTTCGGGCACGGCCACAGGACTGGCCGGGATCATGGGACCGGGCTTGGACATACCGACCTCGGGGGCGGGCACTGCACCCACGTCGTCTGACCGAGCAGGCTCAGCGGCCTTGGGTTCGGGCGGCGGTCCGGCGATCGACTCACTTAAGTCCATGAGCGATCAGGCCCAACGAGACTTGGAGGCAGCGCAGCGGGCCGGGACGAACGGTGAGCGGGCACAGCCGGTCGTCAAGTCCGACAAGCGGTATGGCCGGAACGACGCTTGCCCGCAAGGGTCGGGGCGCAAGTACAAGAAGTGCTGCAACCGGCCGGATGGCACCTGCACGGGAGAGGGCATGAACGCCCAGGCGGGCGGGCCGATCGACAAGCAAGACGACCGCGGCTAAGTGCCGGATCTGGCCATCGCCGACGTATTGAGAGCGGAGAATCCGTACGCGATCGGAGGCGTATGGGTTTGTGAGCCGTGCAGCCGTGCGAATTTGTGTTATGCTTCTGTTGGGAAGGCTGGTGTCGAGTCTCACCGACGTTATGAGACGATCTCGCTGGTTTGGTGATTTGAGTCTTCGAACACCTTTGCGCAGGATGACCCCCCGATGAGATTCCCCCACACCGCGCACGAATCCATGCGGAGCGAGCGGTTCCGAGCAAGGTTGGCTAGATTGCCTGCCGCGTTGAAACATCCGGAGCGGGCCTTCACGCTCGTCGAGTTGCTGGTCGTGATCGCGATCATCGCGATCCTGTCGGCGATCGGCCTGGTGCTGGCCGGTCGCGTGACGCAAGGCGGTAAAGACCGGCAGACCGTCGATGCAATCCGGGTGCTTGACACCATGCTGACGAGTTTCCAGGCGGACTTCGACGGCAAGACCCCGAGCAGGTATGTTGACGGTCAGGACTTTGTGTACCCGATCATCGATGCGCGCGTGCGACCCGCGGACCTGCCCGGCGGATTCTCGTATGGGGAGCAGAACCCGGCCGAGCCCAGCGTGTCTCTCTTTCTGCTTGCCGCACGCGAGTCGGTCGGCGTCGACTCGGCGATCAATGCGCTCGACACGCGGCTTGTTCGGCGTGGCCCGATTGTCTCCGCTGCGCACAATGGGCAACCTTCACCTCGCGACTCGGCCGGGGACGCGATCCAAGGGATCACCATTCTCGATGGGCACGGGCGTCCGCTGCGCATGGTGCACCCTCGATACGACGGCGGCTTTGGGCCGGTGTTTACCCAATCCGGTGGCTCGTGGAGCGCGGTGGGTGCGCGGAACGGAACCGAGTTGGAAGTGTCGGTCGCGGCGGGCACGGGCGCTCCATCGAGCAAGCGCTACTCGCGATCGATCAGGCCGCTCAATCCGTCCACGAACTCGAGCGCGATCGGCGATGCGGATGAGGGCCTATGCCCAGGGGGCCGGCCGTACTTCTATTCCGCGGGCGGCGATGGAGACCCGGGGACTCGCTCGGACAACCTGTACACCATCAGGCCCACCTTCCCGGCGAGCACGGTCGGCGAGCAATGACCGCGATTTGAGCCGCCGAGTGCCGGATGCCGGCCCTGGTCGGTCTGGCGGTACGGCATTGAACCGACTCGATTCGCCCAAAGGACTGGCGGGGCGTATCATCGTCCTCGCTCGGATTGCCGATATGTGACTCTCTCGACGCGGTTTGGGAACACGGTTGATGGATCGAGCGATGGAATCGGTTGGCGGATAAGCCAGACAGACGGGGTGTAGCGCAGCTTGGTAGCGCGTCTCGTTCGGGACGAGAAGGTCGGAGGTTCAAATCCTCTCACCCCGATTCGCATTCAACCGCCTGCGGGTGCTCGACTTGTGAGCCCCGGCATGCATGACCTACCTCCGACCTTGTCGGTCGCGGTGCGACCTGACGGTCGTCGCTCCGCCCCCAAGTCCCGACCGCTCCCACCCATGCGAAAGCTCACGGCCGCGGGCCGGTCGCCGGTCGCGTACGTGCTGATCCAGGGCAAGAAGCGACGCCTCGGACCGTGGGGTTCGCACGAGGCAATGCACGCCTACCGCGAGATCGTGAACGGGCACGACCGAGCCCCGAAGGCGCCCGCCGAGCTCGGCACCGTCGCCGACCTGGCCGGGCGGTTCATGGCCGAGGCGTCGGTGATCTACCGCAAGCACGGTCGGCCGACCCAGTCAATGGCCAACGTCCGCATCGTCGTCCGGCTCATCCACGCCGCCGGGCTCGCCGGCACGCGGCTCGACGAGGTCGGCCCGCTCTGGTTGAAGATGTTCCAGCGATGGCTCGCGGCACACCCCGGGCAACGCTGGGCACGCGCCACCATCAACGAGTACGTCGCGATCGCGGTCCGGATGTTCGCCTTCGGCGTCAGCGAGGAGATCATCACGGAGGACCTGATCGGCAGACTGAGGACCGTCCGGCCGCTCCGCCGCGGCCGCGGCGTGGTCGGACGATCGACACCGCTCCGCGAAGAACGCACCGTCGAGGCGGTCGAGCGATCGATCCTCCGTCGCTCTTGCCGGCACCTGCCGTTCGAACTCCGCGTGCTCGTGAACCTGCAGCTGCTCACCGGCATGCGACCCATCGA
>JAHBXK010000055.1 GCA_019636535.1 Phycisphaeraceae bacterium | reverse complement strand
CGGCAAGGCCGCGCCGGGCCAGACCCCCGGCATGCCCGCCACCGCCTGAGCCTCACGCCGCCGCGATCGAGGTCACCGTCGATCCCACCCGCGCCTGCTCATCCTCCGCGTCCGCACGCCACGGCGGCAGCACGCGCGCTTGCGGATTCGCGACTCTCTCGGCTGCTACGCCGTCCCACATCGGCCCCGGGCTCAGCGTTCCCACCACCAGCGCTTCGGCCGGCTCCCCCGGAACGCCCTCCAACACGCGAACGCCCATCTCCTCAAGCAGCTCCCGCACTACGTCCGTCCCCTTCCCCTCGCGCACCAGCCGCGCGCTGCTGAACGGACGCTCCGCCCACGCCGCGAGCAAGCCCCGGCGCGCTGCGGCCTTGCCGATGAACCGATCCCATCCGCGCGCGTCCAGCGGCGTCCGGCGCTGACCCCGCAGTGTCCGCATCAGTTCGTTGCGCCCCTCGCGCCAACCCCGCTCCGCCCCCTCCTTCCGCGCGATCCGTCCGTAGCGCTTGACCACCGCGCGGACCTGCGCGGTCCGCACCGACGCCGGCGCGTGCCGCTGCATCACCCACCCGTTGTTGCGCACCAGCCGTGCCAGGATCACGTCCATGTCGCGCCCCGCAGGAGTCTTCGCGTGCGTGAACCGCGCCCGCCGGTCGGTCACCGTTCGCAGCCCCGACGCGATCAGCCGGGCGCACAGGTCGTACTCCTCGGCGTAATACCCGAACGCGGCGTCGTACCCACCGAGCGATACGAACACGTCGCGCCGAATGGCGCACCCGCACCCGATCACTACCTCCGGCAGACCGCCCGCCTCCCGTCCTCCGCGAGCCAGCGCGATCTCGCCAGCTACCGCGCCAACCGTCGCGTCCCCGTCCCATCGCGCAAGCGCTTCGAGCAGCCCGAACCGCGCCCCGCCTTCTCTGCCCCCCCGGCCCGCCTCCGCCCACTCCGCCTCCGGCCACGAGTCGTCGTCCAGCATCACCACCCACCCGCACGACGAGTCCGACGCCTCCACGCCCAGGTTCCGCCCCGCCGCGCCGAGATTCTCTTCGCTGCGCACCACGTGCACCGGGATCGACCCGCCCGAAGCCCCCGAATGCGCTGACCCGCCGTCGCCGCACATCCGCAACTCCCCCCGCTCCACCCCGCCAAGCCCGTCGCGCAACAGCGCTGCAACGCGCTTCTCCGACGCGTTGTCGACGATCACCACCTCCGCGTCGTGCGCGGGCAGCGACGCAAGCCGACGCAGCGTGGCGTCCAGCACCGCCGCACGGTCGTGCGTCGGCATCACGTACGCGATCCGTGGTACGCCCGTCCGCAGCGCCACCGTCAGACTCCCATCGCCCCGATCGCCCCGACTCCCGCACTGCGCGTCACCGCGCTCAGCCGCCCAGTGCGCGATTGTGCCACCTCCGGCGGCGTGTACGCCAGGTGCGCCCCGTGCAGCCGCGACACATGCCCGCGCAGGTCCGCAGCGCTCACCACCGTATTCCCCAGTCGCTGCACCTGCACCGCCGCCGCCGCCGAGGCCAGCAGCGCGCACGCCGTCAATGGCGCGCCCACGCTCAGCGCGAGCGCCGCCGTGGCCAGCATCGCGTCGCCGCACCCCAACGGGTCCACCGCGTGCGACGCCAGCGCCGGCACGTGCTCCGCCTTCAAGCGCGTCCTCCACGCCGCGTCGTCGCCCCCGTTCGCAGCCCCCGCCCCCCCAACCGCCGCGCGCTTCTTCCCTTCCGCGCCCGGCAACCGATCGAACGCGATCAGACCCTCGGGCCCCATCGTCACCAGCGCGTGCCGCGAGTTCGTCTCGCTCAGCAGTTGATACGCCAGCAACCCCAACCCCTCATCGAACAGGTGATACGCCTCGCGCAGTTCGCTCTCGCTCGGGCACAACAGGTCCATCCCGCGCATGCTCCGCAGGTGGCTCCGCCGCCCGCTCACGTCGCCCGCGAGCACGCCCACGCGCTTGCGGAGCGCCGGGCACAAGCGCTCGAGCATCGCCCCGCTCCACAGCCCGAGCCCGAAATCCGCCACGATCGCGCCGTCGCAGCCGCCCCCCCCCTCGCCCGCCGCCTCCAGTGCCAGTCCTTCCAGCGCGCGCGACGTCGTCTCGTCCAACTCGTACCGATCCACCAGGTCCAGCTTCATCACTTTCTGCCCGCCCACGAGGAACCGCTGCTTCTCGGCCAGGCGCACTCCCGCCTCCACGGACACCACGCGCACGCCTTCGGCCAGCAGCCGCCGCCGCAGTTCGTCGCCCTCGTCGCCACGCGGCAGGGCCGTTACCAGCACGGCCGAAGCGCCCAAAGACGACAGGTGCCGCGCGATGATCGCCGCGCCGCCGTCATACCCGCGCCGATCCACGGGCCGGAGCGTCATGATGGGGCTTTCTCCTGCAACGTCCGGTCGATCGCACAGCACGTAGGTATCGCGGATCACCTCCCCCACCACCACGAACCGCTTCCCGCGGAACCGCGCCGACAAATCCGCCAGCGCGCCCGCCGAGAGGTCCGGCCGCTCAAGCAACTCGCGAAGGCGCGCGTGGTACGGATCGACGCTGCGCTCCAGCGCCGCGATCAGCGCCGTGGAACTGAAGATCACGTCCCCCGACGAGAACACCACCTTCCCCCCGTGGCGGATCACCGCGTTCTTTTCCGACGCGAAGCGTGGGTCGTTGTTCTGCTCGTACTCCTTCCCCTTGACGTACACGTCCGGTTGTACTTCCTCAAGCAGTTCAGCGGCCGTGGGCCGTGGCTCCACGTACACCCAGTCCACGCAGTCCAGCGCTGCCAGGTTCTCCGCGCGAAGTTCCTGCGGGATCAGCGGCCGACCGTCACCCTTGTGGATCTCCCCGTCCCCCGTGATCGTCACCAGCAGCACGTCCCCCTGCGTCTTGGCGTGCCGCAAATGCCGCAAGTGCCCCGGATGCACGATGTCGAAGCACCCGTGGCACTGCACCACGCGCTTCCCCTCCCGGCGCGCGCGATCACGCAGCCGCAGCAGCCGCTCCTTGCTCAGCACCTTCTCCTCCGCCGCCGTCGGGCACAGCGGCTCCCCGGCCGCAGCGCCCTCCAACGCCACCGCCGGCACCTCCGCCCCAACCAACGTCAACCGCGTCCGGGTCTTGCCCATGAGCCCTCCATGCGTTCGGACCCCTGTTATCGGCCGACCCGCCCCACCGCCCCCGCTCCCCCTTCCGACAATCTCATCCCCCCATCCAGTCCGATAACAAGCCCGTTCTCGGCCCATCCATGCCCCCTCCCGCACAATCGCACCTCCGACCCCCGCTTCCGGCGTTCCGTTCTGGACACCGAAACAAGGGAATGGTACTTTCCATCTGTCGACCGCCCCCTCGGGCGGTGCGTATCGCGCAGGGCAGAGCACCCGTCCCCCATCGCTGAGGCCTTCCCGCCGGCTCGAAGAGGCCGGCGTCGGCCATCAGCCTCTCCGCCGGGGGGGCGTGACAGGGCCACTCACTCTCTCGCATTCCAAGAGGGGGCGAGCCACAACACGACCCCTGTCACGGTCCCCGTCGCACTCGAGCCCCCGAGAAACTCGGTGGCTCGTTGTGTTTTTGCACACCGACCACGCCCGCGAACCACGCCCCTTGATCCGACCACCGCGCTGCGCCACCATCCTCTCCATCAGGATGCCCCCACACGCGCGCCGACCAATCCTCCACCTCCTCGCACCCGCCAAGGTCAACCTCTGCCTCTCGGTCGGTCGCCCACTCCCCCCCAATTCCTCCGACCACTTCGCCGAATCCGGCCACCGCAACATCACCGGCTACCACCCCATCGCCTCCTGGTTCGAGCCCATCCGCCTCTTCGACTCCGTCCTCCTCGAGCGACTCCCCGACGACGCCCCCAGCGACTTCGACGTGCGCTGGTCCATCCCCGCCGCCGAAGACCGCCCCGTCGAATGGCCCCTCGAGTCCGACCTCACCCTCCGCGCCCACCGCCTGCTCGAACACCACGCCGGACGCACCCTCCCCGTCCGCCTCCGCGTCAGCAAAACCATCCCCGCCGGCGGCGGGCTCGCCGGCGGCTCCACCGACGCCGCCGCCGTCCTCATGGGCCTCGCCGCGCTCTTCGATCTCCCCGCCGACGCGCAGACTCTCCGCGACCTCTCCATGCACATCGGCTCCGACATCGCTTTTTTCATCGACGAAGACGCCCTCCTCCGCCTCCGCACCACCCTCCTCGACCACGCCACCAACCACACCCGCATCGAGCCCCTCTCCCCGCGCCCCGCGCTCGTTACGGGCCTCGGCGAGCGCATCGAGCGCATCCACCGCGCCCTCGTCCCCACGGCCGAACTCCTCCTCTTCCTCCCGCCCTTCGGCTGCCCCACCGCCGCCGTCTACCGCGCCTTCGACGCCAACCCGCACGACCTGCGCGAAGACCTCGTCCGCAACGCCATCGACCGCGCCCGTGCACTCCGCCGCGTCGACCCCGCCTCCCTCTTCAACGACCTCACCCCCGCCGCGCGCTCCGCCGTCCCCGAGCTCGCTGCGCTCATCGACGCGCTCCAGCGCGCCCTCTCGCTCCCCATCCACATGAGCGGCTCGGGCAGCACCCTCTTCGCCCTCGCCCCCACCGCCGACGACCTCCCCTTCCTCGCCGCCCAGCGCGCTGCCGCCGCGCTCAACGTCCGCTGCGTCCACTCCCAGTTGCTCTCCTGACGCCCGCGCGCCCACAATCCCGCGCGCAACACTCCTCATCCCCACCCAAGCCCGCCCCCCCCCGCTCTCCCGCTCCTCCGCGGCATGCCCACTCCCGACTCCCCATCCCCGCCCCCTCCCCACCCCGACCATCCCGGCCACGCCGATCTCGCCGATCTCCACGACCGCTCCGAGCACGATCTCGTCGCACGACTCCAACGCGGCGGACCCGCCGACCGCGACGCATGGTCACAACTCATCCAGCGCTGCCAGCACTCGGTCTACCTCACCTGCCTCCGCTACACCAACAACCCCGACGACGCCGCCGACCTCACCCAAGACGCCTTCGTCCAGGCCATCCGCCACATCGCCTCCTTCGACAGCCGGGCCAAACTCACCACCTGGATCACCCGCATCGCCATCAACCTCTGCCTCTCCCACCGCCGCGCCCAGCGCCTCCGCCGACACGAGTCCCTCGACGCTCCCTCCACCTCCGACACCGCTAACTACCCATCCAGCAAGCCCTTACAACACGCCGACGCCCCCCCAAGGTCCGAAAACCTCGGCCCCGCCCGAACCCCCGCCGGCCTCGAACGAACGGAACTTTCCGCCCCCGACCGCGTCGAACAGAGTGAGTCACACGCCGCCCTCTACGCGGCGCTGGCCGATCTGCCCGGCGAGCAGCGCGCGCTGCTCGTGCTCCGAGACGTGCAGGGGCTCGAATACGAGCAGATCGCCGAAGTCCTCGGCGTCGCCCTCGGCACCGTCAAGAGCCGCCTCTTCCGCGCCCGTCTCGCTCTCAAACAAGCCTTCGACCTCCGCGCAGCCAACCCGACCTCCCCTCGACCGCACACGCAAGCATGACCGCCGACCGTCCCCATCCCTCCTTCCCTCCGCTCCCCCACGGCGTCGCCGAGGCCGACGTCGCCGACGCCGTCTCTCCCCCGCGCTTGCTCACCGCCGATCGCCGCGAGCACCTCGCACGCGTCGAGTCCCTCCTCGCCGCCGATCCCGCCTGGCAGCCCCTCCTCACCGATCTCCGCGCCCACGCAGCGCTCCTCGCGCAACCCGCCGCGCCCCTCTCCATCCCCACCGATCTCGCACGCGGCGTCGAGTCCCGCCTCAACGAACTCGCCCTGCAGGAACTCCTCGCCGCCGAGCAGGCCGCGAGCGCACCGATCCCCATCTCCAAGGTCCAGTTCGGCCCCTCGCGCTCCTGGCGATCGATCCTCACCTCCACACCCGCGCGCGGCCTCGCCGTCGCCGCCTGCCTCGTCCTGGTCGTCGGTGGCGGCTACTTCCTCACCCAGTCCGTCCGCAACGCCTGGCCCGGCCAGTCTCGCACCACCATCGCCCACAACGACGCCTTCACCGACTTCAACAACCCCGCTTTCGAGCGCTCACCCGTCCGATCCGACGACGCCCTCTCCACGCTCGCCGGCGCAACGCTCGATTCCGCCGGCACGCTCGCCGACTCGCGCACCGATCCCGCTTCCGACCCCGCACCCACCGAGACGCTCGCGCTCGCACGCGCCCTCGACGCGACCGACGCCGCCGTCGAGTCCGACGCATCGCCCACCATCACCCCGGAGCGCGCCCTGGCACTCGCGGCCGAGGGCCGGCTCGCCATCCGCGTCACCACCGCTCAGCCCGAGCGCATGACCCACCGGCTCAACGGCCTGGCGCGAGACCCCTCCGGCCCGCTCAAGCGCATCCGCCCCGAGTCAACGCTCGCCTCCGCCTACACCTCGCTCATGGCCCCTCGCCACCTCGACCACGCCCCCACCACCGGCGCCTCACCCTCCGCGCCCACGCGCTCCAACACGCCCGAGCAACTCGCCGAAGGCACCTCACCCACCGACCCGGCTGCGCCGACGCGCACGCGCACTCAACCCGACGCCCGCGGCGGCCACGCGCTTCCCCCATCGCCCCTGTTCACCTCGCCGACACAGCGCTGGGTCTCGGTGGAGGCTCTCTACGAGATCTCCCTCCCCGCCGACGCCGAGGCCTTCGACCGCATCGCCGCAGCCCTCCGCAGACAGTCCGCCGCCATCGACGGCGAACCCGCCACCACCACCATCATCACCGGCGTCGAACTCATCGAACTCGACGAACCCGCCCGCGCGGACGACCCGCTCTCCCTCGACCCGCGCGACGTCCTCTGGTGGACCGGCTCAACCCCCGGCGAACGCTGGCTCAACCGCCTGCGAATCCCCGTCGTCGTCGAAACCATCCGCTGACGCACCTCACACCCGGACCCAGAACCCAGGGACTGCAAGTCCCTGGGTTCCTAGCTTCGTTTCGCCTCCACTGCCAGGGCCACGCGCTCCGCTTCCCCGGGACGCTCCCCGACCCCCACCGCGGGCCGCGGGCATGAAGCCAGACCCCCTCCGCCCCATTCGTCCTCTCCGTCCTTTCCCTCTTCCCCGGCCCCCAACACGGGCCACGGCATGTAGCCAGTGGAGGGCGTGGTGGAGCGAACCGCCCCGCGGCGATCGCAAACCGTGGAATGCATCGCTCAATCCCAATCCGCCCCGGCTGGGGCGGAGGAGCATCCTCCAGCACACTCCACGCGCACCTGCTCGAACGATTCAACCACCACGACCACCGCGCTGCGCGATTTGCCACCCATCCGACCTGCGGACACGGACGATCAGGATCAGACTACCATTGACCGACAGGCGATAGCCACACCGACCGCTCACCGCTTGAGCCGCAGTCGGCGGAACGCAAGAGCGTCATTGCCGGCGACACCTGTCTACACGAGGACTTGTGCATGTCTTACCGCACACGGCCGTACATTCCACTCTTGCCAATGGTTCCTAATCCACTCAAGGTCTACGCAATAAACAGAGGACGGCTCAGTGTTCGCTTTCTCGGACAACTACTACACGAACTTCCCCTAGACTTGTCACGTGTCGACACGCCATCTGGCGTTTTACAGTTCTTGATGCACTGGCTGATTGACCGTGGCGACTTAGTTATTAGTGATTCTGGTGGTCGGGTCTATAACTTGCGGCGGGTCATGGGTGTCAAAGCATTTCGCGCCGCCGTTAAAGAAGTAGTCACTAATGATGATCCGAACGGACCTTCCGGCCCACCCTGGTACGACGGTCTTCACACAGATGACACCGTTGTTGTCATCCCACGATGTCCCGATCAGTTTAGTTCCCTGTTGTATTACGCTCGAAGCGGCAGTGGTATGTTTGGCGACGCACTATTCTCTGGAATGCAATCAAACATCCTGGTCAAGGAAGGCGATTGGGTACGGCGAGGCCAGAGAATCGCCACCTCTATCGGTAGCGACTTGCTATCGCCTGTTGACGGCAGGGTGGCTCGAATCGGCATAACAACCCCGTGGCCTTGGTGCCGAGTCAGCAACTGGACGGAATATTGGGGCCACTGGTCCCAACAGGAGCGAAGCGCACAGTTTCTGCTCGCCATATATCCCGTGCGTGGACGACGAATTGAAGGGCTCGATTTTGTTTACGGACCGATGATTTCTCGGCTTCGGACTGCAATTAGCTCGGATGGATACAAGAGTGAAGTGCTCAAAGGCTTGGCTATCGATCCTACCAAAGCAGAGGAACATTATTCAACTGTTATTGACGATTTTGAATCGATCGTGGCCTCCATGGTCTCCAGTGGAATAACGGTTCGGCACATCGATGCCAGCGGAATATGTTAATACACGCAATTTGAACGGACACAACAGCGAGCTAGTTTCTAACTACTGCCAGTGCTTTTTCTGCCTTTGCCATTTGTGCGTGCTAATGGATCTGTGACACTGCGCACGGACACCCACTCGTTGTCTGAAGTATCCACGTCGCAACCAGCGTTAACTAGTTTTGTAGCGAGCTCTTGCCGCTGCGCGTAGTTGTCGGATTGCCGAACAAAAACTGAACCCGCCCAGACAACTCTGACTCACGCCGGGCCAAGTTTCGGGGTCAAGAACACCGGACGCCGCAGTTGGACGGTCGGACGGGTTAGGTGGAGGGGGCGACTCCCTACTTCTTGGCCTTCTTCTTGACCTTCGGCCTAGCGGGCACGCGAGTATCCGGGTCTGTGAAGTTGCCGGCACTAAACCAGTCAGTACCCGACGTGTCCACATCACAGCCAGCGAACTCGAGCCGATCGGCAAACTCCTTGCGCTGCTTCGCGTCATCTGTCATGCGCAGGACGTGACGCCCTGCGATGTCGCTAAAGGGCCTGATGTTGCCCAACTGGATCAAGACCGTCTTGTCTGGGTGGCTGGCGAACGCCATTCCCGCCTCGAACAGCACGTTGGGACGGGCTTGTCCCGTAAGCCGCTTCTCGTAGGCCGGTTCGGATCTCCCGAGAAGATCGTCACGAAGTTGGGCGACGTCATCAGGCGTTAGAAGTACAACCACCGCGCGGACCTTTGAAAATGCCGCGTCCAGGATCTCGCCGATGTACGGTGACGGCTTGTTCGTCATCCGGATCGCTTGGCTCCACTCGATCGGCGTGACGCCGACGGCTCGAAGGAAGTCGAACACAGCGGCTTTGGCGATTCCGTCGCGACCGTGGACAACAAACACTTGGTTCTTTGTCGCCTTGACTGCTTTCCTTGTAGCCACTTTCCCGCCTTTCGCGTTCGCGGCTTTGGGCGCGGCTGGCACACCATTACCTGCTTGCGGCGGGGCCACAGGACTGCCGGTCTGCCGCAGTTGCCCTAGTTCTTCGGGCTTAGCGTACTTGTTGATCGCGATGCCAACTTCGGCACCGAGCTTGATGGCGGCAAGGTGACGCGGCAGGTAGTCGCTCTGCGTTATCTGTTGAATCCGTTTGTAGACCTGCGGCTTGCTCAACCCGGTCTTCGATTCGATGGCAGCGAACAGTTTTGGATCAATCTTCGCCATGTTGGCTCATTTCTTTCTGGTGCCCTTTGGCTTGCCCGCCTTCTTGGCCTTGCGCATCTCGTTCAGACGAACACTCACGTTGTTCGAAGACGTGTCCAGCAAGGCAGCGATTTCGATCGGGCGGAACCCCGCCCGAGTCAGCAGGTCGATCTGCTCAGCCTGCTGACGCTCGGAAACAAGCCGCAGAGCGAGCAGGTTCAGCAACCGGGACTCGAACGCGGTGAAGCCGCCCAGCGTTGCCGTGCCCTCATCGCTTGGACTTCGCTTTGCCATTCTTCTTACCGCCCTTCTTCTTGTTGGCTTGTTGCGCAAGCACGCGCAGTGAGTTTGCAGTACTTCCAGTTAAACCCGCTTGGTCCTCCGCAGGCAGTCCGAGCGACCGGAGGAAGTTTGCTTGGGCGAGTTTTGTGTCGTCGCGAAACTCCGATTGTTTCAGGCAGAGGTACGCGAGACAGCGGGCAATAACCGCATTCCAGTCGATTTCTTGTCCATCAGTCGGCATGTAGTGCTTCCTTTCGATGCCGGATCTTAGTGTATCACGTGACTGTGACGATGAATGCGACCACTATGGGCGTGTGCGTTCACCCCTTGATCTCGCCATCCCAATCGTCTTCATGTTTCACCTATTCCTCCCCCTCCCCCCCCGTCGGCGGTGGGTGCAGCGCCCACCCGCGCCGCGTGATC